>NZ_JBFTRA010000010.1:0-5000 GCF_056399285.1 Mesorhizobium sp. 01N446 | reverse complement strand
TTGCCTAACCGCGCCCTCGAACCGATCTCGAGAAGCTGGTCTTTTTGTGCCAATGACATCGGGTCAAATCCCGCACAGGATTTGGCCCAGGCGACAATCCTTCGGATTGCGCGGATGGGCATTGGCAATGAGAACGATCAAGTGTCTTAAGGGCAATTGGTGGATGCCTTGGCATGCACAGGCGATGAAGGACGTGATACGCTGCGATAAGCTACGGGGAGGTGCGAATACCCTTTGATCCGTAGATTTCCGAATGGGGAAACCCACCTAAGGTGCTTGGAAAATCAGAGTAGCAGAGCGATCTGCTGCTGTGGTTTCCAAGTATCGATAATAGGTAACTTACCCTGAATACATAGGGGTAAAGTGGCGAACGCGGGGAACTGAAACATCTAAGTACCCGTAGGAAAGGACATCAACCGAGACTCCGGAAGTAGTGGCGAGCGAACCCGGACCAGGCCAGTGGCGATTGAGAGACAAGCGGAACCTTCTGGAAAGTAGGGCCATAGTGGGTGACAGCCCCGTACGCGTAATGCAATCAATCGTCCTCGAGTAAGGCGGGACACGTGAAATCCTGTCTGAAATTGGGGGGACCACCCTCCAAGCCTAAGTACTCGTGCATGACCGATAGCGAACTAGTACCGTGAGGGAAAGGTGAAAAGCACCCCGACAAGGGGAGTGAAAGAGTACCTGAAACCGATTGCCTACAAACAGTGGGAGCCCGCAAGGGTGACCACGTACCTTTTGTATAATGGGTCAGCGACTTAGTGTGACGAGCAAGCTTAAACCGCTAGGTGTAGGCGCAGCGAAAGCGAGTCTGAACAGGGCGTTCAGTTCGTCGCATTAGACCCGAAACCGAGTGATCTAGCCATGAGCAGGTTGAAGGTAAGGTAACACTTACTGGAGGACCGAACCCATAACTGTTGCAATAGTTCGGGATGACTTGTGGCTAGGGGTGAAAGGCCAATCAAACTCGGAAATAGCTGGTTCTCCGCGAAATCTATTTAGGTAGAGCGTCGACCGAATACCCCAGGGGGTAGAGCACTGGATGGGCTAGGGGTCCTCACCGGATTACCAAACCTAACCAAACTCCGAATACCTGGGAGTACTAGTCGGCAGACACACGGCGGGTGCTAACGTCCGTCGTGAAAAGGGAAACAACCCTGACCTACAGCTAAGGTCCCCAAGTTATGGCTAAGTGGGAAAGGATGTGAGGATCCCAAAACAACCAGGATGTTGGCTTAGAAGCAGCCATCATTTAAAGAAAGCGTAACAGCTCACTGGTCTAAATAAGGGTCTTTGCGCCGAAAATGTAACGGGGCTAAAGCCATACACCGAAGCTTAGGGTTCGTAGCAATACGAGCGGTAGCGGAGCGTTCTGTAAGCTGATGAAGCCATACCCGTGAGGGGTGGTGGAGGTATCAGAAGTGCGAATGCTGACATGAGTAACGTAAGGGGAGTGAGAGACTCCCCCGCCGAAAGACCAAGGGTTCCTGCTTAAAGCTAATCTGAGCAGGGTTAGCCGGCCCCTAAGACGAGGCGGAAACGCGTAGTCGATGGGAACCACGTTAATATTCGTGGGCTTGGAGGTAGTGACGGATCATTGAGGTAGTCCAATCTTATCGGATTGAACGGGCTGCTGCGTGGTTCCAGGAAATAGCTCCTCCTTATAAACCGTACCCGAAACCGACACTGGTGGTCTGGTAGAGTATACCAAGGCGCTTGAGAGAACTATGCTGAAGGAACTCGGCAAATTGCACGCGTAACTTCGGAAGAAGCGTGACCCTTTTCTGCGCAAGCAGAGGAGGGTGGCACAGACCAGGGGGTAGCGACTGTTTATCAAAAACACAGGGCTCTGCGAAGTCGCAAGACGACGTATAGGGTCTGACGCCTGCCCGGTGCTGGAAGGTTAAGAGGAGGGGTGCAAGCTCTGAATCGAAGCCCCAGTAAACGGCGGCCGTAACTATAACGGTCCTAAGGTAGCGAAATTCCTTGTCGGGTAAGTTCCGACCTGCACGAATGGCGTAACGACTTCCCCGCTGTCTCCAGCATAGACTCAGTGAAATTGAATTCCCCGTGAAGATGCGGGGTTCCTGCGGTTAGACGGAAAGACCCCGTGCACCTTTACTATAGCTTTACATTGGCATTCGTAGTGGCATGTGTAGGATAGGTGGTAGGCTTTGAAACCTGGGCGCCAGCTCAGGTGGAGCCACCCTTGAAATACCACCCTTATTACTATGGATGTCTAACCGCGGCCCGTTATCCGGGTCCGGGACAATGTATGGTGGGTAGTTTGACTGGGGCGGTCGCCTCCTAAAGAGTAACGGAGGCGCGCGATGGTGGGCTCAGAACGGTCGGAAATCGTTCGCTGAGTGCAATGGCATAAGCCTGCCTGACTGCGAGACTGACAAGTCGAGCAGAGACGAAAGTCGGTCATAGTGATCCGGTGGTCCCGCGTGGAAGGGCCATCGCTCAACGGATAAAAGGTACGCCGGGGATAACAGGCTGATGACCCCCAAGAGTCCATATCGACGGGGTTGTTTGGCACCTCGATGTCGACTCATCGCATCCTGGGGCTGGAGCAGGTCCCAAGGGTATGGCTGTTCGCCATTTAAAGCGGTACGTGAGTTGGGTTCAGAACGTCGTGAGACAGTTCGGTCCCTATCTGCCGTGGGTGTAGGAATATTGAAAGGATCTGTCCCTAGTACGAGAGGACCGGGATGGACGGATCTCTGGTGGACCTGTTGTGGCGCCAGCCGCATAGCAGGGTAGCTATATCCGGACGGGATAACCGCTGAAGGCATCTAAGCGGGAAACCCACCTTAAAACGAGTATTCCCTGAGAACCGTGGAAGACGACCACGTTGATAGGCCGGGTGTGGAAGAGCGGCAACGCTTGAAGCTTACCGGTACTAATAGTTCGATCGGCTTGATCGTTCTCATTCCTTATGCTCATCGTGAAATACGATGGATGGCACAACAAAGACCAGCGAACAGCCCGAGAGGCAACCCGACAGCGCTGCTGCCGATGTCTCTCTATGCTCCTTCGCTCAAAAAGCTTCTCGAACAACGTGCGTTTTGCCGAAGCGGATGTCAGTGAAATCTTCTCTCTACGACAAGGCCCGCCAAGGGACCACGGGCCGCGTAAGCGGCCCTTTCATTTGGTGAGCCATCTACCGATTTGTAGGCTAGCGTCGTCATAGGCGTGCGCTTACGTCCAAAGCAAGCAAACGCTTGCTCAGTTCAGCAAGCAAACGTTTGCCTAGTTCGGCAAGCAGGCGCTTGCCTGGTTCAGCAAGCAAATGCTTGCTTAGTTCGGCAAGCAAGCGCTTGCCTAGTTCGGCAAGCAAGCGCTTGCCTAGAGGTGGCGCGGGGTGGAGCAGCCCGGTAGCTCGTCAGGCTCATAACCTGAAGGTCACAGGTTCAAATCCTGTCCCCGCAACCAACATTCAACGGCCCGCTAGGCTCAAGCCAGCGGGCCGTTTTTGTATCCAGATCACAATGCTCGGCGATTTGCTCCGGCGCAGGCGCCCGCAAGGAGCCGAAGCCCCCGCGGGACAAAAACGCAAAGCCTCCCCAAAACCAAATCACAAACGGCCCGTCTGGCTCAAGCCCGGCGGGCCGTCGCATTTCGACTGATAGTCATCGTCGATTCACTCCCCGGACCCGAGACGAGGTTTCGGCGGGTGCGGCGGATGAACTCAGCCTCTTCCAGAGCCGAAGCGAGCAGTGAAAGCCGAATCGGAGCAGCGACCCAACCAAATGCGAAACGAATTTCGCCGGCGGGCCTCTTTCTTGGCCGGCCTCAGTGCTTGTCGTCCCGCTTGTATGGGAGAAAACAGATCGTCGGAGCCGTCGATTGCGGGCCTGATTCCTCGATCGCGCCAGCGTCATCGGGGCTGAGGCGACATCTCGGTTGTGCCGAGCCGGCGAGCCAAGTCCTGCGGAACAATCCAGATCCAAGGCGGAGTGCGGCCGAATCGACAAATTCTGGCAATAGCTGACATCTATTGCTATGTTCCTATGGCCGGACATTTTCCCAGAGGTTGCCATGCCCAACTACGCTCTGAACGATCACTATGAGAGCTTCATCAGAAAGCAGCTCGAATCAGGTCGCTACAACAATGCCAGTGAGGTTGTCCGCGCCGGCCTGCGCATGCTCGAGGATTTCGAGGCGGAGCGGGAGAGATGGCTGCGCGAGGAAATCCCGGGGCGCCTGACGGAGCTCCACCAGGATCCGGCAAAGGGGATACCCGCCGACATGGTGTTTTCCCGGCTGGAAGCGCGCCATCGCGCGAAGCAGGCGAAAGCCAAGTAGGGGGTGGAGTACCGGATTGTCTTCCATCCAATGGCTGAAGCTGAACTCGGACAGCTCTATGACGACATAGCCGAGCGCGCGTCGCCGGCGATCGCCTGGAATTTCGTTGCCTGCATCCGCGACCATTGCCTCGGCCTATCGACTTTTCCACAGCGCGGCACAGAGCGGGTCGAGATCATGCACGGGCTGCGGATTGTTGGTTACCGGCGCGCCGTCAGCATCGCGTTCGCTGTCGAAGGAGAACGGGTGTTGGTCCTGGGAATCTTCTACGCGGGGCGGAACATCACGCCGGAACTGCTGGAGGACCGGCTCTGAAGCGCCGTTTCCACAGGGTCGACCACCGCAAGGACAGGCGGTTTTAGGGCCGATCCTACGCGGCCAGCGGTTGCGTTATGGCTAGCCTGGGCAGGATTGATCCTTGGCGGTACATCATTCGAAATTCAGCAAAGCCAACTCACGAATTTCGCGTTGTGGATTTCTCTGCGAGAAATCGAAAAAACATCTGAGATGGCTGTTGACAGTTTGCTGAGGTGGCGACTATATACGCCTCACGAACGAGGGCGGTGCGCCGCTGGCGACGAAGAAGTTTGCTTCTAAGACTGCCCTCCGCGAAATTCAAGAGAGCCGCGTAAGCGACACTCGGACAGAGCCGCGTAAGCGACACTCGGACGGCCCCGAAGCCACAA
>NZ_JBFTRA010000009.1:0-275910 GCF_056399285.1 Mesorhizobium sp. 01N446 | reverse complement strand
AACCCGTGAATATCTCAAGCCGTCGAACCGGCTCCTCGTCCCTGGACTTAAGCGTAAGCTCTGAAATCGTCATGTGTCGAAGCCCTCAAAGGCACCGAGCATCGTCGCTCACGACAACGCGCGAAAGGTGCCAACGGGACAGCGCTTACAGACCAGCCGGGAATCGAGGAAACAAGTAATGGTCGATTTTTCTAAGTGGTACGAGGGGAAAGAATTTTCCACCGATTGGACGTCTAATAATTTCCCTGTCTGGAGCGCTTGCCTTGCAAGTATGCGGAATCGACCTCTCGACATCTTGGAAATCGGATCTTGGGAAGGACGGTCCGCGATCTTTTTTCTTGAGTACTGCCCCCTGTCGCGGATTACATGCATCGATCCGTGGGCAAGTCCGCCGCCCGAAGTTACGCATTCGCCCGGCCCTCCAGTGAACCGAATAGAACAGCGCTTCGATGCCAACACGGCCTCGTATGCCGGGCGCGTCACAAAGCTGAAGTCGATTTCAAGCAAGGCGTTGATCGACCTGCAGGACCAAAAAAGAACTTATGACCTGATCTATATCGACGGTGCCCACGAGCGGGACGCGGTCCACGTCGATTCTCTTCTGGCGTGGCCTCTACTCAAGAATGGCGGGACCATTATCTGGGACGATTACGCCTGGGAACGGCAACAACCGATCGAAACGAGGCCGGAAGAAGCCATCAATCTGTTCGTTGCTTCCAGACGCAACGAAATCAAAGTTCTCCATGTGAGGCACCAAGTCGTAGCGCAGAAAGTCGATGGCGGAAGGTTGGACGTGCGCTCTGCCATCAACTCTTTCATTTTGGGCAGGCTGCGGCAACGCAAACGCTCCATCAAAGCGGCTTGATAGTGGAAGATTACTGTGGCGCCAGGATTACTGTCGGGTCCAACCCGAGGGCCATGATAAGCCCGACTGCGTCAGGATCGTCACAGTAGACTTCCGGCCGATCCGGCGCGAACCACCTGGCGAAATAGACGGCGTTTGCGGCCAGGGCAGCATAGGCGTCCTGCATCTTGCCAGCGTCGATGATGCGCGCTTGGACGGTAGATTTCCGCACTATGGGGCGGGCTTGAAAGTCGGTCTCCGGGTCGTATGGCGCGGCAATAAGGGACGCCGATGCGAATATCTCGCGGCCCAGTTCCTCACTATCATCCGGCGAGGCTGTGAACGGTATCCAGCCAAGTGTCTGCTGCTCGATCTCGCAATCAATAGTGCCGGAGGCACTAAACTTTGCGTTGCGGTAGTCCACTAAGACACCCTCCTAAATAGGGAAGCACCACCGGGGCCACCACCGCTGACGGTGAGGCCCATTGCCATCCAACTCCCAGACGGCGTGCCGGCACCAGCCCCAACAAATCCGCCCGCGTGGGTATAACGAAGACCGCTGCCTGCTACGATCGAGCCAGTCGTAATATCCACCCCTGGATTGGTGCCTAAGAAGGCATAGGTCCCTACTCCACCAACGGGCATGGCGGCTATCGACGTATTGAGATCGCCGATCCCATACCCTGCGAGCGTGGTTGGTTTGGCGCTCAGGGTAGAGAACGCCTGGCCAACATATCGGGCGTCGAGGAGGCTGGTGTAGTTGCCCATGTGGACGATTTCATACGCAACCGCGCCCATTGACCAACCGCCGACCTTCCATTTGTTGTCGGTGTCGATGCCGAAGTTTCCGGCGAAAGCGCCGCTCCGGTTAAAGGATACAAAGGCTGCGTTGCCCACCCCGGTAGGAGCGTTGATGAGAAAGCCCGCAGTACCGCCGGCGCCACCAACGACGCCTATAGCCTGCCCCGCGCCAAGCTGGACGTTTTGAGTGGCGGTGAAGGTATTAGACGCATTCAGCAGCGCGACGTTTGCCGCCGCCACACCGCTGTCCTTAAGAGACTTGCCGCCCGTGCCGTTGAAGCCGGCAAGATTACTGTTCACCGCCGAGGCTGGCCCTTGTGCGACATCGCTTGCCTTGACGCCGCTGTCCTTACCGGCCTTTCCTGTCGTACCATTGAAGCTGACGAGGTTATCCGCAATCGACACCGCCGGTCCCGCAAAGTCGCCCTTGTCGCCGGCACGGTTGAAGACCAGCCAGCAGGGCGCGCCTGCGGGAATCGTGCCAGAGCCGGAAATGTAGGCCAAGGTCAGCTTGCGGTAACCGGTGCCGTCCACCACCGTGCCGGTGACATTGTAGGTGTAATGCACGGCTGGATTGGTGACGGGGCCAAGCGTGAGGGTGCCGCGGATCGTGTTCGTGCTGTCATCCCAACCGTCGAGTGCGCCCGAGACGGTCACGCCATAGGCGTCAAGATTGTCGAGATAGGCCGCCGTCGCGCTGGCCGGCGCGGCGTTGAGACGAAACATGCCGTTGCCTGGATCGGCGTCGGCCGTGGCCGTGGCGAACTTGAAGGACAGGGCGCCCAGCGCCGAGCCGAGAATACCAGCAAAGGCCGGATCGGCGATAATGCCGGCAGCGATGGTGGTGGAGTTGTCATTGATGTAACCGGGCAGGACATCCGCAAGCTTGGCGATGATGTAGTTGACCAGAACGGTGCGCAACAACATCGGCGAGGCCGGGTCGAGCGTGTTCAGATCGACACCGGAGCCAACCAGAAGGCCGCGGAGATTGCCGATGACGCGGCTCCAGTCGTCCGTCGTCAGCTTGGTGGAATCTCCATAGGTCAGGCCGTTGCGCGGCCAGGAGAACCCATCCTGGTGGACCGCCTCCATACCGGCTGGGGCGGTCAGTTTCTTGACGGCATCGAGAATGCCAAACAGGTCAGGCACGGGCATGGTTCGATCCTTGCGCGAGGACAGAGGGCCGGAGGAAAGCGGCGATCAGGTCTTGATGATGAAGGGGGCAGCCTTGTTGCGCGGCCTGGTCTCTGCGTCGCCTGTCACAACGTTGATGATGTCCATCTCGAAACCACTGTAATTGCTATCGACCGCCGAATGCGTCACGGCCTCGCCGGTCTTGCTCACCCTTGCGAAGCCGAGCCTGGAGGGATTGGTTGCGCCGCCGGGTATGTTGCCGCCGCCGGTCAGCGCCGTTAGCGAGCCGCTGGCGTTGAGCTTCTGCACCGTATCGTTCTTCGGCGCGCCCGTTGACCAATCCTGGAATGACCCCAGCGTGCGGCCGGCGTCGATGCCGCGGCCATCGTCAAAGCCGCGCACGAATTCGCCACGGAAGTCGGGCACGTTGAAGGTGGAGACCGCGTCGCCTGCGCCCCAGGTGGTGCCAATCACCGCGAACAGCGGCGCAAAGGTCGTGCGGCTTACAGCCTGGCCATTGCATTTGAGCCAACCGGCGGGCGGCGTGGCCGATCCGTGCATAGCGATAATGCCGGGCGCGACCGTGATGGGCGGCGACACGCCGGCAACGACCTGCGCGAGCAGGAGCGAAAGCGCCTGCCACAGCTGGGTCGGATCTGCCGGATCTGGGGTCAGGCCGGCTTGGGTGATCACCTTCAGGATCTCATCCTGAAGGTCATTGACCAGCTTGGCGGGAGGAATGGCGCCAATGAGACCGGCCGTGCGGTTGGCATCCCAATAGGGGACGCGCGTGTTGCTTTCCGGCGCGTTGCGCGGATTGACGAATTTCATGTGATCCTCGTTTCAGACGGAGAAGATGACAGTCGTCCAGGCCGGCTTCATCGCTCTGAACAGACAGATGAGATCGGCGGGCAGGCCAAGGTCGCCGAAGGGCGTCAAGCCCATTTCGGCCTCGCCCATGTGGAAGTCGTAGACCGGTACGTTGGGCACGCTGACGATCCAGACATACTGGACGGGTTCGCCGCCGCTCAACTCGTCATTGCCGCCCATTTCGGAACCGCCCATGCAGAACGGCTCGGGTTCCTCGATCGTGATGGTGTATCCGGCATCGGCCGCGAGCTGGATGAAGTCGGCGGGGGTGATGGTGCCGCCCGAGCGGATCTTGAGCAGCAGCGAGCGCATGCGCATGTCGATCGTCTGGTCGGGACCGAGGCATGGGTCCGGCAGGCCGTACTCGATTTCCCAATCATCCAGCGAATTGACGATGGTGACCGCCGTCGATTCCAGCGCAACCCCGAACAAAGCGCGGTAGGCGTCGCCAAGTCCGGAACCGATCGCGCGCCAGAAGCGGGCAAGCACCGACAGCGGATCAAGCGCCTGGTTGTCGGGGGTGCCCCATGCGGCGCCTCTCGGCAGCAATGCCGTCAGGAACCCGCCGGACGTTTCGTCATCCGGATCGGCCAGGATGTCGGACTGGTCGGGTACGGCAATGGAGGTGTCTTCCGGGGCGAAATGGAAGAATGCCCGCTCGTCCTCGCCGAGATATGGCGGCCAGCGGGTTGCCGGACCAATGGGGGCCGGATCAGACATAGGACACCGTGCCGAGGACCGGCATCTTGCCGTCGATATAGGTGATGTCGCCTGAGGGATCGATCAGGACATGCCGGTCCTCGCCGACAGCCTTGCTGACCGCTTCCGACACCCACGACCGCGACAGCGTGAAGGGAGCCGTCGAGATACCTGGTCTTCCTCGCGCTAGCAGCATGGCCGCGATCGAGGCCGATATGGCCGACCGGGTCTGCACCGTGTCGAGGGCAAGGCCGGCGATGGTAATGTCGAGATTGACGGGAACTGGCGCCGATACCGACAGGCCCGCACGGATCAAGCGGCGCGCTTCAAGCGCCTCCTGGACGATGGAGATGTCACCGGCCTCGGGAATGCCGTTGACGCGGCCATCGAACAGAAACCAGACACCGACCGTTCCCGGCGCGTCGGCGAAGGGCAAGGCCCAGGCCTGCGAGACGCCGGGGACTTCGCGGGCGAAGCGCTCATAGTCGGAATAAGCCCCACCCTGTGGCGGCCGCCGCTTGCGGTCGAGGATGCGGGCGCGCAGGCTGGCATCGGTCTCGGTATCGGCGCCGCCGCCAATGCCGGCAGCTGCCACGCTAGCATCGAGGTCAAGATTGGGGAATTGCGTCGGGTCGGCGCGCTGCATCGTCTCGCCGGCCGCAATGTTGGTGACCGCACCATAGTCGTCGGACAGGACCAGAAGTGTGACCAGCCCCACCAGGTCGGAGCGGGCGTCCGATGCCGAACGGTAGAGGCGGCTGTTGTAGACGAAGCCGATGCCGGCCGGATAGATCGTGTCGGCATAGCCGCTCAGCGTGACATAGCCTCCGGCGCGCGACTTCGGGCGCCGATAGATGCCGTACTCCGCGCCGTGGCGCTCGAGGTGCTGCACGCTGGCTGTCGTGGCGAAGATCTGCTCGTAGAGCCAGGCGGCGCGCAGATGCATGTCGTGCAGCCCGGCCGCGACCATCTTGACGATCGCGGTCAGATTGTTCGGCGACACCAGCGCATCGGATCCAGGCAGATAGCGGCGCAAGGCACCGCGCAGCCGGGTCGATATCTCAGTTGGCGAGAGGACGGTCCAGGGCATTGGCTATGCCTCACGCGCCGCATCGGCGGCGTCGCCGCCTGGCGCTCCGGCGGGGCGGGCAAACGTGCCCGACGCCCGGTCGGGCTTGCGGCCTGTGGCCGGTTCGCGTTCGACCTTGTTGAGTTGCGTCTGCACCATTTGCTCCATCAGTCGGCGGCTAGAGGACGGTCCAGGCCACGCATCTGCTCCCACAGGACGCCGAAGCGCTGGTCGAACACGACCGCGCCTTCGCGGTCCTTCAAGGTGATGACGAGGTCGATGCGGCGCTGCGCCGGATCGGCGGTGGCGACCACGTCGACAGATGACACCGCCTTTTGATCGACAAGGGTTTGCAGCGCGGCGCGCGCGTAATCCTCCGCCCGCAGAGCGGTGGCGTCGCTTGCGGTCGAGCGGCGCAACAGCCAGAGCTTGGAGCCGATCGGCGTTTCGCCGAGGTCGGTGCGCAGGTCGAAACTGTCACCGGCCCAGCCGCGGTTCTGTTCTTCGGGCGGCAGCTCGTCCGGCTCGACGCGGGCGTCGGTCATCAGGCAGAGCAGGACAGCAGTCGCCAGCTCTGCCCGTGCACGCAGACCTCCGGCATTGGCCTTATCGTCGCCGGCCAGCGCCCAATCGCCGCTGGTGCCGTCCCATATGGTGTCGGGTGACAGCAGCGGTTCGCCGTCGCCTGTGAGCGGAACGATGCGGATCATCAGTGCGAATGGTGGTTGGTGTTGCCGGTGGTGTCGATGATCGACCCCGTGGCGAAGATGTCGCCGTCGACGTTCAGGTTGCCCTTCAGGTTCCAGGTGCCCCCGGTCAGGGTGATAGTGCGCGAACCGAAATCCATGGTCACCCCTCCCGCGAACAGTTTGATGATGTTGCCGCTGGCGTCGTAGAGCGCCGATGCGCCGTCCGGAATATCCGGCCGGTGCGAGGCGTGCTCGATGCCCATCAGCATTGCCTGCGTGCGCCGGCCGGGCATCACCATGGCGACGCCGATCGCGCCCTTCGGCGGGCGGCTGGCAGCGCCATGCGGCTGGACGAACAGGAGATCCTTGAACGCCTCGCCAGCGAGGCCGCGACCGGAAATCAGCAACTGACCGTTGTCGAAACGCGAACTGTCGATCTCGAAGCGGGTCAAATGCGCAGAGGACTTCATTGTCATTGCGCCGAGTACTCCGCTTTCGGTTCCGGCGCGGTCCAGCCTTTGCCCGACTTGGAGCCTGACGAGCTCCCCCCCAGGGCGCGCGGATCGGCGAGCGTCAAGGTCGCGCGCGTGCCGTCGCTTTCAGCCTTGGTGTCCTGCGTCAGTTCGACGGATTTGATGACCATCATCTGGTCGAGATAGATGCGGGGGTGCCTGACATAGACCAGCCAGTTGGGCGTCCAGATCCTGCCGCCCTGATCGCGCCAGCCGACAACGGAAATCGTCGCGCTGACCGCCAGACCAGCTGCGGCGCGCGCTTCCCACTCAACGGCGTTCTTCATGTGCGAGGCAGTGGCCTCGCCGTCCAGCACGATAATCTTGGGCCGGCTGCGGCCGGCAGCGGATGCCCTTGCCTCGGGGCGCAGCGCTTGCGCTGTGACCCCGCGCGATTGCTGGCCGCGCACGATGGTCGGAGTGAATCTGCCCTCGCCCGAGAATTCGGCGCTGGCCGAGACGATGTTGACGCCAGCGGCGAGCCCGCCCGAATGCGATCCTTCCGGCTTCTTGACGATGGCGAGTTTGCCCTCGGGCGTGTCGTGAATGACGGCGGCCTCGGCGCGCGCCAAAGGCTCTAGCGTCGAGTAGAGCGATTCCCCCGGCTCGATCTGGTGCTTGGCGATGGTCTCGAAAGACCCTTTCGCCTCGATGCCGATGCCGAGATTGTCGAAGGCATCGCCGATGCCCTTGATGTCCTTGTTCTCGACCAGGCCGGTCTTGTGCAGGATCGAGGTTTCCACCGCATCGACCGTGCGCGAAACAAGGGTGATCGTCGCCTGCCAATCGTCCGGTCCCTGGTCGGGGCGCAGATCCCTGACATAACCCGTAAGCAGCAACGTGCCGTTGGCGGTCAGGGTCGCCTTGTCATCAGGCCATGGCGGCGACACGCCGGACGGTATGTGCCCGGTGACGACAGCGGTGCGGACTGCCTCTTCGGCCGAGATCGAAATCGACACATCGTGCCAGGGCAGGAAGATGCCGCCGGCCATGATGGCAATGGTTTCCAGAGGCAAGGCACACTTCCTTCAGTCTGGCAGGCCATCTGGCTGCGCCGTCGTTTCGACATCGTTAGCCAGGTCGTACGTGACACGTTGCGGTAGAAGCGATGCGCTATATCGTAAAGGTAAGTAATACTGACCGGTTTATGCCGCGCAACGCGAGTCGCGTTGACTTAACAAAGGCACAGGGTCAAGAATGCTATAATTTAAGGAGGGAGCAATGCTCGAATTTAGAACTACCCAAGGACTCACGTCGTCTCTAAATCCCAGCAGGCTGGTGGAACTTCTATATATCGACCGACAAACGTCGAAATCTGGGACAAGCATAATTTTTACTCACTGGAGTGACGAGACGGCCGAGCCGGCAGAAAGCCTCGCCGAACGGTTAATGGCCCAAGCAAAAATCGTGAACTTTCATATACTAATAGATGGGAAAGCTTCCATTCCGGTATGGTTCAACGCTGATGCCATTATCCAGGTCTGGGAAACAAAAACCGGTCACTCCATGATTGTAGCGGAACCTCGGACAACCACTCTTGTTGCCGAGAGCTATAAAGAGGTCCTCGACGCTCTTGCCAACGCAAAGGTAAAGTCATCGCCGGCAAATGCCCAGGTGGCCTCCACAACGACAAAGCGAGGCCCTCGCAACGGCTGAGCGAATTCCAGCTTGCGCTGGCTAAGGCGCAACGGCCTCAAACAGGACGGGCATGGCGGCCGGCGTGGCAACGCTGTTGCGCGACACGAGTTCGCCCGCCCTGCCCGCGTCGCCGTAAAGCGCGTAAGCAAGCGCCGTCGCCGGCAGCGATATCTCGGTCTGGACGTTGACCAGCGGCGCGCGGTTTGCGGCGACAGCACTCAGATCAGATGCGGCGGTGGCGGCAATGTCTGACAGCCATTCATTGACCGTCACGTCAAGGCCGCCGGACAGCGCGTCGAGAACCGGATCGACCACAGGCGCGATGCGGTCGCGCGCGCGTCGGGCGTCCTGGCGGGAGAAGTAATCACCAGCGGCGAGCGTCTGGCAGAAGCCGGCCGCAAAGGCCGCCGCCGCCACCAGATCGAAAGCATCTGAACCTGCGGGTACGGCCGCCAGGGCGAACGCCTCTACCGTGGGTGCGGGATCGCCGACATTGGCGATTGCCCCGCAAGTCGAGACGATCGCAGACGCAATGGCCGGCGCCTGCGCCACCGGCTCGCTCGACAGGCGGTTGATCGTGGCGATCGCATCGCCGATTTCGGATTGCTTCGCATCCGGCAAGGCCGCTGCGCTTGCCACGGATGTCAGTTGGCCGGCAGCGGTGGCGATGGCCAGCGCCGAAGGTGCGGCCTGCCCCGCTGCCGTGTCGCGCATGCGGAATGCGGCGGCATTGGACACGAGTGCTGCGCCAGCCGAAATCAACGACGCAATTGCCAGCGCGCCGGGGACGGCAGCGAAAGGCAGCGACGGCAGACCGGCGGCGACGAAGTCGATTTCGAAGCCGACAAAGCCGGCGCGGCCGCGCTCGCGCGACAGGCTCCAGCGCGGCACGCGCACCAGGACCGGGCCGGACATCGGCAGGACAAGCGTCGCCGCTTCCGGCGCGTTGAGCGCGGCCGTGAAACTGCGAGCGGCGGCATCGGCAAGATCGCCGGCAACGTACGCCGACAGGCTGAAGCGCCTGACATCGCCGCCCATGTCCTCGGTGACATGCAGGTCGGAATAGGCAATCGGCGAAACGGCAACACGCCGGCCGCCCTCGGCATTCTCGACCTCGACGAAAAACGGCACGCCCCGAAAGGATGCCGGGCGGAAGGCCTTCAACCAGTCGCGCATCAACGTGGCCCCATGACACGGCCGGCATCGGAACGGCCGGTATCGGCGCGCACCGGCTTGAGCGAACCGATCGGGCGCGACAGGTCGGCGGCGGCACTGCGCGCGGCGGCTGCAAGGCTGTTGGCGCCCGAGACCAAGGCATCCTTGAGGGTACCGGCGACCGACGACAGGCTGTCGGCGCCTTCCTTGATGCTATCGCCGGCCTGCTTGCCGCCGTCCGAAACAGAAGACGCCGTCTCGATGCCGGCGCGCTTCAGGTCGGCAGCAGCAGTGGTGGTGGCCATCTCCAAAGCGTCCGGGTCGATTATGGCCTCGCGCAAGCCGACATGTTTCTGTTCGAAAGCGCCGTTGCGAACGGCAGCCGCATGACCGCGCCCATAGAGCTGGTATTGCTCTGCCATGGTCGGCGCTGACGGGCGCGGCGACGGTACCGGGATTGAACCGGCCTGATCCTGCCGGCGCGACGGCAATTCCGGGCTGGCGCTCATCGGCCCCTTGGCGGCGAGCAGGCCTTCCGGCGAACGCCAGCCACCCTTGAACGCCATCATGCCCTGGTCCTGATTGTCGAAGCCGTTGCGTAGCCACCACATGCGCTTTTCCCAGAAGCTCATGCCCTCCTTGTCCAGCTGCGCGTTGATGAACTGCGCCTTGTCCATGTTGGAACTGACGAAGTCCATGGCGCCGGTCGCGCCAGGCGCGATGCCAGAACCGATCGCGCGCATCATGCGTTCCCATGATGCGCCCATCCTGTCGATCTTCGCCTGGTTGTCATCAAGGATCTTGCCGAGATCGCGCAGGGTCGATCCGTCGACGTGGTCAAGATCGGCGACGAACTGATGGAAAGCGTCCTTGCCCTGAACGAGCGCGCGCATGCCCTTCTGGACCTGGAGATCGGTGAACAGGCGCGGGATCCTCGACAGATCGCCCTTGGTCGCCTTCTCGGTCAACTCGATCATCACGTCGAGCAGATCCTTGCCTTCCTGACGGGCTTTGGCCAGTTCCTCCGGCAGATTGATATGGAATTTGGCGAAGTTCTTGACCGTTTCCTGGCTTTCCATTTTCTGCAAAACGTTCTGCAGGTCGGTCGCAGCCTCGGATGCATCGCCTTCACGGATGCGGATGGTCTGCAACGCCGACGCCAGCCGGCCGAGGCCCTTCTCGCCCTTGTAGCCAAGCGCGGCGAAGGCCGGCGCCAGGCTCGGGATATACTGTGCCATGTCCTTCAGTTCGAACTTGCCCTGCTTGCCCGAGGTGACAAGGATGTCGAAGGCGCGCTGCATCTGGCCACCGGCAATGCCGAAGTTCGTGCCGATGGAATCCGCCGTGGTGGCGATGTCGGTGATTTCCGCGCCCGCCGCCTGCGCGGTCGCGGTCACGGCCGGAAGGAAGGATAAGGCATCGTCAAGGTTGCGGCCGGCGGCGACGAGCGTTTCCAACCCATCGGTCACACTGTCCTGCGTCGTCGAATAATCGAGCGCCGCACGGTCGACGGTGCGGAACATTTCGGCAAGCTTGTCCTTGCCGGCATCGGCATTGATGGCAATGCGGTTCAGCCGGCGTTCGGCGCTGGCGAAATTGGTGACGAGCGCCCCTGACCCGCGCACGATCTGGTAGCCGATAACGCCACGCATCGCATTCATGGCAAGGGCGGACGTGCGCGCCATCATGGTCTGCGTCCTGTTAAACGCTAGGGCCTTCTGGTTGACCTGGTTGAGCTTGCCCGACAGTTGGCCGAACGCGCCCATGGGGCCAAGCTTCGCCGACAGGCGCAGTATGGCCTCGATCGTGCGGTTCATTTTTGTGGCCTGCGTTTCAGAAAATCCATGCCGCGTCGGTGCAGCTTGGCGATGTCGGAAAAGGTCAGCGGCAGAACAGCGCTCGGCTGCCAACCAAAATAGAAAAGAAGGTCATCGGCCCGCAAGCCAACAACGTCGCCTACGCGCTGCCCGATGGCGCGGTACGGGTAAAAAAATCGATGACGCCATCCCTCACCAGTCTGGCATCCGCGAGACTGAGGACGCCCAGCTTTTCGATCCCCGGCGCGGTGACGCAACGCTTGACATAGGCCGAAACCGTTGCCGTATTCTCGATAACGACATCTTGGCCGGCGGCACGTTGCATTTCGTAAGGCTCGCCGAGCGCCAGCAGATCTTCGAAGCCGGGCTCGCGCACGGTGACGCTTTTAAAAACCTCGCCGTGCGCCTCATACTGCTTCGATAAAGCGATGATCTTATCGGCCATCGTCAGATTTTCTTGTAAGCGCGTGCGATGCCGGCGACGCCGGAGACCTCGCCTGTCGCACGATTGATGGACGGCTGGCCGGTAAACGCGGCCTCCGTCCACAGATGCTGTGCGCCATTGAACGTTTCGTTCAATGTGACATTGAAGCCTGACGAACGCATGAGGCGGTTCCAGTCGTCGGCCGGCATATCTTCGAAGGTCAGCTCGAAGCCGTAGCCGGTCGGCTCGGCGGTGCGATAGACCGATCCGTCCTGGTTGGCGGCGCCGGTAAAATTGAGGTTGGACGGCTTCACCGTCGCAGCCCCGCGCACAACGATGCGGTCGCCCGTCGACAGGGCAAACGTCATCTCTCCACCGAAATTCTGCATCGGTTTTTCCTCTTTTTTGTGAAGCCGTTTGGACTGATCGCACGCTTGCCGCGCACCAAGCGGCGAAGGCTTCGCCCGTCACGATCGGGCGCGACGCAGCCAGTCGGACGTTAAGCTGGCGCCCAGAACAAGACCGGCAGCTGCGAGGCCAAAATCTTCGGGAACCTGAAGCATCACCGCTGCACCGGTGCCGATCAAGGCCCAGACGATTGGGATCACCGACAGCGGCATCACGGATCGACCGCGTAGCTGCAACAACAAGCCGATCGTGAAGATGGTGCTTGGGCACGGCGCCACCCCGAACAACGGCCCTTTCATCAGGCCGTGGCCGGCCGCGATGCCAAGAATTTCGTAGACGAGCGCCGAATAGAGGATCAGCGCAAGGCCGACAATTGATTGCCAGCTCGATCGAAGCTCGAAGCTGAGGTCCGGCGGGGCAATCGCCGCATGCAGGGCAAAGAGTGCTGCCTGGGCCACGAACAGGCCGGCAAAGACTTTTGCCACCGGATTGACCGGCGCAAAAAACAGCAGCTGATAGGCCACTCCATTCCATGCCCACAGAACCGACAGGACAGCGAAAACAATCCTCTCTCGGGCAGGAGAACGACCACTCAGCATTGCACCGACGGCTAACGCGCCAAGGGCGTAGGCGACGATCTGGAAGGGCCAGATCGCTTTGTTGTAAGCGGCGAAGACCGCAAAGAACTGTTCAACACCGAATGGCAAGGTCGGATCCAAACTGTGCGGGAAGGCGTTGCGTCAGTAGGTAACAAGGTCCGTGTGTCCAAAGCCCTTGGTGTAGTCGAGCACCGAAATGACCGACGGCATTACTCGAAATATCCGCACGTCCTCCGGGCCTGGCATCTTCATCGGCAAGGGCGGGGCGTCCGGATATTTCAGAGGCAACAAGCTGAGGACCTTCTCCGCTTCGGCCCGGTCCTGCACAGGTTCGGCGTGGGCAGCCATCGACAGGCCGGTGATCGCCATCAGATCGGCGGTGTCATGGTCAATCGTTAGGGAAAGCCGGTTATCCCTCGCCAGGTTCTTGGCCTTCTGGCTCTCAAGACCGCACAGGAAATAGAGGGTCAAGCCGTCATTCACATATCCAACTGTGGTGGCCTGGGGCCAGCCGTCGGGCCGCAAGGTGGCAACCGTCATGATGCGGTGGGAGCTCAACAGGTTGAGAATGGTATCTCTGATCTTCTGATCCATGGCTATCTCCAACAAGCAAGACTTGGCCACGGTAGCGAAAACGCCTCAACCGGCTTTGATACGTGTCAAACAGCGCTGCACGGATGCTCCGGAGCACCCTCACCTATCGACGCGATATTGGCTGTAAAGCCGGGCGTTGGCGGCGATCACGTCGAGGGCGTTGACGCGGTCGATCGGCGCCAGGATGTCGACGCGGTTGGCGTTCTGGGTGTTGCGCTGCACGATCAGGCGATCGGCGAAGCCGCGCGCGTTCTCGAGCACACCCTGAAGCTCCAGCGTGTCGGCAGCATGCACAAGCGTCGCCTTGATCGATTTCGGCGTCGACAGCGACCCGAGGCCGCCGGGATTCTCATCGGCAAGCGCCTTCTGGCCGTGTTCATAGGACAGCTGCGCCCGGAAGAAACGGAGAATGGCGATCAGCTGGCCGATGGCCTGGATATCACGGAAGGTCTCGTCCGGCTGGGCGTTGGCGTCCTTCTGGTAGGTGGTGATGATCTTGTCGATGGCAACGCGACCGTCCGAGGTGATCAGAAAACTCGAAATGCCGGAGCGCAGCAGGGTGTTGCGGCCCGCATAAGTCGGCACGGTCGAGCGGTTGCGCTGCGCCTTGACGCCTTCGACGACGAGGCCGGTCTGGTTGCGCGACACGTTGCCGGTCACGCCATCGGACAGCCAGGGCACGATGCGGGCAACAAGGCCCGCCGCCCACAGCCATGCCGGCGTGGCATTCCCGGCCGACGCGATGCGCGGCAGTATGGTCAGGTGGCGATCATTGAGCGACAGGCCGAGCGTGGTGAGCGCCGAGGTCGAGCCAGTCGACGGCACGAAGACATGGCCATAGACCTGGCGGCTGTACGCCCAGCGACCAGAGGTGTCGTTGAGAAGCGCGGCATAGCGGGCGATGTTGGTGGCGTCGGCGAAGGGCGAGACGATCCAGTCATAGGGATCGTCGCCGAGCGAGGCCAATGCGTTCGACAGGTCAGGATCGCCAGTCGGCACCACAGTGTTGGTGAGGGTCAGCACGGCGCCGGCAAAGGCGTTGGCGTTGACCGTGGTCGGCACGAAGAAATCGAGATCCGAGAAGATGGCGCCGGCATGCCGGGCGGTGACGGTGACGGTATCGGTCGTGACGGTCGCGGTGACCGGCAGGGACGCGCCGGTCAGGCTGTTGAAATAGGCGTTGATGGCGGCCGCAAGTGCCGCGGCGACGGTGTTGGCGCTGTCGCCGGCCGCGATCTGGACCTGGACGGGTTCGCCGGCGATCTCGATGACGCCAGCGCCACTGCCGGCCGGAACCGAATTGACCGTGATGGTGTCGACGCGCGCCGTGCCGGTCGCGGCGGCCGAGACAATCCAGGTTTCCTGCACCGGAGCGTTGAGGAAGGCGACGCGGGCCATCTCGGCCAGCATCGAGCCGGCACCGGCCAGCGCCACGGCTTCCTGCGCCGACCCGATCGCCTGCGGGGTGTTGTCGGCGATCTCCGCGCCCGCGTTCTTGTGGCCGATCAGCAGCAGCCGCGACGCAGACTGGTAGCTGCCGCCCGAGGTCACCTCGAACGCAAAAAGCGGCGCCACCAGCCCGGCGCCGGGGATATTGTTGAACTGGATGGACATAGGTGCTCCTCTGGTTAGGCCTCACGCGCCGCGTCGGCGGCTTTGCCGCCTGGCGCTCCGGCAGGGCGCGCCATCAGGCGCGACGCCCGGTCGGGCTTGCGGGCTTCGCCCGGGCAGGCTCTTCGATGACCAGCGAACCGTCATTGATCAGTTGCATCCAGACCGGATCTTCGCGATCGATGGTCTGGCCTTCGGCCGGGAAATCGGTGTTCGGTCGGAAGGGGTGCGGCATGCGATGCGTCGCATCAACCAGCCTGGCGAAAACCAGCTTGGGCATGTCAGTCTCCGATGTCGGCGAAGGGCGGCGAAATATTATATGCCGGTCCGGCCTGGCCGGATACGCCATTGACTTTGGTTTCGAAGGCGAAGGTGTCGAGCACCGGCATCGGTTCGGTAGAGCTGAAGTGCGCCGCGATGCGTAGGAGTGTCGCCTTGGCATAGGAGTTGTCCGGCAGCATTGTTGCGATCCCCGCGGCGGGCTGCGGCAAGCCGCCGGCAGGCGTGAAGTCGTCGTCCGGTATCAGGCAATCGAACAGCATGGTTGTCCGCTGCCAGCGCAGGCCGAGTTCCGGAACCGCGAACCCTTCTTCGTCGATGCTCTCGACGGCGATGACCGCCTTGCGAAAGATTACGCCGGTCGGGCCAGCGGTCAGCGCGAAACGCACCTGGGCGCAAAGGGCCGCAAGCACGATGCGCGCCTCTGGGTCCGAGCCAACGATGGCGTCGACGAACGCGCCGTCCTCGTCACTCGAGGCCACGGCCAGTTCGGCGACCACTTCGAGGATGGTGCGACCGTTGCGCGAGACGCTCCCCTGCCCGGCGCCGCGACGCGCTGATTCCGATTTGCGCGTGAACAGCGACAGCACGGGCGTGTACTCCTTGCCAGGCTCCAGATTGTCGAGCGACGGCCGGCGGCTGTCGAAGACGCGCTCGCGGGCGAGCGTCGGGAATGTGCCCGCGCCGGTTGGAGACAGGCTTTCCACGGCCGCCAGGCGAACGATCTCGGCCGCGATGGTCATAAGGCGGCCCTGGTGCGGTTGACGAACAGCGCCTTGCGGCGGCCACCATCGTCAGGGATGGCCGCGACGATGTAACGGGTCTCGCCCAGGCCGACGATGTCCTCGAGCTTGATCGGATGCGGCCATTGCGTGGACAGCGCGGTGATGACGGCTTCATGGCTCGGCATTTCGCGAACCCTGTCCCGGTCGGTCATCAAGGTCGCGGGATGGGAAAAACCCGGCACCAGCGCGGCCGGGCCGAAGTGGATGGAGCCGGTGAAATCGAAGCCGGCGCGATCGGGATCCGCGACGCGGTTCGCGTTGACGCTGGCACCCTTCGCGGTCGGGAAGACGTGGAAGGTTTTGGTGTCGAAGACTTCGGCGACGGTGGCTTCCGTCGCTGCAAGTGCCGTCTCCCACTCGATCATCTGCCTCAAGCGCGCTTGGCCGTCAGCAGCATTTCCGGCCGCGTGCAGATGAACAGCGGATAGGAATAGATTTCCGGCCGGCGCCAGGCGTCGCGGTCCTTGTCGGCGATGATCATGCCGTATTTTTCCTGCCCCCTCTGGTTCACATAGGGGAAGAATTCGGCCGGGGCATAGCCGACCTGGAAGGCGCCATTGGCGCCGATCGGGAAGAACTTGGCCTTGTCGGACGGGATCGCCAGCTTGGAGCCGTCATCGGTGCCACGGTAGTTGATGAAGGTGATGCCTTCGATCTCGATCGAGGAATAGCCCTCGATGTTCTCCAGGCTGGACGCCCGCTCGGTCCCAAGCTTGGTTTCCTTGATCTGCTTGTGATTGACGAGGTCGTCGAAGAACTGGTCGCCGGTCAGCGACCCGATCCGGGTGCCCGATGTCCAGACACCCTTGGCCGCCTTCTGCATCGAGCGCTTGATGTCACGGCATTTCTTGCGGACATCGGTGGTGTCGACATCGAGCGCGAAACTGACCTCGGCCGGCGGCGCGATGCCCCATTCCGTGAACCAGTTGTTGATGACGGTGGTTCCGTCCGCGTCGTAGACGATGCCGAGCACGGCGCCGAGACGCATATGCTCCCAGGTCAGTTCGAGGTCGTCGGTCATTTGCGCAGTACGGTCGGCGACCTCGCTTTGGACATCGCGGACCGCCTCGTCCATCGGCAGGCCCGCCACGCCCTGCAGCGTTTCGGCGTAGATGGTCGAGCCCTTGGCGAGGCGCACGGTCCGGAACGGACGGATATCCATGCCGGTCAGGTCGAGTTCCTCGGGCGGCGCGCCGGTCGAGGAGGTCGGGATGAGCTGCAGCACGCCTTCCTTCTTGGCAATCAGGATGATGCGCGAGCGCGAGTAGATCGGCTTGAACAGGCCGAGCGTTCCAAGGAGCTGCGGCTTGAACTCGATCTTGCGAACGACTTCCTCGTTGAATTCGACCACGCCGAACGCGTTCTGGTCGAAAATGTTCATGACGGTGGACAATGGTCTTCTCCGTTGAGAGGTCTTGGGGAGGAAGGCGCCGCTTCAGCGGCCGACGATGCCGAGCGCCTCGAGCTGGTCGAGCGCATTCCGCTTTTGGGTAGCGGAAATGCCGTTCGGCCAGATCAGGGCGTTTGCCTTCACTTCGCTGTCGCGCCTGGTGATGGTGCGACGCACGTCGCCGGATGTCGGATCGCAGGGCTCGTAAAGGATGGCCGAAGCCTTCTTGAGACCGTTCGTCGCCGCGAGATTGAGCGCCCCGTAGGGCCCCTTGGTCGCCTCGACGCTGACGGTGAATTTCTCGCCGACGACGAAATCCTGCGTGCCATCGGCGATGGTGAACTTGATCTGTTTGGTGAAGGCGGCGCCGACGGTCGCCGTGCCGACTTCGTTGCCGTCGGGGTCTTCCACGCGGAACTTGCCCCCATTTGCCACGACGGCGATGCAGACGATGTTGTAAACGCCTTCCCTGACATCGGCGCCGAAGGCCGGATCGGCGAGCGTCAGCGCGCCGGTGTTTGCGGCGTTGCCCGCATCGGCGGCGGCGACAACCGTGGCGGAAGCCGCCGAGATCTGGCCAAGCACCGTACCGGCAAGCAGCGGGCCTGTGCCGGTGATCGTGACCTCCTCGCGCGAGCGATAGATGCTGGACGCTTCCGAGACGATGTAATGCGCCGCGGTGCGGCGGTCTTCCGTCAGAACGGTCATGACGGTTTCTCCTTGAATTGATGTCAGAAGGCTGGTTTCAGGCGCGGCGCCTGTTGGTCTGGGCGACGACACCGCCCCAGCCGAGATCGGCCTTTTCCGTCGTGCCCGGTTGGGCGAGCCCGGCGGCGGCAAGGCGGCGCTGCTCGTAGTCACCCTGGTTGACAGTGGCTTTTGGCGCCGCGAAGAGCGCTGCCTTGATCTCGTCAACGGAGAGCTGCGTCGCGCAGAGCATGTCGGCAAGTGTCTCGCGGCCCTTGACCTCCTCCAACGCCATCACCGACGCACGCCGCGCGCGGTCGGCCGCGATGGCTTCGACCCCTGCCTTGCTCAAGGCCGAAGCATGTGCCGTCTTCAACTGTACGATCTCGGCCGCCAAGGCGTCCGCCCGTTCCTTCTCCGTCATGGAATTCTCCTCTTGCTGACGGGTTGACGCGGCTGACTTCGCCGCTGGCGCACTCGCCGCTTGGTGCGACCAGCCGTTTTTGCTGGCCAGAGCGGTAAGCCGCTTCGGCGCATGCGCGTAGATGCGATAATCGAATGCAGCGACGGCGCCGGCCCTGTCATCGCCGGGGCCGGTGGCGAAGCCCTGTTCGACGGCCTCGGCAGCCGTCAACCAGGTCTCCCGTTTCATGATCTCGCGACACTGCTCGACCGAATGGCCGGATTTGGCGGCGTAGACACGCGCATAGGCAGTCGCCAGCGCCTCCAGGCCTTCGATCGATTTTGCGTGGTCGCCCGACGTGCCGAAGGTGAAGCCGGAGGGATCATGGATCATCATGATCGCGCCTTCCGCCATGGTGATCGTTTCGCCGGCCATGGCGATCAGCGAAGCAGCCGATGCGGCTATGCCCTCGACGACGATATCCGTGCGGCCGGCGCGACGGGCCAGCAGCGCATGGATGGCCGCGCCCTCGGTGGCGATGCCGCCGCCGGAATTCAGCCTGACGGTGAGATCGGCGGCGTCGTCGATCCGCGCCAATGCGATCACCACCTCGGAATAGGTGAAGCTGTCGCCGAACCAGGCGTCACCGACATCGCCGGACAGCGTCAGCACGCCCTCGGCAAGGATTGCCGCCATCGTCGTCTCCTTCAGATGAACCGGACTGTCTTTGCGTAGCGCGACCGCTTGCCCTGTTTGGCCGAACAGGCGGAGGCCAAGCGCATCAGTTCGGCATCGAGCGCCGCAACGTTGCCCACCGCGACGCGCACGCGCTGATGCGTGACCGGCGAGCGGACCTCGGTCTCCTCGACACGCTCGCCCGCGATCAGCTTCAGCTTTGCCGCGTAGAGCGCCTGGTAGAGCGCGCAGGGATCCTCGGCATCGACCTCGACGCCCGCGATCCTGATCAAGCTGGACATCAGGCATCTTCCTTTTTCTTCGATGCCTTCTCGCCGGGGATGACATCCTCCTTCGATCCGTCGCCGCCAGGATTGCGGTCGAAGGGCGACGGCATGCCCTCGGCAAGGTAGCGCTTGTGCCAGAACAACCGGCGCTCGAAGACCTCCTCGGCGTCAGCGCCGATCTCGGCGCATTCCATATCCGGCGTCGAGGTGCCGTTGAGCAGCCGCTCGGTTGCGGCCTTGGCGCTTTTCTGGTCGTCGGCGGTTGCCTTGGCCGGTCCCTGCCAATTCGTCCACAGCACCTTGTCCCGGTTCGCGGCAAACGCATCGTAGCCACCTTTGAACGGCAGCCTGCCCGTTCCGATGAGTTCGTCGACACGGTGCTCGAAGCCGATCTGGCAGATCGGCGAGGCGATGCGGTCGCGCCTGCGCGTCACCACCGGGTGCAGCGATGCTCCCTCCATCCGCGTCGAGGAGTAGGTCGCGCCCTCGTAGTTCATGGTGTAGCTGGCGACGCTGATGCCGATGGCCCGCGCCATGCCGCGCTGCAGCTCGTTCGAGACGGGAAGGAACTGCGGCCCCGGAATACCCGTCGCCATCAGGTCGAGCTTTTCGCCGGGCGCCAAATGCGAGATCTTCGGGTCGCTGCCGACCGAAATTTCGCTTTCCGCCGCCTTGTCCATGACGGCGAGGAAATAGTCGCGAAACTGGTTGCGGAGTTCCCTGGTCTCCTCCCCCTCGCCCAGCGCTTCCATCGCCTCGAAGGCCTCGGCCGATGGCTTTTCGCTGGTCAGGACCTGCGCGAACACGGTCTGCAGGATGCCGGCCTGAATGGTCGTGTCGACGAGCAGCTCCCACTGCAGGTATTCGCGGAATGCCGCCACCAGCCGCGAAATGCCGCGCACGTCGTTGCTGTCGACGGGATCGAAGACATGGGCGACCATCTGCCGCCCCGCCGCGTCATAGCCGCGCCGGTCGCGCTTGACGATGATGCCGGTTTCCCGTTCAGCCAGCCGATAGGCGACCGGGCGGCCGTTCTCGTCATGGATCACACCCTGGTAGAGCCCTTCCATCTCGCTGGTGTCCTGCACCAGCGCGGTCGGCGTGGTCAGGCACATCTTGGTGCCTGAACTGATGCCATAGCGGCGCCGCGTCCCGGTCGCCATGTAGTCCATCAGCATCAGCGCCTCGCCGTAGACGACGTCATGGCGCAGCGCGATATCGACCATTTGCGGGGCGGTGAACTTGCCCTTGAGATCGCATTCCCGCGCATTCCAGGCCCAGTGCTTCCACTCGGTCTTGAGCAGCCTGATGAACTCGTCCGTTTCCTTGCGGTCGTAACCAAGCCGCGACAGGTCGGGCATGGGGTTGAGGATGAGTTCGACGCCGACCGTGTCGGCGATGACCTGGTCGACGGCGCCGCGAAGCCGCCCCGAATTCTGGATGATGTCCATGGCCAGGCCAGCCGCGCGGCGCCAGGCGATGCGCACCTCCTCGCGATGGTCGCGAAGACCGCCGCCGCGCGTCGACAGGATCCTCGAGCGCGTGTCTCGCAGATAGGACGCCTGGGGCGCGGGCCGGCTCGACGCGACCGCGGCGCCGGCCTTCACCCGGATGCGCGGTTTTTCGGTCATGCACGCTTCTTCCACTTCTCGCGCCGGGCTTTGGAAGCCTGATGGGTTGTCGTCTCCTTCGATGCCGGCCGGGCGTCGGGTTGGAACTCGGCCGCATTCAGAGCGGTCAGCAGGTCCGGCTCAGGAGCCGGGCTCAGCCGTTTGCGCAGAGCCGCCCAGTCGTCCGCTCTCATCGTCGAGAGGCCGAGCATTTCCGCCATGGCCATGGCGTAGACCTGCGCGTCGAGGCAGTGGTTGTCCTGCCGCAGGCGTTTCCATTCCTCATGGAACTTGCCGCGAACGACTTCGGCGACGAATGCCTCCGCCGTGAGCTGCAGGAAATATTCCTTCGGCAGGAAGTCGCCGAAATGCACATAGCCGGGCGGATCGGCCGGCTCGCCGGACCGCAGGCCGAGCTTGTGGAGATTGGCGAACAGCTCGGCCTTGAGGCCCCAGGTGCCGACCGGCCAAAGCATCGCACTGCCGAACCGCTTGCGCTTGCCCCGCTTGTTGACCGACTTCTTCGCCGGAACGCTGATGGCCGGGACACCACGACCGCCGACACCCTTGACGGCATAGGCGTAGGCGCGACGGCGGCACCACTCCAGCACCTGGTTGGTGCGCCCGCCATCGCCACCGTCCACCGCCAGCGCCTCGATCCGCCTGGTGCCGCCGAAGGCATCGTCGAGGGGCGTGGCGAAGAACGTGTCGAGTTGCGGCCAGGCGCCTTCGGCGGCATTGTCCGTCGCGCCTTCGAAGAAGCGGACGCCCAGCACCCAGCTCTGGCGATCCTCGCCGAAGGCGGCAACGATCGCCCAGATTCCATTGTGCTGGACGTCGGCGCCGGCGACAAGAATAAGCCCTTCGGCCGGAACCTTCATTTCGCCGAAAGGCTCGCGGCGTTCCATCAGCCGTTCGTATTCGGGGGCGTTGCCCTTCATCTTGGCGGGCAGGCCCAGCACTAGGTTGAAGACGCCCTTTTCGCCGAGCCCGCCGGATTTGGAGTGGTTGAGCACGTCCTCGGCGATGGCCTCGTAGCTCATCATCAGCGAATCGAAGGCATCGACGTGAAAGCCCGGATGGCGGTCCGGTCCCTGCGCCGCCGCGATGTAGCGGCCGGCCCTTACGCCGACAACGCGTTCCGTCTCGCTGACGATGTGGCCGCAATCCGGGCAGACGTAGAAGCTCTTGTGCGGGTGCAGGCGGTCGAGGTGGAAGCCGTCATAGACCTGCTTGAACCAGTGTCCGCACTCGACGCAGGCGATGTTCCAGAAGCGCTGGTCGGAACGCTTGAAGGAACGGTCGATCCGGCAGTGGCCCGGCGCGTCGCCAAGCTCGTCGCCGGTGTCGATTTCCGGCGTCGAAAGCTCGAAGATCTTAAACGATTTCGTCCGGCGGAACGCGGTGAAACGGCCGAAGAAGAGCGTCTCCGGATCGTCGCCATTGATGTGGGTCTGCCATTTGGAGACCTCGTCCTTGACGCCATAGCGGGTGGTCTTGCCGGACAGGTCGGTCGCCACATTGGCGTTGGCCAGCA
Source organism: Mesorhizobium sp. 01N446 (assembly GCF_056399285.1). Taxonomy (NCBI): domain Bacteria; kingdom Pseudomonadati; phylum Pseudomonadota; class Alphaproteobacteria; order Hyphomicrobiales; family Phyllobacteriaceae; genus Mesorhizobium; species Mesorhizobium sp. 01N446. The sequence goes on along the minus strand of NZ_JBFTRA010000009.1, from coordinate 253,393 downwards.
TCAGCGATCCGCCCGCGAAGCGCTTCTCGTACATGGTCGAGCCGGCGCCGGAGCGATCGATCGCCGGGAAGATCACCCGCTTGCCGGTCTGGGCGTGCCAGGCCTCGATCGTCGGCTGCAGCTTCTGGCTGTTCATGTCCCGCAGGAAATCGATCGAAGGCAGGCCGTAGATCGTGTTGTCGGGCGCGGTGTCGGCGATGTAGAGCGACCAGGCCAGGGCGAGGATCGTCACGCCGGTCTGCTGAGACTTGCGGACCGTGACCAGATTGCAGGGATGTTCGATGCTCAGGCAGTCGGCGATATCGCCGAGGTAGGGCGCGTCCTCGAGCGCCCAGAGTTCCCCCTTCTTCGGCCCGTCGATCAGGACGATGTTCTGCGGCAGCCAGTCGCGAAAGCGCGCCGGCGGTCGCGGCCTGATGGCATCGGCCAGGGCGCTGCCGGCAAGGCGCAACGCGCCCGGATGGCCAGCGTCGAAATGGATGCTCACAGGTCTTCGTCCTCGAGCACTTCGTCATGCTCGGCGGCGTGCTCGACGATGGCGCGCAGTTTGTCGGCAATCTCGGTGTTCAGATCGAAGGCGACGGTCCGCAACAGAACGCGCAATCCGTGCGAACCTTCTCTCGATACGGCAAGGGCCATGTCGTCGGCTTTGTTCTGCAGGCGGGCGATGCTCGATTGGATTTCGCGGCCGCAGACGATCAATGCCTCGCGCATGCGGTCGGCGCGGACCAACTGGCTGACCTGTTCCTGCCGCCGTAGCTTCTCACGACCGACCTTCAGCCAGGCTTCCTGCCGAAGCGCTTCGTCGCGGGACGTGCTTGAATTGGCAGATGCATGCGGCGGCGAATCCCTGCGCGCTGCCGCAATCTTCTCGGAGCTGGAGAACTCGCCCCGATAGTGATCGTAATGGGCGAGCGAGAACCGAATGACGCGGTCTCGACCGTCGCGCTCGACGGGCAGGTCATGGTCGTCGACCAGGCGCCGCACGAGTTTTGTCACGGCTTGCTTCGTGACGCGGTCTCGCGCCGCCACGTCCGCCGGCGTCGCCATCACGATTTCTTCCGACGGCATCCAGACAACCTCGCTTACGCCGCTGACAACCCTGACAACCCAACTTTTCCAAATGATCGACTGGCCGAAACCCGGGGTCGTCCCGGCCCGTTTGGGGGGTGGACGGTTGTACGGTCCCTAGACGGGGTGGGTCATCGAGGTAGGAGGTTCGAGACCTCGTGGAGGTAGCGAGCGAGGAGATGGCTCTCCATCACGTCGATCATCCCCTTAAGATACACATCGGGGTTGTTGATCACGGCGTGAGCGGGGTTCGGGCCGTAGAGTTCGTGGATCGGCAGCCTCGCCTTTCCTGCCCGCATGAACACACCCTCGTGGCCGCTGCCCATCGCCGCGATGAAGGCCGAGCGATAAGACCCTCGCATCCGAACGGTCACGCCCTTGGCGGTCTGGCGGGCGCCGATCTTGGCAAGCGGTATCCAGTTCGACCTCATGACCACGTCGGATGCATCACGCCCAGGATTGGACGCAACCTTGGTCAGCCCACGCACAATCGACTGCGGCAGTTGGACATGCTCGGAGCTGCGCTTGACGATGCGCGTGCGCGCCATTTCTGTGACGCGGCGCAGTGCCCTCGACGCCGCCTTGTCCCTGATCTCGGCCGGCAGGCGCGCAATGCTCCGCGCCAGACGCTCGAAGTCTGATGCGTCGGCATGAAGCTCGATTGCCATCCGCTCGTTCCAACAAAAAACCCGCCTCGGCTGGCCGGGCGGGCTGTGATCTGATTTACCGTGTTCAGGTGTAGGTCAAGTTTCCGCCGCGCGTCAACGAGCGGAGCCGGTTTTTTTCGCGGCATGTTCCGCCGCCCCTTCGATCAAGGTTACGCCCGGCCTGTCGCTGTCCAGCCAAGGCGTCATCGACCGGTCCGAGAACACCAGCCTGTGACCTGTCAGCTGGGTGACGATCTCCTGCTCAAGTCGGCGCAGCGCGGCCACCCATATCTGATAGTCGAGGCGGCCAAGGATATCGCCCGCAGGGTCGGCCGACAGTTCATGCTTGCGGTAGGCACCGCTCATCGGCCGCCCGGAACGGGCATTGTAGCCGTCGACTTCGAGATCATAGGTCTTGCCGTCCTCATGGCGTATGCTCTGCAGGATGAACCATGCGGGCCTGCCGCCGCGCTCCACCAACCTGACCTTCGAAGGCTCCGCCTGATAGTCCGGCACGCGGCCAAGAATGGCGGTGCCGACGACCAGGCTGACGACGCCTTCGGCGCGCAGATGCCGTGGCCTCGCTTTGTAGCGTTCGACGGCTCGGTCAACCGCCGCCTGCGCCAGGCCTTCGGTGTCGGGCCAATCCGTCAGAGCGTTCCAGCCCTCCGGAACGACCACATCGCACTGCGCCAGCCCAGCAACGCCGCGGCCGACCAGCACAGCGTCGTCATGCGGTTCGCCCTGCTCGATCCAATAGTTGTCGTAATCCCTGGCCCCACGATCGATCAGCGCGCCGAGTTCGCCAAAGCTCAGGATCTTGCCCCATGACGATGCCTGCAGCGTCCGCCAGACCGAGTTCGGATTGTCCAGCCCGTCCACACCACCGCCCTTAGGCAATTCGTGCACGAATGCCCAGGTCAACAGCTCTTCAATCGTTACCGTTTTCATCCTTGTCCCTGCGATAGTTTTCGATGGTTGCGAGAGTTTAAGCGACAGTCTGAAAGTGAGCTTTGTTAAGGGATTCCGGGGAGTTGGCCGGACGGCGCGGGAGTTGCGACAGTTCTTGTCGGGCGAATGCCAGATGTTTCCCCGGCCCCTGCCCCGTCGTCCCCGTCAACCCGTCCGAAAACTGGTGCAAACTCCCGCAAGCATCTGATTTCATTTGCATATCCGCTCCTTCCAAACTGTCGCGGACTGTCGCCAAGTGTCGCGACTGTCGCGCCAGTCAGCGGCCCAGCCAGCGCCCAAAGCGGGGTTGCGGGGCTCATCGGAACTGGCTTTCCAGGTCCGGGGTCTGTCGCGTCGCCGGCACGTCGACCAGCCGCAGGCCGCGATAGACGACGATGCGCCCGTCCACCCGGTCGTATTTCTTCTTCATGATCAGCCCGAAGGCGGTCAGTGAAATCGGCTTGCCGCCTTCGTCGACGGTGAAGTCGACATAGGCCTGGTAGAACTGCTTGGCGGTCAGCTCGCCCGCGGGATCGCCGACGACGCAACGCGCGCAGAAGGCCGAGGTGCGGTCCATCTCGTCGCGGTATTCCTGCGTCTTCAGCCGCACCGCATCGGGAATGACCAGGCCTTCGCGCAGGAAGATCATCACCCCCTCGACCAGCCAGTTGAGGATGCCCGGATATTCCGGCACGAACTCGGCGATCACCGCCTCGAACTCGCGCTGGTCGGCCTCGGCGATGATCTTCGACCAATGGATGACGGCCATGCGGCGCCATATGCCGTTGTCGGTGCCGGTGATTTTCGGATAGCCGTTGCCCGACATGTGACCGGTAAACACCGGCTTGAAATCGAAGTAGCCCTCGAACAGATCGCGCACGGTAAAATGCTCGCCGCCGGTCAGATCCTTGACCAGGTTCTCGCGAAGATCCTCGCCCTCGGGCAGTTCCTTGACGCGCAGGAAACGGCGGCCATAAAGCCTGGCCATGTCGGGGTTAGCGGCACCGCCGGCCTTGCCCTCGCCGATGAAGGATTCCGATGGCAGCGTCACCGCCGCCTCGCCCAGCAGGCGGCAGAGCGTCTCCATGTAGACCGACTTGCCGTTCGCCCCCTTGCCGTAATGGAAAAACAGCTTCTGCACGGTGATGCCGACGAGGCCCAGCCCCGAGGCGACCTGGACCATGCGCCGGACATCGTCGATCGGCAGCTTGTCGCGCAGGAACTCGTCCCATTTCGGACATGTCGCGGTCGGGTCATACTCGACGGGCACACGCTGCGTGATCATGTCCTGGCGGCGATGGCCGTAGACGATCTTGAGTTCGGCGTCCGCCACCTGCAGGAACTCGGGCAGGTCCTCGCGGCAATCGTCTGGATCGTCGAAAGCGGGATTGCGGATCCGCCTTGTCGTGCGGCGAAAGCACAGCGTGTGCGAAGCAAGCGCCACCTTCAGCGGGTCGGCGTTGAACTCGTCAGGGCCGCGCTGGATATGCGGCGCGGCACAGGCGAGCATCGCTTCCAGACGCCCCTTGTTCTTGGAGGACACCGCATGCGTCATGCGGCGGCTGACGCGCCTGGCGACATTGGCGTGCGAGGCCTCAGCGACCTTGGCAAGCTTCCTCTGCGCCGGCGTTCGCTCCTCTTCCGGCACTTTCAGCGCCTCGGTGCCGCGTTCGATGGCCAGCCTTTCGGCAGGCGTCGGCTCGATATAGTCGACCTCGAGCGCGATCCGCCCGCCGACATTCTGGGCGATGGCCAGCGCGCGCGTCTCTCCGGTCTCGATGTCCCAATGCGTGCCGGTCCAGACCGCGAAAGCAGCCCTGCGCGCCTTCGATTGCGCCCGCACCAGCAGATCCTCGCCGAAATGCGCCAGCAGGCGTTCGGCATTGTCGGTGTCGGAATGGTCGAGCGCAGCACATGCGCGGACGATGTCGAGATCGACCTTGCCGCCACGGCGCGGCTCGCCATCCTGCGGCTCGCCAACGGCGTCGTCAGACGGGGTGCGGGGCAAGGCCGCCGCCTGCGCCTGGCGCGTCGCTTCATCGAGGAGTGCTGCGACCTCGGGCGGCATGGCGGTCTGTTTCCTGGCCATTCAAGCCTTCGCCCCGGCAGCCATGCCGGCAAAGTCGTAGCCGGCGCGCGGCCAGACGATCGGGACGAGGCGCCCCGCCCTTGCGTGCCTTGCGCGGGCGCGCGCCATGGCGGCGGCCGTCATCACGCGTTCGGAATCGCCGTCGGCCAACAGCACCAGTTCGCTGACATGGTCGGCCACCCACATGCCGTCGTCGCGATCCCGGCCTGCCTTCGGCAACGGCCCGGCCACCATCACCGGGCGGGCAATGCCCTTGCTGTCGGGCTTGCTTAGCGTCGGATGCGCGAAGCGTGACGAGACCTCGGCCGGGCCGGCGAGATTGCCGAGATCGCCGGCGGCGAAATAGAAGGTGTCGCCGCGCCAGCCCTCCCAGGCCGCGAACGCGGCGCCGTTCTCGATGCCCTCGCCGCCGACCCAGCGCGCAGCGCGAGGCTCACCAAACAGCGGGATCAACCCGCCCTTCTTCGAGCCGCGCATCTTCTTGGTCGGCAGCACATCCCCGGTGAGCGGGTCGACCAGAAGCGGCCGGTATTTCGGCGGCCGCTTTTGGTCGAGCCAGGTAATGTGGCAGCCAATGGCGAGCAGGTCCGCCCCGATAAATGGCGCGACCATGGCCGGTCCGCGATGAACTTCCCGTGGCCGACCGTCACCGTCCTGGCCATGCCAGTAAGGCAATGCGGATGCATGGCGCAGCCAGCGCGACGCGCCGATGCGGCCGCAGCCCCGCGCCTCGAGATAGTCGGCGACTGGTCGGCCATAACGGCCAACCGGGGCAGCCGCGTCAAGGATGGCTAGCGCTTTCGCCCGTTCCCGATCGCGGAAGCCTGCCTGCCTCTCCGCCTTGGCGCCGGCTTCCGCTTGATTGTTCTGCCGGCGCTGCTCAATCCGCTCCAGAAGCGCGGTGCAAACCGCACTGCCACCGCCGTAGCCCGGAACAGGCCGGGCGAGCACGATCGAGCAGGCCTCGAGGAATCCCTCCCGCCGGTGAATGTCGAGCCCGAAGCAATGCGCCGCCATGCCGATGGCATCATTGCCGCCGGCACCACCGGTGCGGCAGTTCCATTTCTGCTTGCGCGTGTTGAAAGCGAAGGTGTCGGTGCCCCCGCAGCTGGGGCAAGGTTGCGGGTGCTCGTAGTGGTGGCTCGTGAATCTGAGACCGAGCTGCATTGCGGCTGCAGATATCGACACTGACCTTGCGTCGTCGACGAATTGATCGAGAGCCAAGTCCATCTTCTCAGTCCGCTACGCTCATCATTCGAACAAGGCGAGCTGCGCCGGCGGAGCCTCTCTGGGCAAGCCGATGGCTAAGAGTGCGGATCGCATGCGCTGCCGCCAGAGGCACAACTCCGTTGCCGAGCATGCGAAGTCGATCCACGCGACCAGTGTCCAGTTTGCCGGCCAACCCATCAGCCATTCGACAAACAGCGGGTTCAAGATGCGGCGCCCCTCCAATAATGTCCTGCCAGGTCTCGACGTCAGCGGGGCCGGGAGGGAAGAGGCCAATCGCAGGGTCTCGTTCATCGATTTCGAATTGCCGGGTTGATGGCTCTCGCCGAAGCTCAGCGAAGTCGGTGTCGGCCACGAGCGTGCCTGGGTCTCCAGACCTACCTGGCGCTTCGTTCCGTCCGGTGCCATGCCTGTGGGAGAAACGCCCGCCCGAAGCGTTCGACCCCCATTCGGCAGGTTGGGCGTATACCAGAGATGCTCCACGAAATTCGGCAGCTGGTGCAGATGGCCCGCCCCTTTCGTCACATGGTCCGATCCATTGGCACCCTTGTAGTCCCGCGCTGCAGGCGTCGGCCAGTTGGCCACCACGTCCTCCAGCCGACCGTTTGGATCGTCCACATGGTCTCTCAGCATCGAGGCCGCACTTGCTCTCATGGTCGGCCATGCCGAGGATGAAGACCCGCTCGCGCTCGTGGCTCGCGCCAACTTCCGCCGCAGTGAACAGTCCAATCTCAACCGAAAAACCAAGCTTGCGAAGGTCTCGCCAAACCCTCTCGGCTCCAGCGATTTCGTCAGCCCCCGCCGCGAGCATCCCGGCAACGTTCTCGATAAGGACGAGCCACGGCCGTGCTTGGACAACGATGCGTCGGGCATCGCTCCAGAGATCTCGCGCATCGAAACTCCCTTGCTTGCGTCCGGCGAGACTATGCGGCTGGCACGGAATGCCGCCAATGACGCCATCAACCACACAACGCCATGCGCGGCCATTGAAGGTTCTGGCATCGCTCCACACAGCTGCCGGATGTAGGAGACCCTTTTCCATCGCTGCCACCAAATGCGCGACCGCGAAGGCTTCCCTCTCCACCATGCAGATTGTTCGAGCACGCGGAACTGCCAACTCGAAACCGAGATCGAGCCCGCCGCCTCCTGTGCAGAGGGAGATAAGGTTGAGCGAGGGAGATATAGCCACACTCATTTGCCCTCGATGGACGGAAGGTGCTCGCCCATCCGCGCAAATCGGGCCTCGAGCGCTAGCATGGTACGAATTTGCCGAGTTGAAAGCCCCAGCCGGCCCGTAACCTGCTCCATCGTCTGGCCCATCTCGAACAGCAGCCGGACGCCCTCCGCCTGCATCGGCAGGGGCAGCTTGAACAGCCTGGCGGCTTCGATGCTGCCCGGCGCGCCGAAGCAGGTCCTTGAATCGCGTGTCATTGCTTGGGCTCCCGTCATGGATGAGATTCGACGGTCATTCGACATGGCCAGCGGATCCTGTTTCAGTGCTCTCCCCGTGAAACAGTCTCGCCAACCCGCGCGCCGTCACCGATTGCGGCGGTGGGTCGTAGAGGGCGCGAAACGACAGGCTCAGCCAGTCGCAGACCGCGATCACCTTTGGTGCCGAGACGCTCTGGCCATTGCAGATGCGCGACAGGTCGGAGGCGCTGACGCCGATTTCGGCGGCGCAGACGCGCCAGCCGCGCCCGTCCTTCTCCAGCCTGGCGCGCAGCAGCTTGCCCAGCTCGCGATAGTCGTAGGACGCCAAGCGAACCGGCGCGCATGAACTAGCCATGTCGGATCTCCTTCTTGAGGAAGAGCGCCGGCTCCTCGCCGATCCAGTCGCACAGGGCGAAGAACTCGAAGGCGCCCGGGTTGCGTCCACGCGCCGCGCGGAACACGGCCTCGAGCGCCACCTCCGCCTCCCTGGCGACACGCCGCGGGGTCTTGCCGCGATGGACGCGGCGCGCCTCGAGGAACAGGGCGAACACCTCGAAGTCGACATGGCCGGGGTCGAATGCCGGCGAGATAAAACTCATTTCCGTGCTCCGTTTGAAGGATGGCCGGCCCCGGCTTGGGAGGCAGCGGGGCCGGCGCCGATGTCGGCTGCGGCAACATCGGGAGGTGGGCCGAAGAGATCGGGGCGCTGCTCATGCCGGGAGATGCCGGTCAGCCTTTCGAAGGCCAGCACCCGCTCGGCCGGCACCCGCTTCCACGAATAGAAGGCCTGGTGCCGGATGCCCAAGGCGAAGGCGAGCTTCGCCAGTCCGCCCGCTTGGGCGGCGCCGCGTTCAACAATCTGAATCATGGCCTGACGGTAGGTGTTGCCTACCTACTTGTCAATCACCTACGTAGGTGCAATTATGTAAGTAATGGTTACAACCCGAGCATGACAAAAATGACGCCGGACACCGCGACACTTGGCCAAAGGCTGCGCAGCGCGCGCGAGGCGGCGGGCCTGACGCAGGACGATGTCGCCGCCCGCTTCGGCATCAAGCGGGTCTCGGTCACGCAATGGGAATCGGACACGACGCGGCCGGCGCTGACCCGCCTGCCCGAGCTGGCGGCGCTGCTCAACACCGACATGGAATGGCTGCTCAACAGCCAGGGCGCACCGCCGGCGCCGGCGCCCAAGGTCGAAAAGCAGCGCCAGCCGAGGACGCCGATCATCCCCGGCAAGGACCTCGTCGGCAATCGCGACCTGCCGATCTACGCCGCCGCCATGGGCGGCGAAGGCCATATGATCGTCACCTTCGAGGCCATCGACTGGGTCAAGCGGCCGGCTGTGCTGCAGAATGTCAGGGGCGGCTACGGCATACTGGTGCGCGGCGAATCGATGATCCCCGCCTATTGGCCGGGCGACACCGCGCTGGTGAACCCGCATCTACAGCCGGCGCGCGACACCGACGCCGTGTTCTTCCACACGCCGCCGAAAGAACAAGGCGACGAGGAAGCCATCATCAAGCGCCTGGTCGGCATCAACGACCGTGACTGGACGCTCGAGCAATACCGCCCTGCCCGCACGTTCAGCGAAAGCCGGATTGATTGGCCGGTGTGCCATCGGGTGGTGGGGAAATATAACGCGCGGTAGCGCTTGAAACAGGTCCTAAATCACGAATGCGAGCGCCTCTTATGCGCATCTTAATGTGCTTCGAACCTCTGGGTCCACTGCCAAACACCGACGGCGCACCCGCTTTGTAAACCGAAGGTCGGCGGTTTGATTCCGTCCGGGGGCACCAGCAAAATCAATAACTTAATAGGAAAACGCGCTGCATTGACTCTCCAAGCGTTAGTTCGGGGTATACGATGGGGTAAACTGGGGTCTGGCATTGATGTGACTATAAGCGCTGCTCACGGCGCCCCCCTGTGGGTGGTACGTTAACGAAATGTGTAATACAAACACAGCGAAACGCCGCTGCACGTGCGAAAACGAGATGACCTTGCGGTAAAATCGCATTTGACGGTGTTGTGAGGTGTGCGAAAAGCACTATCTGGGTAGGAATCGATTCGATGATTGAAATACGGATTTCGCCTTGATCGACAAAAGCGCATTCCGACCAATCAACGATGATCACGCGATTCAAAGCGTAAAGTTCGTTGTGGCATTTAAGAATTTGATCACGCCGGAATCAGTCCAACGCGTGGCAGACGGGCATTCGAATTGGTCGGAGTCGCTCCCCGCTTTCACCTTGAATGAGGCCAGCATCGAGGCAGGGTCGAGAACGATTCAGGTCCCTGTTGCGACGTTCGCGTTTCTGTTACCCAACGGTGCTGCAAATTGGTCCATGGCGGTAGGCGGCAATCAAATAGGTGTTGAATGCTTCCTCTATACTAGATGGAATCGCGTTTGGGATGCCGCCGCAAATTATATAAATCAGGTTGCAGAATTGCTGAATGCTAGTCAGACATCGCTTCAGCTGGCCTCAATTGATCTTACAGTACGTGACGTCTTTTTGTCTGCAGAGAGAGATTATACACTTTCTGATCTATTTAATAAAGCGTCCGGGTATATCAGCCCATCAATATTCGATATTAAGACTGCTTGGCACTGTAACCTTGGATGGTTTGAGCCTGTTAACGATTCTACCGTGACTCTTAATCACCTGAATACTGACGCAACGCCGAGTGGCGAGCAGGGTTGGGCGATTGGAATTACGCATTTCCAACAGGAAAGAACTGCGTCTGCAATATCAGTTGAGAGAGTGGTGCATACAATTCCTTCAATTTTAGATGCATCAATGACACGGATGCATGACAGCAATAAGAGACTCCTTAGTCGATTGCTGAGATCAGAAATTACAAGTAAGATTGGCTTATTCGGGGGGCGTAATGGACAATCTGGCTAGGCAATCGACGATAGCCGACGCAGTGCTAGATAATCTGGATAATCTGGCCGATTTTTACGATCAGCCTGACCCTTGCGAATTTGTACAGGCCCCAAATGATCTGGTAACTGGGCGAGAGGTATCAAATATTTTTAGGCGGCACCAAGCCGCGCCTCTCGCGTTAGGCCATAGACAGGACGTTTTCCACACCGACCTGGCTACTAGCTTTGCAAGTTTCTATTCGGAGCCGGTGCCGGCTCGGCTAGCAATGCGCCAACACCTACTCCCTAAGGATGCCGGCAAGTCTTTCGCTTTTGCCTCGGTTGTGATTGCCAACCGGTTGGTCTTGGACAGGAAGAGAGCGTCGGGCGATCTTCTTTTCGGCCTTACATATGGGGTTTGGGGAGGTCCGCTTGAGGTCGCAATTCATGAACTGGGCCGTCTACCAGATGGTTGGGCTGGCGAAGGTAGCAAGGCACCTAGCACCTCGATTTTGCTGGATATTCAGTCGTTGAACTCTCTGCTTCCACCATCCGTAACGGCTCCGGAAATAGACGTTGATCAAGACGATGGTTTTGTATCGCTCCGCTGGTTTGACGCGGGTGCGGTCAACAGCCTGACGATAACGTTTTTCGGAGGGCATAAGATCATAGTGACCCTCAGTTCGCTTGAAGGTAACGATCGCGCGGCTCGACAACTCAACATTCGAGATGTTGGAGAGGTCACATCTTTTTTGAGCGATACGGCCTTCGAAAGTCTGCTGACCTCGAATGCTTTGCCCTGAAATCTGCCCACGAGAGCAGGTCTCCGCAGACCCACAGGTATCACCCGGCCCCATCTCAGGGGACGAAGATATTTGCCGAGCTGCTTATGATCCTATGCACCTCAAAAAGGACAGGCTGCTAAAAAGCTTCATCCGGTCCAACGACCTTCTGGCGGGTGAGCTGTCTGTTTGGCGTCTTGCAAACCCACCTCGGGCGGGTGCTAGCCTTGACGAAATCGTGGAGAATCTAAAAGGCTTTGCTCCAGCCAACAACCAGCTGCACCAAGTCAAATCATGCACTGCAGAGATATTGCGAGACCTGTCGATTGTAACTAGGCCTGGCAGGGTTGTGAGCATCATTGACGATTGCTCGATAGATTTGATTGGCGGTAAGAATCCAGCACATGCCGTAATTGCCATTTGCGAAAAGTTGAATCCGCAGAATCTCTCTAAGGAGAGCGAGCTTTTCGAAGAGATCCGAAACAAAATCCATTTGGCTTTTGCCGCATGTACAAAATGGCAGCGTCCAGCGGTCTCATAATTATAACATCAAAAAGGCCACGCTTGATTTGCGTGGCCTTTTTGTATTCCTCTCGAAGAGGGGGGTGGAATCGAACCACCTTAGCGCCGCATTAAACGGCGAACCTTAGCCAATAGGCGAATCCCCTCAGTCAAAATGTGGCCCAAAATAGACCTCCATACGTTCGAGGAATACCATGCGTAATTGATACCGGTTTCGAGCACATTCAAGGGTACCCAGGCAAAAAATTTCAGCTCGTTTTTTCCCGAGTGATTCCCCTTGAATTGAAAAGTTCGCTGTGCACGGGCCTAGCCTTGAAACTGTTGACAATTATCCTTCCGTCGACAGAGCCAGCGCCTGTTTGAATGTTTGCTGCTTATCGTTGAGCGGGCCTTCCTTCTTCGCCGGTAGCCAGCGTGAGTGCGGGTGAGGATGTCCTAGAAGGTAACGAGTTAGGAATAACCGCGACGATGAATCTCATCGTGGCGTTTTATCTTCTCCGGCAACACCATCTCAACGCCGTCAGGATTTATCCACGCGCCGAACAACACCAACTCCGTTCCGATAGGCGCGCAAAGCCCCCTACCGTCTGTACCGTTTTGGCCTGCTGCAGCTTCCCATTGGGCTATCGCCAAGTCTCGACTATTGCAATGCACCGACAATTCATTGATCCACACCTTGGACGACAGACCATCAATTGAGCCGGACGCCGACCATTGCCCCGGGCCATCCGTTCGCAGCGTATCCTCACTTTCCAAAGCATGGAGCACCTTTGGACGAAGCATCATCACCATATGTGAATTCGCGCGTCGACCTAACTCGGCATCATTGAGAAATTGAGCTCGAATGCCGCAAGGACCATTGAAGAACCTGTCAAAAGCAACAGGAGGCACCGAGAACACAAACTTGATACGCCAGCAATCTCTTAGCCGCTCATCGTTTGCAGGCTCTTTGCTTAGTTTGGGGATAGGCAGAATACTACGACAAATTGCGTCGGCTATATCGGGGAATCCTGGCGAGGCTTCGAGGGCGACCCGCCGCTGTTCATCGAATTCCGTAAAAAAATGCCATTCTCCCGATCTTTCGAATGGAAACGAAACCATGTTGTTTACCCCTCTCCCAATCCTTCAAATAGCGGATTCGACAATAACATGCAGAGCGCTCATTATCGTGCTCGGGGTTTTGGGGTAGCTGCATGCATTTGCGTTTGCATTTTATCGCAGCGGCTTTGGCTAGCGTGATTGGCACCATAATGAATGGTACCGCTACGGCCGAAGGCAATTCAATGCAGCAGTTGTTCGCAATGGCCGATAAGCTTTGTTTGCACAGGCACCAAAACACGGACAGTGAAGAATACAAGCAATGTCGTGGGAAGCAGTCGATTGCCATTGCGCGGCTTATCCAGGGCATGGCGGTGCTCCCCGACCAATCCTCATTTGAAGCTCTCTATAAGAGATGCTTGATGAACGGCCCGGATATGGCCGCTGGCCTGGCCGATTTTGATGACGGCTTGAATTGTGTCGTCGCAGAAGACCCAACCACGCGAAAGGTGTTTTTCAGCGACGAGCAATAGCAAAATCGAGTTTGGGCGCGGAATTGGATAGATCCCGTTACGACAACAACTCTGACCAGTGGCGGCGGCGCACTGGGGCGAAGCGCACCCGCGCCAGACGATGGGCAAGCGTGCCTCTTCGCCTCGTGCTGGTGACGGTCGCCGCGGCGGCGGCCTTGGCAACGCAATTCGCCATGCACCACAGCGGATCGTTGCCGGAAATCAATCTGCAAAACCTGATCAAGCCGAAGCCGATGGTGATCGCTGGCGTAGCTTCTGTCATTGATGGCGACACGATCGAGGTGCACGGGCAGCGGGTGCGCTTTAACGGGATCGACGCGCCGGAAAGCAGCCAATATTGCGATGATGCAAAGGGTTTCGAATATCCGTGCGGCCGACGTTCCGCTGAAGCGTTGGATGGCTTCCTGGCTGCCTCCACGCCCGTCCAGTGCGCATTCATCACGTGGGACCGCTACGGGCGCTTCGTTGGCGACTGCACGCGAGCTGACGGCGCCAGCGCTGCAAGCTGGATGGTCGAGCATGGCCAAGCACTTGATTGGCCCAAATACAGCAACGGCGCATACGCTACACAACAGGCAAAGGCCAAGGCGACAAAGCTCGGTTTGTGGGTGGGGTCGTTTCAGGCCCCATGGGATTGGCGAGCGCAGCACAGTGACGACGTTCAGACGCCATCTGCACCGCTTTTTGCGACCGGCAACGGCAACGCCAGTTGCAAGATCAAAGGCAACATTTCGGCGAGCGGTGAACGCATCTACCATGTGCCAGGACAGAAATATTACTCGGTGACGGTCATTAGCCAAAACAAAGGCGAAAGGTGGTTCTGCTCGGAAGCGGAAGCCGTTGCGGCCGGCTGGCGAAGATCGAAGCGATAAACCGCAACGCCACCACGGCCCATTTGAGCCTATTGATTGACGGAGAAAAACCCGCCGGCCGAAGCCGACGGGCTATCTCCCCCGTACTACGGGGCTTCCCGGGATGGCCCCACCACCAATCCAGAAAACTCAAGCGAATCACTCGTACCTCAAAACCTCCATCAAATCGGTAGCCCAGATACGTGGCGCGCAAGCGGATATCCGAACACTTTGTAGGCTAGCCAAGACGCGTCTCCAAGTTCTTTTGCCTTGGCGCGCGCCATGGTGGTTGCCTCCGCAAGTATGTTGCCTGCGAGTAGCGCGTCGTAAAACGTTTCGGCGAACACACGCGATGGCTGGTCCCGGATGGGCCAGGACGTCCCAACGAAAACGCCGGCGCCGGCGCTCAGGAAGGCCTCCGGCCAGCCGCTCCAGCTGGTCAGGCTGGGTCCAAGTCGCCCACTTTCACAAGCATTCAAGAATACAATCGGCTTGCTCTTTCTCATGTTCCCTTCGGAGCGCAATGTCACAGGGTCGATGACGATCGGCTTTGGCGGCTGCCCCGGCCCGCGATCCGCCTCGCCGATAAGAAGCTCGGAGCTTTCGATCTGTGTGTGCTCGGCGTTTCCATGGCAAGCGATGTGAAGCACGTCGAAATCGCCCTTCTTCACGCATTCATAAAACGCGTCGTCATCCGGCTCAATGGCAGTTGGATGGACGCCACGCCCGGGAAGAATGCGTGTGAAGTAGTCGATCTCTGCGCCGATCTTTTTCACCTCGGGGCTTAGATATTCGCCTTTCAGGTATTTCCAGCGGTCTAGCGATAAGCGCCTCACCACGTCCTGTGTGATCAATTCCCTAACCAAGCCATACTCGGCGAGATACTTCTCGTCGTCCTCACCAGTATCGGGATTCCGTAACCGGAGGAGTTCCCATGGGATAAATGGCTCCCAGGATACGATGCGGATCATTCGAATACGATCCCGCAGCGGCCACAGAGTCCGTATGAAATCCGCGTCGAAAAGTTGCTTGCACAGATCCACGCCGATTGCACGAACCGACCGCTGCAGATCGGCTGCATCCGCGCGACCCTCCAACTCCTTGCCCACCTGTTTGTAGATCCAGTCGACATAGGCTATCGTGCTGGCGAATATGCCACCGCCACGATCTTTCAGGACATTTGGCGTCGAGAACTCCCGATACCGGATGTCGTGACTGGTCGCCGTCAGCAGGTAGCGGTAGCGAACGCCGTTCAACTCCTGGCGCTCCTCGATATAGAGGTCCACTAGGTCATCTGCAGCAAGTTCGCGGGGGGCTGCTGCCTTGCGCGCGCCAATTGCCGCCTTCGATGCCACTCCCTCAATCACCTTCACCTTGAAGATCAAGCGTGCAAGCTCGCTGCCGCCTTGCCGGAACAACAGGGCGAGATCCAGATCACCCGTCTCCATTGGCTTGATTGCAAAAGTCGACTCGGCTGCGTCCCCAGGCTGCGGCGGAGTCAACTCTCGAAAATCGGCTCCGACCAGTTCGATCCTGACGCCGTTCGCCGCTAGCGACACGCGGATCGGTTCGTCCGGTTCGACGAGAGCATCGGCATGCGCGCCAGACAGGGGAGTCGCCTCGGCTGCGTGCTCGATGCGGAACTTGAGCCGTCCTGTGTCGCGGATCTGAAGCTCTTGCGGCGCATTGCCCGAAACAGTGAGAGGCACCGGCTGGCGTTCGGATTGCTCCAGCTTGTTTCTTGCCAGGGGCGCAGTCTGAAGTGAAGCTGCCTTCTCCGCCCCCGCCGAGTTGGCGGATCTGGTGACCGGCGATGCAGCCTTGGCAGCCCGCGCCGGTTTTGCGGACGCGGCGCTGGCCTTTGGCGACGTGGCTTTGGCAGTCCGCGCCGGTTTAGCGGGCGCTGCGCCAGCCTTTGGCGACGCAGCCTTGGCAGCCCGCGCCAGTTTAGCGGGCGCTGCGCCAGCCTTTGGCGACGCAGCCTTGGCAGCCCGCGCCGCTTTTGCGGACGCGGCGCTGGCCTTTGGCGACATGGCCTTGGCAGTCCGCGCCAGTTTAGCGGGCGCTGCGCCAGCCTTTGGCGACGCAGCCTTGGCAGCCCGCGCCGCTTTTGCGGACGCAGCGTCAGGCTTTGCCTTTGTCGGCCCCACCATAGTAGCCGCCGCCGGCGACGGCCGTTGAGCAAAAAGCCCACCATCGAGACTGAGACCGAGACCGAGACCGAGACGGTTAAATCGACCGAAGACGAACTCGCCGCTTCCGCTGACAGGGGGAGCCGCCTCCATTGGGTGCTGCTGTTCCTGCTGTTCCTGCTGCTGCTGCTGTTGTTGCTGTTGTTGTTGTTTCTGCTGTTGTCCGACGTAGCTGCCAAGCCTGACAGGTTTGCCGGAACGGTCGAGGAGGACGACTAATCGGCTAGCCACCTGTCGCTGCTGTTTGTGCTGTTGCTGTTGCTGTTGCTGTGGACCCAGTGGTTCGTAGTAGATCGTTTCGATTTGATGCCGCGTCACGCTTCCAACAAAATCGCTTATTGGTCTGCGGACGGCGCTGTTCTGCATGCCGCGCAGAGCCCGTTTCACCGCTGCGGCTCTAAAACCGTAGAAATTTCCAGGTGACATTGGGTCGATTAAGACCAGCCAATCCCTAGGATATTCCTGCAGTTGCTCACGCACCGTGGCCGCAGGCGAGCTTGCCTCAACAAAAAATCCCCTGTCGCCAAGCCAAGTGATCGTAGGGTATTCCCAGATCGAAGGCATACCGTCAGAACTCCCTTGCAAAATGCCGCCAGGCCGGCGCTGCCGCCAGGTTGCCGACCGCGAATGAATCCTCGGCCGGTTCCACTCCGCCCGTCGGCGACGAGACGCGCACCCTATATGTATTGGCCGGTTGCCGAGGAAACTCCGCTCTGAAGAGACCGTGCGTCGATCTCGTCATCGTCCTGGTTGCGATGTGGCGCCCATCCCCTTCTGAGAGCTTCACCTCAAGTTTGATATCTTCTCTCGACGAACGCGCTTGGACCATCACTGGCTCGGCAGTGGTCAACAAATCTGGAACTCTTAAATCCACACGCGCTAGATCGGGCAAAAGGGCTCCGGCAGCCCCCCGAAACGAACCAAGGTCGAAATAGAAGCTTTTTATCAGCCCCCGAATGTGAACGAGCACGGCATCGGCGTTCTGGATCGATCCGTGCCGCGTCGCCACGAAAACGGAAGACTCACCCAATGTGTGCTCGATAGGTTGGGCGGATACGCTCGCCACAGTCCCGTCGCCACCATAGTTCTTGCCATCGTGACTCTGAAGGAGCTCGACTCCAACGCCATCAAGGACGGCGGATTGGCTGGTCGACTGCTCTATACCCGCAACAGGATAGACCTTGTAGCCTTCATGTTCGAAGTCTCCGAGGTTTCGGTTGCGCGTGACCGCTTCCTCGATCTCGCGATGGAACCTCAGCGCGGCGCCGGCGCGGCCCGCGTCGACATTGGGGATTCCCTCTATGTCGCCGACGCGCAGTAACTTTCCACCTCCATCGTCATAACAGGGGTAGATTGGCAGAAGTTGATAGATCGACGTGAAGCTCCTTGCGGTCTTGCTGAAATCGAACGTTCCAAAGGGACCCATCCGCAAACCATTGGCCAGTGTGTCGACAGCGTTGAGCGAGCCGCGATAGGGAGTGCCAAATGTGATTAGGGCTCGGGTGTCCTTCCAACCTTGAAGGCATTCAAGGAAATACCTTGCCACCAGCCCTCCCATCGAATGGGCGATCAATATCAGCTTGGCATTGTTGTTTCCGGACTTGGCTCTCCAAGTTTTTAGCCATTGGTTGCAGGATTGCTCCAGCTTACGCGCCGCTACGCGGTTATCCCGACGCCAATCATATGGAAACGGAAACAGATTCTCCCCCGGAGTGACCTTGAAATTTGCCTTGATGGTCTCGAGGACTTTGGTATAGCCGTCAATCTTCCAGAACCCTGGGATCAAGTGGAGGTCCTGGATTAGTTCATCCGCTACAACCCCGTCGCCAAGATCGTCTTCCTCAACCGGGTCTTCCCTGAGCAGCAACGCGCGTTCGAGGCTGTCGCCGCCAGACAGAAATATGCTGGCCAAAGCGGATGGGGCGAAGCCCCACACGACCCGTCCGTCCTTTGTCAGTCGGCTGCCGCTTATCCCCGGCAGAAGCGCGATGACGTCGGGCATATCGTCTTTCGGCAACGGCGACTCCCGCAATATAAAAGTAGTGCCTCAAAAGCAGGACATGCTCTGACTACTACCATGCGGCAAGATAACTGTTAACTGCCTTGTTCAACCGAGGCGCTGGCGCCTTGATTGTGAGGCGTCACCCAAGTTCTGCTTAGTCAATTTGGATGGCGATTCGCGAGGCGGGCCGAGAGGCCCAAATCGCTTCTTCACTCGCCTAGTTTGGCCGAAGGAGAAATATCGTGGCTTTTTCAGACTTCGACTTTGCGGCCGAAAGACGGCCGAAATGGAACGCTAGTCAACTTGCCAAGATTAGTCGTTGCCATCGACTGGCTCTGTTTAGCTCGCAATAGCAATCTCGTGTTCCAGCGCAGGCAACATCCCGCACGAAAACAGGATCGTGGCGTCTTCATATTCGCCGCTGGCCGGATCGCCGCTGCGGCTGAAGGCGATCACCCCGGCGTTGGTCTTAGACAGTTTTTCAGCCAGCCGCATCGCATGCTGCTCGTCCTGGACCTGAATCGGGGTGGCGGCTGCCAGCGCGCCTTTGGCTGTCTTCTCATAACCCTGAACAACGAAGTATGTCAGCATCAAGCGCTCCACTCACGGCTGCGTCACCATGACTCACCGATGAGAACAAAACAAGTACGATTGACGCATTGGGCGGCCGTTCCACGCGCGCTATGTAAGAACAACTTACCTCCTGTCATCTTGACGATATAGGTAGGCAACACTTACGTCTCACATCGTTGAACGGTTGGAGCGTGTGGTGGACCTAATCCTTGGGAAGAAGCAAATAGGGGACATTGGAGCCGGCGGGGCCGTAGAGCATGAGCACGGCCGCACAGGCCATATCCTCGCTTTTGCCCGCCCAAGCCGAGACCGTCTCCTCGATCTTGCTCTTCACGACGCCGGCGACGACGGGATCGTCGAGCTTGACCTCATAGGCCGCCAGCATGATTGCGGCCGCGCTGTCGCTGACCTTGACCCTGGAGCAGATCCTGGTTGCCGCGATGGCCTGGCCGATGTCGGACATGACGTTCATCTGTTCGTCGGAATAGGCGAACGTCTGCCCTGTCCCTATCGCGCCGAGCAGCGCCGCAACCAGCCATCGCCTCATCCGCAAAGCCTCCCCCGCTCGCCGAAGACCGAGCTTTACCACGCCAAACCCGCCAGGGAACTGCCTTCACTCGCCGCGCTCGCAGCCATCGTGTTCTGCATGGCGATCGTCCTTGGCCTTGTGCCGTGACGCCCTGCCTATCCCCAACCAGGAGACCGCCTATGTTTGACGCTGAAATCCGCATGCCTGAACCTTTGTCCGCCCTGCCCGATGAAGCCGGGGACTCCCATCCCCGTTGTCTCGAAATGGCCGAGACCATGCGCGATCTTTTCGCCGCCACCGGCGGCGTGCGATCACGCGACCTGATCGGCGCCGGTTTCACCTGGGCAGAGATCGCGGAGTTCAGGGAAGCCGCCGCAAAGCGCGCCAACGCCGCCTCCGTGCGCGAGATTCACAGCCGCCCCGACATGGTGGCGGACCTCATCGCCAAGGCCTGCACGCCTTTGCCGAACAGGCCGCCTCTACCGCGCGACACGTCGGAAACGCAGGCCCTGCTCGTTGACTGGGGGCGCTATTGCACGGCCCGCGCGGCCCTGGTCCTCGATCCCTGGGCCGGCCAGCGGGAGCGCTGCCTCACGGTCCTTGCCTCCTATCTGGACCGGCTGCCGATCTTCCCGGCCATTCGTCAGACCGTGCTCCGCAAGGTCGAGACGAGCCTGCCGGAGGCGAGCCAATGAGCGCGCCCGCCAAGCACCTGACCAGGGACGAGCGCCTGGCCGTGCAGCAGGCCGCCCGTCGATCGTCGGAAACAGCGGCAAACGCGCCGATCGTCATGTTCGACGCTAAGGTCGCCGACCTCGCCGAAATCCGCGCCGAGCAGATCGACTTCGCCCATCTGGCCAGCACCCTGTCGAAGGTCTCGCGCTTCAATGGCCGGCACCAGGGCGCCGCCGTGTCGGTCGCGCAGCATTGCGTCATGGGCGCGGACGCTCTGTTTCGCGAGAACGGCGATGCCGTTCTTGCCGGTTACTTCCTGCTGCATGACGGCCACGAATATCTGCTGGGCGATATCGGCCGGCCCGTCGTCGTCGAATTCGATCTTCGCACCGCCGCGTATCTGGTCGAGCAAGGCGTGCCGGCCGAACTTGCCCGTGGCGCCGTGGTCGAAGGAATCAGGCGGTCCAAGGCGGCGCTCGATGCGCCGATCCTCAAGGCGGCGCGGCTGCCGCCGATCGCGCCGGTTTACGCCAGGCTGGTCGCCGAGATGGATGAGCGCATGGGCACGGCCGAGGCGCGCGCCCTTTACGGTTCCAGAACAGGCATCCCCCTCGTCCGCAGCGACCTGCCGCCGCCGAGGCTTACCGGCGCCATCGAGCCATGGGGCGCGATGAAGGCCGAACTCGCTTTCCTTGAGCGCCTGCAGCGCTACCTCGGCATTGCCGTGCGGGCTTGAGCGGCGAGCCGCGATGACGTCACGATCCGTCCCCCTGCCCGCAAGGCGCATGCTGTCGCCCGCCGAAGCCGCGCAATATTGCGGTGGCGCGTCGGTCGAATGGCTCAAGGCGCACGTCAAGGTCACGCCGGTCCGGATCGGCAGCCTCGTGCGCTACGATGTGCGGGCGCTTGACAAGTGGTTGGATAGCAAGGACGATTCGCTGCCGCTGAGCGGCGACGATTGGCTGGGGCTTCTCGATGCGCGTGAAGATTACGGGCGTTAAACGCTACAAGGACAGGCTGGGCAACGAACGTGCCTATCACCGCAAGAGCGGCACGCCGATCGACCCGAAATTGACCGGCCAGGCTCTTGCCGCCGAGGTCGATCGTCTCGACAAGCTGCACGCGCCTCAAAAGCCCGAGGCCGGAACGCTGGGCGGGCTGTTGGAAAGCTACAAGAAATCGCCGAAATTCACCGACCTCGCGCCCCGGACCCGGTCCGACTACTTCAAATACATGGACCATCTGAAGCCGATCACCAGAACGCCGCTCTCGCTGATCGATTCCGCCTTCATGGCCAAGCTGCGCGACAAGACGGTCAAGACACGTCGCGGCGCCTTCACCAACCATATGATGGCGATGCTGTCGTCCACCTTCAGGCACGGCAAGGAATATGGACTGGTCAGCACCAATCCATGTCTGGAGCTGGAGAAGGCGAAGATCCCTGCCGACCGCCGCAAGGAGAACCGGCCCTGGACGAAGGCGGAGCGTGTCGAGGTGCTGGCCGCGGCACCTCTGCACTACAAGGTTCCCCTGGCGCTTGCCCGCTTCCTCGGCATTCGCCGCGGCGACATCCTGCGCCTGCCGCGCATGGCGTACCGCGACGGCTACATCTCGTTCAGGGCGAGCAAGAACGGCAAGCTGATGAAGCTGCCGGCACTGGGCGAACTGAAGCGCATTCTCGATGACGCGCTGACCGCATGGCCGATCGCCGAGATCGACGTGACGATGCTGTGCCTCAACTCGGATCGCCAGCCCTGGACCGAGATGGGCTTCACCGCCTCGATTCGGAAATTCTTCGCCAAATGCGTCGACAAGGGCATTGCCGGCGAAGGCCTGACGATGCACGGCCTCCGCCACACGGTCGCGGCGGAGTTGCGGACGCTCGGCTATAAGCTTGAGGACATCAAGAACTTCCTCGGCCAGGAGACAATCGAGATGGATGAGCATTATTCTTCGTCCGCAGACGTGTCAGGGGTCTTGATCGACATGGCGAATGTGATACAAGCCAGCCCGAAACGAGAACGGGTTTTGACTAACCCGCGCAAGAAAAGTGTCTAACCGCTTTTCGCTCGTTCGGCCAAAGCCTTGATTTCAAAGGCTTTTTGGGGAATAGGTTAACGGTAGACCCACGGACTCTGACTCCGTTAGTCCTGGTTCGAATCCAGGTTCCCCAGCCAAACAATTTCAAGCACTTAGCAGGAACCGGCAAGCCCAAGACGAAACCATGTCGCGTTTATGTCGCGTTGGCGGCTGACATGAGTATTTGCTCCGCAGCGGCCAGCGCGTCGGCGTCGTTCGTGTTGGGGAACAGGTGGCCGTATACGTCCATGGTCATGGTGATGGACGAATGCCCCATACGCTCCTGCACTACCTTGGGCGGAAGCCCTAGGCCGCCATGCTGCGGCTGGTTGATGCACCACGATGCGAAGAAGTGCCTCAACGAATGCATGCCGGTATATTTAGCCTCCAGAATTGGAGCGCCCTGCCCGTCCTTCTTGCCGGTGTCGATCGTTATGCCGGCGGCGATCTGCGGCGGGATCAAACCCCGGGTGATGATGTTGGCGTGCCATTCAATGTTTCCCTCGCCATTCGGGAAAACTAGATCGAGCTCGCCCTTGGGGCACTGAAGCTTCCACTCCTTCAACGTGTTCACCACCATAGGCGGCAGCGGAATGGTGCGCTGGCCCGCGTCTGACTTAGGCATGCCTATGGGATCGTGGGCCTCGGCATTCTTGGCGCTGTGGTACTTGTCTGCGCGCTGGCGAACGTGGGCTTCATTCTTCTTCAGATCGACATCGCTCCAGCGGAGGCCGCGAAGCTCTGAAGCCCGCATGCCTGTGAAAACCGCAGTGATCAGCAAAGGGCGATATCTGCCTTCCGCCTTCTGAAGCAATTTGCTGATTTCGGTGGGCGCCGGGATATCGACACCGACTTGAAGCCGGGCCTTCTGGCGCCGCTCACCCTTGCGGGCTTTACCACCACGGCGCTTCGACATCTCACGAACCGCATTGCGGGCTGCATGGCCTCGCTCTTGAGCATCGGCGATGATGCTGCCGAGACTTACAGTGACGCGCTTCACCATAGCTGGCGATCGGCCTTCTTCGCGAAGCTTGTCCTGAAAAGCGCGCACCATAGGAACGCCGAGTTTCGATAGAAGCGTGCGGCCAATGTAAGGGTCAATGTGGAGATCCAGGTGGTTCCGGTATTGATCGATCGTTGACCGCTCAAGGCCCGCGTTCTCGCAAGACGTGATCCACTTGTCCCCGGCCGCCTTCACCGTAATGCTTTGGCTTTCGGCAACGTGAGTGCCTTCGCTGACCTGCACGGTTGTTGCAGCTTCCCAGGCGTCGGCCTCTTTCTTGCGCTCGAACGTCTTCAGCCTGCGAACGCCCTGCCCGTCCACGTAGTCGACAATCCACGCCTCTTTCTCGATGCCCTTGGCCGTAGTCCACTTGCGTTTGCGAACCGACATTGAAGGCAACTCCCCGCGTAGCCATTCGGAATGAATGGGACCATGTCGCATTATGTCGCAAATAATCCTCTTGTCAAGGAATGGTGCCTGTTGATAGTGAGCGGGAGAGGGTTGCAATAGAACAAAACATGTACTAACTATTTCAACAACTGTCGTTGGATGACGATCGGTGGAACGAGCCGGATGGCTCAATCTCTTGTGGGCTAGAAGCTTACCCGCCCATTTGACGCGAATGCGATCGAATGGGTTGACCGCGAAGGCGGTGCGCGGATGCGCGGCAAGTGCTGGTAACCCTTTGCTGCCGAAGGGCGGAGAGCAAGCGGAAAATTTAACCCGCGCTCGCTGCCCTTTTTGATTCCTGACGGATCATTTGCACGCGAGCGCCAGTTTTATGGAGCTTGCCGGATGATTCCGAGCAACAACATTCCCTCACATGAAGACCAGGGCCTGGGGCTTGTCTGGGGCGCCGCCGCCATTGCGCGGGAGCTGAACCTCAAGAACGAGCGTCAAGCGTTCTATATCCTCGAAAGCGGCCTACTCCCGGCAAAGAAGGTCGGACGGCAATGGGTTACGTCCCGCGATACTCTGCGCGCCTACTTCGCAGACGTGATGTCGGGAGCCGCTGCATGAGCGAGTATCTGACACCAGCCGAACACGAGCACTCTGCCGCGCTCGACCTGGCCGCCGAATGGCTCGCCGAACGCCTTCGCAGCCAGAAACTCACCTTTCCAGTCATCTCAGAATTGTGTTTCAGGTTCGGCTTGACCACGGAACAGGCGTGCGCAGTCGCCGCTGAGGCCTATAACAGCCGGGGGCGCCGATGAACGCCCTGAATGAAGCGAGGCCGGAAAGCGCTCGATACGCTTCCGGCCTCCAAAAATCGTCAGGCTTCCCGGCAACTGACAGTTTTGAAATTAGCCTATTTGCAGTTAATTTCCAAGCACAAGTTTTGCGGGAACGCTACGGTCTCAAGCCGCCAACCGCCCGTGTCGTAGCCGAGCTGGCTTTCGGGATCGGCGGTGCAGCATGATCCCGAACCGAAGCACTGAAGACCTTTACGTAGACGCTGCCCTTCGGCATCTGGTGACTGCACGCAATCACCTTCAATGCGCGGTGTTCCGCTTTGATGACGCGGGCATCGAGCATGAGCCGGTTGCGCGGTCATATAGCTACGTCTCGGGCATCGTTGCCGAGTTCAAGGGTAGGCCGTATCGACCAGTGGTAGCGCCGGAACCCTCTCACGTCGAGGTTGCCGCAAGAGAGTACCGCCGCATGGCAGGGAGGGGCTACTGATGCATCTTCTCAGCTATGCCGAAATGGAAGCTATGCCGGAACCGGAATGGCTTGTTGATGGCCTAATCCAAAAGCGCAGCACGGCGTTGATGTTTGGCAAGTCCAACTCGTTTAAATCGTTCCTGGCGATCGACATCGGGCTTTCGGTCGATAGCGGGCGCGACTGGCACGGCCATGCCGTGAGCGAGGGTGGTGTCCTGTTCGTCGCTACCGAGGGCGCCAACGGCGTTGGTCGGCTGCGCATCCCGACATGGTACCAGCACCACGCAGTTCCCGATGAAGACCGCAGGGCCTTTCTCTATCCACAAGAGATCTGCCTCGACACTGCCGACGACGTGTCGGAGTTGATCAAGGCTATGAACATTCGGGGCAACTTCTCGCTTGTCGTCATCGACATTTTCGGCGGCTCGATGAAGGGCAGCGAGATCGAGGACAAAACCGCTCGGGCCTGGGTGCATGGCATACAGCGTATCCTTCGCGAGACAGGCGCGTCCGTCCTTGTGGTGGCTCATACAGGCTGGCAGGACGACACGCGGGCAAGGATGCACACTCACTTCTGGGGAAGCTTCGACAGCCGCTTGCGTATGGAAGGCGACAAGGATGCCCTCACAGCCACGTTGACAATCGAACGCCACAAGGA
Source organism: Mesorhizobium sp. 01N446 (assembly GCF_056399285.1). Classification (NCBI taxonomy): domain Bacteria; kingdom Pseudomonadati; phylum Pseudomonadota; class Alphaproteobacteria; order Hyphomicrobiales; family Phyllobacteriaceae; genus Mesorhizobium; species Mesorhizobium sp. 01N446. Next base: position 228,009 of record NZ_JBFTRA010000009.1, on the reverse strand, counting down.
TGCCGACAGCAGCGGCTCATGGGGCTTCAGGATGGTGTCTGCCGGCGCCAGCCTGGTTCCCGAAATCGATGCAAGCGTGAAGGTGGAGAAATCCTCCTCATTGTCTGCCAAGAACCGTGCTGCACTCAACGCCCTGGACGACGCTATCGTTGAACATGGAGCGGTGAAGACCGGGGCAGACTGGCCGCCCTGCAATGTGGTCATGATTGAACGCTGGCGAGAGCACTTCTATCGCCATTCAGCAGACGACACAGCCGAAGCCAAACGGAAGGCATTCCAGCGCGCAAGGGATGCTCTCAGGGAACGCAAGCTTGTGGAATTCTATGACGATCATGTGTGGCGGTGTTTCGCGTAGGCCGGGACGGGACAGCCGGGACATACCTAAAGGTATATGTCCCGTCCTGTCCCGCCTTCCTGCCGTGACATACCGTGACATGTCCCGCAATGTCCCGCTTGTCCCGGTTAAACGATGGTTCTGATGTAGAGGCCGAATAGACCCGCACCGAGCGACGCCCGGCCGCGCTGGCTTTTTCCTCGATGCGAAGACCCCTCCCCGCTCGCATTCCAGGCCCAGCCCGACTTGCGGATTACATCTCCGCCAGTCTACCGATAACACATTGAGATTATTGCTCTTATAAGATCGTGTTGCGTGCATGTCGCGTCGGTGGTAGATTGCAATTAACTGATTTGGAGTTAATTTAATTGCTTGCAGATACCGACCAGATAGACACTGAGAGCCAGGCCGTTGCGTCCTCGAAAGGGCCGAAAGCCCGATTGCGCACACTCGACGATCTGGACCGCCGCACCAGGGCGGCACAGGCTACATTCGAGCTTCGCGACCAGATAGCCAAAGACCTTGGCGGCATCGATCGCCTGTCGGCCATGAAGCGTGAGATTGTGGACAGTGCGGCACTGCTCGGCGCCATGATCAAGGATGCCGGTGCAACGTACCTGTCAGGCGATCCTGTCGACCTTGGCGAGTTCATGGCCCTGACGAATGCGCAACGTCGCCTGCTTGCCGACATCGGCCTTGAGCGCCGCGCACGGGACGTGACGCCTTCGCTTCAGGACATCATTGCGGGCCACGCCGCATGAACATCCTCCAGGCCTGTGAAAGCCCGCTGCTGTTCGCCCCATGGTTCAAGAAACGGGAGAACTACGCGTCGTGGTTCGCCTTCCTCGCGGCGTTCTTTGGCTTGCCGATGTCGGACGATCAACTGGCGACGTTCAAGCACCACACAGGACGCACAGAAGCCCCTACCGAGGCCGGCAGCGAGGCTTGGCTCATCGTCGGGCGCCGTGGCGGCAAGTCGTTCGTGATGGCCCTTGTTGCCGTGTTCCTGGCGTGCTTCTTCGACTACCGCCAATACCTCGCACCAGGCGAGCGCGCCACTGTGCTGGTGATCGCAGCCGATCGTCGGCAGGCCCGCGTCATCGTCCGCTACATCAAGGCGATGCTGACCGGCATCCCCAGCCTTGCGCTGCTGATCGATCGGGAAACGGCGGACTCATTCGACCTTACCAATTCAGTGACCATCGAAGTAGGAACAGCATCGTTCCGCTCGACGCGTGGTTACACCTATGCGGCTGTCCTGGCCGACGAAATCGCATTCTGGCGCACCGATGACGCGGCAGAGCCAGACTTTGCCATCCTCGACGCTGTGAGGCCTGGTATGGCCACTGTCCCCACTTCGATGCTGCTCTGTGCCTCGTCACCCTATGCACGCAAGGGCGCTCTCTGGGACGCTTACAGGCGCTATTGGGGCAAGGATGGAACCCCGCTTGTCTGGAAGGCCACCACGAGGGAGATGAACCCGACCGTTCGGCAGTCCGTGGTCGATGCTGCCCTGGAACGTGATCATGCGGCAGCTTCGGCGGAATGGCTTGCCGAGTGGCGGTCTGACATCGAAGCCTTTGTCACTCGCGAAGTGGTCGAGGCATGTGTCAGCTTGAACGTGACGGAGCGCGCACCGGCTGGCATGGCCTACAAAGCCTTTGTCGATCCATCTGGCGGCAGCAACGACTCGATGACGTTGGCCATAGGGCACAGGGCAGAACGCAAGGCTGTGCTTGATGCCACTCGGGAGCGCAAGCCGCCCTTCTCACCTGAAGCTGTCGTGTCGGACTTTGCAGCCTTGCTGAAGAGCTATGGCATCTCATCGGTTACGGGCGATCGATATGCCGGCGAGTGGCCGCGCGAACAGTTCCGCAAGCACGGGATCACATACCGCGTGGCCGACAAGACGCGCTCGGATCTTTATCGGGATCTTCTGCCGCTCTTGAACAGCGGCAGTGTTGATCTGCTCGATGACGACAAGTTGGTCAATCAGATCGTGGGCCTGGAGCGTCGAGTTGCGCGTGGTGGCCGGGAATCGATCGATCACGGTCCAAACGCCCACGACGATATCGCGAACTCGGTCGCTGGCGTCGTTGAGATGCTTAACCCCAGTCGGCAGGCACCTGTCGCGTATTCTTGCACATTTCAAACCGCTTGGTGAAGGAAAGACCACGAAAATGAAACCATCCGAACTACTCGAAAGCCACGCCGCAGCCGGCACCCGCTATGCCGCCGCGCTCACCGAATTGCAGGCAGCGTTCATCGACCTGGCCGGCCATGACATGGCTCTCGACAACAAGAATGTGCCAGTCGGCCCGACGCCTGTCCGGTCGTTCTTCGGCATCCCCGATTCGATCCCGTGGCCGCTCCGTCATGGCCAGTTCGCACCCGATGGCGGGATGAACTGGCAGGACGCCAGCCGCGCGCGCGGCAATGAACTTATCAACAGCGTGAAAGCCTGAGAGGCCGGTCAATGAACATTCGCACCCAGCAGATTGTAGCCCGCATCAACAACGATGCCCTTCGCCAGGCCGCGACCCTTTGCCTTGACGTAGCCGATCGGTTTGGCCAACGCGCCGCCTCCATCAATGGCGATCCGAGCTTTACGAAGGTAGGGCGTGAAAAAGTCCTGATGGACGAGGCGGCCAAGAACTATATTCCGGGCCTGAGGGTGGCCTACGCGCCGATTGCGAAGGCCTTCGCCGATGCCAAGACGGCGAGAGCCGCAATTTCGATCCCGGCGCCGGATCCGAGCAATCTCGCCGCTGCGCTGGAGCGGCAGGAAATTCGCGCCATGGTGAGGGCAATGAGCCCCAATGAGCGCATGTCTTTTGTTATGGGGACTAAGGACGAACGGATCGTGGATGCGGTCCTTTCGGCCCCTGGGTGTCTGTCCGGGCTCTTGGATGAGCAGTTCGGGCAGCTTCGGGACCTGGCAGTCGAGCGTCGTTTCGGCGATCGGGTCGCAGAGATTCGAGAGGCGGAGGAAACCGCCGAAGCCGCGCAGGCGGCAATGCTCGTAGCACGTAATGACATCAGGGCCGCCACCGGCCTGGACGAACGTGCCTTCGACCGTTTCGAGAAGAAGGCCGTCGTCACGCCGTGGCTGGTTAGAGAGGGCGACAGGGTGGTCAAGGTTGTTCCGGGCAGTGTCTACCCACAGGCCACGGCTGACGAGATCGCCTTGGGCAAGTTCTACGCCAACCAGGCTGAATATCTCGCCGACAATCCCGGCGCCCGCCTGGCGGCAGCGGCCTAGGGGGATCAAATGAAAGCACTCGCACCCCACGAACAGACTGTCGTCAGCCTGCCGGCCTATTCAACGCTATCGATCGCGGTTTCAGGGTCGGGCGCGGGAACCATCGAGCGTCTGGGCAACAATCCGGGTGATCCGTCACTGGGGACGACGACGGTCAGCGGCAACATGGCGATTGGGCCGTTTGCCGTCCCGACCAGGCACACCCTACGCTGTTCGATGACGCCTTTTAGCTATGACACTGCCCCGGCGGATTTCCCGGCGGTGACATCGGCAATCGAGCGCATCACCACGCTTTCGCAAGCTGAGTACGACGCACTGTCGCCGGCCGATGCGACCACGCTTTATCTGATTGTAGGCTAAAATCACCATGTCCGAACAAGCCGGCTCCGTCACAATCCAAATTACGGCCAATACGACCGCTTTCGAGGCGGCGCTTGCGCGGGCGAAAGAGCGCGCGACCGCATTCGATGCTCAAATCTCCGCGCAGTTGAACGGAGCCGGTGTTTCCGAAGGCCTGGCCAAGATCTCGGCCGGCGTGGAGCAGACCAACCTTTTGCTGGCCAAGCTGACCACCAGCGGCACTGCCGCAAGTGCCGTCATGGCGAAGATTGGCACGGCTACCACGGCCACCACAGCGGCGTTGTCCCAGGTCGCCACGGCAACGAAACTCGTCAACGCCGAGATGGCGAGCATCGGCGGTTCTGCCGGCGGTGCGGCGGCTCTTGGTGCAGGCACAATCGCAGYGAAAGATTTCGCGGCGGCACTCGAGGCGACAGGGGGCAACCTCGGCAAGATCACGCCGGCCATGCTCGGGCTCGCCACCGCCAACGAAGAAGTTGCCGTCACCACTAAAGCCGCTGCTGTTGGCATGGCGGAATTGGGCGTTGCTGAAACCAAGGCGGCCGGACTTGGTGCCGGCGTCACGAGAGAATTTTCGGTTTTGGGCGCCGAAGTCCTGCGCGGCAATTTCAGCCGCATTCCAGGCTCCCTGATCGTTTTGAACGAACGCCTGGTGGGTACCGGCGCCGGTGTCCTGACCCTCAGAAACGGGCTGACGGCGCTCGGTGGCCTGGCCTCGGCTGTCTTCAATCCCTTTACCCTCGGCTTCCTGGCCATCTCGATCGGTTCGGAGGTGGCGATCAAGGCCTTCAGCGGCATGAAGGGCAGCATTCTGGACGTCAACACAGTGCTGGAAAACAACAAGACGCTGATCGACGACATAGCCAAGGCCTACCCCGAGGCAGCGGTCGCGGCGAAGCAATACCAGGAGCAAGCCAACCAGATTCCAAAGTCCATTGCAGCGGCCGACCTGGCCAATCAGATAGCAGAGTCGCGAAAGACGCTTTCGGCGGAGCTGAACACCCTTCGTATCGACTTGCACGCGCTTGGCGGTGAATACGCGCTGACGGGCGAGGCCGGGTCGAAGGCCTTTGAGTATCTTTCCGGCCGGGTTCATGACGGCACGATCAGCGCCCAGGCGCTCTATTCCGAACTCGGCAGACTCGAACTCGATCCCAAGCTGAGCGCGGAGGCTCACGCCTTCGCCAGATCGCTGGAGGACGCCGCAAAAAAGGCCGCGGATCTGGAGCGGTCAATCCCCGTCGACACTGCTATCGCCACGATCGTCAAAGATGACGCGAAAGCGCAGCATACGCTGTTCGAGATATCTTCCGGCTTCAAGGATGTTGGCGCCAGTGCGAGCAGCGCAGACGCTACGATCGCCAAACTGTTCGGCACCATGAACTCGGGCGGCGGAAGCGGATTCGGCGTTACCAGGTCTCTCGCGGGCCAGTTCGGCAGCCAGCTTACCGGCCAACTCCAGACCACGCTTGGCATGTTCCAACAGGTCGATGCGGCAGTCCAGAACGCCAGGCAGGACCAGTTGGCTGGAATGGTGCAACTTGAGGCTCAGTTCCGCGCCACTACCAGTCAGGTTGACATGTTGAAGCAAGCAATCGCTACGGCTGCGGGCAAGGACAATATCGACGCTTTCTTTGGCGACGTTGCCAACATCAAGGATGCCAACGCCGAGATCGCCAACGCCACTACGACCGTAAACAAGCTGTTCGCCGCTATGGCCTCGGGCAACACCACCGTCAACGCCGTCTATCAGGGGCTCGACATGGTGCGCCAGACGCTCATCAACGATGGTTTCCCAGTCGAAAAGGTCAGCAACTTCGTCGATTCGCTGGTGCGGACCAATCGGGAGTTGGTCGCCGACACGGGCGCTGCGCATCAGCTCAACGCTGCGATTCAGGCAATCAAGGACAAGACCGTCAACATCACGGTCGTTACCCAGCAGGTCGGCAGCGGCACGAAGTCGATTTACGACGTGCCCGGCGGCCCGGTCGGCGTAACCCGCTACAACGGTCAGTCGGATATGACCCAGCAGGGCTATTCGGTGCCGTCTTACTATGGCGGTGCCGAAGCGTCTGGCGCCGGCTCAAGCTATGGCACCATCGGTGGGTCCAGTGGCGTCACAGTGACCCGCTTCGGTGGCGCCCGCGCCGCTGGCGGCCCAATCGTGCCGGGGATGCCCTATCTGGTCGGCGAGCATGGGCCTGAGTTTGTCATTCCATCCGGCGCCGGCACGGTCATTCCCAATGGCCAATCGACCGCTCTAGCCAATCCCCAATCAGCGTTTACCGGCCGCGACGCGACGGCCGAAAACAATCGCTACTGGACCGTATTGATGAACATCGAGGCGAACACGCGCAAGGCCTCGCAGTTGCTCGATGAGATCAATGCTGCCAGCAAATCGAGCGGATCGTCACTCGGCGGTGGATCTTCGTCTGGGAGTGCAAGCACATCTCAAGGCGATCAGTTGCACGCGGAATTCCTCAAAGTCCTCACCTCCGTTCGTTCCAACTTCAAAGCCGCCGGCATCGTCGGCAGCGGCAGCATCGGTTACGGCTCACAAGCGTTGGGGGCGTCGCCTGAGCAGATCGCCCGCAGCATTGTCTATGGTGGCCAGTCATCGGTTGGCATGCCTTCGGGTGGTTCATCCAGCGGGCAACAGGGATATACGGCTCTCCACGGTGGGGATGTCTACGCACAGCAACTTGCCGGGATGAGCCCATACTCGCCTGGTTATGCCCAAGCCTACGCACAGGCGCTTGCGGCGCAGAACAAGATTTCCGGCTTTGCCACCGGCGGCATCGACAGCAGCGATACCCAGAAGGTCGAGTTCTTCAAGAGCCCGAACGAGAAGGTCATCATAGCGCGGCCCGACCAGTTCGCCGATGTACGGCCGGGCTCGACGGGCGCGGGATCGGCTGGAGGCAACGACAATCGTCCGATCAGTTTCTCGATGCCGATCTATCTGCAGGGCGGCGCACAGATGAACAAGGATAGCATGGCTGAGCTGCGCCGTCAGGCTACCCTCATAGTCCGTGATGCCGTGAGGTCCATCAATGGTCGATAAGCCGATAGAGAAATGGTGGCAGGCGCCGCCCGAGTTCGCTCACCAGGTCGAACAGAACCGGGCAAACTTCAAAGCCCAGTTCGGCAGCTTCGATGACGCGCTGATCAAGCGCTATTGGTTGGGAACATCCGACGACGGCAAATACCTGGCCTTCCAATTCCATAAGCCGGATGGTTCGATAAACCGCTTTACGATGTGCAGGGAATGGATGTCCGATTTTGTCATCCAACTCGCAGGGGCGACCGCTGATATGAATGACCGTGCACTCGCTGCGGGGTTGGCGGCTGCGCCAGCGAAGGGGCAGGCCTGATGCCGTTCCTCGCCTTCGCGTTCTCCGCTGGCGTGGTCCTGGCGCTGGCGTGGCCTTTCTGAGATCGTCGGGGCTCGCGCGGCGGCCTAACCTTCAACCCGGACAGGTTGTCCGACTTGAAGAGCCTTCGATGTACACCTGCACGGTCGTCCAGAACCGTGCAGGTAGCAATTTGGGTTAGCGCACTACTTTGAAGCCACCAGATTCCAGCGATGCCAAGGCCGTTTCTGCAAAGGTCGCGCAGTTATCAAACGGATCATTGTTTTCATAGAGCGTCGCTTGATAGGCCGCGAGGATACCTTCAAAAATGGCAGTTAGCACTTGGTCGCGACTTTTGGCGGCGTCAGTGCTCGGTTCAACAGTCATCTTTGGCGTTTCTGGGCCTTTGCCTTCCATGAGAAATTCGAGGAGAGCCGACACCAGCCACTCGGCGCTGTCCCCGTCCAGTTCGAGGACGGTTGTGTCGTCGTCATCGGTCACTAGTTCCAGTGCGCCTCGCAACGGGTTCCGCGATAGAACCGTCACGTCACCATCCTGATATTCGACAATTTTGGTCATCACTTTGCTCCATGTTTTTTAGTGGCCGCAACGCCGCTGAACGGGGCGTGGAAGCCGGATTGTTGTTGTTAGGAGTTGTGTTTGGGCAGCCGTGCTGCTCGTTGTCTACGACGTAAGGGCTCCCCCATCGTCGGTTATCACGCGGCTTGATTCTCCAGAGGTGCCCCGGGCCGCTTCTCTCAAGGCAGAACGAAAATTATCTAACCTGCGCCGACAGTCAACCCGCTATTGCCATTCCGATGCCAACGCCAAGGCCGATAGCAAGGCCCATGAGCAGCTTGCCGGCAAGGTCCAGAGCAATGAGGCGAAGAGGGCGCCAAGCGTCTGTGCGGGGCGTTGTGAGGGCTAGGGTGAGATCGTCAAAGATCGTTTCCATGGGCGGATTCTAGATCGAAACCCCGAATCTGTGAATCCCTCTTCCAACAAAGTCTCACGGCTGAGAAAACGCACTGGAAAGCACGTTAGGTAACTGTTGATTCAACCATTGCTGGTATCTTGTGGAAGTAGGTGGCGACCCCGACCGGGCTGCTTGGGCTAGGGTTTGTCGGGGCCGCCTGCGCAGTCCGGTTGGGCTTGACCGCGCTGTTCCAAATTAGGACAGCGCGGTCAACGAACCGTTAAAATTGTCCGGACCTAATTTAGCGCATGCTAATTAAAGCCGGCTTGCCAGACAGCGCTGGCATGCGTCTTTGTGCCCAGCGACATTGGGCCCTCAGTCTCATTTGAGGGACTGCTAATGTCCTATAGAATGCGCTCAGAACGGGTCTGTAAGTTCCCGTGTGGCCGGCGCAGTTGGTTGGGGTACTGCGCCGGCCTATTCGGTTAGCGACTGGATAGCGGTCTTAATTTGTTCTGGCCATTTGCAACTAGCCGCAATCGCGCAGTAGCGGAATGGGGCAAAAGCCCTCCCAAATCCCCCTGTTTGTTCTCGTTGCCGGATCTCCTTTGGAACCGAATCGGGGGTTCGCAGCTTCTTAGCATTCCCGAAGCATGTATAAGGCACGCCTAATGTTCAGAGACAAGGAAACGCGAGTTTTAGAAGCGGCGCTATTCGCCGCAGTGCCGATTTCGATCATGGTCGCGGTGGCGATGGTTAGCCTTACGTTCAGGTGGTTTGGATGAGCACGCGGGGCACGGATTTCTTGTACAAATGGATTTCAAACAACGTCCCCAAAACGGCTGGCGCAGACGTCATCTCGGTCGCCGAACTGACCCAGAAGCTTTTCGCCGATGCCAAGGCAGTAGGCATCAGCAGCACCGAGATCGAGGAAGACACCGGCAGCGTGTACGAGGCGATCTTGGATGCGATCGTCCATCATGAGCCCGGCTTGGCTGACTGACTAGTGCCCGGCTATGGTCGCCACAATGACAAAGGGCTGGACGTTCCAATCACTGATCGACGCAAGGATGGAAGTGACGGCGTTTTGCAACAATCCGGCATGCCATCATAAGCATGTGCTCGACCTGGTGAAGCTCCGACCGCCTCGGCCCCGATGCGCCAGCAATGGAATGGGACATTCGGCCGAAGCTTCGATGCAAGAAATGCAACGGCAACGACGTTGGCCTGATCTATACGCCCGATACCAGCCCGACCGGCTACGGCAAGGCCAAGGGCAGTTGACAGGCGGCAACAACCCCGGTCTGGTCACTTTGGGCTAAAAAGAAAAACCCCCTCACCGAAGCTTGGGGGTCTGTCGAACTGAGAGCAGTCCGACGTCGTGGGTTGAAGTTAGGGCATCTGTGTTAAGATTTCAAGACCGATTTGGGCCAATCCGTGGTGCCGTCTATATCGATGGCTTCAATCTCTATCATCGTATCGTCGAGACTAAAAAGAAGCATTTTAAGTGGCAAAATCTGTGGAGCTTAAGCACGCTTATTTGCGAGCGGCACGGCACGCACCTGGTCAAGGTTGCTTTCTGCACAGCCGTTCCGGAAGGTCCGCCGGAGCTTCGCCAGCGGCATACGACATACAACACCGCTCTCCGAAGTGTGGGAGTTACAATCGTCCCCGGCCATCACGTCGTGGACCCGGAGAGCGGCAAACGAACTGAAAAACAGTCAGATATAAACTTAGCCCTGTCGCTGGTTCGCGACGCCCACGACGGCATCTTTGACTGCGCATACATCTTAAGCGCCGACTCAGATCAGGCCGCCACGGCTCGGGTCGCTAAAGACTGGTTCCCACATAAATATCTGATTGGAGTTTCTCCCCCCATGCAGGATGTTCCCGCCAAGGTCAAAACGTTCGCGGATACGCATTTCGTTCTTACTGAAGATGACATAGAGCGATGCATATTCCACGAACCCGTGATCGGAATTTCTGGCAAGCCGGTCCCACGACCACGGCAATACGAGCCTCCTAAAGATTGGGTGCATCCCGAACTTAGAGGCAAGTGAGACTGTTCTAGGGAAACACGACCTTACTCGGCGAAACGCCCTGCTTCTCGGCTTCGCGATGCAGGCGGTCTAACCATTGTTCGCGCCATTCTGGTTTGCCGCGATACCAGATCGCCATCATCTCGTGGACCGCTGCCTGATCGCCATCTGACAGAGGAACTTTGGTCGGTCGAGCATCTGAAATCGACTTGCCGAGTTCCCGAAGGCTCAAACCCGCAACGCGTTGCGCTTTTGCCGGATCGTCGCCAACATGCGCGGCGACCCGCATATAAAGCTGTGCAGTTCGCATCGAGAATGAACACTGCTCCGAAACCCAGGCATCCCACTGACCATGCGCCACGGTCGCTTTTGCCTGCTGCAAGAGTCGGCCACATTCGATTGCGTGTGCAACGCCTTCCCGCTTCGCTCGTTCGACGGAGGCATGAGCCGCATTGATAGCGACGGCGATGTTTGATCCGTTGCTCATTCCGCTGCTCCTTTCGGCAAATAGCCCTTGTCGCGCAGGTAGGTCGTTAGGATCTTCTCCACCATCGATGACATAGAGCGCATGTCATCTTTCGCCGCCTGTTCCAGGGCATTTTTCAGCGTCTGTTCTATGCGGAATGAAATCGGCGCTTCTCGGACCATGTATGCGAACCTCTCACAATGTAGTTGACCGTAGCCTACATTGTATGAGAATGTGAGAGAGTAAGCAACCAACCAAAGGGAGATATCCCACAATGCCGAACACCCATGTTCCGGCAGCCGGCGAAGCTATGCCCGCTGCCGAGGTAATGCCAATCATCGGGAGATTTTCCCGCCGCGTATTGCAGCCCTACGGGATGCCCAGGGGAATGAACCCGCGCGAATGGCGCCAGTCTGTCGAGAAGCGCCTGAACGACCTCCTGGACCGCGCCATGAGCCTGATAACCGCACTAGATCTCATGGAGGCCGATTGCGATCTGGAGGAGACGGCAGACGACGAGCCGTCAATCGGCTGGACGGATCGAGGTCCGCAAGCTGGCGGGCTGAACGATGATTGCGAAATGGACGACGCGGACAGAGAGGACAGCGGCGACGAGAACGAGCCGTCTCTTGGCTGGTCAAGCGCCACCGACCAGCATCTTGCCCTGGCAGATTTCGGCACGGCGCGTGATGTCTCTTTCTTCGATGGCGAGCAGGACGCAGGCGACGAGGCGGAACTGTGCCCCGGTGACTATGGCGAAACCGTCACGTGGGAGACTGACAGGTCGCAGGAAGTGCTGGTGTCGCTATGACAGGCCCGAGCGACAACCTCAACGACCTTGAGGGCGATATCTCGAACTTGGCGACGTTGGTCGCTACCATTGCCGATATCGCTGGCGACACCACTACGGACTCCAAGGTGCAGAATCTTCTGTGGATAGCTCGCGATCTGACCGAGCGATTGGTGGAGACTGCATCGGCCGGCCACCACAAGGTGATGAGCGAACGCAAAGCCGCCGCCTGATCAAACTCCAGACCTTGAGAGTTTGGCCCGCTGCCTCACGGTGGCGGGCTTATTTTTTCAGCATCATCGGCTCGCCGAGCGCTAGCCAAGTAACCCCGCCTGTGGCGTCCCGGACCAAATACCAAGCCTGGGCAGTTTGCCGATCAAGCAAGACGGTTGTCGGCTGCGACTGGCCGGGATTCATGTACGTCGCGATGGAGCCCTGCGAAACCTCATATCGAGGCTCGCTGTACGAGCAGCCCGCCAAAGCAGTTACAGCGATGCCTAAAATTGCGCGGCGCATAAATATCCCCTCCTATGTCGCGTCCATGTCGCGCGGACCTGCCGACAGTCGCTGGAGACCCTTGTAAATCAATGGTAGTCGTTAGCAACACGACGCGACATGAAAGCGAACACGGGGAAACATCGTCGCCGCGCAACGATTTGTTTTTATTCAGCTTTTTGTCACAACCCTGCCCCGGTCATGCCGCAAGATGGAGGGACTCTGACTCCGTTAGTCCTGGTTCGAATCCAGGTTCCCCAGCCACTTTCCATTCATCATTTGAATCAGCCGGTTACGCAGAACTTTGTGTCTTGATGCGGGCCATTCCAGGTCACCCGACCAAGTGGTGAGCGCTGGCTGTAGCCGACCTTCGCATTTATAAAAGCAATTGCTAATATAATGAAAAGGTGACAGCATCGGGCTCCGCGTCGCGTATGGGAGGATGCCATGGCCGATGGTGGAATGAATGTCACCAAACTTGAATCCAAATCTCACGACAACCCGGATGAGGTTCGCTCGCCCGCCAAGACGCGCGTCGAGGTGGTGCGGCTTCCAGGCTATACGCTCGGGCGGCTCAACATGGAGCCGGGCTGGAAATGGTCCGAATGCGTGAAGCCGGTCGTCAAGACGGATAGCTGTCAGGTATCGCATGTCGGCTACGTCGTTTCCGGAACCATCACCATCAAGATGAATGACGGAACCCAGAAGACCTTCACGAAGGGTACGTCCTATACGATCCCGCCCGGCCACGACGCCTGGGTGGAAGGCAACGACCGTTTTGTCTGCATCGAGGTCATGAGCGCCGAGCAATACGCCAAACCGGCGTAGTGCAGGCTGCAAACTGCTGGCTGAAAGGTTCGCGTCGGGCGGCGAAACTCCGACGAGACATGAATCTGGCTGTAGCGTCGCCCGCCGGCGGCAAGCGGAAGAGAAATCCTTTCGACGGAAGGATTTAGCGAACCTCACTTGCCGGACACCGTGGTGGTTGCCGGTCGCCTCATCCCGTCCACATCGTCGATCGCAGAACAGCCTGCATATGCTCCGGGAGGTCGAGTTCGCCGCGCGCTTCTATCTCCAGGAGATATCGGGCCTTGGCCAGGCGATCGCCTTCCTCGACCGCGGCATAGCCGCAGATTGCGAGCAGCGCCCTCTCCTCCTCCCGGCTGGCTCCGCCGGAGTCGCTGCCTATATCGTGCAGCGCCTTGCTGAACGCCGCATATGCATTCTTATGCGCCTCAATCAGCTCTCGCAGTCTACCGGACGGCTCCTGGTCTCGGCCCGGCGGCTCCGTGCCGAGTGCGGTTGCCGCAGCCGTCGAAGCGACGACAGCGCTGCCGGAGTGGAAAAGCAAGGCGCGGCGATTGATCCTGGACGTGGCGAACTCTCCCATTGCTTCGATGGCTATCGGATCGATGACATGACACCATCAGACCGTAACACGACGGTTTGCACATTCATGTCAGGATGGAATGGCGGCCGAAGCAGGTGAGATTTGCAGGGCAAAAAAGATTGGTGGCTGGCGCGTTCCAATGGCTAAGTTCCGTAGAGGTTTACTCCACAAGGCTGCGTAATGGTCACTGACTCCGAATTCATTCTCGAAAGCATCAGCCAAGGCTGCGTGGCGCTTGCCGATGGCGAATTCGTCGTCGACAGGCTGGTGAAGTATGTCGGCAACGGAAGGATCCGCTGGCATGTCGAGCTTCGAGGGCATCGCATCGAGTTCACAACCGGCCAGCTCAAGAAGCAGCCTACCTTCCGAAGGAAGATGCTCGAACAGGCCGGTGTGCTGCCGCCCCAGCGTGCTGGACCCCACTACAGGCGATGGGCCATCGATCTGAGGAAGAACGCCATCGAGCTTCCTTGGCGCGATAGGCCAGTCGATGCCGATTTCGCCATCGACGGCCTCGTCAGTCTTGGGGGCGACCGCTGGACGGTTGACTACCAAGGCAAGGTCATCAAGTTCACGACCACCAAACTGCGCAGGCAAACCAGCTTCCGCAAACGCATGCTCGCCAAGGCCAAGGTGCTGCCTCCCCAGTTGGATCCGGCTGCCTATCGGAAATGGGTGGACTGGCTCATTCAAAACGCCACGGATGCGGCACCGCATGCCGGCGATACTTTGATGAGCGAGAAAAGTTGGCTTGACGACCTGCCGGAACTGGCCGGCTGGCAAGACGAAGCGCGGCACGAAGAGACCGATTAACGGCGGCGCGCCACCGACAGTCCCCGTTGTCGTCAACCGAACCGCGCCGAGCCCGCTTACAGCAAGGTTGACGCCAGTTGATGGGCTGGCCATAAGACCAGCATGGTCTGAGGGCGGGACGGTGACGCATCGGTCTGCAAAACCGACGTAATGGGTTCAATTCCCATTCAGACCTCCATTTTCAAAAGCCGCCCGCGCTGACATAGGCCGGGCGGCTTTCTTCTCAGGGACGCCAGCTCTCAAACAGCAACGGTACGTATGGCATTTGCCATGCCTGGAGATTTCGGCACACATTGAGGGTGAAGGAACTCTGGCCCGAGCCGCCCAGACGTTGAATGAGAACATATGGACCGCTTCAACCTCGGCACCTATCGCCGCCCGATCTCCACCGGCTCCACCGAGACCCAACGCTGGTTCGATATCGGGCTCAACTGGTGCTACGGCTTCAACCACGAAGAAGGCATCAAGTGTTTCGAGAGGGCGCTGGAGACGGATCCCGGCTGCGCTTTCGTGCATTGGGGCATCGCCTATGCCGCGGGGCCTTTCTACAACCTGACCTGGAAAGAGCATGGCGAGGCCGAAGCCGACAGCGCGACGAAGCTCTGCTACGAGCATGTCCAGCTGGCTCGCGCCAACGCGGCCGGCGCCAGCGAGGTCGAACGGCGGTTGATCGAGGCGTTGGCCTCTCGCTTTCAGAAGCCGCACAGAGTGAGCCCACAGGAATTCGAGCGGTGGGACGATGCCTATGCCGCCGCGATGCGGCGGGTGTACCAGGATTTTCCCGACGACCATGATGTGATGGCGCTGCTGGTCGAGGCGCTGATGATGCGCACGGTGCGGCGGCTGTGGAACCTCAAGACCGGTGAACCGGCGCCGAATTCGGACGTGCTTGAAGCCCTGGATGTCTGCGAGCGGTCGATCCGGCTCGCCGACGAGGCCGGTGCCGCGCAGCACCCGGCAATCCTGCACCTGCACATCCACCTCCTGGAAATGTCCACCATACCGGAACGCGGCATGCGCTCAGCGGATCTGCTTGGCGAAACGTGCCCAGATGCCGGGCATATGAACCATATGCCCGGGCACATCCATGTGCTGTGCGGCGAGTATGAGAAGGCGAAGATCGCCAGCGAAAAGGCGGTCCGCGCCAACGACCTCTATCTCGCCTATGYCGACGAGCCGACCTATTATTTGCTCGGCTGCTGCCACGATCTGCATCTGATGATGTTCACCTGCATGTTCCTTGGCCAGTACCGGCCGGCGCTGTGGGCCGCCGACAAGGTGCGCAGCCTTGTGACGCGTGAAGTTGTCGCCATCCAGGACCGGCCCAAGCTGACGCAAACCGTCGAAGGCTATCATGCGATGAAATCGCATGTGCTGGTGCGCTTCGGCCGCTGGCGGGAGATCATCGACGAGCCAGCGGTGGAAGAACCCGGCCTCTATGTGCTGGCGGCGGCCATGCAGCACTACGCCAAGGGCGTCGCGCATGCGACGCTCAGGCAATTCGCCGAGGCCGAGCGCGAGCGTGACCGGTTCCACCGGCATGTGGAGACCATTCCAGCCGAGCGGCGTTTTCTCAGCAACCCGACCCGGGCATCGCTCGCTGTCGGTGCCGCTTTGCTCGACGGCGAGCTTGCCTACCACCAGGGCCGACACGACGAGGCCTACGGCCATTTACGGCAAGCGGTCGAACTTGACGACAACCTCTCCTACACCGAGCCATGGGCGTGGATGCACCCGCCGCGCCACGCGTTGGCTGCGCTGCTTCTCGACCAGGGCCACGCGCAGGAGGCCGAGCAGGTCTATCGCGACGATCTGGGTCTCAGCGGCAAGGTGCAGCGTTGCGCCCAGCACCCGGACAATGTCTGGGCGCTGCACGGGCTGGTGGAATGCTTGTGGCGGCGCGGCGAGCGCGAAGAGCTGCCGGGGCTGCAGGCCAAGCTCGCTGTGGCGGTGGCCAAAACGGATGTGGCGATCAGCTCGTCATGCCTGTGCCGGACGAGCGTGCAGCACGGCTGCTGTCATTGAGATTCCGATCTGAGGATGTTTCTCTGTCCGAACCCGACCTTCAGGAGATGGAAGCCCGAGCGGCATCAGCCGATCAGACCAGGCTCAACGAGCGGCTTTCCTCAATGAGCGCGGAGCAGTCGATCTCATCATGAAATTGGGCGCATGCGTCAGGCGCAAGCCAGGATGCGTAAGACCGAAGCCGCTTGAGCCTGGCTGTTTTCTCGAGCCGCGCCAGGCGCTCATCCTCGGCTGGTTGAGCACGAGGCGGTCTTTTGTTCCGCTCGGCGGGGTCTTGCATATCGACTCTCCTCGGTCGGAGCCAATAAAGAGGACCGCTCAATGGGAGTAGGCCCACTCACCGGAAGGATGGAACCACCTGTTGCTCCGGGTCCCGCTCTCCACCTGGGCTGGATGCCACCACGGGCGCGGGCGAAAGTCGCCATCCATTTTGATGAAGCTGCCGCGAATTGGCGTCGGACTGGGAAGACTTACCCTCAAACCCTCAAGCCTCGTCGCCGCTGATCCGGTTCATCATGCTGTGCCCGACGACTGTGCAATCAGATCCTTGCTGCTGTCATTGAATACGGGCTGCCGCCCTCATGCGAATTGTGCCGTCCGCTATGAGAATATCTGCGCCAGTTCGTCGATGCTTGCGCCTTCCTTGACCTGGCGCAGCTCGACATAGCTGACCGCGGCGGCGATCGACAGCACCATGGAAACCACGGTCTGCACCAGTGCGGCGCCAAGCTGCGCCAGAACCCCGCCAAACAGGAAGAAAATCAGCAATATTCCCCACTGGATGACCATTGCGATGATCATCAGAATGAGAAACAGGCCAAACAGCGACCAGCGGTTGCCCTTGGTCAGGGCACGGCTGCGCGACATCGAGCCGATCACGCCCCGCCGCTCCTGGATCAGGACCGGCACCGACATCGACCATCCGAGCCACAGGATGATGCCGGGCACGATCAGTGCCAGCATGGCAAGGCCGGCGCCAAGGACGACGAGCAAGCCAATCGCCAGCGTCGGCAGTAGGAAGCGGATCGCAATCTGGATGCAGTCGGCGAAGGACGGCCGCCTGCCGTTCAGGTCCTCGATGGTCGCCCTCACCAGTGACGACTGAAGCAGCATTGTGAAAACGAAGGAAACCAGCCCGGCGACAAGGCTGAGGTAGGAATTGCGAAACATCGCATGAGGATCCGCCATCGCGGCCGGATCGCCATGCAGCATCGCATCGACCTGCGGCTGGGTCCACAACCGGACAAGCAGCGTCGGCACGCCGGCGAACAGCGCGGCAAGGCCAAGGCAAAGCCCGATGTTGCGGGCGATGACGGCAAAGGTGTTGTTGAACACCCTGCCGATCTCGAACCGGCCGGGTTGTCCCAGTGTCGCAGTGGTCATGGTGCTTCCCCCGCGCCGCCGCCACACCCAAACGGCCGGCCTCGAAAGTAAATCTGCCAAGATTAAAAGGCTTCGTCCAGTGGACTTGCAATTGTCCAGGCGTGTTGCCAGTGTCGGCGCGGAACCGCAGAGGCAGAGGGGCGAGCGGGTGACAGTCGGACAGCCGCAAGACGCCGAATGGTTGGCAAAGATACACAAGCAGTTGCTTGCGGACGATTCCATCCAGTTTGACCTGCCGGCGCTGGTGCAGCCCGAGCCGCCGGAATGGCTGCGGCCTTTTCTGGACGTATTGGCGAAGATCGGCCCCTACATGATCTACCTGTTCTGGGGCGCTGTGATCATCGGCGTCGCGGTCATCGCGGTTCTCGTTGCCCTCGAAGCCAAGGGCGTCGCCTGGCGCCTGCCGTGGCGGCGCGCCCGCAAGCAGGCAGAGGCGCAAGAGGCATGGCGCCCGGATGCCGGCGCCGCGCAGATCCTGCTGTCCGAAGCCGACGCGCTCGCCGCGCGCGGCGACTATGACGAGGCGGTGCATCTTCTGCTTCGCCGCAGCGTCGCCGACATTGCCGGTCGGCTGCCCGACTTCCTGCGCCCGTCGCTCACCTCGCGCGACATCGCCAGCGCCACATCGCTTCCGGCGCGGGCACGCAGCGCCTTCAGCGAGATCGCGCGCATCGTCGAGGCCGCGCTGTTTGCCCGCCGGCCGGTCGGTCCCGAGGGCTGGCAGCAGGCGCGCGGCGCCTACGAGCGCTTCGCCTTCCGGGATGCCTGGACATGAGCGCACCTACGGTCGAGGCCGCGCAGGAGCCGTTCAGCCGAAAAACCCTGTTCTGGGGCATTTTTGCCAGCCTGCTGGCGGCGGCGGGATTTTTCCTGCTGTCGACCTACGCGCCGGATTTTCGTCAGCCCGAAGGCGGCGGCACGCCGCTCTCCAAGGGCGGCTCCGGCTATGCCGGGCTCGTCGAATGGCTGAAACTCGCCAATGGCCAGTCGCCACCCATGGCGCGCAGCGAGGAGGCTTTGAGCTCAGGCCTGGCGTCCGAATTCCTGCTGATCGTCACCATCGCGCCAAACAGCGATCCGGCCGCACTGGCCAGAATCATCGAGCTTCGCTCGGGCAAGCCCACGCTGTTCGTGTTGCCCAAATGGTTCACCTTTCCCATGCAGGACCATGAAGGCTGGGAGACGAAGATCGAACGGCTGCCCGACACGGTCGTCAACGACTGGCTCGGCCGCATCGCCAAGGCCAAGCTTGGCGAAGGCAAGAGCTCGGTCGGGCAGATCGGCGTCGCAGGCCGCATGGTCGCCACGCCAGAAGACCTGCAATGGGTGGCCGACGACCACCCCCTGATCGCGGCAGGCAACGGCAAGGCCGTTCTCACCGAGCTCGACGACGAGCCGTTCTACATCCTGACCGACCCGGATCTGATCAACAACGCAGCGCTGAAGGATCCGCAAAAGGCGGCGGCGGCACTCGACATGATCGCCATGCTGGAGCCCGGCAAGGGCGCGGTGATGTTCGACCTGACGCTGCATGGCGTCGGGCAGAAATACGACCTTGCCAAGCTTTTGATCGAGCCGCCCTTCCTGGCGCTGACCCTGTCGGTGCTGGCGGCGGCGGCGCTTGCCTTCCTGCATGGGCTGGGCCGGTTCGGACCGCCGCGCACCGAGGCCCGGGCGATTGCCTTCGGCAAACGGACGCTGGTCGATACCACGGCGATGCTCTTGAAGCGCGCCGGGCGGATCGGGGAGCTCGGCGACCGTTATGCGACCCTTGTGCGTGCGCGTGCCGGCGCACTGCTCGGCGCGCCGCAAGGTTTGGCGGGCGACGCACTCGACCGCTGGCTCGATTCCCGCGACCGCGGCGAACCGCAGGGCTTCAGCCGTCGATTCAAGGCCGTGAGTGAAGCCAGGACCCCAGCGCAAATGCATGAAGCAGCGCAGGAGCTGCATGACTGGACGACAAGGAGGCTCGGTGAACGTCGATGATGTGAAGGCCCTGGCGACCGCGATCAGGGAAGAAGTGAGCAAAGCGATCACCGGGCAGCGGGACACGGTCGATCTGATGCTGACGGCATTGTTCGCCGGCGGCCACATATTGCTCGAAGGCCCGCCAGGAACCGCCAAGACCATGACCGCGCGATGCTTCGCGCAAGCGCTTGGTGTCGCCTATGGCCGTATCCAGTTCACTCCCGACCTGATGCCTGGCGATATCGTCGGCTCCAACATCTACAATTTCCAGAGCGGGCAGTTCACGCTGACGCGCGGGCCGATCTTCTGCGACCTCTTGCTTGCGGACGAGATCAACCGAACGCCGCCGAAGACGCAGGCCGCCCTGCTGGAAGCCATGCAGGAACACGCCGTCACTTTTGACGGCACCACGCACGCACTCAGCCCGAACTTCATGGTGGTGGCGACGCAGAACCCGATCGAGCACCAGGGTGTCTACCCCCTGCCCGAGGCGCAACTCGACCGCTTCCTGTTCAAGCACCGGGTGAGCTATCCCGATCTCAAGGAGGAACAGGCCATCATCGTCCATCATGGCGGCGGCACCGCCTCGCACGATATCGCGCAATACGGCATCAAGGCGCAGACGGACCGCAAGACGCTGGAAGCAGCACTTGCCTCGGTTGGTGAGGTGACGCTGGTCGACGATGTCGTCGGCTATATCGCGGCCCTGGTGCGCCGCACGCGCCAAAGCCCGGACCTCGAGGTCGGCGCCAGCCCGCGGGCGGGCGCCATGCTGGCGCGGGCGGCACGCGCCAGGGCGGCGCTCGACGGCCGTGCCTATGTCATTCCCGACGACGTCAAGGCGCTTGCCATACCGGCGCTGCGCCACCGCGTCATCCTGTCGCCGGCGGCGCAGATCGACGGGCGGCTGGTCGAGCAGATCGTTTCCGATCTCGTCGACCAGACGGAGGCGCCGCGTTGATCTACCCGACCGGCAGAGCGGTGTGGGCAGCGGCGGCCGGGGCGATCCCCGCCTTCCTGATCGCGCTTGCGCTGCCGCATGTCTGGTATCTGGGCCTGCTGTGGATCTGCGCGCTGCTGGCATTTCTCGCGGTCGACGCGGCGGCCGGGCGTGGGCGCGCCTCGCTCAGCGCCAGTCTCTCGGCACCGCCGCTGGTCGGCGTCGGCGGGCGCTTTACCGTGCATGTCGCGGCCAGCCTTGGCCAGCGGGCGCGCATGCTGCAAGCGCGTGTCGGCCACGACCAGCGCGTGGAGCCGGTCGGCCGCACAGGTGGTTCGTTGCCGGCGAACGGCGGCACGCTCGACCTCGAATTCACGGCGCGCCGGCGCGGCATTGCCAGTTTCGACCGGGTCTGGCTGCGCTGGAACGGCCCGTTCGGGCTGACCTGGAACCAAGTCGTCCTGCCGATGGACCGCAAGGTGGCGGTGCTGCCCGACGTCAGCAGCGCACGCGACGAGGCCATCACCTTGCTGCAGCGCTCCGCGCTCGCCGACGGCCACGCGCAGAGGCGGGCCGGCCAGGGCCGCGAGTTCGAGGCGCTGAAGGACTATCAGCCAGGCATGGGCCGGCGGATGATCGACTGGAAGCGCAGCGCCCGCCACGGCAAGCTTCTGGCGCGCGAGTTCAGGGTCGAGGAGAACAACAACATCGTGCTGGCGATCGACAGCGGCCGGCTGATGTGCGAGCCGGTCGACGGCGTGCCGAAAGTCGACCGGGCGGTAACGGCAGCACTTCTGTCGGCCTTCATTGCGCTCAAGGGCGGCGACCTCGTCAGCGTGTTCTCCTTCGATGCCACGCCTCGCGTCTCGAGCGGCGGGGTGCGCGGCTCGCCGAGTTTCACGATGATCCAGAAGCGCGCGGCCGAGATCGACTATTCCAGCGCGGAGACCAATTTCACCCTGGCGCTGACGACATTGGCGGCCAAGCTCGACAGGCGCTCGCTGGTCATCGTCTTCACCGATTTCGTCGACCCGATCAGCGCTGAGCTGATGCTGCGCACCGTCGGCCGGCTGACCGAGCGGCATCTGGTGCTGTTCATGCTGATGAAGGATGTCGAACTGGAGACGCTGGCCGACATGCAGCCGACGAAACCCGAGGATGTGGCCCGCGCGGTCACAGCGGGCGGCCTGCTGCGGGAGCGGCAAGTGGTGATCGGGCGGCTGCGGCTGCTTGGCGCGCATGTGATCGAGGCCGACCATCAGCGGCTCGGTCCCGCACTGGTCGAGCGTTACATCCAGCTCAAGGAGGAGAACCTCCTATGACACTGCCCGCCGGCACCGATGCCGTGCGCCAGTCGCTGGCAAGCTTCCGCCAGGAGCGCGAGGCCGACTGGAAGGCGTTCGAGGCGCTGCTTTCGCGTGTCGAAAAACGCGCGCCCCGCACGCTTTCGGAAGACGAGTTGCTGTCACTGCCCCTACTCTACCGTTCGGCGTTGTCCTCGCTCTCGGTCGCCCGCGCGACGTCGCTCGACAGCGCGCTGATCGCCTATCTGGAAGCGCTCAGCCTGCGCGGCTACTTCTACCTCTATGGCGCGCGTCGAGGCTTAGGGCAGCGCGTCGGCGATTTCTTCCTGCGTGACTGGCCTGCGGCGATCCGCGATCTCTGGCGCGAGACCTCTGTGTCGGTCGTGCTGACTGTCGTCGGCGCCATCGCCGGCTACTGGCTGGTGGCGTCCGACAAGCGCTGGTACGACGCCATCATCGCCCCCAGCCTTGCTGGCGGGCGCAATCCGGATTCGTCGGCCGAAGTGCTGCGCAGCGTGCTCTACGATGGCGGCAGCAGCCATTTCCTGTCCGGCTTCGCCGCCTATCTCTTTACCCACAACACACAGGTGGCGATCCTGGCCTTTGCTCTGGGCTTCGCCTTCGCGGTGCCGAGTGTGCTGATCATCCTGATGAACGGATGCATGCTGGGCGCCCTGTTCCAGGTCTATGCGACCAAGGGGCTGGGCTTGGAGCTCGGCGGTTGGCTGTCGATCCACGGCACGACGGAACTGTTCGCCATTGCGCTGGCGGGCGCGGCCGGCATGCGCATCGGCACGCGCATCGCCTTCCCCGGCGAACTGACCCGAATGGCGGCCGCGGCCCAGGCCGGGCGGGTGGCGGCGACCGCCATGGTCGGCGTGATGGTTATGCTTCTGTTTGCCGGCCTGCTCGAAGGCATCGGCCGGCAGACGATCACCAGCGATGCGACGCGCTACGCCATTGGCGGAGGCATGCTGGCGTTGTGGATCGCCTATTTCTACCTGTTCCGGATGGTGCGGCATGGCGACGGCTAGGAACCCTGCCGCACTGATAAGGCCGCTGATCACGCCGGAAGGTGTCGACCTCAGGGTCAAGCTGGCGGACGCCGGTACGCGGGCTTCGGCCTTCCTGCTCGATGTGGTGATCATCGTCGCTGCCGCTATTGCTGTCACCCTCGTCGTCATCTTCGGCCTCGGCGGCCTTGGCGTGAAGGAGGCGGAGCCGCTCTTCATCGTCTGGATCATCTTCATCTTCCTGCTGCGCAATGTCTATTTCATCGCCTTCGAGGCGGGGCGGCGGGCCGCGACGCCCGGCAAGCGGATCGTGGGCGTGCGGGTCGCGTCACGCAGCGGCGCGGGTCTCACCCTCGACCAGGTCATCGCGCGCAACCTGATGCGCGAGATCGAGGTTTTTTTGCCGCTGTCGATCGTCGCCGCGCGTGGCGGCGCCGGCGTCGCCGACACGCTGTCGACGGTTTTCGGCCTGGTGTGGGCGCTGCTGTTTTCGCTGTTTCTGCTGTTCAACCGCGACAGGCTGCGCATTGGCGACCTGCTTGCCGGAACCTGGGTGGTGGAGACGCCGAAATTCAAGCTGGTCGAGGACCTCTCGCAGCGAAAGGATCCGTTCGCCAAGCACTTCCATTTCAGCCCCGCGCAGCTCGACGCCTATGGCATCGCCGAGTTGCAGAAGCTGGAGGAAGTGCTGCGCCGCGACGACTATTCCGCGATGAAGGCCGTGGCGGAAACGATCGGCCGC
Source organism: Mesorhizobium sp. 01N446 (assembly GCF_056399285.1). Taxonomy (NCBI): domain Bacteria; kingdom Pseudomonadati; phylum Pseudomonadota; class Alphaproteobacteria; order Hyphomicrobiales; family Phyllobacteriaceae; genus Mesorhizobium; species Mesorhizobium sp. 01N446. The sequence goes on along the minus strand of NZ_JBFTRA010000009.1, from coordinate 204,416 downwards.
AAGATCGGCGCGGTGGTCGAACCGATCGATTCGAAGGCCTTCTTGACCGCCTACTACGGTGATCTAAGGGCACATCTCGAGCGCAAGCTGCTGCTCGGCAACCGCAAGGCGGACAAACACGCGCGGTAGTGTGGGGCCAAGCCGAGTTTGGCCTGCCTACCCCAGCCACTTCTCATAGTCGGCCACCAGCAGGTGCACCGGGGCGACATCTTCGTCGATGTTGGAGAAGCGGCCGATCGGCTCGCGGAAGACGTTGTCGGTGAGATCGTCGTTGACGGTCGACACCTCGCCGATCAGCACATCCTTGCCCTCGGCCCAGAACGCATGCCAGACGCCAGGCAGCAGTGTGACGCTCTGGCCGGGGTCGAGCTTCAGCAGGCCGCCCGCCGGCAGCCTGTGGATGGTCCCGTCGACCGGCACAGACACCTCGGCCTTCGGATCGATGCCGCCATCGCGGTCGTGCATGAACAGTTCCAGCACCAGCTTGCCGCCGCCACGGTTGATGATGTCCTCGGCCTTGATGTTGTGACGGTGCATCGGCGACAGCTGGTCCTTGCGCGAGATCATGATCTTCTCGGCATAGAGCATGCCCATGCCCTTCTTCATGTCCTCGTAGCGGCCGTTACGCACGGTGAAGAGGAAGAGGCCGAGCTCGTTGAATTTTTCCTGGCCGTAATCGGTGATGTCCCAGCCGAGCCGCGAGGTGAAGATGGCCGACGAATCGACCTGGCGCGCTTTCATCTCCTCGGGCGACCAATAGGCGAAGGGCGGCATGATGTAGCCGAACGAGCGGATGAAAGCGTCGGCTTCGCGGATGATGTCGTTGATGGCGGAGCGTTTCATGATCGTGACCCTTCGTGTGGATTTTTCGAGAAATCGCATAGCCGAACGCCGCTGCGGTGTCGATCCATCTCGCCATTCCCATGCCTTGCGCAACACGCGGATGGCCCAGCGGTCTGGGACGCTGGCTGCGTGACATCCAGCACGTTCAGGCTCATAAACCCTGCGAATTCTCACAGGATTAGAAGATGCCGACCGTCCACGACCTCGATACGCCGTCGATCCTGATCGACGCCGCGCGCGCCGAAGCCAACATTGCCCGTGCACAGACGCATGCCGACAGGCACGGGCTGAAACTCAGGCCGCACATCAAGACGCACAAATTGCCCTATTGGGCGAAGAAGCAGGTGGCGGCCGGCGCCGTCGGCATCACCTGCCAGAAGATCGGCGAGGCCGAGGTGATGGCCGACGCCGGCCTGTCCGACATTTTTCTGCCCTACAACATTCTCGGCCGCGCCAAGCTGGAACGGCTGAAGGCGCTGCACAGCCGCGTGACCCTGTCGGTGACGGCGGACAGCACGGAGACGCTGGAAGGACTGGCCGCCACTTTCGCTGATGCTGGCCATCCCCTGTCGGTGCTGGTCGAATGCGATACCGGCATGGGCCGCTGCGGTGTGCAGACGGCCGGTGAGGCGCTTGCGCTGGCAAGGCTGATCGACAAGGCCGGTGGCCTCGCCTTCGGCGGACTGATGACCTATCCGGCGGCCGGCCGCGCGGCCGAAGCCGAAGCCTGGCTTGCGGATGCCAAGCAGGCGCTGGCGGCATCGGGTCTCGCTTGCGATCGCATCTCCAGCGGCGGCACGCCTGACATGTGGCGCTCCGGCGAGGATAGCGTCGTCACCGAATATCGCCCAGGCACCTACATCTACCTCGACCGCTATCAGGTCGCCAAAGGCGTCGGCACCCTCGACGATTGCGCGCTGACGGTGCTCGCCACCGTCGTCAGCCATCCAACGGCAACGCGCGCCATTCTCGACAGTGGCAGCAAGGCGCTGTCGAGCGACACGCTCGGGCTCAAAGATTTTGGCGAGTTGCTCGGCGCCCCCGACGCAAGGGTCACCGGGCTCAGCGAAGAACATGGCACTGTCACGCTTTCCAGCGACGCGAAGTTGCGCATCGGCGAACGCGTGCGCGTGGTGCCCGATCATTGCTGCGTCGTCACCAATCTGTTCAACGAGGTCAATCTGATCGACGGTGACAAGGTGCTGGAGACCCTGCCGGTGGCAGCGCGGGGGCTGATGGCCTAAGCGGGCTGCCGCTCCGCCTGCCGGGCGGCCACCCGCCGCATGGCAATCACCCGGCGGCGGCGGATTTCGGTGCGCATCGCCATCAGGTGCAGGGCGAAGAACAGCACGGTGAAGCCGACAGCCATGACCAGCAGCGGCCAAAGCAGGCTTGGGTCGATGGTCGGGCCGCCGAGGCGGAACACCGAGGCCGGCTGGTGCAGCGTGTTCCACCAGTCGACCGAGAATTTGATGATCGGGATGTTGATGAAGCCGACCAGCGTGATGATGGCGGCGGCCCAGGCGGCGCGGCTGGCGTCGTCGAGCGCACGCGTCAACGCGATGATGCCGAGATACATCAGGAACAGCACGAAGACCGAGGTCAGGCGCGCGTCCCACACCCACCAGGTGCCCCACATCGGCTTGCCCCAGATCGAACCGGTGATCAGCGCAAGTGCCGTGAAGACAGCGCCGATGGGAGCCGCCGATTTCAGCGCGACATCGGCCAGAGGGTGCCGCCAGACCAATGTGCCAAGGGCTGAGATCGCCATCAGCGTGTAGCACATCATGGCGAGCCAGGCGAAGGGCACATGGATGTACATGATGCGCACGGTGATGCCTTGCTGGAAGTCCTCGGGCGCCGCGAAGCTCATATAGAGGCCGACGGCAAGGACGAGTGCGGCGATCGCCGCCAGCCATGGCACGATCCTGTCGGCGAGCCCAACGAAGCGCGTCGGGTTGGCAAGGTCCATCCAGCCAGTCAGGCGTGAAGTCGTGTCGCTCATGCGGCTTTACATAGACCGCCGGCGCGATCGGGGCAATCGAGTGGTGGTGTCGCAGGGGTAGGAAGCGCCTTTCCTTCTCCCCTTGTGAGGCGTTGGTGTTCCCTGGAACACCCCTCATCCGACCTCGCTTCGCGAGGCCACCTTCTCCCACAAGGGGAGAAGGGAAAAAAGTTACGCGGCCTCGCCCTGGACGGAGCGGCTGAGGCGGCGGACTTCCTCGTCGTTGAGCAGGCCGCCGGCGCGCAGCAAGCTGGCGAAGCGGCCGTTGCGCAGCGACAGTTCGGCGAAGCCGCCCATTTCGACCACCCTGCCCTTGTCCATGAACACGACCAGATCGGCGTCGCGAACGGTGGTCAGGCGGTGGGCGATGATGAAGGTGGTGCGGTCGCGCCGCAGCTCGTCGATCGCTTCCTTGACGCGGTCCTCGGTCTCGACGTCGAGCGCGCTGGTAGCCTCGTCGAGCACCAGGATCGGCGCATCTTTCAGCACGGCGCGCGCAATCGCGATACGCTGGCGCTCACCGCCAGAGAGCTGGCCGCCACGTTCGCCGACCACGGTGTCGTAGCCGCTGCTCTTGGCCAGGATGAAGTCCTGCGCGGCCGCCGCGCTGGCCGCGGCGTGGATCTCGTCATTGCTCGCATCGGCACGGCCGACGCGGATGTTGTCCTCAATCGAGCGGTTGAGCAGTCCGGCATCCTGGAACACGGTGGCGATCGAATGGCGCAGCGACTTGCGGGTCACGGTGCGGGTATCGATGCCGTCGATCAGGATACGGCCGCTGGACGGCGAAAAAACGCGCTGCAGCAAATTGATGAGCGTGGTCTTGCCGGCGCCCGTCGGCCCGACAATAGCGACGGTCTGGCCGGCTTGGACCTCGAAGGACACGTCGCTGACGCCCTGCCCCGAATTGGCGAATTCGAAGCCGACATCCTCGAAGCGGACATGGCCGGTGACATTGGTGAGCTCGCGCAGGCCATCCGGCTCGGCGGTATCGGCGGCCGAGTCCTCGAGCTTGTAGAACTCCTCGAGCTTGGCGCGAGCCTCCGAAATCTGGTTGGCGAAAGCCGACATCTGGTCGAGCCGCGAGATCAGCAGCGCGGCGAAACCGGTGAAGGCAATGACATCACCGACGCGCAGCTGGCCATGGGTCACCAGATAGGCGCCGATCAGAAGCACCACCATCATCGAGATGGTCGACGACAGGCGATTGAGCGCATTGGCGATGGCCCACCAGTCGAGCACCGGGTTCTGCGCGTCGAGCAAGTTCTTGACGTAGCGGCGCAAGGTCTCGGCCTCATGGCCAAGGCGGTTGTAGCTCTGGAGAACGGCGACGTTGCTGACGGAGTCCGTCACATGGGCGAACACCTTGTGGTAGTGGCGCTCGACGGCTGCCTGACCCGCCTTGGTGCGCTTCATCACCAGGCGGCCGATGCCGACATAGAGCACGCCAAGCGCGAGCAGCACCATCGACATGCGCACATCCATGCTGAGCGCCGTCGGCACGAGCAGGACGAGCGCGACAGCCGTGGACAGATGCTGGCGCATGAATTCGAGCCAGAGGCTGAACAGCGTCTCAACGGCGCGCAGCAGCGTGTGCAGGGCGTTGGACGTGCCGCGCTGGTGATGCCAGGCGAGCGGCATGGTGATCACGCGCTCGAAGGACTGGCACAGCACTTCGCTGCGCCGGGCGTGAGCAAAGCGGTCGGCGCCGCGCGCCACCAGGACGAAAGCGATGACGTTGAAGGCGCCCAAACCGGCCCACACGGCAAGCGTGGAAAATACCGAGCCATGCTCGGAGATGGCATCGATCACCCGGCCGAACAAGATCGGCTCCAGGATGGCGACGGCGGCGAGCGCGACATTGGCGCCGCAAATCAGCGCGACGCGCTTCTTGTCGGCGGCCAGATAGCCCAGCGCTCTCCAATAGATCTGCAGAAGTGACACTTCAGCTACTCCGCCAATTCTCTACTGTGCTCGATGCCGTATTGTGCACTGCACCATTGCTTGACACGTAACGGTTGACGCGTCGCAAAACAATGCCCGTCTATCGCTTCCGTTCCCATTTAGCGAACAAAACATGACGACGATGCGAAATCTGACGTGATCACCTAACGGTTTGAGATAAAAGGTGAAATGCCAGCCTTGCGGCAAAATCATGGCAGTAGCAGAGCACTGCCACATTTTTAATCACGACCGTATTGCAAGGCTTAATCGGGAGGCATCTTGCCGGCGCAGCCGCGGATCGCGCGTAAGTAACAAGACGCGGCGTCGCGCGTCCCGAAGGACGCGCCAGCAACCAACCCAAGCTGTTGATTTTACGCCGGTATCTTGACCACGATCTCGGCCTGAGTGCCGGCTTTGGGTTCGAATGAAGCGGACTTTGTTTTCGAACCATCGACTTCTAGCGAGATCGTCTTGGTCTTTTTGTCGCGAATGACATGAACCTTGATCTCGGCGCCCAGCATCTTGAGCGTGGCGTGGTAGCCATCCCAGTGGCTGGGCAGTTTCGGCCGGAACGTGATCTGCTTGCCGCGCCGTTCGATGCCGAGGATGCCTTCGACCGCCGCACGGTAGAGCCAGCCCGCCGAGCCGGTGTACCAGGTCCAGCCGCCGCGCCCGCCCTTGTCGTCTCCGGCATAGATATCAGCGGCCACCACATAAGGTTCGACGCGGTATTGTTCGGCCGAGGCCTCGTCGGATGCGTGGTTGACCGGGTTCAGCATCGAGAAGCATCGATAGGCTTCGTCGGTCAGCCCCATCTCGGCCAGCGCGATGACGAACCACGTCGCAGCATGCGTGTACTGGCCGCCATTCTCGCGTACGCCGGGCGGATAGCTCTTGATGTAGCCGGGGTCCTTCTTCGTTTTCGAGAAGGGTGGCGTGAACAGCTTGACGATCTTGAGCTTGTCGTCGACGAGCAGGCTGGTCGCCTGCTGCATCGCCGTCGTCGACCGCGCCGGGTCGCCCTCGCCGGAAAGCACGCTCCAGGACTGGGCGATGGAGTCGATGCGGCACTCTTCGGAGGTGCGCGACCCCAAAGGTGTGCCGTCGTCGAAACTGCCGCGCCGGTACCACTCGCCGTCCCATGCCGTGCTCTCAAGCGCCCGCTTCAGCCCCTCGGCATGCTTTGCCCAGGCCTGCGCGCGCTTGCTGTCGCCTTCGCTCTTGGCGACGGCGGCGAAGTCGCCCAGCGTCTTCAGCAGGAACCAGCCCAGCCACACGCTCTCACCCTTGCCGTGCTCGCCGACGCGGTTCATGCCGTCGTTCCAGTCGCCGCCCAGGATCAACGGAAGGCCGGCAGGACTGCTGCGCTTGATGGCCAGGTCGAGCGCACGCGCGCAATGGTCGTAGAGCGACACGGTCTTCTTCGAGATTTCGGGAGTGAAGAAGGCGTCGTGCTCTCCCTCGCCCAGCGCCTGCCCGTCGATGAAGGGCAACTGCTCCTTGAGGATAGCGGCGTCGCCGGTGACGGTCAGATAGCGCGCCGTGGCGTGGGCCAGCCAGACCACGTCGTCGGAGATCATGGTGCGCACACCGGCTCCGGTGCGCGGCAGCCACCAATGCTGCACGTCGCCTTCCGGGAACTGCCGCCGCGCGGCATTGAGGATCTGGTCGCGCGCCAGCGTCGGATCATGCGCCAGCAGCGCCAGCGTGTCCTGCAGCTGGTCGCGGAAGCCGAAGGCGCCGCTTGCCTGATAGAAGGCCGAGCGGGCGCGGATGCGGCAGGCAAGGCTCTGATAGGGCAGCCAGTGATTGACCATGGCATCGAGCGCCTTGTCCGGCGTCTCGACCTGGATGGTGTCGAGGAAGCCGCGCCACTCGCGCTCATTGTCGGCCAGGCGCAGGTCGAAATCCTTGCCCCGATGCGTCTGCACCAGCGCGCTCGCCTGGGCGGGGGTATCGGCATCGCCAAGCAGCCAGAGCAGCGTGACGTCGCCGCCGGCCGGGATCTCGACATCGCGGGCGATCGCCGCGCAAGGATCGTCTCCAGCCTCGACACGACCCGACAGCGCCGCGCCGCTCAGCACCGCCTGCGGCAGTTCGCTGGACCCGTGCCGACCAAGGAATTCGGAGCGATCCGTCGTCACCGAATGAACAGCGGCATCGGCAGCGAGGAAAGCCACCCGCTCGCTGAAATCGAGCCCGTAGGGGTTTTGCGCCAGCAACGCGCCTGTCGCCGCGTCGCGCGACGGCACAATGGTAGCGGCCGTGCGCGACCGGTGTCCGCCAAGCACCCATTCGGCATAGGCGTAGACGCGCAGCCGCGCCGGCACCGAGCCGGAATTCTGGATGCGCAGCCGCGTGATCTTCACCGGATCGACAGGGTCGACCACATGGGTCAGGTCCATCGATAAGGGTCCACGCTTCGAGCGGAAGGTGGAGAAGCCCTGGCCGTGCCAGGCCTCGTAGGTCATCGAGGGATCACGCACCACCGCGGCGATCGGCGAGAACGCCCTGCCACTGGCCTGATCGTAGATGTAGACGCCCTCGCCCGGCCGGTTCGAGACCGGATCGTTCGACCACGGCGTCAACTGGTAGTCGCGGCTGTTGCGGCTCCAGGTGAAGGCTGCTCCCTCGGCGGAGGTGTGGAAGCCGAACGAGGCGTTCGAGACGACGTTGATCCAGGGCTGCGGCGTGGTGCGCCGGCCGGCCAAGCGCACCACATAATGCCGTCCGTCGCCGTCGAAACCGCCAAAGCCGTTCCATTGACTGAGACCCGTGCCATCGGCGCGGACATCCGCCACGGGCTGCGAGGCGAAGGCATGCGCCGTCGGCGCCGGGATTTCGCGCGGAGCCGGCAATCCAGACGTCGCCGGCAGGCCGTCGCGGGCCTGCAAGGCAGCCGCCTCGGCCCGTTCGATCTGATCGAAGATGGTACCGTTGCGCGTGTGCAGCACCACGCGGGCGACCGCGAGCAGCGTCTTGTAGGTGGTCTCTTCCATCAAATCGCGGCGCACCGCGAAAATGTGCTGGCGGGGGCCGAGTTCCTTACCGCGCAGACGGCTGTTTTCGCACAGCGTCTCGACCGCGCGCTGCAGGTCCTGGACGTAGGACGAGGCCTGCTCGTTGACGACGACGAAGTCGATCATCATGCCGCGGGTGCGCATGTATTCCTGGAAGCGCAGCGCCTGGGCGACGATCTCCAGATCGGCGACGTCGCCGATCCTGACCAGGAAGATCGGGAAATCGCCCGAAATGCTGGTCGGCCACAGGCTCGACTGCTTGCCAAGGCCGGATGCAATGGACTCAGCCGGCAGGCGCAGGAACGCGTCGGGGTAGATCAGATAGCGCGCCAGCTTCTGCACATTGGCGGCATCGGTCAGGCTGAGGCCCATATGGCGGGTCTGCACCTGGCTGCGCGTCCAGGCGAGCATGGCCTGGCGGGCAAAGCTCTCCTGATGGTCGAGGCGGTTTATCGCTTCGTCCAATTCGGTGCGGTTGGCTCCGACCACGGTCCAGAAGGTCAGCGATATCTTCTTGTTGGCCGGCACGCGCACCTGGCGGCGCAGCGAGGCAATGGGATCGAGCGTGAAGCCGGAATGGCCGCCAAGCCTGGCGCCCGGATCGAAGGCGGCGGCGTCGACGATCGAGCGGCCGCGGCCGATAAAGGCGCGCCTGTCGGTCTCGGCCTCGGCATCGCGCGCCGGTCCGGACGGGTCGGTGACGAAATGCGCCAGGGTGACATCGGGCTCGCTGGTCTCGCGCTTGCGCCGCGTGGCGAAGATCGCGCCGTTGTTGGCGGCGATTTCGGTTTCCACGAACATCTTAGAGAAGGCCGGATGCGCGTTGTCGGAAGCCTCCGAACCCAGCACCAGTTCGGCAAAGGACGTCACCTCGATGAAACGGTCGGACGTGCTTTCATTGTAGAGCGTAATGCGGCGGCCTTCGCCATTGCCTTCTGAAATGACGATGCATTCGACTTCGGAGCGCAGCGTGCCGACCAATTTGACGAAGCTCGCCTTGTCGTCGGAGAACAGGGTCTGCACCTTCTCCTCGGCCGCGCGCTTCGGCTCCGCCGTGGCCGACCACCAGTCGCCCGTGCTGACGTCACGCAGGAAGATGTAGGAGCCCAGACGGTCCTCGACCGGGTCCGGCTGCCAGCGGGTAATGGAAAGATCGCCCCAGCGGCTGTAGCCGGAGCCGGTTGCCGTCACCATCACCGAATAACGGCCGTTCGACATCACGTTGGTCGAACGCAGCGCCCGCAGTGGATCGAGCACGATGCGGGTGTCGGGGCTCTCGGTTTCGGTCTCGTCCTTGGCACGCTCGTCGGCTTCGGTCCTGACGGTCGCTGTCGGGATGTCGCGTGGCGCCCTTTCCTGCAGCAGGAGTTCGGCTGATTCAATGACGGGATCGCTGTGGAAACGGTCGCGCAGGCGACCCTCGAAGATCGCGTCGGCGACCGCCGCGATCGACATGCCCGAATGGTGCGCATAGTAATTCAGCACGACCGCATGGTTGGTGCCTTCAGGCACACGCTGCGGCGTGAAATCGACCGCATCGTAAAAGCCGTGCGGGCCAAGCGCACCGATGTCGCGCAGACGCGCCAGATTTTGCACGGCTTCGCGCGGGTTGAACTGCGCCGCCAGGATGGTGGCGTAGGGCGCAATCACCGTGTTCTGGCCCAGGCCACGCTTCAGCCCAAGCCCGGGCACGCCGAAATTGGTGTACTGGTAGGTCAGTTCACGGTCGCGGGCGTTGTAGGCCGCTTCCGAGATGCCCCATGGCACGTTCTTCTGGCGGCCGTACTGGATCTGGCGCTTGATGATCAGCTTGCTGGTCTGGTTGAGGATCGAGCCCTGTGCCTCCTTCATCACCAGCGGCGGCATCAGATACTCGAACATCGAGCCCGACCAGGACATCAGCGCGCCCTGGAAGCCGATCTCGACGATCGGGCGGCCGAGCCGGAACCAATGCTCGGTCGGCAGGTCGCCCTTGGCGATGGCGAACAGGCTGGTCAGCCGCGCCTCTGAGGCGAGAAGGTCGTAGCAGCTTTCGTCGAGCTGGTGCTCCTCGACGCGGTAGCCGATCGACAACAGCTTGCGTTCCGGCCGCAGCAGGAAGGCGAATTCCATCTCGAAGGCGAAACGGCGCGTGCGCTCGCGCAAGGTCAGCAGCTTGGCGCGCAGCGCTTCGACGGCGTTGTCGTCGCTGTGGGCATCGTGGACGTGCGCCTCGCAAGTGGCTTCCAGCCGCGCCGCCCAGTCGACGATGACTTCGCTCTGGGCCGAGGCCGCCTCGGTGTGGATGGCGGTGGCCAGCTTACGGATCTCGCCCGCCAGCACGGCGAGGTTGATGGTGCGGATCGAGGCCATTTCCGGCTGCGCCTTGATCGTCTCGACGGCACGCCGCATACCGTCCAGGCGATCGACAAGACGCTGGCGCAGAGGCCTGAGCTGACGACGGTCGTCGGGCAACTCATCGAGGCTTTCGCTCAGGATCGTAACCGTGTCGAGAATGCCTTCGAAGTCGCCCTGGAGGTGAACGGAAGGCGCCTCCGCCCATTCGGCGCAGGCCGCCGCCACCGCCACCAGGTGGCCGGCGAGATTGCCGCTGTCGACAGCCGAAATGTAGAGCGGGTAGAGCGGCTTCAGCGTCGTGGTGTCGTACCAGTTGAAGAGATGGCCGCGGTGGCGCGGCATGCTCTCAATGGTCGTCATGGTGGCGTCGATGCGGGTGATGGCATCCGACAGGCTGATCCAGCCGAAATCGCGCGCCGAGACCACCGACAGGAGATACACGCCGACATTGGTCGGCGACGTGCGCGGCGCCACGACCGGTGCCGGGCTTTCCTGGAAATTGTCCGGTGGCAGATTGTGATGCTCCGCCGTGACGAAGCTTTCGAAATAATGCCAGGTGCGCCGCGCCACGGTGCGCAGCGTGTGGATATCGGCCTGTGATATGCGCAGCCGGTCCTCGGTTTCCGCCGAGCGGCTGATCCAGCTGGCGATCGCCGGCGAGCCGATCCAGAACAGGGCGAAGAAGAAGGCGACGAAGGCGCCGGTGGAATCGGCCAGCACCGGAATGGCCAGGCCGACAAAACCGATGATCACGGCGCCGTACATCATGCCGTAGTAGGAGCCGACATCGTTGTCGCCGGCCTTGTGCGCCTGGGAAGCGGTGCGCCATTCCAGAAGATTCTGGCGGCTGACGAACAACCGGTAGAGCGTGCGCACAATGGCGTCGCCCATCATCCAGGCGTTGTGCGCCATCAGCACGATCTTCAGCGCCACCATGGCGGTGCCGAAGGCGACGTCGCGCGCCAGCGCGGAGAAATGGCCGCGCGGCGTCTGGTCGCCGCTCTTGGGCAGGATGGCGTTGACGACGTCGAAGGTCGGCGCCATGAACAGGCTGAGGATCAGCAAGGCCTGCCATTGCGCGGCCTGCGTGAAGGGCAGCAAGGTCCAGCCGGCGATCGCCGCCATCACCCAGAAGATCGGCGTCAGCGAGCGGCGCAAATTGTCCACCATCTTCCAGCGCGACAGGGCCGGAACGCCGGAGCGCGGATCGAGGATAAAGCCCAGAAGCTGCCAGTCGCCACGTGCCCAGCGGTGGTGGCGCGAGGCGTCGACCGAGTAGCGGGTCGGATAGTCCTCGACCAGTTCGACGTCGGTCACAAGTGCTGCGCGCGCCAGCGCGCCTTCGAGCAGATCGTGGCTGAGGACGGTGTTTTCCTCGATGCGACCCTGCAGAGCGGCTTCGAAAGCATCGACGTGATAGAGGCCCTTGCCGGTGAAGGACCCGTCGCTGAAGACGTCCTGATAGAGGTCCGAGACGGCAAAGACGTAGGGGTCGAGGCCGCGGTTGGCAGAGAACACACGCTGGAAGAACGAGGCCTCGTCGCCAGATGTCAGCGAAGCGGTGATGCGGGGCTGCAGGATCGTGTAGCCGGCGGTGACGACGCGTTTGGCGGCGTCGAAATGCGGGCGGTTGAGCGGATGGCAGAGCTTGCCTACCAGGCTCGCCACCGCATCGCGGGTGGTGCGCGTGTCGGCGTCGAGCGTCATCACGTGGACGACTTTTTCCGGCAGCGGCACGTCGAGCGGCAGGAAAGTGGTGTCGCTGTCGCCGCGCAGCAAAAGGTCTAGCTCATGCAGCTTGCCGCGTTTGCGCTCCCAGCCCATCCAGGCCCCTTGAGCCGCGTTGAAGAGGCGGCGGCGGTGCAGGATGTAGAAGCGCGGCGCGCCTTCGGAGGGATAACGGGCGTTGAGGCGCGCAATCTCGGCACGGGCATATTCAAGGATCTCGGTGTCGGCAGCGTCGATCTCGATCTTGCTGTCGGGCCAGTCCGACAGCAGCGCGAAATGGATCTCATCCACCAGATTGGCGAGGTAATGGACTTCGAGGTTGCGGATGTTTTCCTCGACATCGTCGCGCGAGCCGATCAGCGAAGGCACAACCACCAGCGTGCGCGCCTCGGGCGGCACGCCGTGCCTGTAATCGTAACCGATCAGGCGCGTCGGCTTGAGGAACAGCGACACAACGGTGTTGAAAAAGGCCAGCGCGCCTTCGCTCGCCGGCACGGCAAACAGCGCCAGCATCAGCACGATCGAGGTCACCGACAGGCCGAGATTGGCCAACGCATTGCCGGTGAGGACAAGAAGCAGCGCCGTCAGCGCGAAGACCGGCAGGACGATGCCAAGCCATCCGGTCTTGGTGAAAGCCCGTTTGACCGTCTGGCTGATGGTGGGCCGATAGTCGATCGCTCTTTCCAGCTCGAGACGGCGCGGGCCGACGAGGAAGAAGCCGACATCGGTATGCACGGACGGCGCTGGAGCGGAACCGTCGCCACCGCCGGCCGATGCTTGTTCGTCGGCAGCCTGTTCACCAACCGCTTGGTCGGCCAGTTCGATCGCCTTTTCGGCGACACGGTATTCCGACAGGTTCGAGCGGCGCGCCAGTTCCTCGATCGCGGTGCGGTATTGATCGCGCGAGAAGAAGTCGAGCGCGGCGAAATCGGTGCGCTCGCGCAGCACCGTGTCGATGCGGCTGACACCTTCGAACCACACTGTCCAGTCGACGTCGTTGATGAGGCGCAGGCCGCGGATGATGTTGCCGGTCGTCACATTGCCGCTGGACAGCGTGTGATGCTCGGAGATGATGATCTCCTCGGCATCGGAGCCGGTCTTTTCGAGTTCGCCTTCCAGCCATTCCAGGGCCTTGCCGGCATTCTGCGATCCATCGCGCAAGCGGTAGAGAAGCTGCGTGGCAAAGGTGGTGTCCTGCGCATGGGCGCTGAAATTGGCCAGGATTGCCTGGCGGTCGGCGCTATCGTCGGTCGCCAGAACCTTGTCAGCCACATCGTTTGAGATCTGGCGCATCTGGCGGGTGCGATTGACCCTGACAGCCAACCGGCGAAGATTTTCGATCAGCACGAAGCGCAGAAGCGATGGCAGCGCCCAGAGTTCACCGATCTTAAGCGGCTCTACCGACTGAAAACCCTGGACGATGGACTTGAACATGGTCGCCGAGACGGAACTGTCCGAATGCGCGACATAGGTCCAGGCCAGCGCCAGCGCACGCGGCACGGTGCCGCCATCGGGCAGTTTCAACGTCGGCAGCTGGCGATAGAAGCGGCGCGGCAGGTCGCGCTTCACCTGGAAAATGGTCTCCTCGACCAGATAGTTGTTGTCGAGCAGCCATTGCGCGGCCGGGGTGATGGTTTCACCCTTGGCCTGCGCCGCATTGGTCGAACGGTAGACTTCGAGGATCTTCTTGGCGCTGTCGCGGATGCGGGCCTGGAAGTCGAACGGGATCAGGCCGAACAGGTCGGCGAGATCGCCCTTGGCCAGGCTTTCGCCGAGCAGCTTCAGGCGCTCCTCGGGCAGGAATGTCGACCTTATCGGCTCTTCCGTGATGGCCGGGAAGCTCGCGCTTGTCTTCTCGATCTGGGCAGGATTCGTCTGAATATTCATTGAAAATTCCGTAAGCGGGCACTCAGCGGCGTCACCGCCACGGCAATGGCCCTAAAACCGGTTCAAATGCAATTGGTTGCATCAACCCCTATGCCGAAAGTTTGTTTCCGCACCACGACAGGGCGTCATCTTTCGACCAAACTCAAAGACGAGCGCCCCTCGCTCCCGTCGGGTTCGATCGACGGAGAGGATTCGGGCTTTTTCGTGATGCCGGCAGGAGCTTACGCTATATTTCGCCGGCGTTGCGATCATGTTTGGAAACAGGCGGTAACCGTTGACGCGAAAGCGTCAGGCAGCGGTGGTTATCCGGATGATGAACAGGGTTGTATCCCGAGCCGGCTCAACCTTCAGGACAGGAGTCTCCGGCCCGATCAGCATCGTGTCGAGCGGTCCGAGGCGAATTGACCCAGCCTCGCGGAAAATAGCCTCGCCCTTGTGACAAAGGATCAGGGTCGAGCCGATCCCTGTCGCAACGTCCACAGGCTGTGAAATCGCCACGCGCTCGACCGAGTGCAGCGTGCGGCCGCGGCGCGTCATGACGTTGAGGTCAGTGATCGGACCGCCGATTAGGGCCGCACTGGTCGGCAGGTCGGCAGGAAAAGCAAAAGGCGCGGAGACCGGTGTCAGTCTCACCGCCGGACGGCCGGCGACATCGAGCACGATCCCCTCGCCTTCCAGCACCGACAGCGTGCGGTCGATACCGGCAAAGCTGGAAAACGGCCCGCTGCCCTCGACGCGCGCCATCGAGACGCGCCAGTCGAAACCGTCGAGGCTGGCGCCTTCAGGCGAGACGGCGATCTCGGTGGTCGTGCCGCCGCCGTTCTTCCACGGCATGACGCGGTAGTCGGCGGTACGAAGAATGCGCATGGCCTAGCCCTCCGCTATGGCTACGGGCGTTCGAAACTCGAAAAGCCGATTCTGCGGCTTTTCGCCTGCCTGCGGCCGGACGCTTCTCACCCCAAAATGCCGGGCAGATTGAGCTGGTGCTGCTTGGCGCAGTCCATGGCGATGTCGTAGCCGGCATCGGCATGGCGCATGACGCCGGTCGCCGGATCATTCCACAACACGCGCTCCAGGCGCCTGGCGGCGTCGGGCGTACCGTCGGCGACGATGACCATGCCGGCATGCTGGGAAAAGCCCATGCCGACGCCGCCGCCATGGTGCAGCGACACCCAGGTGGCGCCCGACGCCGTGTTGAGCAGCGCATTGAGCAACGGCCAGTCGGACACGGCGTCCGAGCCATCCTTCATCGCTTCCGTCTCGCGATTCGGCGAGGCGACCGAGCCGGAATCGAGGTGATCGCGGCCGATGACGACCGGCGCCTTGAGTTCGCCCTTGGCCACCATCTCGTTGAAGGCAACACCGAGCCTGTGGCGGTCGCCAAGGCCGACCCAGCAGATGCGCGCCGGCAGACCCTGGAAAGCAATGCGCTCGCGCGCCATGTCCAGCCAATTGTGCAGATGGGTGTTGCCAGGCGTCAGTTCGCGCACCTTGGCGTCGGTCTTGTAGATATCCTCGGGATCGCCCGAGAGCGCGGCCCAACGGAACGGGCCGATGCCGCGGCAGAACAGCGGACGGATATAGGCCGGCACGAAACCGGGGAAGGCAAAGGCGTTCTCGAACCCTTCGTCCTTGGCGATCTGGCGGATGTTGTTGCCATAGTCGAGCGTCGGCACACCGGCGTTCCAGAACGCCACCATCGCCTCGACATGTTCGCGCATCGAAGCCCGCGCCGCCTTCTCGACCGCCTTCGGATCGCTGACGCGCTTCTCGCGCCACTCGGCCATGGTCCAGCCCTTCGGCAGATAGCCGTTGATCGGGTCGTGGGCCGAAGTCTGGTCGGTGACCATGTCGGGGCGAATGCCGCGCCTGAACATTTCCGGCACGATCTCGGCGGCGTTGCCGAGCAGGCCGACGGACTTCGCCTCGCCCGCCTTGGTCCAGCGCTCGATCATCTCCATCGCCTCGTCGAGCGTCTCGGCCTTCTCGTCGACATAGCGGGTGCGCAGACGGAAATCGATGGAGTCCGGATTGCATTCGATGGCCAGGCAGCAGGCGCCGGCCATGACGGCGGCCAGTGGTTGCGCGCCGCCCATGCCGCCGAGGCCGCCGGTCAGGATCCACTTGCCCTTGAGGTTGCCGCCATAGTGCTGGCGGCCGGCCTCGACGAAGGTCTCGTAGGTGCCCTGCACGATGCCTTGCGTGCCGATATAGATCCACGAGCCGGCCGTCATCTGGCCGTACATCATCAGGCCCTTTTTATCGAGCTCGTTGAATTTGTCCCAGGTCGCCCAATGCGGCACGAGATTGGAGTTGGCGATCAGCACGCGCGGCGCATCGGCGTGGGTGCGGAACACGCCGACCGGCTTGCCCGACTGCACCAGCAGCGTCTCGTCCTCGCCAAGCGTCTTCAGCGAGGCGACGATGCTGTCGAAATCGTTCCAGGTGCGCGCCGCCCGGCCGATGCCGCCATAGACGACCAGTTCGTTGGGGTTCTCGGCGACTTCGGGATCGAGATTGTTCATCAGCATGCGCAGCGGCGCTTCGGTCGTCCAATAGCGGGCGTTGAGCTTGTCGCCGCGGGGTGCGCGGACTTCGCGGATGTTGTGGCGAGGGTTGTTCATCATTGTCCCTTTCGGATGGCGGCGCGTCAGCGCCCGGCCCAGTCAATGGCGGTTTGAAGGATTTTGGTCAGTGTGGCGCGCATCGGCGCGGCAAACTCGGCATCGTAAGGCACCGGCCAATTGTCTGGCTCGCCCTTGCCCTCGGGCTCGCGCAGATAGCCGCGATCGGCGAGTTCCATCTGCAACGCATGGTAGCCGCCTTGCGGATTGCCGAAGTAGCGCGTGATCCAGCCGCCCTTGAAACGGCCGTTGATGACATAGCTTTCACCGCTTTCGGCCATGATCTGGCCGACCAGGTTCTGCAGCGTCGGGTCGGCGGTCTGGCCGTCATTGGTGCCGAGGTTGAACACCGGCAGCGTACCGTCGAACAGACGCGGCAGCACCGAACGGATCGAGTGGCAATCGTAGATGACGATTTTTTCGTGCAGGCCTCGCAGCCTGATGGCCTGGGCAGCCAGCATTTCATGGTAGGGCACGAAATAGTCTATGCGGCGCTGGTCGATCTCCGACGGCATCGGCTCTTCACCCGGGTTATAGAGCGGATCGCCGTCGAATGTCTCCGTCGGGCAAAGGGTCGTCGTCGTCTGCCCCGGATAGAGCGAGGCGCCGGAGGGATCGCGGTTGACGTCGATGACGGTGCGCGAGATCGACGTATGCACAACCGTCGCGCCAAGACCGGCGGCAAAATCGTAAAGATTGTCGATCCACCAGTCGCAATCGCGGCGGCCGAGCCACGGCGAGACCAGCCGGTTGTCGATTCCGGCGAGATCGGTGCCGGTATGCGGGATCGACACCAAAAGGGGTGCCGTGCCTTCCGTTACTGTCAGCCAGTCGGTCATGTCAGGCTCCCGAGATCGAAGGCAGCATCACCGCGCCGGCAGCCTTGACCGTAGCACCGCTGCGGACCATGGCGATGGCCTTTTCCATGTCGGGGTGGAAATGCCGGTCATTGTCGAGATGCGGCACTTCGGCCCGGACCAGTTTGCGTACCGCTTCCAGCGCATTGCTCGACGCCAGCGGCTGGTGGAAATCGCAGCCCTGTGCGGCGGCCAGCAATTCGATGCCGATCACTGCGGTCGCGTTCTCGACCATGCCGATCAGCCGGCGCGCGCCGTGCGCGGCCATCGAGACGTGGTCTTCCTGGTTGGCCGAGGTAGGGATGGAATCGACGCTGGCCGGATAGGCCTTCTGCTTGTTTTCCGAAACGAGTGCCGCCGCCGTCACCTGAGGGATCATGAAGCCGGAGTTGAGGCCGGGCTTGGGCGTCAGGAAGGCCGGCATGCCGGAGAGCGCCGGATCGACCAGCATGGCGATGCGGCGTTCCGACAGCGAGCCGATCTCGCAGACGGCCAGCGCGATCATGTCGGCGGCGAAGGCCACCGGCTCGGCGTGGAAATTGCCGCCGGAGAGCGCGGTATCATCCTCGGCGAAGATCAGCGGATTGTCGGTGACGCCATTGGCCTCGGTGCCCAGCGTGTCGGCCGCTTGGCGCAGCACGGTGAGTGCCGCACCCATGACCTGTGGCTGGCAACGCAGGCAATAGGGATCCTGTACGCGCTCGTCGCCGACACGGTGCGATTCCCTGATGGCGCTGCCGGCCATCAGATTGCGCAGCGCCTCCGCCGTCTCGATCTGGCCACGGTGCCCTCTCAGGAGATGAATGCGCGGGTCGAAAGGCGCGTCGGACCCCTTGGCGGCATCGGTAGACAGTGCGCCGGCGACCAGCGCCGACTGGTAGAGCACTTCGGCCTCGAACAGGGCGGCGAGCGCATAGGCGGTGGAAAACTGCGTGCCGTTGAGCAGCGCCAGACCTTCCTTGGCGCCCAGCGTCACAGGCTCCAGGCCGTGCGAGACGAACGCGACCTTGGCGGGGAAGCGGCCATGCGGGGTAAAGCATTCGCCGACGCCGATCATCACCGCCGTCATATGCGAGAGCGGCGCAAGATCGCCGGACGCGCCGACTGAGCCTTGCGCCGGCACCACCGGGATGACGTCATTGGCAAGCATAGCTTCCAGCAACTCGATGGTTTCGGAGCGCACACCAGAGGCGCCCTGCGCCAGGCTGGCAAGTTTCAGCGCCATCATCAGGCGGGCAATTGCGACCGGCATCGGCTCGCCGACGCCGGCGGCGTGCGACAGCACGATGTTGCGCTGCAAGGTCTCGAGATCGCTCGCCGGGATGCGCACGCTGGCCAGTTTGCCGAAGCCGGTGTTGATGCCGTAGACCGGCTCGCCCTTGGCGACGATCCTGGCGACGGCCTCGGCGCTCGCCTTGATTTTTGGACGGCAGGCGTCATCCAGCTTCGGCACGGCGCCACGGTAGATGGCGCGCCAGTCGGCCAGCGTCGCATTGCCGGGCTTCAGGGTCAGTTCGGTCATTGTCCTCTCCAGATGCGGGCATGGAGCGGGTTGAAGCCCATGCGGTAAACGAGTTCGGCGGGACGCTCGATGTCCCAGATCGCCAGGTCGGCGGATTTGCCGGCTTCCAGCGTGCCGGCCTTGCCGAAAAGGCCAAGCGCACGCGCGGCCTCGCGGGTGACGCCGGCAAGGCATTCATCGACGGTCAAGCCAAAGAGCGTCGCGGCCATATTCATGGTGAGCAACAGCGAGGTGAGCGGCGAGGTACCGGGATTGCTGTCCGTCGCCACCGCCATTTTCACGCCATGGCGGCGGAACAGGTCGACAGGCGGCTTTTTTGTTTCGCGGATGAAGTAGTAGGCGCCGGGCAGGATGGTCGCCACAGTGCCGGCCTTCGCCATCGCGGCGGCGCCCGCGTCATCGGTATATTCGAGATGGTCGGCGGACAACGCACCATAGCTGGCGGCAAGCGCGGCGCCATGCAGGTTCGACAGTTGGTCGGCGTGAAGCTTGACCGGCAAACCCAAGGCCCTGGCGACATCGAAAACGCGTACCATCTGCTCCGGTGAGAACGCTATGCCTTCGCAAAAACCGTCGACCGCATCGGCCAGTCCCTCGGCGGCAACCGCTGGTACAATCTGCTTGGCAACCATATCGATAAAAGCGTCCCTGTCGCCCTTGGCTTCGGGCGGCAGTGCGTGGGCGGCGAGGCACGTCGTGCGGACGGTGACGGGGCGTTCATTGGCCAGCCGCCGGGCGGCACGCAGCGACTTCTTCTCATTGTCGAGATCGAGGCCATAGCCCGATTTGACCTCTACGGTCGTGACACCCTCGGCCATCAGCGCATCGAGGCGCGGCAGCGTCTGGGCAACGAGTTCGTCCTCGCTTGCCGCGCGCAGCGATTTGACCGAGGACACGATGCCGCCGCCTGCCCTGGCGACTTCTTCATAGGTGGCGCCTGCCAGCCGCATCTCGAATTCGTTGGCGCGGTTGCCGGCATAGACAAGATGCGTGTGGCAGTCGATCAGGCCCGGCGTGATCCAGCGACCCTCGCAATCTACGGTCTCGGCGCCCTGCCCGAGGGCCGCCGGCATGTCCGCTTCGGCGCCGGCATAGGCAATAAGCCCATCGCGCGCGGCGATCGCGCCTTTCTCGACAATGCCGAGGCCAGCCGTGCCGTCGGCCATGGTTGCCAGGCGCGCATTGCGCCAGACACGAAGGCCGCTCTTCCCGTTTGCTCCACCCATCATCTTTTCCATTTGAAAGGATGGCGATTATGTATATACATATTGAAACGCGACGCAAGTGGTCTCGTCGCCCAGGCATGCAGATTTGGAGATGGACGTGACGGCGATCTTTGCGGAACAGGCGCTGCTGCCCGAGGGCTGGCAAGGCAATGTCAGGATCGCGCTCGATGGCGGCCGCATCGCCTCTGTCGAATCCGGCGCCACGCCGCAGGCCGGCGACGAGCGCCACGCCATTCTCCTGCCCGGCATGCCCAATCTGCACAGCCACGCGTTCCAGCGCGGCATGGCGGGGCTTGCCGAACTTCGCGGCCCGTCAGCCGATAGTTTCTGGAGCTGGCGCGAGGTGATGTACCGCTTCGCGCTATCGATGACGCCCGACCAGGTCGAAGCGGTTGCCGCACAGCTCTATGTCGAGATGCTGGAGGCTGGTTTTACCCGCGTCGGCGAATTCCACTATCTGCACCACGACCGCGATGGAAAACCTTACGCCAACCTTGCCGAGATGGCCGAGCGCATCGCGGCGGCCACCGGCGAAACCGGCATCGGCCTGACGCTGCTGCCGGTGTTTTACGCACACTCCTCCTTCGGTGGGGCGGCTCCGAACGAAGGCCAAAGGCGATTCATCAACGATGTGAATCGGTTCTCCCGGCTTGTTGAGAAGTCTAGAGAATCGGTTCGCGCGTTGAATCAAGCTGTCGTCGGTGTCGCGCCGCACAGCCTGCGCGCCGCGACGCCGGAGGAATTGACCCAGGTTGCCGCTTTGGCGCCGAATGGGCCGATCCACATCCACGTCGCCGAACAGGTTAAGGAGGTCGAGGACTGTCTCGCCTGGTCCGGCGCGCGTCCCGTCGAATTTCTGCTGGCCAACGCCGAGGTCAACCAGCGCTGGTGCCTGATCCACGCCACGCACATGACCGATGCCGAAACCATCGGCATGGCCAGGAGCGGCGCCATCGCCGGCCTTTGCCCGATCACCGAGGCCAATCTCGGCGACGGGACGTTTGCCGCGCCGCTATTCACCGAGCATGGCGGCCGCTTTGGTATCGGCTCCGATTCCAACGTGCTGATCGGCCTGCCCGACGAATTGCGCCAGCTCGAATATTCGCAACGCCTGGCGCATCGCGCCCGCAATGTGCTGGCGGTGGCCGGCGGCTCGACGGGACGTGCGCTGTTTGATGCGGCGCTTGACGGCGGCAGCGTGGCGCTTGGCGCCGGCGCTTCGCAGATCGCCGCCGGTGCTGCCGCTGATCTTGTCTCGCTCGACGCCCAAAACCCGTCGCTGACCGGCAAGACCGGCGACGCGATCCTCGACGCCTGGATCTTCGCCAATGGCAGCAAGGTCGACTGCGTCTGGGTGCATGGGCAGAAGCAAGTCAGCGGCGGCCGGCACGCCAGGCGCGAAGCCATCGGTGAACGGTTTCGCGCCGTGTTGAAGGCGCTTTCCGCATGAGCACGGTCGAGACGGCGGATGCGGACAGTGGCGGCTCGCTGCACCAGCGCATCCTGTCCGACATCAGCGAAAAAATCATGTCCGGCGCCTGGGCACCTGGACATCGCATTCCGTTCGAGCACGAACTGACGACCGAGTATAATTGCTCGCGCATGACGGTGAACAAGGCGCTGTCGCAACTGGCGAAGGCCGGGCTGATCGAACGCCGCCGCCGCTCAGGCAGCTTTGTCCGCCGGCCGCAGTCGCAGGCAGCGGTGCTGGAACTTCATGACATCCGGATCGAGGTCGAAGCGCTTGGCCTGCCCTATCGCTACGAGCGGCTGGAGCGCCTCAAGCGGCGCAGCAATGCAGAGGATAGAGCGCTGCTCGGGCTGTCCGCCGCCGGATCGGTGCTATGGATCGAAGGCCTGCATTTTGCCGGCGAACGGCCCTTCGCACTCGAGCAGCGCCTTATCAATCTTTCCGCGGTTCCGGAAGCCGGGGACGAAGAGTTCAGGGAGATCGCCGCAGGCCCCTGGTTGATCGGCCGCGTACCCTGGAGCGAAGCCGAACATCGCATCCGTGCCATGGCCGCCGATGCGGCTATCGCCGACGCGCTCGACATCGATCCCGGCGCGCCGTGCCTGGTGGTCGAGCGCCGGACCTGGAGCGCGGAGCACCCGGTGACGCATGTGCGGTTTATCTATCCCGCGGAAAGCCACACGCTGGTGGCGAGGTTCACGCCGTCGCAGGGGTGACTGCCCCTCACCCAGCCTCCGCTTCGCTCGGCTGACCTCTCCCCGAGGGGAGAGGAGTCCGTCAGCGCCGGCGCAAATCTCTTCGCGCCACCGGGGAGAAGGTGGCCGCGAAGCGGCCGGATGAGGAGGAGTGACG
This sequence comes from Mesorhizobium sp. 01N446, assembly GCF_056399285.1. Lineage (NCBI taxonomy): Bacteria > Pseudomonadati > Pseudomonadota > Alphaproteobacteria > Hyphomicrobiales > Phyllobacteriaceae > Mesorhizobium > Mesorhizobium sp. 01N446. The sequence goes on along the minus strand of NZ_JBFTRA010000009.1, from coordinate 182,100 downwards.
GCTCAGATCGCCGCCGTGACGATAATCTCCACCAGATATTCCGGACCAGCCAACTTGGCTTCGCCGGTGGCGCGGGCGGGGGTGTGGCCCTGCGGTACCCACTTGTCCCATTCCGAATTCATCTCGGCGAAGGTGCCCATGTCGGCCAGCCAGATAATCGCCTGAACGATCTTGGTCTTGTCGGTTCCGGCCTTGGCCAGCAATTCGTCGATGGTCGACAGGATGTCGCGGGTCTGCGAGGCGACGTTGCCGCCGGGCTCGCCGACCTGGCCGGCCAGATAGACAGTGTTGCCGTGGATGACGATCTGGCTCATGCGCGGGCCAACATCGATGCGACGAATGCTCATGGGAGGTTCCTTCCTGTTATGGGTGGCGACTGTTTAGAGTTGCGGTTCGCATCGGGCAAGGCCGCCGAGGCCAAATCCCCTTGGACCAGTGCGTGGAGATTCACGGCAAGTTGAGCCGCCGGTCGCAATTCCGCCCGATTGCCTTGTTGACTAATGTAATAACATCACATATCCAATCGACCCCTGCCCGCGGCCGGATTTCGCTGCTCCACGGAACGACATGACCCAGACCTGCCTGACATTCCGTGACCTGACGCTGGGCTACAACAGCCACCCGGCGATCCACCATCTCGACGGCACGATCCGCAAGGGATCGCTGACCGCCGTTGTCGGCGCCAACGGCTCCGGCAAGTCGACGCTGATGAAGGGCATTGTCGGGGTGCTGAAGCCGATGGCCGGCGAGGTTGTCCGTGCACCAGGCGTGCGTGCCGCCTACCTGCCGCAGCAATCGGAGCTCGATCGCTCCTTTCCCGCCCGCGTCGTCGACCTGGTCTCGCTCGGCCTCTGGCCGAAGCGCGGCATGCTCRGCCGCTACACATCGGAAGATCGCGCGGCGGTCAGCCAGGCGCTGATGGCGGTCGGCCTCGGCGGCTTCGAGAAGCGGCCGATCGATACGCTGTCGGGCGGCCAGTTGCAGCGCACGCTGTTTGCCCGCGTGCTCTTGCAGGATGCCGACCTGATCCTGCTCGACGAACCGTTCAATGCCGTCGACGCCAAGACGGTCGGCGACCTGATCGCCTTGATCAAACGCTGGCATGGCGAGGAACGCACCATCATGGTCGTCGTCCATGATCTCGATCTGGTGCGGCAGAATTTCCCCGAAACCCTGCTGCTTGCCCGCCAGCCCATCGCCTGGGGCGAAACGCGCGAGACGCTGAAGCCGGAAAACCTGTTACGTGCCCGCCGCTTCCACGAAGCCTGGGAAGAAAACGCGCCGTGGTGCGAACCGGACGGGCACGCCCATGACCATGGTCACGATCATCATGGCCACGATCACGACCATCACCACGGCGCCGGACCGAGGGCTGCCTGATGGACGCGCTCTACGGTCTGTTCATCGCGCCCTTCGCCGATTTCGGCTTCATGCAGCGGGCACTGTTCGGCTCGCTGATGCTGTCGCTCGGCGCCTGCCCGATCGGCGTCTTCCTGATGTTGCGGCGCATGAGCCTGTCGGGCGACGCCATGGCGCATGCCATCCTGCCGGGTGCGGCCGCCGGCTTCCTGTTCTATGGGCTGGAAATCCTGCCGATGACCATTGGCGGGCTGATCGCCGGCGTCATCGTCGCGCTCGGTGCCGGCGCCGTCTCGCGCTTCACCATCCAGCGCGAGGACGCCTCGATGGCGGCCTTTTATCTCATTTCGCTGGCCATCGGCGTGCTGATGGTGTCGATCCGCGGCTCCAGCGTCGATCTCATGCATGTGCTGTTCGGCACGGTGCTGGCGCTCAACAACGAGGCGCTAACGCTGATCGGCGGCATCGTCGCGGTGACGCTGGTCAGCCTTGCCGTCTTCTGGCGGGCGCTGGTCGCCGAATGCCTCGATCCGCTGTTCCTGCGCTCGGTCAGCCGGATGGGCAGCCCGGTGCATTTCATCTTCCTTGGCCTGGTCGTGCTCAACCTCGTCGGCGGTTTCCAGGCGCTCGGCACACTTCTATCCGTCGGACTGATGATGCTGCCGGCGGCCGCTGCCCGCTTCTGGACGGCGCGCGTCGAGCCGATGTGCGTGCTGGCCGTGCTGATCGGCTTTGCCTCCTGCATCGCCGGGCTGCTTCTGTCCTATCATGCCTCGCTGCCGTCCGGCCCGGCCATCATCCTGTCGGCCGGCGTCGTGTATTTCGCCTCGATCCTGTTCGGCACGCGCGGCATTCTGCGCGCCCGCATCATCCATCACCGTCACAGAACGGCCTGATCCCCCGCCCCTCGAAAGGAGACCCCGCCTATGCTGAGTTCCATCCGTGCCGCCCTGGCGATGAGCGTTATAACATTAACTTCCTTTGGCGCATCCTCGGCATTCGCGGCGCCGCTGAAAGTCGTCGCCAGCTTCACGGTCATTGCCGACTTCGCCAAAAATGTCGGCGGCGATCGTGTCGACATCACCACCATCGTCGGCCCGGATGGCGACGCCCATGTCTATGAGCCGAGCCCCGCCGACGCGGTGGCCATGGCCAAGGCCGATATCGTGCTGGTCAACGGGCTGCACTTCGAAGGCTTTTTGCAGCGGCTGGTCGACGCCAGCGCTACCAAGGCCTCCGTCGTCACCTTGACCAAGGGCGTGACGCCGATCGACTTCAAGCCTGAATTCGCCGACGCCGACGCGGCCGAAGACGCCGGCACCGGCGGCGGCAAGACGGTCACCGATCCGCATGCCTTCCAGTCGATCGCCAACGCCAAGATCTATGTGAAGAACATCGCCGAGGCTTTCTGCGCGGCCGACGGCGATGGCTGCGTCAGCTATCAGACCAATGCCGCCGCCTACACCAAGAAGCTCGATGCGCTGGAAGGCGAAGTGAAGGCGGCGATCCAGTCGATCCCCGAGGCCAAGCGCGTCGTCATCACCTCGCATGACGCCTTCGGCTATTTCGAACACGAATACGGCCTGACCTTCCTTGCCCCGCAAGGCATCTCGACCGATTCCGAACCGTCGGCCGCCGATGTCGCCAAGCTGGTCGAGCAGGTCAAGCAGGACAAGGCGGCGGCGATCTTCGTCGAAAACATCACCAACCCGCGCCTGATCGAGCAGATCGCCAGCGAAACCGGCATCAAGGTGGGCGGCACGCTCTACTCGGATGCGCTGTCGCAGCCCGATGRCCCGGGATCGACCTATATCGACATGATGCACAACAACATCCGCCAGATCAAAGGCGCGATCCTCGGTAGCTGAATTCAACCAGCCATCCGGCCGGGCCATATCGGCCGGTTGGAATTTCCGGCGCGCAATGCCTATTTGGCAGAGAATTCCCTGGAGGCGGATTGCCGGCCGGGTCGGGGAGTGGCAAGACTCCCCGCAAATCAGATTGCGAGGATGCTGCGATGGAATACCGTGAAATCAGCGACGACTATTCGGTCTCTGGCCAGATCCAGCCCGAAGACGTCGCCGCCATCAAGGAAGCCGGTTTCAAGAGCGTCATCTGCAACCGGCCTGACGATGAACAGCCCGGCCAGCCTTCAGCCGAAAGCATCGGATCGGCGGTCGAGGCCGCCGGCCTCGCCTTCCGCTACATCCCCGTCATCAGCGGCCAGATCACCGCCGAGAATGTCGAGGACCAGGCCGAGGCGCTGGACGAGTTGGAAGGGCCGGTGTTCGCCTATTGCCGCTCCGGCGCGCGCTGTACCAATCTTTATGGGCTGATCCAGCAGTCGAAGGGCTAAGAGCCAAAGCAACCCAATGCGGCGAGCCTATTCAGCTCCTTGCACCTCTATCTTTGACGAATTCGATGTAGAGCAACGCAAGAAATAGACTAATGAAAGTTCCCCTTGCAACGTCATTGCCCTCTGCCACCAGGCTTGCAACGAAGCTTCCTATTGCAAGATATACCAATGACGACAGCAAATTTCTGAAAGAAATTCTCGCACCAACTGGCATTGTGTATCCGATTACTACAGCGATAGGAGACACGAGATAGATGGATTTTGGCGCAAGGTAAACGACAATGAAGGTCGTTGCCAATAAAACGGCAGATATCGATAGAAACAACAGCACATAATATCGCGTTGACTTTCTTTCCATATCTCCTCCTGTATCTGCAATCAAATCGGCAGCGCACCGGTTTCCTTCAACGTCTCCAGCACGATCGCCGTCTTCACATGCTGCACCGACTCGTGCGGCAAGAGCACGCCGTTGACGAACTCCGACAGTGATTTGAGATCGGGCGTCACCACTTTCAGGATGTAATCCATCTCGCCGGTCAGCGCGTGCGCCTCCTGCACCTCGGGCAGCCGCGCCACCAGTTCGCCGAAGCGCCTGGCGTTGTCGCGGTTGTGGGTGGCCAAGGTCACCGAGATGACGTTGACCAGCGAGAAGCCGAGCTTGTCGCGGTCAAGCACCGCCCGGTAGCCCTTGATATAGCCGTCCTCCTCGAGCCGCTGGCGGCGGCGCGAGCATTGCGATGCCGACAGGTTCACCCGCTCCGAGAGATCGTTGTTGGTCAGCCGCGCATCACCCTGCAGGAGCGCCATTATCTTGCGGTCAAACTGATCAATGCGCGTATCATCCATGGTTTTGTCTCTCATCATGCGTGCTTTACGCATGACATCATCATTTCAAGCGTTTGAATGCAAGCACCATGCGTCGGCTCCGCGCTATGATGGCGTCAGATGGCCTTTTCGGGCCAAGACAGCTTTGGAGGAATGCCATGGGTCCCTTCCCGCACGACGCCCCGCCCGCCAGGATCAGCAAGGACAATCCGGCCGGCACCGATGGTTTCGAGTTCGTCGAATTCGCGCATCCGGAGCCGCAGAAGCTCGCCGAACTGTTCACCCGCATGGGCTATGTGGCGGTGGCCAAGCATCGCACGAAAGACATCACCGTCTGGCGCCAGGGCGACATCAACTATGTCGTCAATGCCGAGCCGGGCTCGCATGCGATGAAGTTCGCCGACAAGCATGGCCCGTGCGCCGCCTCGATGGCCTGGCGCGTGGTCGATGCCAAGCACGCGTTCGACCATGCCGTGTCGAAGGGCGCCACGCCCTACGAAGGCGACGACAAGGCGCTCGACGTGCCGGCCATTGTCGGCATTGGCGGCTCGCTGCTTTATTTCATCGACGCCTATGGCAAGAAGGGCTCGGCCTATGATGCCGAGTTCGAATGGCTCGGCGCGCGCGATCCGCGGCCGCAAGGCGTCGGCTTCTATTTCCTCGACCACCTCACCCACAATGTCTATCGCGGCCAGATGGACAAATGGTGGGATTTCTACCGCAATCTGTTCGGCTTCAAGCAGATCCATTTCTTCGACATTGACGGCAAGATCACCGGCCTGGTCAGCCGTGCCATCACCTCGCCCTGCGGCAAGATCCGCATTCCGCTCAACGAATCCAAGGACGAGACCAGCCAGATCGCCGAATATCTGAAGAAGTACAATGGCGAGGGCATTCAGCACATCGCTGTCGGCACCGACGAGATCTACGCCGCCACCGACAAGCTCGCCGCCAACGGGCTGAAATTCATGCCCGGCCCGCCGGAGACCTATTACGACATGTCGTATGACCGCGTGAACGGCCATGACGAGCCTATCGACCGGATGAAGAAACACGGCATCCTGATCGACGGCGAAGGCGTGGTCGATGGCGGCATGACCAAGATCCTGCTGCAGATCTTTTCCAAAACCGTGATCGGCCCGATCTTCTTCGAGTTCATCCAGCGCAAGGGCGACGAAGGCTTTGGCGAAGGCAATTTCCGCGCGCTGTTTGAATCGATCGAGCAGGACCAGATCAAGCGCGGCGTGATCAAGGTGGACGGCAAGGCAGCGTAGGCTGCTCCGAACCGAACTTCTTGCGGCGCGATCAATTATGACCTAAATTATGGTCATAAAGGATCGCGCTATGAATGTTTCCATCGCCGAGGCCAAGGCTAAATTGTCTGAACTCGTCAGCCGCGCTGAAGCCGGCGAGGAGATCATACTTACACGCCACGGCAAAGTGGCCGCGCGCATTGTACCGCCGGCGGCCGCCGAACCGCTGCCGCGTATCGGCGCCTTGAAGGGCAAGATCTGGATTGCGGACGATTTTGATGAACTCGGTCCTGAGTGGGACGAGTACGTGAAATGACGGTCGGCCCGTTTCTCGCCGACACCCATATCATCCTCTGGTCGATTTCGGACGACCGACGTCTCAGCGAGCAACACCGCGCTATCCTGGCTTCGGACGCGGTGGTGTTCGCGAGCGCGGCAAGTGTTTGGGAAATTGCCATCAAACGTTCGATCGGGAAACTCAACGCGCCAGACGATCTGGCAACGCTGCTTCCAAGGATGCAATTTCAGCCGCTCGCCGTAACCCTCCAGCATGCGAACGCCGTCGGCGGCCTACCCCACCACCATGGTGATCCGTTCGACAGACTGCTGATTGCGCAGGCGCAGGTGGAGAACCTGACCATCCTGACATCCGACCCGCATTTCGTCCGCTACAATGTCGCTCTGGCCTGATAGACGAAAAATCCGGATCACAACCCCAGCCGCTCGACCTCCGCCTTCCTCAGCTTGATGTCATAGTCGAGCAAAAACTCATCCAGCTGCGGCGGCGCCACCGAGGTGCCGGACAGCATGGCGTGCACCTGGCCGCGATGGTGAATGTCGTGCAGGAAGACGTGGGCGAGAATGTCGCCGATCTTTTCGGGGATCATGCCGTCCTCGCGCCGGTCGGTGATGACACGGCGATCGAGATCGGCCTCAGACAGGCCATTGCAGAAGGCGATCAGCCGCCGGTCGGCCGCGACCTGGGCGGCAAACAGCGCCCGGGGTTCGTCGAAGGGCACGAACTCATCATGGGCCGCGGCACCCACGCCGCCCTCTTCGAGAAAATCGAGATAGAGGTGATCGACCGCAAGGATGTGGTTGAGCGTTGCCTTGATCGACGGGAAGAAGCTGGTGCGTTCGGCTTCGAATTCGCCAAGCTTCAGCTGCAGCACGGCACGATAGAGCCGGTCGTTCGACCACAGATTGTTGCCGCCCATGCGGCGCAGATGGTCAAGCAAGGTCATGAGATCATCCCCCTGACCGCACCAGATGCAAGCCTGCCGCCATGACAGCGAATCCGGCCAGAACGATCAGCAACAACCCATTCATGCGGCGACGCATGGCTTGCGTTTCTTCGTCCCGTGCGACTTTCATGTTGGTGATGGTGTGAAACATCATCGCCTTGCGCGGGAAGCCGCTGCGGTTGGTCAGGTCCGGCGAGCGCGCCTCGATGCGATAGCTCAGCCGGATCGCCAGGATGAAGACGACCAGAATCCCAAGCGCCCAAACGCCGGCCAGCAGATAGAAAGCCTCCCCCGTCATCCCGTCCCCTATCCCGCGTATTTCTCGACCTTCTGCTCGATGGCGCCGAAGATCGAATGGCCTGTCTTGTCCTTCATCTCGATGCGTACCGTGTCGCCGAAGCGCAGGAACGGCGTCTTAGGCTCGCCGGCCTCGATGGTCTCGATCATGCGCAGTTCGGCGATGCAGGAATAGCCGGCGCCGCCAGCCGAAACCGGCTTGCCCGGCCCGCCATCGAGCTTGTTGGAGACCGTGCCCGAGCCGATGATGGTGCCTGCCATCAGCGGTCTTGTCCGGGCGGCGTGGACGATCAGCGCCGGAAAATCGAAGGTCATGTCGACGCCGGCATTGGCGCGGCCGAAGGGCTTGCCGTTGAGATCGGCAAGTAGCGGCAGGCTGACCTTGCCGCCATCCCAGGCGTCGCCCAGTTCATCCGGCGTCACCGCGACCGGCGAAAAGGCCGAGGACGGTTTCGATTGGAAGAAGCCGAAACCCTTGGCCAGTTCCGGCCCGGTGAGCGCGCGCAGCGTCACGTCGTTGACCAGCATAACCAGCCGGATCGCGGCGCGCGCCTCATCGAGGCTGGCGCCCATCGGCACGTCGTCGACGATGACGGCGACTTCCGCTTCCATGTCGACGCCGAAGGCTTCATCGGCCATGCGGATCGGATCGCGCGGCGCAATGAAGGAATCCGAGCCACCCTGGTAGATCAGCGGATCGGTCCAGAAGCTCGCCGGCATCTCGACGCCGCGTGCCTTCCGCACCAGTTCGACGTGGTTCACATAGGCCGACCCGTCAGCCCATTGATAGGCGCGCGGCAGCGGCGAATGCGCGTCGTGCTCGTGAAAGCGCGCGGACGGCACGGCATTGTTTTCCAGCGATTCCGCGATCGTGCCGAGATGCGGCGAGACCCTGCGCCAGTCGTCGAGTGCCGCCTGCAGCGTACGCGCCAGGAACGAGGCATCGGTGTACTGCGTCAGGTCGCGCGAGACGACGACGAGTTTCCCGTCGCGCGTCCCGTCCTTCAATGTGGCAAGCTTCATGCGGTTTCCTCTCCTTGTGCGGCCTTGGCGCCGCTTAGCTCCACAACAAGGCCGTCGCGGGCGATCGTCAAGTCGCCGGCCCATGTTTTCCTGACGGCAGCGCTCCAGTCGGCCTCGCCGATCTCGGGATCGTCGGCGGGAATGAGGTGGTTGAGCACCAGCCGCTTCACGCCGGCATCGCTGGCGATCCGGCCGGCTTCTTCGGCAAAGCTGTGGCTGGCGAGCAGATGCTCCTTGAGCCGAGCGCCATTGCCGGTTCTGGCAACCAGCCGTTCGATGCCATCCTCCAGCATGGCTTCGTGGACGAGAATGTCGGCACCCTTGGCGAAATCGGCGAGCAGCGGAAAGAAAGCCGTGTCGGCTGAAAAGACCACGCTTCTGTCGCCATGGTCGAAGCGCAGGGCAAAGCAGTCGGTCACCGGCGGATGATCGACGCGCAATGCTGTCCCCTTCAGGCCACCTTGCTCGAGCACCTGGCCCTCACCGAATTCACTGACCGAAACCAATTCGCGGATGTCAGGCCGGCCCTCGTCGACAATGCGGATTTCGATGTCGAACTCCATCGCCTGGCAGAAGCGCCTCCAGTAGTGGCCGGTGCCGGACGGGCCGAACACGGTGACTGGTGTCGCCAGCCCCGCCGTCCAGGCGGTGTGGAGCAGCGGCCCGAGTTCCAGCACATGGTCCGAATGCAGATGCGTGATGAAGATCACGTCGAGCGCCTTCAGGCTGATGCCGGCGTCGACCAGGCCGCGCGTCACGCCAAGCCCGCAATCGACGACGATGGTTCGCCCACCGATCTCGAGCAGCGAGGAACTTGGCCACGGTCCGCCCGGCCGCAGCGCAGGACCGCCCTTGGAGCCCAACAGCACCAGCCGATCCGGCGTAGGCCCGCCGCTCAAGACCAGTCGCCCTCGGGCGTGCCATTAAAGCGCTTCTTCAGGTCGGCCCAGCAGTCGATGTAATTGTCCTGCCTTGTTTCCAGTTCGGCGCCGTAGCGGGTCAGCATCTGCGGAAAGCGGGTCTCGAACATGAAGGCCATGGTGTTGTCGAGCTTGACCGGTTTCAGCTCCGCGCGCGAGGCCTTTTCGAAGCCAGGGGCGTCCGGGCCATGGGCCAGCATCAGATTGTGCAGGCTGATGCCGCCGGGCACGAACCCTTCTTCCTTGGCATCGTACTGGCCATGGATCAGCCCCATGAACTCGCTCATGATGTTGCGGTGGTACCAGGGCGGCCGGAACGTATCTTGCGCCACCAGCCAGCGCGGCGGGAAGATGACGAAGTCGATATTGGCGGTGCCTTCCTCGCCGCTCGGGGCCGTCAGCACGGTGAAGATCGACGGATCGGGGTGATCGAACAGGATGGCGCCGACAGGCGAAAAGGTCGCCAGATCATATTTGTAGGGCGCGTAATTGCCATGCCAGGCGACGACATCGAGCGGCGAATGGCCGATCTCGGTGACGTGGAAATTGCCGCACCATTTCACGATCAGCCGGCACGGCGTCTCCTTCTCCTCGAACCAGGCGCAGGGCGTCTTGAAGTCGCGCGGATTGGCCAGGCAATTGGCGCCGATCGGCCCGCGGTCGGGCAAGGTCAGCTTGGCGCCGTAGTTTTCGCAGACATAGCCGCGCACTTCGGCGTCGACCAGTTCGACCTTGAAGACGAGGCCGCGCGGCAAGACGGCGATCTCGCCAGGCCGAAGCTCGATGACGCCCATTTCGGTGACCAAACGCAAGGCGCCGACCTGCGGGACAACCAGCAACTCGCCGTCGGCGTTGAAGAAATGATCGTCGACCATCGACGTGTTGGCGACATAGACATGTGCCGCCATGCCGCTCTGACCGAGCACGTCACCGGCCGTGGTTATGCTGCGCATACCTTGAATGAAATTGGTCGGCTCCTTCGGCATCGGCACCGGGTTCCAGCGATACTGGCCGAGCGCCAGTTCATGGTCGCCGACATTCGGCGCGGTCTTCCACAAGGGATAGCTTGCCGCCTTGAAACGGCCGGTGTGCTTGACGCTGGGCCGGATGCGATAGAGCCAGGAGCGCTCATTGGTGCCACGCGGGGCAGTGAACGGGGAGCCGGAAAGCTGCTCGGCATAGAGGCCGTAGGCTGGCCGCTGCGGCGAGTTGCGCCCCTGCGGCAGCGAGCCGCGCAAGGTCTCGGTCTCGAAATCGTTGCCGAAACCGGGCATGTAGGAATAGGCCATCCGATCCTCCCTGATCCCCGGCTTCAAGCTTCACAGAGCCAGCCTGCCGGTGATATTGACCAAACTGGTTTCATCTGTAACCATCGAAAATGTAACTATCAACGGCCGCGGCGCGTCATGGAACCCGACACTCTGGAGCTGGAAAGCTTCCTGCCCTACCGCCTCTACCGGCTTGCCGATGCCGTCAGCCGCGAATTCTCGAAGATCTACCGCGACCGCCATGGACTGACGCGACCGGAATGGCGCACGCTTTCAGGCCTCGGTCAGCGCGGTACGATGACAGCGACCGAGCTCGGAGAGCAGTCGGCCATGCACAAGACCAAAGTGTCGCGCGCTGTGGCCGAGCTGGAGCGGCGGCGCTGGCTGACGCGCACGCCGGACGAGAACGATCGCCGTGTGGAACACCTTGTGCTGACCAAGGCAGGGCTTGCCGCGTATCGTGAGATGGTGCCGCTGGCGAAGGCGTTCGAAAGGGAGTTGCTGGAGAGGCTGAGCCACCAGGAGCGGGCTGCGATTGTCAGCGGAGTAGCCGCGCTGGAGGGGGCCTTGGACGGAAAGTAGAGCTGACAGGCTGGCGCGAGGCGCCAAGCCTCTTCTATCGGCAAACTACCAATCCATCACCACCTTGCCGGAACTGCCGCTCCGCATCGCATCGAAACCCACCTGGAAATCATCGATGCCGATCCGGTGCGTAATCAACCCACTCACATCCAGCGGACCCTGCACCAGCGCGATCATCTTGTACCAGGTCTCGAACATCTCGCGGCCGTAGATGCCCTTGAGATGCAGCATCTTGAAGATGACCTTGTTCCAGTCGATCTCGAAGCCGGTCGGGGCGATACCCAGAATGGCGATCTTGCCGCCATTGTTCATGGTGTCGATCATGTCGCGGAAGGCGGGGGCGGCGCCTGACATTTCCAGGCCGACGTCAAAACCCTCGGTCATGCCGAGCGCCGGCATGACGTCGCGCAGCTTTTCCTTGGAGGCATCGACGACATGCTGGACACCGAGTTTCCTCGCCAGCGCCAGCCGCACCGGGTTGATGTCGGTGATGACCACTTTTCGCGCGCCCACGCACTGGGCAACGAGCGCGCCCATGATGCCGATCGGCCCGGCGCCGGTGACCAGCACGTCCTCACCGACCAGGTCGAAGGACAATGCGGTATGCACCGCGTTGCCCAGGGGATCGAAGATCGCGGCGATCTCGTCCGGCACGTCGTCGGGGATCGGCACGACATTGTGCTGCGGGATCGCCAGATACTCGCCGAAGGCGCCCGGCCGGTTGACGCCTACACCGAGCGTGTTGCGGCAAAGATGCCCCCTGCCGGCGCGACAATTGCGGCAGTGGCCGCAGACGATGTGGCCCTCGCCCGAGACGCGCTGGCCGACCTTGTATTCGGTGACCGCGGCGCCGAAATCGGCGACGGTGCCGACAAATTCATGGCCGGTGACCATCGGCACCGGCACGGTCTTCTGCGCCCACTGGTCCCAATTGTAGATGTGCACGTCGGTGCCGCAGATCGCTGTCTTCTTCACTTTGATCAGCACGTCGTTTGGGCCGATCTCCGGCACCGGCACCTCTTCCATCCAGATGCCCGGTTCGGCCTTGGCCTTCACCAGCGCCTTCATCATGTTCGACATTCTTTTGTCCCTTGAATCTCTTGATCCGGAATCGCTTTTCGGTGCCGGCTACTCAGGAAATGACACTCAGCTCCCTGCCGACCGCAGCGAAAGCCTCGACCGCCCTGTCAATATCGGCGCTGGAATGCGCCGCCGACATCTGCGTGCGGATGCGCGCCTGACCCTTCGGCACCACCGGGAAGGAAAAGCCGATGACATAGATGCCGCGCTTCAGCATGCGCGCCGCCATCTCCTGCGCCAGCGTCGCGTCGCCCAGCATCACCGGAATGATCGGATGGTCGGCGCCGGCCAGCGTGAAGCCGAGCTTACCCATCTGCGACCTGAACCGCGCCGCATTGGCATAGAGACGCTCGCGCAGGGCGTCGCCATTGCGGATCAGTTCGAACACCTTGATCGAGGCGCCGGCGATCGCCGGCATCAGCGTGTTGGAGAAGAGATAGGGCCGCGAGCGCTGGCGCAGCCAGTCGACCACCTGGCTCTTGCCTGAGGTGTAGCCGCCGGAGGCGCCACCGAGTGCCTTGCCCAGCGTGCCGGTGATGATGTCGACCCTGCCCTCGACGCCGCAATGCTCGGCCGAGCCGCGGCCTTGTCTGCCGACGAAGCCGACCGCATGGCTGTCGTCGACCATGACCATGGCATCGTATTTGTCGGCAAGGTCGCAGACGCCCTTCAGGTTGGCGATGATGCCGTCCATCGAAAACACGCCGTCGGTGGCGATCAGCCGGAAGCGGCAATCCCTTGCCTCCTTGAGCCGCGCCTCGAGATCTGCCATGTCGTTGTTGGCGTAGCGGAAGCGCTTGGCCTTCGACAGCCTGACACCATCGATGATCGAGGCGTGGTTCAGCGCATCCGAGATGATCGCGTCTTCCTCGCCAAGCAGCGTCTCGAACAGGCCACCATTGGCGTCGAAGCAGGAGCCATAGAGGATGGTGTCTTCCAGGCCAAGGAAGGACGATATCGTCGCTTCGAGCTGTTTGTGTTCTTCCTGCGTGCCGCAGATGAAGCGCACCGACGCCATGCCGTAGCCGTAGCGATCCAGAGCCTCGGTGGCCGCCTTTCGCAGGTCGGCGCTGTCGGCGAGGCCGAGATAGTTGTTGGCGCAGAAGTTCAGCACCTTCTCGCCGCCGACCACGATCTGAGCCGACTGCATCGAGGAGATCACCCGCTCGGATTTGTACAGGCCGGCCGCTTTGAGCCCGGCAAGCTCGCTGTCGATATGGGAGAGAAATGCTGCGGTCATGATCAGGCCTCGTTTGACGTGGGCAGACTGTCGTCCCGCCCGCGCAAAAAATCCATCGCAAAAGCGACCGGATGGGGTGGCCTGGCAGCATCAGATTAGACGCACGGCGTCGCCCAATCGACCATTCGAGAACGCTCGGGAGAACGAATAGTCAAATGCAGGGCGGCGGCGAAAGGAGCCGATAACCATTTCGTGATCTTTCCGCGCCCGCCCCTTGCCGGCCGGCTGTCGGTTTCCAGTCCTGTTAACGTTTGCGGGTCAATGATGCTCATACAGGAATCCGTTGGCGAGAGGGCCGCCCCCGAACATGTCGCAGCAGCCGGTGCAAACCGTTTCAGGCAAGCTCATATTGCTGATCAAGGCCGGCTACTGGCTGGCGCTGCTGATCATTGCAACCATGGTGGCGGCGTCCTTCGTCCTGCTGCAGCAGACGATGGCCACGCAGCAGCACAACAACACCTTGCTCGACATTGTCGGCACGCAGAAGACCTTGTCGCAGCGCATCGTCTTCCTGGCCAGTGCAACGGGAGCGGCCTCGCGTGACAAGCAACCAGCGCTGGTCAGCGCGCTGAAGCAGGCCACAGCTGAGTTCGAGACCAACTACGATCTGCTGCTCAAGCAGACCGGCGCGGATCCGCAATCTCCGGCCAAGCTCGATCCGAAGTCGATCGAAAGCGTGCTTTTCGCCAAACCCTTCCATCTCGACTACTTCTCGGTCGGGCTGATCGCCAATGGCGACCGTCTGATCTCGGCCCTTGAATCGCAACTCAATCTCGGCAATGACGGCTACAAGGGCGGCGCCGAACGCGTCAATCTAGATGCCTCGGTCGCCAACGCCACCTTGTCGGGCTATGCCGCGCTCGGACAGCGCATCAGTGCCGATGCCGACGAGCGCTCGGAAAAGCTGCTCACACTCCACCGCACGCTGTTCTACGCCACCCTCGGCGTCATCCTGCTGGTGGCGCTGTTCATCTTCAGGCCGATGTCCAACGCGATCCTGCGCAAGACGCGTGAACTGGTCGATGCGCGCAATTCGATGGCCTTCATCGCGGTTCATGACGGCCTGACCGGGCTGCACAACCGTACTTTCCTGACCGATCATTTCGACACGCTGATCAAGGGCGCGCATCGCCGGCGCGAACGGCTGGCTGTCGTCCAGCTCGACCTCGACCGCTTCAAGCAGATCAACGACACACTCGGCCACGCCGCCGGCGACTACGTCCTGGTCGTCACCGCCCAGCGCATGCGGGACTCCTGCCGGGCGTCGGATCTGTGCGCGCGGCTCGGCGGCGACGAATTCGTGATGATCCTCAACGGAGCGGGCAGCACCGAAGACATCAACATGCTTGCGCGACGTATTTTGGCGCACATCAACGAGCCGATCGTCTTCCAGGGCACCACCATTCTTCCGGGCGCCAGCGGCGGCATAGCCGTCTATCCGATCGACGCCGACAATGCGCAGGACCTGCTCGTCCATGCTGATCTGGCGCTCTATTCCGCCAAGAAAATGGGCGGCGGCAACTTCTCGTTCTTCTCGGAGGAATTGCGCCGCGAGCTCGACTACCGCAAGCAGCTCGAACACGACATCAAGGTCGCCATCGCCGAGCGGGCATTCCAGGTTTATTTCCAGCCGCAGGTCTCCTTGACCGACGGCACGATCAGCGGCATCGAAGCCCTGGTGCGATGGAACCATCACGAGCGCGGCATGATCTCGCCGGGCGAATTCATTCCGGTCGCCGAGAAATGCGGCTTCATGCCGGAGATCGGCCGCATCGTGATCTGCAAGGCGATCAACGAGGCAGCCGAATGGAACCGCGCCGGGATTGCCTTCGGCCGGCTTGCCGTGAATGTCTCGGGCACCGAGCTGCGCGAGCATGATTTCGATGCGTTTCTGTTCGAGACGCTGGAAAAGGCCGGACTGCCGCCGCAGAAACTGTCGCTGGAAATCGTCGAGTCCGTCATTCTCGACGATGAGAAGACTGGCATAGCCGCGAAGCTGCGCCACATCCGGGCCGCCGGCGTGCATCTGGAACTCGACGATTTCGGCACCGGCTATGCATCGCTCAGCCACGTCAATCCCAATGAGATCGACCGGCTCAAGATCGACCGCCGCTTCGTCCAGAACATCCATGAGAATGGCGACAACTCGAAGATCGTACGCGCCATCACCGAGCTGGCCCGCGGCCTCGGCATCTCCATCGTCGCCGAGGGTGCTGAAACCGAGGCCGAACTCGACTCGCTGATGGCGATCGGCTGCGACCAGGTGCAGGGCTATTCCATCGCCTTCCCGATGCCGCAGGACAAGGCGCTGGAATGGCTGACCGCCCGCATGCCGAAGAAGGCCAAACTGCGGGTCCTGCAGGGCAGCCTGGCGTAGCGGACCGGCTTGACAACCAGCCGCCGAAATGGCGGCCTGTCGCGACAACAACCGGATCGTTCAGCTGATGACATTCTTTCGGTTTGTCCTGGCGGCCATGCTGATGTCCGCGTGGCCGGCCTATGCGGCGGATCGCACCATCTATCTCACCTTCGACGATGGCCCGCTGAACGGCACCAGCAACATCCTCGACGTGCTGGAGGCGGAGCAGGTTCCGGCGACGCTGTTCATGGTCGGCATGCATGCCGAGGCCAGTGCGTCCAACAAGGCGCTGGTGCGGCGCGCCAAGGCCATGCCGCTGGTGACGATCGGCAACCACAGCTTCAGCCACGCCTATAATCACTACCGGCACTTTTACGGTGACACGGAAGGTGTGGTTGCCGACATGCTCAAGGCGAATGCCGTGCTGGGCCTGAAGCCCGCGGTGCATGCGCGGCTGCCGGGGCGCGATGTGTTCCGGCTGCCTTCAATGTCGAAGGACGACAATTCGCTCGGACCCGCGCAAGCCGGACGCGAGGACCCCGATTACGAATTCGTCGCCGCTTCCGGCTTCTATCTCTATGGCTGGGATCACGAATGGGTGCACAAGGACAACGGCGAGCCGGTACAAAGCGTCGATCATCTGGTCAGCGAGATCGATCATTTGTTCGGCTATGGCCACTTCGCCAAACCGGGCAGGCTGATCCTCCTGATGCATGACGAGATGTTTCAGGACGGGTTCGACGGCAAGACGAAACTCACCGACCTGATCGCGGCCCTGAAGCTGCGCCATTACGCCTTTGGAACGATCCCGAACTACGATAACTGAGCCAAAAGTCGCGTCTTTCTAGCTTTCGACATTGTCCCGCAACGCCGCCAGCACCTGCGCAAACTCCGCCAGGCGCTCGTCGGGCAGCCCCGTGCGAAGGCGCTTGTCGAAGGCAAGCGCGGCTTGCCGCAATTTTTCGAACAGCGCTTCTCCCGCTTCCGTCAATTCGACCAGATGAACCCTTCGGTTGACGGGATCGCGGCGGCGCGTCAGCAGGCCCTGCGCTTCCATCGCATTGAGGTGATGGGTCAGCGTCGCGCCCTGGATACCGATCATGCCGGCGAGTTCGCGCTGATTGGCGAGTTCGCTCGACTTGACCGACAGCAGCGTGAGCCAGACCGGCAAGGTCCCGCCCGCTTCGACCAAAGCAGCGTCGAAGGCCTGCGCAACGAGCTTGGCGGTGCGGCCGAGATTCATGCCGACCGGCGGGCGTTCAAAAGGCGTCATTGCTGGACACTAGACGGTGTTTTTCCCAGATGGAACTGGCTCTCGCTTTATACGTTGACATCTAACAGTTAGATATCTAACTATTGGCACACCAGCAGGCGAGGAGGAGAGCCGTGATGCAATACGTCTACATCGTCGTTATCGGGCTTCACGTCATGGCAGGCGTGTTCTGGGCCGGCACCACCGTCACGCTTGCCCGCGATCCCGAGATCAAGGCGGAACGCTTCATCCAGCCGCAGATGGGCGCGGCCGGCATGGTTTTCCTGACCGGGGCGCTGCTGTGGTATTTCTTCCATGGCGCCTATTTCGGCTCGATGGAAATGGTGCTTGCACTCGGCATACTGGCGGCTTTCGCTGCCGCCGGCGTGCTCGGCGCCATGGTCAGGGCGCCGAGCCGGCGGCTCGCCGGCGCCAATGCGGAAATCGAAACGCAACTGCGCGCCAGAATGGCCATGGGCGAACGCATCGCCGCGCGGCTGCTGGCGCTCACGGTGCTGTGCATGGCGATCGCCAGGATGGTCTGAGCACCGTCCGCACCGCAAAGCCCAGAGATCGCATGTTGCCCGGCGACGAGCCAGTGACGTGCGGGCGCGCGGCCAGGCCGGCATACATGGGCTCTCGTATGCAGGTCCGACCGCGCGCCACCAACGCCGACAATTGCGCCGGCCTGAGCGGGCCGTGCATCAGATCCGCAAGCCGAACCTGATCCCGTCATAGATGGCGGCGTGAATGTTGCGCGAGGCGACCGCATCGCCGATACGCAACAGCACGAAGCCCGCTGCGGGGTTGCGTGCCGGGAAAATGTCGCCACCGCCGACCAGGCGTTCGTAGTCGATCGCGCCGTGGTTCTTCGAAAGCGGCTTCAGGCTGAGATAGAGATCATCGAGCGGCGCCGTGCCATGCTCGACCACCACCTGGTCGACCCGGCGTTCCCCACGCCAGCCGTCGGCAAAGTCCGAGGCGAGTTCGGCGACCAGTTGATTGCCTTCGCGCCGCACCGAGCGCAGGCGCGTGTTGATGGTGATGGTGACGCCCTTTTCCTGGAAGGCGCGCATATAGGGCACGTGGTTCATGCCGCCCATTTCGGGTGCGAAGAACCGTTCCGGCGAAACCAGTTCCAGCCTCGCACCGCTGTTGGCGATCAGTTCGGCCGCCCCCATGCCTTGATGGCCGCCATTGTCGTCAAAGAGCAGCACGTTCTCGGCAGGCTTGACGCTGCCGGCCATGATGTCCCAGCTCGACGTGACGAGATTGTCGCCGGCCGTCAGCGGCGGATTCTGCGGCAGGCCACCGGTGGCGATGACCACCACATCGGGCGCCAGCGCCAGAACATCGTCCTTTTCCGCCCAGGTGTCGTAGCGGATCTCGACGCCGAGCCGGTCGAGTTCGGCCAGCCGCCAGTCGATGATGCCGATCAGCTCCTTGCGGCGCGGATTCTGCGTTGCCAGACGCACCTGGCCACCCGCTTGCGAGGATGCCTCCAGGACGGTCACCTGATGGCCGCGCTCGGCCGCGACGCGCGCCGCCTCCAGTCCGCCGGCGCCGGCGCCGACGACAACGACCTTCCGCTTCGGCCCTTCGGTCTTGACGATGATGTGCGGAATCTCGGCCTCACGGCCGGTCGCCGCATTGTGGACGCAGAGCGCCTCACCACCTTCATAGATGCGGTCGAGACAATAGGTGGCGCCGACACAGGGGCGGATCTCATGCTCGCGGCCCTCCATCACCTTCCTGATGATGTGCGGATCGGCAATATGCGCGCGCGTCATGCCGACCATGTCGAGCTTGCCGGTGGCGATCGCATGGCGCGCGGTGGCGACATCGGAGATGCGCGCCGCATGAAAGGTCGGGAACTTCGTCGCCGCCCTCACCTCGCCGGCGAAATCGAGATGCGGCGAAGACCGCATGCCGGTCACCGGAATGACCTTGGTCAATGCCGCGTCGCTCTCGATCGAACCGCGGATGATGTTGAGGAAGTCAACCTTGCCGGAGCCGGCAAGCCGCCTGGCGATCTCGACGCCCTCCTCCTTCGACAGGCCTTTCTCGAAGTCCTCGTCGGCGACCATGCGGATGCCGACGACGAACTTTTCGCCGACCGCCGCGCGCACGGCATCGAGCACCATGTTGGTGAAGCGCAGGCGATTGTCGAGCGAGCCGCCATACTCGTCGTCGCGATGATTGGTGGCCGGCGACCAGAAACCATCCATCAAATGGCCGTAAGCCTCGAACTCGATGCCGTCGAGGCCGGCGGCCTGACAGCGCTGGGCCGCCGACGCATAGTCGGCGACGATGCGTTCGATGTCCCAGTCCTCGATGATCTTCGGGAACGCGCGGTGCGCCGGCTCGCGCACCGGCGAGGCCGACAGCACCGGCAGCCAGTCGGCCTTGTTCCAGCCGGTTCGGCGGCCAAGATGGGTGATCTGGATCATCACCTTGCAATCGTGCTCGTGGCAGGCCTCAGCGAGTTCAGCCAGCCACGGCACGATGCGGTCGTCATAGACATGCAGATTGCCGAAGGCCGCGGGACTGTCGCGCGAAACGATGGCTGAGCCGGCGGTCATGGTCAGCGCCATGCCACCCCTGGCCTTCTCGGCATGGTAGAGCCGGTAGCGCTGCTTCGGCATGCCGTCCTCCGAGTAGGCCGGCTCGTGGCTGGTCGACATCACCCGGTTCTTCAGCGTCAGATGTTTGAGCTGGTAGGGCTGGAGAAGCGGGTCGTTGCTCGTCATCGTCTTCCTGCGGTTTCAAATTGCGCTGAGCAGCAGGTGCTGCCCCAGTTCTTATTCAGGCATCGGATTCGGCCGAAAACCGCTGCACACTTGTCGATCCGATGCTAATGAGCGGCAAATTCGAAGGAACCCCGCCCATGATCGACACCAAGACCCTTACCCAGCTCGGCGCGCACGTCGAGACGCCACAGAGCCCCGAAGCAGCGGTCCTGGAAACCGTGCCTTTTGCGCGCGGCGACGGCCCGCCGGCGATCGTTCGCTTCACCTGCCCGGAATTCACCTCGCTGTGCCCAGTGACCGGCCAGCCGGATTTCGCCCATATCGTCATCGACTACGCACCCGATGCGGCTTTGGTGGAATCAAAGTCTCTGAAGCTGTTCATAACCTCGTTTCGCAACCACGGCGCCTTCCATGAGGATTGTACCGTCATGATCGGCCGCCGCATCGTGGCAGCAACCAAGCCGCTGTGGTTGCGCATAGGCGGCTATTGGTATCCGCGCGGCGGCATTCCGATCGACGTGTTCTGGCAGACCGGCGCACCACCTGAAGGCGCCTGGTTGCCCGACACCGGTGTCGCGCCCTATCGCGGGCGCGGCTGAGCCGCCCCTCATTCGCACTGATATTGGCTGAGCGCCCACTCGCCGGTCACCGACAGCAGGTCGGATATCTTCCAGTCGCCGTCGACCTTCTTGAGCTTCCATTCAAGACGGTGCGGGTTGCCGGCGACGACGAAGGCGACGATGACCTTGGCCTGGTCGCCATTGATCGCTTCGAGCGTTTTCAGGCTCTTGCCGATCTCGTCCTTGTCATAGTCGGCATTGTCCAGCGCCATGTTGGGGTCGAGGCACTCGCCCTGTCCGGATTTGCGCAAGGCGTCGCTCTTGTCGAGCACGGTTTTCGCCGGATCGATAAAATGGCTCCGCTGCGCTGGATCGATCTCCAGGCCAAGCTGATCGTAGAACGGCCGCACCACCGCCGTTGGTGATCCTGGCTGGATGGGTGCGGCAGGTTCGCTGGGCGGCCATGCAACCGGCGGCGTTGCCGGCTCCCCCGCACCGCCCGGCGTATTGGCGGGCGGCGCCCCGCTGTCTGCAGGAGCGCTGGCCGAGGGCGCGCCTTCGGCCGGAGCGTTCGCCGGCGGGGCGCCAAACAACCCCTGCGCCGCCGCGCCGCTCATACCCCACGCCAGTATGAAAGAAACCGACAATGCCAGAACACAGGAACGGGCCATAACGTCACCAAGGCTTTGGCCAGTCATGCTTTCGATTGGCATGCATTCGATTGGCCGGACATCCAGCCACGCAACCTTCGGGCCTGGTCCAGAACCATGCAGAGTTTGTTGGCGTAGACAAGGCCACGCCATTCAAATTGCTTGCCTGGCGCGATCGATATCGCGCCAGGCAAGCCACATCAGGTTATTTCAGTGCAATGACAGGCGGATTTGGCCCATCACTGGCGTTGCCGTTGATCTCGTTGTTGCCGTAAGACTGGATCAGGCCACCATTGTTGATCGCCGTGCCAGTGGTATTGCCGCTGACCGTAGAGTTGCCAACCCGTATCAGGGTGCCCGGTCCATCGGCCCGAAGGCCCCCATTCGCCCCGTTGTTGGCCGCGACGACACGATCAACCATGATGTTGATGGCTGCACCCCCGGCCGTATTGAACAAGCTGACGCCAGAGTTGGTGTTGCCGGACACATTGCTGTTCGAGACGGTTATGTTGATCCCGCCGCTGCTGCCGGTGCCGTCGGCCTTCACCCCAGCAAGATTGTTGTTCTCGACCGAAGAGTTTTCGATAACGACCTTCGCCGATCCGGTGCCGGTCGGCTGGACATGGATGCCGTCATTGTTGCCGGTGATCTGGGAGTTGCTGACATAGAGTTCAGCTGCCACGGACGGCGCGAAGTTGATACCCATGCCATTTGGCGCGGCGCCCGTATTATCGCGAATGACGCAGTCCTCGATAAGCAATGCGGCCCCGACAAGGAACCGAACCCCGTTGAGACCGGGCGTAGCCGGCGTGCTGTCGATGTCGAGACCACGAAGAACGACAACGTCAGTGGCCAACGCATTGACGATGATGCCATTCGTCCCTGCGTTCAACACACCTGCCTCGACATCCTCGCAAGCGATGGTGATCGATTTGGTGATTGTCACCGCACCGAAGCCACCTGGATCGATGCAGTTGATTTCGCCGCCGGCCGCGGTCTTCGAGATTGCGCCGGCAAAAGTCTTGCAAGGCGCTGTGCGGCTGCAGGGATTGGCATCGTCACCAACGCCGGAAACCCATGTTCGGGTTGCCTGCGCGGAAGCCGGCGTGGCGATCACCGCCATCGCCAAGGCGAGAAACAGCGAAGATAATAGGTAGCCTAGAACTTTCATGATCATTCCCCCTAAATGGAACAAGATATTTGTTCACAACCAAGCGGGAGAAGTTTAGCGTTTTGCCTTGTCAAAAGCAACGTGATGGCAAAACCAGATCGCTGGTTTGAATTTCTCACGCGCCCGGCGATCCGCCAAGCTACGCAGCCGCTGCCGCGCCTTTGTTACATTGCCTTCACACTACATTCGAAGTGCTTGACGTTCCACGAAATTTGGAAAGCGTGCCTCGGGGATGGCGAGCGGCGACCTGAATCCGCCGGATCGACGCCCGCGGCCGGGCCGGCCAAGGCCGTGGCATCATTCCGGATCCTGGCCAGCCATGCATTCAAGCTGACTCAGCGTCCAGTCGCTGGTCTTCGAAGCAATGTCCGATACCTTCCACTTGCCATCGACCTGCTTCAGCGACCAGTGCATTTCGCGTTGCGAATCGTCGCCGTCCGCAGACAGCTTGAAGCTCGCCACCACCTGCGCCGTGTCGCCGTCCACCGTCTCGGACAGTTTCAGTGTCTTGGAGACAGTCTTCTGGTCGAAATCCTGCGCATCGAGACCAGGATCGAAGTCGATACAGGCGACCTGATCGGGATTCTTCTTGGTCGCCTGGTCGTTGAGATCGAACAGTTTCGTCACCGGCGCGGTGAAGCGATCCCGGTATTGTGCGTCAGCCTCGAATTTGACCGCCGGAACATAGAAGAACTTCACGGCGTCTGATGCCGGGCCGGCGAAGGCGACTGCGGGCAAGGCTGTCGATAGGGCGGCAAGGAGCACTGACCGTCGCATGCAGAATCTCCGGCGTTTGGTGGCTTGAATCAATCAACACCACGGATCCTGCATACCGGCTTTTTTGCGGCTCATGAAGCCCTGCCCGGTCTCCTTTCAGCCGTCGAGCCAGACGTTCTGGAGATCCATCTCGAAGGTCTGGTGGACGCCGTAGTTCTTCACCTTCTTGTTGGTGTGGCTGTAGAGCTTCTGCCAGAACGGCTGGATGATGACGCCGGAATCCTGCAGGATCTGCTCGACGTCCTTCATCACCTCCTTGCGCTTGGCGACATCGATCAGCGAGAGCGCCTGTTTGAGCTTGGCGTCGAAATCGGGATTGGAGTAGGCCGATTCGTTCCAGGCCTCGCCGGTGCGATAGCCCAGCGCCAGCACCTGGACGCCAAGCGGGCGCATGTACCAGATGGTCATCGAATAGGGATATTTCGTCCAGTCGTTCCAGAAGGTCGAGCCGGGCAGCACGGTCCGCTTCACCTTGATGCCGGCATCGCGCAACTGGCCGGCGATTGCGTCGCCGGTGTTCTTCTGCCAATCGTCCTCGATTGTGATCAACTCATGCTCGAAGTCGGCCTGGCCGGCTTCCGCCATCAGCTTCTTGGCGCCGGCGGCATCACGCTCCTTCTTCGGCAAGGGATAATATTCCGGATGGATCGGGCTGACATGGTGGTTCTCACCAGGCGTGCCGCGCCCGGCATAGCCGAGCTGCAAGACGGCATTGTTGTCGACGGCCATCTGCAACGCGTTGCGCACCCGCTTGTCGTCATAGGGCTTGTGCGTGATGTTGGTGCGGGCAACGAGCGTCGTTGCCGTCGCGACCTCGGTTTTTTCGAGGCCCATCTTGTCGAGGATGTCGATGAAGTCGGCGGGCGACTCGAAATTGAGGTCGATCTCGCCGGAATCGAAGGCGTTCACCGTGGCGTTGAAGTCGGTGCCGTAGTCGACGAATTCGACGCCGTCGAGCGGCGCCTCGCCGCCCCACCATTTGCCGTTCTCGCGGCGCTTCACCACCGCCTTCTGGCCGACATCGTAAGAGACCAGTTCGAACGGTCCCGTGCCGATCGGCTTCTTGACCGGATCGGCGCCGTCGGCATCGAAGTTGCGGTGCACGAGGAGCGCGGGATAGTCGGTGAAGTTCGGGATCAGCGAAATGTCGGGCTCGCTGAGCTTCAGCTTGACCGTATGATCGTCGACCTTGGTGATCGCGCCGTCCCTCGCCTTGCCGGTTTTTGCGTCGATCAGCGCGCCGACGCGCGCGGCCATCGAATTGCCGGCGACACCTTTCTCGCACCAGCGCGCCACATTGTAGGCGACATCATCGGCATTGAAGGCATCGCCATTGTTCCAGGTGATGCCCTTGCGCACATGCAGGACATATTCGGTGGCGTCGTCGTTGATATCCCAGCTTTCCAGCAGCACCGGCTCGAAGGTGAATTGCCTGGTGTAGCGCACCAGCGGTTCCAGCCAGCTGCGCGAAATGTTGGCCAGTTCCACCCAGTCATAGGTGCGCGGGTCCTTCTGCGCCTTGACCGACATCGAGACGCGCAACGTGCCGCCCTTCTTCGGCTCCTCGGCCAAGGCTTGTCGCGGCGCGGCAAGACCGATCATGCCGTAGGCCAAAGCCGTCGATGCGCCGAAGGCGCTGGCCAGCGCCAGGAACTCGCGCCGGTCCATGCGGCCGGCTCGCGCCTCTTGCGCCATGGCCTCGATAGCGCTCGGGACGCGATCGCCGTTGCTTCTGAAAAGTGTCATTTTCTTCCTCCCTTATGGTTCCCGTCGGGTCTTCGCCCTTTTCGTCAACTCACTGTGTCGGGCAGCTTCTCCTCGCGCCGCGCGATCAGATCCCTGAGACCCTCGGCAATACCCTCATCAAGCTTCGGCTCCTCGTAATCGGCAAGCATGTTGCGGGCCTTCTCGCGGCCGCGCGTGTCGTGGTCCTTCGCCCCTTCGGCATTCCACTGTTCGTAGGAATTGAAGTCCATGATCGAGGGCATGAAGAAGGCGGACTCGAAATGTTCCAGCGTGTGCTGCGTGCCGAGGAAATGACCCTGCGGTCCGACCTCGCGGATCGCCGCCATGGCTTCCTTGAAATCATCGAAGGACAGCCCGCCGGCATATTTGTACCAGCCGACAAGCTGCTCGCAGTCTGTCGCGAATTTCGAATAGCCGCAGGTCAGGCCGGCCTCCAGCCAGCCGGCGGAATGCCAGATGTAATTGGCGCCGGACAGGATGGCGGCATGCATGAGCATGTTCGCCTCGTAGCCCGCCTGGGCATCGTTCAGCTTGGAGCCGACATGGAAGCCCGAGGTGCGCCACGGCAGCCGGTATTTCCGCGCCAGCGCGCCCATCAGATACATCATCTGGGCGGCCTCGGGCGTGCCGCCCATCGGCGCGCCGGTCTTCATGTCGACCGTGACCATGAACTGGCCGTAGACCTGCGGCGAGCCTGGGCGGATAAGCTGGGTCAGCGCCACGCCGGCAAGCGCCTCGGCGTTGACCTGCGCCACAGCGCCGACGGCGGAAGCCGACGTCGAAGCGCCGCATAGCGCGAAAGGCGCCAGGATCAGCGGCTGGTTGTGGCTCGCATAGACCCGCATGGCGTCGATCATGGTGGCGTCCCATACCAGCGGCGAATTGCAGTTGGTGATCGCCACCAGCACCGGGTTGTCGCGGACGAACTCTTCGCCGAAGACGATGCCAGCCATCGCCATCGTATCCTCGGCGCGCTCCTTCGACGTCACTATGCCCATGAACGGCTTGTCGGAATGTTTCAGCGCCGAGTGGATGATGTGCAGATGCCGCTTCGGCACGGCGATTTCCATGGGCTCGCAGATGACCGAGCTCGAGGAATGCAGCGCGGGGGCCATGTAGGCCATTTTGTGAAAATTGTTGAGATCGGCGAGCGTGCCATAGCGCCTGTTGTTGTCGAGGTCGCGGACGTAGGGCGCGCCATACATCGGCACGAAGATCGAGTTGTTGCCGCCGACGCGCACCGTGCGCTCGGGGTTGCGCGCATGGAGCGTGAACTCGGACGGCACCTTCGAGACGAGCTCCATCAGCAGCGCGCGGTCGATGCGGACACGCGTCTCCCTGACATCGGCGCCGGCCGCCTTCCAGAGCTCGATCGCGCCGTCGTCGCGGAATTCGCAGCCCACCTCCTCGAGGATCTTGAGCGATTCCTCGTGGATCAGTTCCACCGCCTCGTCAGGGACGATCTCATAGACGGGGATCTTTCGCACCAAGGTCGGAAAGGAAGCGATCGGCGCGCTTCTAAGCGCCTTGCGGCCAAGACGGCCACCGCCGCGGCGGTGGGTTTGTTCGGTCAATTCAACGGCCGGTGCGTTCATGGAGCCTCCTTCTTCCCGCCACTCACGTTAGCGACCCGAAATATGACTGTGACGCTGGAAAATCCTGATCTTCTGTATAAGCTCACCTTATGCGAAGCCTGCGCCACCTCCTGCCCTCCGCCGGCAGCCTGATCGTCTTCGAGGCGGCCGGCCGGCTATCGAGCTTCACCGCCGCCGGGCGCGAGCTCGGCATGACGCAGGCCGCTGTCTCCTACGCGGTGCGCGGGCTGGAGGAACAGCTCGGAGCCAAGCTGTTCCAGCGCCGCCACCGGCAGGTCAGCCTGACCGAAGCCGGCGAACGCTTCCACGCCGATGTCTCGCTGGGGCTGTCGCATATCCGCAAGTCGGCCGAGGATCTGCGCCTGCAAGCGACCGGCGGCCATGTGACGCTTGCCGCATCGACTGCCTTCGGCTCGTTCTGGATGATGCCGCGCCTGCAGCAGTTCCGTGACGAATTGCCGGGCATCGATCTGCGTATCCAGACCGCCGACCGCGACCTCGACATCATCGCCGAAGGTATTCCGCTGGCCGTGCGCGGCGGCGAGCCCCGGGACTGGCCGGATTATCATTCGCTGCCGCTTGCCGACGAGGAGATCTTCCCCGTCGCAGGCACCAGTTACCTGGCGAAATTCGGCATGCCGAAGACTGTTGGGGATCTGGCCGCGCACCGTCTCATCCATCTCGAAGAGCCATATCGCGAGGCGGCCAGTTGGGACGAATGGTTCCAGTCGGCCGGCGGCAACCTCGGCGACACCGCGCGCGGCCTGCGCATCAACGACTATGGCCTGGTGATCCAGGGCGTGATGGAGGGGCAAGGCATCGCGCTCGGCTGGCGCCACCTCGCCGAGCGGCTGCTGGCGACCGGACTGCTGGTGCAGGTGACGGATCATGTGCTCAAGACCGGCAAGGCCTTCTACGTCGTCTGGCCGAAGAACCGGGAGCTGAGCGAGAATGCACGCAAGGTAAGGGATTGGCTGGCGGCGCAGGCATAAAGCCGTTCGGCGGCAGTTCGCCCTCGCCCGCACGACACGAATCCGCCTATACTGCCGTCATGCCCATTCGCCAGCTTTCCGAAACGATGATCAACCAGATCGCCGCCGGCGAAGTCATCGAGCGTCCGGCGAGCGTGGTGAAGGAACTGGTCGAGAATGCGCTGGATGCCGGCGCATCACGCGTCGAAATCGTCACCGCTGGCGGCGGGCTGAACCTGATCCGCGTCACCGATGACGGTTCCGGCATCCCCGAACCGGAGCTTTCGCTGGCGATCGCGCGCCACTGCACCTCCAAGCTCGTCGAGGATATCAACGACATCCGCTCGCTAGGCTTTCGCGGCGAGGCGCTGCCGTCGATCGGCTCGGTGTCGCGGCTGTCGATCCGGTCGCGCACGGCTTCGGGCGACAGCGCCGCCGAGATCGGCATCGAGGGCGGCCGCGTGCTCCCCGTCAGACCGGCCGCAGCCAACCGCGGCACCACGGTCGAGGTGCGCGACCTGTTCTTTGCCACGCCGGCGCGGCTCAAATTCATGAAAGGTGAGCGTGCCGAGAGCTCGGCCACCAGCGATGTGGTCAAGCGCATCGCCATCGCCTTTCCGGCCGTGCGGTTCACGCTGGCCGGTTCCGACCGCTCGACGCTGGAATTGCCGGCGACAGACGACACTGCGGAAGGCAGCCTGCGCCGAGTCGCCCAGGTGATGGGGGCCGAGTTTCCCGACAATTCCATTGCCATCGACGCGATGCGCGACGGCGTACATTTGACCGGCCATGTGTCGATCCCGTCGTTCACCCGCGCCAATGCGCTGCAGCAATATGCCTATGTCAATGGCCGGCCTGTACGCGACAAGCTGATCGCCGGCGCCATTCGCGGCGCGTTCGCTGATGTCCTGCCGCGCGACCGCCACGCGGTGACGGTGCTGTTTCTTTCGCTCGATCCGGCGATCGTCGACGTCAACGTCCACCCGGCCAAGGCCGATGTGCGGTTCCGCGATCCCGGCCTGGTGCGCGGCCTGATCGTCGGAGCCATCCGCCAGGCACTGGCCGACGCCGGCATCCGCTCGGCCACGACCGGAGCCGCCGGCATGATGGCGGCGTTCCGGCCGGGCGCCGCCTCCTATGATCATGGCGGCCCGGCCAACGGCCATCGTAGCTACGACGCAGCCTACCGCGCGTCCGGCTCCGCCGGTTTCGACCCCGTGCGCTCGCCGCAGCGTCCGCTCGACATGCAATTCGGAGCCTTCGAGCGCGCCGGCGCAAGGCATGGCGGGTTTGGCGAGCCCGGCCAGGCGGCGTTCGATACCGGCCCGCTTGCCAGCGCCGATGCGCGCGCCGGACAGAGCGAAGCGGCCGAGACGCTGCTTGGCACGGTGCTCGGTGCGGCTCGCGCCCAGGTGCATGAGAACTATATCGTTGCCCAGACCAGGGATTCACTCGTCATCGTCGATCAGCACGCGGCGCATGAGCGGCTGGTTTACGAAGCGCTGAAGAACGCCCTGCACTCACGGCCGGTGCCGTCGCAGATGCTGCTTCTGCCTGAGATTATCGATCTGCCGGAAGAGGACGCCGAGCGGCTCGCCATGCATTCCGAAACGCTCGCCCGGTTCGGCCTCGGCATCGAACGTTTCGGCCCGGGCGCCGTCGCGGTGCGCGAGACGCCGTCAATGCTTGGCGAGACCAATGTCCAGCAATTGGTGCTCGACCTCGCCGACGAGATCGCCGACAACGACACGGTCGAGACGCTCAAGGAAAGGCTGGACAAGATCGCCGCGACCATGGCCTGCCACGGCTCGGTGCGTTCCGGCCGGCTGCTCAAGGCCGAGGAGATGAACGCGCTGCTGCGCCAGATGGAGGCGACGCCCGGTTCCGGCACCTGCAACCATGGCCGCCCGACCTATATCGAGCTCAAGCTCGCCGATATCGAGCGGCTGTTCGGGCGACGGTAAGCATGTGAGCGGCGGGTCGACGGTCCGGTTCCAGTTCGAAGCCGAGGTGATCCACTGGAGGGGTCCTACGCCGTACTTCTTCGTGCCAATCCCCCAGCAGCATAGCGAAGAGATCAAGAAAGTCGCGAAGTTCGCGACCTATGGCTGGGGAGTGATACCTGTCGAAGCGACCATTGACGGCTTCATGTTCGGCACATCCCTGTTCCCCAAGGACGGAAGCTATCTTTTGCCCCTGAAGGACGATGTCAGGCGCAAGTGCAATCTGACGGCAGGCGATTCGATTTCTGCTTCCATCGCGATACACCTTCGCGGACGATAACGCGGCCCATGGACGATCCTGTCGATGGGAGCCGTCTCATTTCCTCAGGCGGTACTTCCTGGTCTTGCGGTCAAAGACATAGACCTCCTCATAGCCCGCACGGCCGTCTCGGAAATTCACGGAGATGATGTCCTTGCCTCGCTCGGTCTGCTTCTGCACATTCCAGTAGATCGGCGTCATCAGCATGCCTGCATTGCAGTCTTCGTCGTCGAAATCGATGGTCTGCACGACCTTCTTCCGCTTCTTGTTGATGACCAGCATCTTCTCCATGCAGATATAGTCGTCTGTCTTCGTGTAGATTCCAGCGAACCTATCCGTTGCAGTTTGCGCCCAGAACGGAATTTCGACGTTGCCGTCGATCTTGCCCTCGTGCGTATCGTCGAAGCCAGCGACCCTCTTGAGATTGACCGGAAATTTGTCCGCGCCCTTGCTCCAGTTGCCCGTCAGGACACCGTCGCCGAGTTCCAGAGAAAACGGGCATCCGGTAACGTCGAAGGGCGTTTTGGAGCCGATGACGATGACGCGCTGAAACTCCTTGTCATCGGCAATCTCGCAAAGCACGATGCTGGCGCCATTGGCTTTGCCGTAGAGCGTGATCGGGCTTTGCTTCCCGTCGTAGACGAGGCTGCCCTGGACTGTAAGGCCGCTGCCGAACGCATAGGTCTGCAGGGATAAATGGACGGGGTTGGGACCAATGGAGCCTTCGTAGTTCTCCACATGATACCAACCCGCCGTGGCCTTGCCGCTGAGCAGCAACAAGCAGAAAAAAGCTGATACGAACTGCCTGACCATCCCGCCCCCCCGGTGAATTCCACTCACCATAGCCAGCCGGTGGGGTCCTGTCTGCATCGCAGCGCCGTTCGGCTATCTTGTGGGGTCAAACAATTCCGGAGCGGCTCTCGTCTTGATTCGGGAAAGGCAGACAACCCTTTGATCTAACGCTTCAAATTGACCACGATGACACCGCCGAGCGCCAGCGCGCCGCCGAGGATGCCGAGCAGGGTCGGCACTTCACCCAGCCAGAAGAAGCCGATCAAGGCGGACATCGGCGAGACCAGATAGAGGAAGTTCGAGGCACGGGCGGCCGGGAGACGCGACAGCGCGGTTGCCCAGGCGGCATAGGCGATCAGGCTGGGCACGATGCCGAGAAAGATCACGGCGCCGAGGCCGGCTGTGTTGGCGACTGCAGCCTGTGCAAAGCCGCTCGGCAGAAACGGTGACAGGCAAAGTGCGCCAAGGATCATATTCGAGGCCGAGATGGTCAGCGGGTGATGGCGGGCAAACAGCGGCTTTTGGACGATCGTGTTGACGGCCGAGCACAGCGCCGAGCCAAGAACCAACAGCGCACCCGCATTGAAGTGCAGGCCATTCCCGTCGGCCACGGCGATGATGCCGATGCCACCAAAGGAAATGGCTGTGCCAAGCCAGGCCCACCCCGAAAAACGCTCGCCAAGCAATGCCATCGCCATAATGGCGGTGAAGATCGGGCTGACATTGATGATGAAGCCGGCAGCACCAGCCGAGACAGTCAATTCGCCGAAGTTGAGCATGACGGTGTAGAGCGCGACAAAAATCGCCCCGCCAAAGACGAGGCGCCACACCTCGTCGAGCCTGGGCAGCGCCGGACGCTTGACAGCAAGGAAGATCGCTGCCGGCACAGCGGCGATGGCAAAGCGCAGGGCACCGAGTTCCAGCGGCCCGAAGGCGCCAAGGCCGGCGCGGATGGCCGGAAAGGCCGAGGCCCAGCCGACCACCGTCAGCGCCACGGCGATGGCGGCGGTGGTATCCATCCGCTGTGTCTGATTCAACGTGCCCGTCATCGCGCTCATCTCACTGTCCTCATGCTGTTCCCGTCCTGGAAGCCACAAAACGCCTTTTCCCGCTTGTTGACAAACGACCAAATCGAGGATCAGCTGTGACTATGGATCACAGCTCAGACACAATGGTGCCGCTCGAAACCCTGCGAGCCTTCGATGCGGCGGCGCGCACCGGCAGTTTTTCGGCGGCCGCCGAGAAGCTCAACCTCACCCATGGCGCCGTCAGCCGGCAGATCGCCAAGCTCGAGGACTGGCTGGGCCTGAAAGTGTTCGATCGCGGCGCGCGCGGCGTGACGCTGACGATCGAGGGCAACCGGCTGCATCTGCGCACGTCGGAGGCTTTCGCGCTGATTTCGAGCCATTCCGACCGCTGGGTCGAGCCGCGCGGCACGGCGGTGGTGCGGCTGACTTCGATCCCCTCGGTGAGCGGCCTGTGGCTGATGCCGCGCATGGCGGCTTTGGAGAACAACCCCACCAAGCTGCGCATCGTGCTCGATGTCGATATCCGCCAGGCCGACCTTGCCGATGAAGGCATCGATTTGTCGATCCGCTGCGGCCGGGGCGGCATTCCGGGCCGCATTTCAGTGCAGTTGTTCGAGGAGCACGTCTTCCCCGTGGCCTCACCGGAACTGGCGCGCGAGATCGGGCGCGGCGACCCGGCCCGGCTGCTCAAGTTTCCGCTGATCAACGATTCCGACGCCTCGGCCTGGCGTGCCTGGTTCGCCGCGCAAGGCATGGATTATCGCCCGCGCCCGCAGGACCGGCGCTTCGAGGACTACAATCTGGTGCTGGATGCCGCGGCCTATGGGCTCGGCATCGCGCTGGCGCGTCCGCCGTTGACCGGGCATCAGCTGCAGGCGGGCCGAATCACGGCGGTCGACGAGCGCACCGCGCTCAGTCCGGTGTCCTATTGGCTCGACCGGCCGCTGGGGCGGCCACGCACCGCAGCGTCGGACCTTGCCCGCCGTATCGCGCAGCAAGCCGGATTGGCGCCGGACAAGATCGAGGCGTTCATCGAAGCCGAGCGGTAGGTCTGCTGACCCGATTCGTCGTTCAGCGGAGCAGCAGCAGAACGAAGCCGAAGACCACGGTTGCCAGCAAACCGGTCATGATCGAAATAAAGCCGATTCTCACCAGCAGGCCCTCGGGATTGGGTGCCGCGGCGGCGCCGGATTGATTGGCCGGCCTTCGCCGCCCCGACTGCATCCCCAGGGCGGCGGCGTTCTGCGCCACCGGAACCTGCGGCGGGATAAACGACAGCAAGGACACCCCGACAGCCCTGGCGGGTGCGTTGTCGTTAGCCGTTGCCGAAGGCGGTACGTTGCTGCGCTGCGTTTCGGCTTCGGGCGCTGTTCTCCTTGCCGCGATCGTTGCCAAGACCGCCTCGTCGCGCGTGTCGAGCTGGGCCTGATAGGCCTCGACGATGCCGGAAGAAGCAATCTGCTGCGATTTGACGGCCATCGGCGCCGCTGGCATCGCCAGCAAAGCGGGCGCCGTGCGTTGGGCGAACAAGGAGGGCGCGGCGGGCTGGACCAGTTCCCTGACCAGCGCCGTCCTGACCGGATCGGCTTTAGCCACCGGCACGGGCTCAGGCGTCATCGCCTCCTTGAGCAAGGAAGCCAGGCGGGCGGAAGAAATATCCATCATGCCCCCGATAAAAGCGCTTTTCAGTGTGTCCTAGCGCCTCAGCATTGTCCGAGGCTTGTCGCAAGCTTGACCTGGCGGGCGATTTGTGGCGATGAAATCCGTATGAACCTCGGCACCACCGCATGATGAACCGTTTCGAAGGCCCGGGCGGCAAGGAAGCCCGCATCCGCTATCTCGATGGCGATTTCCAGGTCACCAGCCCCGGCTCGTTCGTGCGCTGCGCGGTGACCGGTGAAAACATCCCGCTGGACGAGCTGAAATACTGGAGCGTCGCCAGGCAGGAGCCTTACGTGAACGCCACCGCTTCACTGCGACGCGAGATCGAGATGCATCCGGAGCTGCGCAAGCGGAGCTAGCTCTTGAGCTTGCGCTGACGCCAGGCATCCAACGTCTCGTGGATGATGCGTTCCGGCACATTGTCGAGTTCGAAAACCGTATCGATTTCCAGCACCTTGAGCTTGTCGAGAAAGTCCTGCGAGGCGCCGTGGCGCAACCGGGCGGCGTCCTTGGCCGTGGTGATGAGGCCGAGGCCTTGGGCGCGCGCCGTCGCCGCCAGTTCGGCGAGTTCGTCCTCGGCATAGAAATGATGGTCCGGAAAGGGCTTTGAGAGAACCACCTCGCCGCCGGCCTCGCTCACCGTGTCGAAGAATTTGTCGGGATGGCCGATGCCGGCGAAGGCGAGGAACCGCTTGCCGGCAAGCCCCGCCTTGCTGCTTGGCTCCGTATGCGCCTCGAAGATCGGCCGGCCGGCGCGCGCCGCCTGGCGCACCACGGCATCGGCGGCGGTGCCCTCGCCCATCTTCAACAGCCCGCTGGTGAAGACCAGCTGGTCCACGATCCTGGCCCT
Source organism: Mesorhizobium sp. 01N446 (assembly GCF_056399285.1). Taxonomy (NCBI): domain Bacteria; kingdom Pseudomonadati; phylum Pseudomonadota; class Alphaproteobacteria; order Hyphomicrobiales; family Phyllobacteriaceae; genus Mesorhizobium; species Mesorhizobium sp. 01N446. The sequence continues at coordinate 148,228 of NZ_JBFTRA010000009.1, read as the reverse complement.
GAGCGGTCCGCCCGGAATGACGCGGCCATTGCCGATGCCGTAGCGGGCATCGACGACGACCAGCGCGTAGTCGATATGGATGCGCGCGCTCTGAAAGCCGTCATCCATGATCAGGAAATCGCAGCCATGCTTTGCCATGAGCAGCCGGGCGCCGGCGGCGCGGTTCGGCGTCACCGCGACCGGGGCATGTTCGGCCAGAAGCAGCGGCTCGTCGCCGACATGTTTGGCGGCATCGTGATGAGGATCGACGACATGCGGCTCGGCGAAGGAGCCGCCATGCCCGCGCGACAGGAAACCGGGCTTCAGCCGCATGCGCTTGGCCTGCTCGGCGAGCGCGATGGCGACCGGCGTCTTGCCCGTGCCGCCGACGGTAAAATTGCCGACGCACAGGACCGGCGCCTCGATCTTCTCGCGCCTCGCCCGCCGCATGCCGCGCCCGGCAACCATCGCATAGATGGCCGACAGCGGCGACAGTGCCAGGACCTTCCAGTCCGGCTCTTCCCACCAGAATGGTGGTGCTTCGGAGGCCACGCTAGCGCCCGTTGGCGCCCTTCAGGCGCGACTTGACGACCAGCGGCTGGATATAGGGTTCGAGCGATTTCAGCGTGCGCGCCAGCGCGCCGCGCATCTCGTCGACGGTCGCCACCCCCGCCGCCATCATCTCGTGGCGCGCCACTTCGTTGGTCAAAAGGAAATTGACCGCGCCGGCCAGCATGTCGCGATCGCGCACCAGCTTGGCGCCGCCGCTGTCGATCAGGCGCTGATAGGCCTCGCGGAAATTCTGGACATTGCGGCCGGCCAGAACCGCGGTGTCGAGCATGGCCGGCTCGAGCGGATTCTGCCCGCCCTCTGAAGTCAGCGAGCGGCCGACAAAGGCAATTTCGGTCAGCCGGAGATAGAGGCCCATCTCGCCGATCGTGTCGCCGAGCAGGATATCGGTGTCGGGCCCGATTCGGTCGCCCTTGCTGCGGCGCGCGACCTTCAGCCCCATGCCGGAAATCTGCGCGGCAAGCGCCTCGGCACGATCGGGATGGCGCGGGACGACGATGGTCAGGAGGCCATGGTGACGCTTGTGCAGCGTCGCATGGACTTCCGCAGCGACCACTTCCTCGCCGTCATGGGTCGAGATCGCCGCCCAGGTCGGGCGGCCGCCGATCTGCCGCTGCAAGGAGGCCAGTACCCGTTCGTCGACCGGCGGCGGGTTGGTGTCGACCTTGAGGTTGCCCGACACAGTGACCGGCCGGGCGCCCAGCGCGCGAAACCGCTCGCCGTCGACATCGGACTGGGCAACGACATGGGCAAGGTTCTCGAACAATGCCTCGGCGATATTGGCCCGCTTCTTCCATGAAGTGAACGAGCGGTCGGACAACCTGCCATTGACCAGCACCTGCGGCACATGGCGCGCGCCAAGCTCTAGGATGGTCATCGGCCAGATCTCGGATTCGGCGATGATCGCCAGGTCCGGCCGCCAGTGATCGAGGAACCGGCTGACCGCCGGTTTCAGGTCGAGCGGTACGTATTGGTGGATGATGCGGTCGCCGAGCCGCTCGTCGGCGACCTGCGCCGATGTCACCGTCCCTGTCGTCAGCACGATGTTGACGCCATAGTCGAGAATGCTTTCGACCAGCGGCACCACGGCTATGGTCTCGCCGACGCTCGCGGCGTGGATCCAGATCACCGGCCCTTCGGGGCGTGGGCGGCCGGCGACGCCGTAGCGTTCGCGGCGGCGGTGACGGTCTTCCTTGCCGCGCGAAGTGCGCCAGGCGACGTAGGGCCCGACCAGCGGATAGGCCGCGGCACCGGCGAAGCGGTATGCCGTCAGCATGGCGCGCGCCCAGCGGCCACTCATCGCCGGCGATCCACGAGACGGTAGGCCTCGGCCGTCGCGGCATTGAGGGCGGTGGTGATTTCCTGGCGCTTTCGCTCCATTTCGGCGTCATCGGCGTCGGCCGCGACAAAGATCGGCTCGCCGATGGTCACCGCGGAACGGCCGAAAGGCAGGTTGATGGTGGTCTTGTCCCAGCTCTTTTCCAGCACCTTGCGGCGGCTGGTGGCGATGGCGACAGGCAGTAGCGGCCGCCCAGAGAGCCGCGCCAGGAGAACGATACCGAGCCCTGCGTCGCGCGGGGTGCCATGCGGAATGTCTGCGATCATCGCGACGTTCTTGCCTGACGTGAGCGACTTTTTGAGGGCGATCAAGGCCTTGGCCCCACCCTTGTCGAGATGCCGGGCATTGTCGCGCCCGCCCGAACCGCGCACCGCCTCGATGCCGAATTTCTCCAGCATCAGCGCATTGAGCTCGGCATCGGCGCTGCGGGACACCATGGCGACCAGCGGCTTGCGCTTGGGGTAGTAGGCCGGCGTCAAAAGATGCTGGCCGTGCCACAAAGCGATGATGCCGGGCTCGAATTCGGAATAGGCGCCGCCCGAAAAGCGCGCCGAGCCGGCGACCAGGGGGCTGGTCAGGCGAACCAGGCGCACGAACTGCGCGAGCAGGCTGGCAATGGCGTTCTTGACGAATCGCGATTGCGCGAGCGGCTCGCGCACCTTGCGCCAGAACGCCTTGGTCGCGCGGCTGCCGCCCCTGCCAGAAGGCGCGGCATCGCCGGCTGGCCCTTTCGCCAGGTCATGCTCCATCGAAGTCAACCGGCGGCCTTGTTGTCGGGATCCAGCAGACGGTGCAGATGAACGACGAAATAACGCATATGGGCATTGTCCACGCTGGCTTGCGCCTTGGCCTTCCACGCCGTGTGCGCGGTTTGATAATCCGGGTAGATGCCGACAATGTCGAGCCCGTCGAGATCGCGGAACTCGGTGCCCCCAAGCTTCTTCAGTTCGCCGCCGAACACCAGATGCAAAAGCTGTTTCTTCCCGTCTTCCGCGGTCATGTCGGTCCTTCACATATTGTGAGTTTGTGACAGGTCTAGACCAAAGCCGCCGACTTTGGAACCTGCGAATGTGCTTTCACGCGTCCAGCCCGGCAATGACGTCGACGAGGACCGCCAGCAATTCACCGCTGCCGCCGGCGAGCGCGCCGTGGCGGATCACCTCGCCGGCATAGAGCGGCGCGCGGCCGTTCGGGTCGAGCAACTGGCCGCCGGCCTCGCGCAGGATAAGATCGGCGGCGGCGATGTCCCAGTCATGCGCATTCGGCTTGACGAAAGTGGCATCCAGCGTGCCGTTGGCGATCATCGCCAGGCGATAGGCCAGCGAGGGGCTGTAGGGCGCCCGTACCAGCCGCTTCTGCCAATCGGACGGCAGCAGGTCGATCAGCTGCTTCAACCCGGAAATCTCGGCCTTGTCGCCAAGCGTGCGCACGCCAATGCGCCTGCCGTTGCGGAACGCGCCCTGGCCGGGCAGCGCCCAGTAGGTCTCGTCCATGGCCGGGCATTCGAGCACGCCGGCGAGCGTGCGGCCTTCTTCGACGACGGCGACGCTGACGCACCAGGTGCGCTGCCCCTCGAGGAAGCCGCGCGTACCATCGATCGGATCGACAACGAAGGTGCGGCGCGCCGAAAGCCGAACTGGGTCGTCGACCGTCTCTTCCGACAGCCAGCCATAGTCCGGCCGCGCCGCCAGCAGCGTGGCGCGCAGATAGGCATCGGCGGCGTGGTCTGCTTCGCTGACCGGCGAGGTGCCGCCCTTCATCCAGACCTGCGGGCTGTTGCCGAAGTAGCGCATGGCGATGACACCCGCCTCGCGGGCGGCATCGCGCAGCAGCGGCAGATCGCCAATGGTATCGGAAGGGGCAGCGGTCAGTTCAGGCTCCGGCAAGGGTCATGCCTTCGATCAGGAGCGTCGGCGCGGCGGTGCCGAAATTGCGGTCGAGGTCATCGGCCGGCACCATGTTGAGGAACATCGTCTTCAGGTTCGAGGCGATGGTGACTTCGGCGACCGGATAGGCCAGTTCGCCATTCTCGATCCAGAAGCCGGAGGCGCCACGGCTGTATTCGCCGGTCACCATGTCGACGCCCTGGCCGAACACTTCGGTGACGTAGAAGCCGCGCTTGAGCGACTTGATCAAATCCTCCGGCGAGCGTTCGCCCGGCTCGATGGCGAGATTGGTGGAGGATGGCGAGACGGAAGAGCCGCTGCGCGAGCCGCGCCCGTTGGTGACCAGCCCCAGTTCCCGCGCCGCCGAGGTCGACAGGAACCAGTGGTTGAGCACGCCCTTTTCGACCATGAGAAGCTTGTCGCCCTCGACGCCCTCACCATCGAAGGGGCGCGAGGCCTGGCCGCGCGGCCTGAGCGGCTCGTCGGTGACGGTGATGGCGGAGGCGGCCACCTGCTTGCCCATCATGTCGCGCAGGAACGAGGTCTTGCGCGCGACGGACGCGCCGTTGATGGCGCCGGCAAGATGGCCGGCGATGCCGCGCGCCACGCGCGGATCGAACACCACGTCGACCGGCCCGGTCGCCGCCTTGCGCGCGCCGATACGGCGCACGGCGCGTTCGCCGGCCTTGCGGCCGATATCCTCCGGCGCATCGAGATCGGCAAAGTGCTGGCGCGAGGAGAATTCATAATCGCGCTCCATGCCGGTGCCCTCGCCGGCGATGACGCTGGCGGAGCGCGAGAAGCGCGAGCCGACATAGTGGCCGATGAAGCCGTGCGAGGTGGCCAGCACTATCCCGCCCAGCCCGGCACTGGCGCCGCTGCCGGCCGAATTGGTCACGCCCTTGACGGCAAGTGCCGCCGCTTCGGCCGCAAGGGCTGCTTCCTTCAACTGGTCGGCCGACACTTCCGTGGCGTCGAACAGGTCGAGATCGCGCATTTGCCTTGCCAGCAGCGCCGGATCGGCCAGACCCTGATAGGGATCCTCGGGCGAGACTTTCGCCATGGCAACGGCGCGTTCGGCGAGCATTGCCGGGTCGGACGCGGCGGTGGCCGAGACGCTCGCCACTTTCTGCCCAACGAAGACGCGCAGCGACACGTCCTCGGCCTCCGACGATTCGGTGGCCTCGACCTTGCCGAGTCTAACCGATACGCCGGTGGAGCGGCCGCGCACGGCAACCGCGTCGGCGGCATCGGCGCCGGCCTTCTTGGCGGCCTCGACGAGTGCTGCGACGCGGTCGGTCAGTTTTTTAGCGTCTGATGTGTCGGCCATGCCTGTGATCCTGCTTATCGCGGCCGGCTTGCGGCCGCGCCCACCCATCTATTGTTCCGGTCCGGCTTGTGCAATGGCACAGGCTTCAATCAAAATGCATCGTTACATGGTTCCCATCGCGAACCCTGTGACGGAAAATCGGCCCGCAGCCTGCACGGAGCATCCTTCATGACACCTTTCCATCTCGCCATCCCGGTCCGTGATCTCGATGAAACCCGCACTTTCTATGGCGAGGTGCTGGGTTGCGCGATCGGCCGCTCCTCGGCGACCTGGGTGGACTTCGATCTTTACGGCCACCAGATGTCGGCGCATTTGCGGCCGCAGGCCGCGCAAGCCGCCAGCGATGGCAAGGTCGACGGCATTCTGGTGCCAATCCCGCATTTCGGCGCCGTGCTCTTGATGGATGACTGGCAGCGTCTGGCGACGCGACTGGAGGCGCGCGACGACATAGACTGGCTGGAACGGCCGATGGTCCGCTTCAAGGGCGAGCCCGGCGAACAGGCGACGCTGTTCATCCGCGACCCCTCCGGCAACGCCCTGGAATTCAAGGGTTTCCGCTCGCTGGAGCAGGTTTTCGCGCACTGAGGCCGGCTCAAGAGCCGGCGACCGGCGTCCAGATCACATCCTCTATTTTCTGTGCGCCGGTGGCCAGCATGACAAGCCGGTCGAAGCCGAGCGCGATGCCGCTGGCCTGCGGCATGATGGCAAGGGCGGCGAGAAAATCCTCGTCCAGCGGATAGCGCTCGCCGTAGATGCGCTCCTTCTCGTCCATTTCGAGGATGAAGCGCCGGCGCTGCTCCACGGCATCGGTCAGTTCGCCAAAGCCGTTGGCGAGTTCGACACCGCAGCAATAGAGCTCGAAGCGCTCGGCGACGCGCGCATCACGCGGGCTCGGCCGGGCGAGTGCCGCCTCGGCGACCGGATATTCGCACAGGATGGTGGCGCGGCCGAGGCCGAGATTGGGCTCGATCTTTTCCACCATCACGCGGCTGAACAGGTCGGCCCAGCTGTCGTCGGTCGCCGTGCGCAGGCCGGCTTGAACGAGCGCAGCGTAAAGTGCGTCCCGGTCGGTGCCGCCATCGGCGGCGACCGTGGCCAGGAGATCGATGCCTGCATGGCGGGTGAAGGCGTCCGCCACCGTCAGCCGTTCCGGCGCGGCGAACGGATCGCAGTCGCGGCTCCGGAAGGAGAAGCGCGTCGCCCCTGCCCTCGTTGCGGCCAGGGCCAGCAGGTCGGCGCAATCGCGCATCAGGCTCTCATAGGTCTCGCCCACCCGGTACCATTCGAGCATGGTGAATTCGGGATGGTGCAAGGGGCCGCGCTCGCGGTTACGCCAGACGGCGCCCAAGCTGAAAATCCTGGTTTCGCCGGCGGCGAGCAGCTTCTTGCAGGCGAATTCCGGCGAGGTGTGGAGATAGAGCGGCGCGCGCGTGCCATCCGGCCCGACCGCTTCCGTGACGAAAGCCGCCAGATGCGCCTCATTGCCGGGCGAGACCTGCAGGGCCGCCGTCTCCACCTCGATGAAGTCGTGGGCCGCGAACCACTCCCGCAGCGCGGCCGTCAGGGCGTTGCGCAGCAGCAGGCGCGGGCGGCGGTCGGCGTGAACGTCAGGCGTCCACCAGGGCGAAGCGGCGGTCATGAGCGATTTGAAGGCGTGCCGGCGCGCCTTGGGGGCTGGCGGTTCGCGCCAAGATGCGCTACCAGCGCCGCACAAGCCGGCAAACGCCCACTCACTCTCGCAGGATTTAAAACCGTGGTGAAAGTCATCGCCAGTTCGCTCCGCAAAGGCAATGTCGTCGACAAGGACGGCAAGCTTTATGTGATCCTCTTTGCCGAAAACATCCACCCAGGCAAGGGCACGCCCGTGACGCAGCTCGACATGCGCCGCATCGGCGACGGGGTGAAGGTGTCGGAGCGCTACCGCACCACCGAGCAGGTGGAGCGCGCCTATGTCGAGGAGCGCGAACACACCTTCCTCTACGCCGATGGCGAAGGTTTTCACTTCATGAACCCGGAAACCTACGACCAGGTGGCGGTGAGCGAAGCCGTGGTCGGCGACGCGGCTCCCTATCTGCAGGAAGGCATGCCGGTGCAGGTCTCGCAGTTCAACGGCATCGCGATCGCGCTCGTCCTGCCACAGCGCGCCACCTTCGAAGTCGTCGAAACCGAGCCGACGACCAAGGGCCAGACGGCCTCGTCGTCCTACAAGCCCGCCGTGCTTTCGAACGGCGTGCGCACGGCAGTGCCCCCACACATCGCGCCGGGCACCCGCGTGGTGGTGATGACGGCCGATGGGTCTTATGTGGAGCGGGCTAAGGACTGAAGGGGCGGAGCGTCAGCGAAGCACTATTGCTTGAAGCAGTGTTCGCGGTGCCATTGCAAGAAATGAGGATGCGGGCGCTCGACTTGCCGGCGAGGCGGAAGCGCGTGGCGGGTCTTGTTTACGAACCCTTGCACGCATTCCAGGTCATTGACCTGCCGTGAGATCAGGATTTCCAGGTCGTCGGAGAGGCTGATCAGTCCGCGATCGAACATCCAATGTGCGGTACCTGATAGAGCGAGCCCATTGTTGACGACATCGGGCCCGTTCGCTTCGACGGGTCGAATATGTGCCGCGGCGACTTCTGCCCGACCACCGCCATTTATCAACTTCAGTCCCGTGATCGCGCAGCGCTCATCATAGGCGCGCAAGACGATACGGCGGAAAATGCGGTCCCGTACGATTCGCGATCCGATGTAACTTATGCGGTCACGGCCGTGCTCGAACTGGAATGGCGCCTCTTCATCCTGAAAGCCGGATGAAATGCCGATTTCATCGACGCGTGGCAGCAGCGGCTCGCGGGCATCAAGGCCCAGATCGAGGATGCGGTTGAAGTCGCTCGGGCTGATCGGTCGTACGGCCGATTGAGCGCGACCGGAAATCCGTCCCTGGTCGTTAAGCAGCCCTCGCTCAACAAGCCCGTCCATCCCATTGAATGGAACGGGATTGGCGAAATCGAGGTATGATCCCGGCTCAATCAACGCGAGATACATGCCCGGCGCCACCGGATCAGGGATAACCTGCTGGACTTTGGCTAGGGCGAAATAGCCACGGGTCTCGTCTACTTTGCTAGGTTCGTAGTAGATGATCCAATCGCCAACGCATGCTTCCACACGGCGCAGATACTGGCCGGGGAACTGATATCGCTCAGCGGGGCTGTCATCGTAGATCGAATCTGAGCGATGGATGAAGACCCCGAATCCCATGATCTGCCTGTAGCTTTGGGGATACCTCGGCAAGATGTAGCATCAAAACTCTTAGGAGCCTGTAGCAAAGGGCTCATCCAGTTCGTCCTTTGAGCGAAGAGGAGAACGCCATGAGAAAACTCATCGTCACCGAATTCATCAGCGTCGACGGCATTGCCGAGGTCGAGAGATTGCCGGGCGTGACCTGGAACGACGAGATGAACAGGTTCAAGGAAGATGAACTTGCCGATAGCGGCGCCATGCTTCTGGGACGCACGACCTATGATATTTTTGCCGGCTCATGGCCTGGGGAGACCGGAGATTTTGCCGACCGGTTCAACGCGCTGCCGAAATACGTCGCCTCGATGAGTTTGAAGGCGCTCGACTGGAAACCGGCTGAATTGCTCACAGGCTCTCTGCCGGATGCGGTGAGGACGCTGAAGCAAGGCAGCGGCGGCAATATCTATGTGCATGGCAGCCTCAGCGTCGCGCAGGAATTGCTGCGCCACGGGCTGGTCGACCGCGTCAGGCTGCTCTGCTATCCCGGCGCCGTCGGCCAGGGCAAGCCGCTGTTTGCGCCGGGCGAACAAGTGCCGCTCGAGCTGATTTCGGCCACGCCGTTCAGCAACGGCGTTGTTGCGCTGGAGTATGCGCCGGCGAAGTCGTAGTCGGCCTGCCGCCGCTCACCCGGTCTTCTTCCCTCGCCTCCCCTTGATGGTGGCGCCGTTGCGCGCCTCCACCACCCGCTCCACCTCGCGCTTCAGCTGATCCTTGATATCAGCCGTCTCGCTCATCAGGGCTTCGATCTTCAGGAAATCGAGCACGCGGTATTTTGATACGGCCGGGCGGACCAGTATGTCGGGGCGGCATTGTTTGAGCTTGTTGGCGATGATCGACTGCATCATCAGCTGCGTGGCGCCGAACATCAGGTCGACGGAGGTGGGATGCTTGCGATCGGCCTCTTCCGGCGCGCCGACGACGTCGACGCCGATGATGATGTCGGCGTCGTTCTCGATGAGATCGAAGGGCACGGGGTTGTAGATGCCGCCGTCGATCAGCAGCCTGCCGTCGCGCGTCACCGGGCGGAACACGGCGGGGATGGCGGCCGAAGCGGCAAGCGCTGAGTGCAGGTCGCCTTCGTCGAAGACAGCGAGCTTGTGGCCGAAATAGTCGGTCGCGGTCACCTTCAGCGGGATTTTCAGTTCGGCGAAGGTTTCGGGAATGGCCTCGGGCAGGAACGCCTTCAGGATGCGCTCGACATTGAACTGGCTGACCCGGATGCCATTCTGCATGGCCTCCGCGATCGTGCCCGGCCGCGCGCGCCACATGCGGCTCGCCACTTCGGCGCGGCGGCCGAGGATCGAGCGGGCATAGTCGTGGATGTCCCTGCCGGTCATGCCCGCGGCCATGCCGGCGCCCATGATGGCGCCGATCGACGAGCCGGCGATCGACACCGGCTTGATGCCGAGCTCGTCCAGCGCCTCGATGACATGGATGTGCGCCAGACCGCGCGCACCGCCGCCGCCGAAGGCTATGCCGAAGGTCGGGCTCATCCTTTGCCGGCTCCGGCCAGCGGCGGCCCGACCACCATGATGGTCGGCTCGGCCGTCAGCAGCTTCCTGGCCGCCGCCTTGACCTGATCGAGCGTCACCGCGTTGATGTAGCCGGCACGGCGCTGCATATAGTCGATGCCGAGATCGTCGAGCTGCAATTCGACCAGCGTCGCGGCGATCGAACTCGAAGAGTCCAGATTGGTGATGGCATAGGCGCCGATCAGGTACTTCTTGGTCGCCGCGAGTTCAGCCTCGGTCGGGCCATCCTCCGCCAACTGCCTGGCGACATCGCGCACGATGCCGAGCGTCTCGGCCGCGCGGTCGGAGCGCGTGCCGKTGGTGACGATCAGCGCATTGGCATGGTCCTGGTTGACCAGCGAGGAATTGACGCTGTAGGCCAGTCCGCGCTTTTCGCGCACCTCGGCGAACAGGCGCGAGGTGAAGGTGCCGCCGCCCAGGATCTCGTTCATCAGCACGGCGGGGAAGAAATCAGCCGATTTGCGCTTCACGCCCGGCCAGGCGAGCTGCAGCGAGGTCTGCGGCAGGTCGTAATTGACCTCGAGGCGCTGCGCCAGCTTCGGCTCGACGTCGGCGACGGGAGCGAGCGCCTGGCTTTGCGGCAGGTCGCCGAACACCATGTCCAGCTTCTTCTTCAGCGTCTCGGGATCGATGGCGCCGACCACGGCGACATGCAGGCCGCCGCGCGCGAACACCGCCTTGTGCAAGGCCTTCAGGTCGTCCTGCGTGATGGCGGCGATGCTCTGCCTGGTGCCCTGGTCGGAGCGCGAATAGGGATGGTCGCCATAGATGGCGCGCGCCCATTTGTGCTGCGCCACCGTGTCGGGATCGTTCTCGCTGGCGATGATGCCGGACAGGATCTGGGCGCGGATGCGGTCGATCGGCGCCTGGTCGAAGCGCGGCTCGTTGACCGCCAGACGCAACAGGTCGAAGGCCTCGTCGCGCTGCTCGGCCAACATGCGCATGGAGCCATAGACGCCGTCGCGGCTCTCCTCGAAGCTCATCTCGGCGCCGGCGTCGTCGAGCCTGATCTGGAAGGCTTCCGAATCGAGAGGTCCGGCGCCCTCGTCGAACAGGCCGGTCATCAGATTGGCCAGGCCCTCCTTGCCCACCGGATCCTGCGTCGAGCCGCCGCCGAAGACGAAGCGGACGGCGACGATCGGTACGGAATAGTCCTCGACGAGCCAGGCGGTGATGCCTTTTGAGGAGGTGACCTGCTGGATGTCCATGGCGCGGGCGGCCAGTGCGGGCAGGACCAGGAAGAGGATGGAGAGGACAAGGGTTGCAAGGGCGGTGCGCGTTCTTCCTTGTCCCTTTGTGGGAAAACGGAAAGAGCCAGGGTGCTGGTTCGTCATCATCAATTCCCCGCCTGTTGCTGCGGCAAGAGATAGCCAGTCGTCGAGCGGGCCGGCACCAGGTAGCGCGCCGCGGCGGCCTTGACCTCGTCGGCCGTGACCTTGCGGATGCGGTCCGGCCATTGCTGGACATCCTGCACATTGCCGCCGGTGGCCAGCGTCGAGCCATAGATCTCGGCCATGGAATCCTGCTTGTCGCGGGCAAAGACCATCGACCTGATGTAGCGGTCCTTGGCCTTTTCCAGCTCATCCGGCGTGACGCCGCCGCTGGCGATGCGCGCCACCTCCGCATCGACCGCGGCTTCGACGTCGGCCAGCTTGGCGTCGCCGCGCGGCGCGCCATAGACGGTGAAATTGGTGTCGTCGAGCATGGTGCCCTGGAAATACGCGCCTGCGTTGGAAGCGATGCCTTGCTTGACCACCAGCGCCTGGTAGAGCCGGCTGCGGTTACCGCCGCCGAGGATTTCGGCGAGCAGGTCGAGCGCCTCGGCCTCGCCCGGCTTGGCGGTGTGATAGGACGGCACCACCCATTGTGTGGAGAAACTCGGCACGCTGACGCGGGCGTCGGTGAGCGTGACCGTGCGCTTGGTGTTCTGCTCCGGCTCGACCGGGCGGATGCGCGGCGGCAGGTCCGGCCCGCGCGCCACCTTGCCATAGGTCCTTTCGGCCAGCGCCTTGACCGTCTCCGGCTCGACATCGCCGGCCACGATCAGCACGGCGTTGTTGGGCCGGTAGTATTTGTCATAGAAGGCGGTGGCGTCGGTGCGGTTGAGTTGCTCCATCTCCTGCATCCAGCCGATGACCGGAATGCGGTAGGGCTGGTTCTGCCACAGCGTGGCATCGACTTCCTCGTCGAGCACCGCCTGCGGATTGTTGTCGATGCGCGAGCGGCGCTCTTCGAGGATGACATCGCGCTCGGTCTTGATGACGTCGTCGGTGAGGATGAGGTTGCGCATGCGGTCGGCTTCGAAACCCATCATCTGCTCGAGCGCCGAGGGCGCCACCGTCTCGTGGAAAGCGGTGTAGTCGTAGGAGGTGAAGGCGTTGTTGGAGCCGCCAATGTCGGAGACGGCGCGGTCGAACTCGCCGGCGGCGTGATTTGTCGTCGCCTTGAACATCAGATGTTCGAAGAAATGGGCGATGCCGGATTTGCCGGGCGGCTCGTCGGCGCTGCCGATCTTGTACCACACCATATGGGTGACGATCGGCGCGCGATGGTCGGGAATGACGACCACCTCCATGCCGTTGTCGAGGAGGAAATCCGTCACCTTGAACTCGGCCGGCTTCGTGTCGGGCGACACGGAGCCGTCGGCCAGCACGGGACTGGTCAGCGTGAAGGCCAGCGATGTTGCCAGCAGGGTCGTCCGCAGCCATTCAGCCCTGGATGTCATCAATGGCTCCGGTTTTCTTTTCGAGACGATAGGCAAGGTGCCGGCGACAAGCAAAGTGAATTGTTGTTGCCGGCAAAAGGCGGCGGCAAAGAGGCCGCCGCTCAACGCAGGCGATCAGGCGGCCTCGATGAAGCGGATGATGGTTTCGCCGTAGTTGCGTTCGTCCAGCACCGAAAAGCCGGGGCCTGGTTCGAAGGGAACCGCCGCCGTCTCCTCGACCACGCAGAGCGCGCCGGGGCGCAGCCAGCCGCCGGCCTTCGCCGATTGCAGGGCGCGCTCGCCCAGGCCCTTGCCATAGGGCGGGTCGGCGAAGACCAGGCCGAACGGCGCCAGCGTGCCCGCCTCGCCAAGACCGGTGGCGTCACGGCGAAAGATCTTGGTGCGGCCGGTCAGGCCGAAAGCCTCGACATTGTCGCGGATCAGACCACGGCCTTCGGCCGATTCCTCGATGAAGACGCCATAGGAGGCGCCGCGCGACAGCGCTTCCAGACCAAGCGCCCCGGTGCCGGCGAACAGGTCGAGCACGCGCGCACCGTCCAGATGTTCGGCAAAGCGGTGCGCCAGCACATTGAAGACGGCCTCGCGGGTGCGGTCGGTCGTCGGACGGATGGCGCTGCTGCGGGGCGTCGCCAGCGGACGCCCACGAAACTCACCGCCGACGATTCTCATCTTGTACGGGGACCCTTGGGGCCGCCGCGCGGCCGTTCACCGCCGCCACCGGCCGGACGCTCGCCACGCGAATTGCCGAACGGCTTTGCGCCGCCCGGTTTGCCAGCGGGCTTGCCATAGGCCGGCTTGAACGAGGCCTTGCGGGCCTTGGCCTCCGCCGCCTTGGCGGCGTCGGCTTCCGCCCTGCCCTTGCCGATCGGCCGCGCGCCCGGCGCCATCCAGACATTGGCCTTGCGCTGGCCGGGCGGCTCGATCGGCCGCTGCTCGCGCTCGGGTTTCTTGCCGCCAAAACCGCCGCGCGGCTTGTCGCCGAAGCCACTGCGCGGTTTGTCGCCGAAACCGCCCCTTGGCTTGTCACCGAAGCCGCCGCGTTCGGGCCGGGGCCCGCGTTCGCCAAAGCTCTTTTCCGGCCGCTCGCCCCTGTCGGGACTGGTCGACAGCTTGCCGAGCGCTTCGTCGCGGCTGCCTTCACGGCGCTTGCGGTTCTTGATCAACCCGCCCTCGCCGATCGGCCGGCGTTCGCCGTCGCGGACGAATTTCGGCCGCTCGGCCTCCGGCTCGCGAACCTCGGTGCGCCGCACTGGCTTGTTGGAAAAGGGCTTGGTTATCTCGGCGTCGAAATTGGCGCCGGATTCCTCCACCAGGCGCTCGCCAAGCTGGTCGCGCAGCACGCGGCCCTTGATCTCCAGCACGTGGCCCTCGGGAAGGTCCTCGAGCTGGAACGGGCCATAGGAGATGCGGATCAGCCGCGTGACGTCGAGGCCGAGCGCGCCGAGGATGTTCTTCACTTCGCGGTTCTTGCCTTCGCGCAGGCCGATCGTCAGCCAGGCATTGGAGCCCTGCTCGCGGTCGAGGCTCGCTTCGATGGCGCCGTAGAAGACCCCGTCAACGGCAATGCCTTCGCGCAGGCCGGCAAGCGCGCTTTCCTCGACCTTGCCGTGGACGCGCACGCGGTAGCGGCGCAGCCAGCCGGTGGCCGGCAGTTCGAGCACGCGCGACAGGCCGCCATCATTGGTGAGCAGCAGCAGGCCCTCGGTGTTGATGTCGAGCCGGCCAATGGTCATCAGGCGCGGCAATTCGGCAGGCAGCACGTCGAAGACTGTCTTGCGGCCTTCGGGATCGCGGTTGGTGGTAACGACGCCTGCCGGCTTGTGGAACAGGAACAGGCGCGTGCGTTCGATCGGCGGGATCTCCATGCCGTCGAGATGGATGATATCGCCAGGCATGACGTTGAAGGCCGGCGACGTCAGAGCGCGGCCGTTGACCTTGACGCGGCCGGCGGCGATCAGTTCCTCGGCGTCGCGGCGCGAGGCAAGCCCGGCGCGCGCCAGCCGCTTGGCAATGCGCTCGCCGGCCTCTTCGGTGGCCTCCGGGGCGCGCGGGCGAGGCTTGAAGCCCGCCGATGCCCCTTGGGGCCGGTCACTGAAATCACGCTTGGGGCGATCACCGCCAAAGTCGCGCTTGGGACGGTCGGCAAAATCACGCTTCGGGCGATCGCCGAAATCACGCTTGGGACGGTCGAAGCGCTTTTCACCGCCCTCCACCGATGCGGCAACCGGACGGTCGCCACGCGGCGCATAGGGCTTTCGCGGTCCCTCGCGCTTTTCGTACGGCTTGCGCTCGCCCTCAGTCGCCGTCGGACGGTCGCCACGCGGCGCATAGGGCTTTCGCGGCCCTTCGCGCTTCTCGTAGGGCTTGCGCTCGCCTTCGGCCGCCATCGGACGATCGCCACGCGGCGCGTAGGGTTTGCGCGGTCCCTCGCGTTTCTCGTACGGCTTGCGCTCGCCCTCAGTCGCCGTCGGACGGTCGCCGCGCGGTGCATAGGGCTTACGCGGTCCTTCGCGCTTCTCGTAGGGCTTGCGCTCGCCTTCGGCCGCCATCGGACGATCGCCACGCGGCGCGTAGGGTTTGCGCGGTCCCTCGCGCTTCTCGTAGGGCTTGCCTGCCGGGCGTGGGCCCTTGCTGAATGGCTTGTCGCCGCCCTTGAAGTCGCGCTTCGGGCGTTCGCCCTCGGCGGCCATCGGCCGATCACCGCGCGGCGCATAGGGTTTCTTGGCGCCGAAGGATGGCATGCCACCGGCTCGCGGAGCCGCAGGTTTCTTGCCCGGGCCTTTTTGACGCGGAGATTTCTTGTCGGTGTCGTCCATGTGGCCTTTGTCCGTTTGCGCTGCTACAGCGTGGCGCATCCTTTCGGGCGCGCAACGAACGCTGTAGCACTTTGATTTGGCGCATGATCTTTTCCGAAAATCGAGTCCGATTTTCGGGTTGATGCGCTCCATAACAGGATCGCCGGAGTTTGTCAGGGAAAAGTGGAACCCGGTTTTCCCGGGAAAACAGGATCACCGGAGTTTGTCAGCGAAAAGTGGAGACTGGTTTTCCCGAGAAGACAAACGAAAACCAAAAAGCCAGGAGTGGCGAGGAGATAATCGGAATGGAAACCGCGTGAAGCGGCCGGATTTCATGGCGCTGGCGCTTAAGGAGGCCGAAGCGGCAGCCTTGCGCGGCGAAGTGCCGGTCGGCGCCGTCATCGCCAACGGCAGCACGGTCGTTGCAAAAGCCGGCAACCGCACACGCGAGCTTGCCGACCCGACGGCGCATGCCGAGATGCTGGTCATCCGTGAAGCCTGCGGCAAACTCTCAAGCGAGCGGCTCACCGGCCACGATCTCTATGTGACGCTGGAACCTTGCGCCATGTGCGCCGGCGCCATCTCCTTCGCCAGGCTGCGGCGTCTCTACTTCGGCGCCGCCGACGAAAAGGGCGGTGCGGTGGTCAATGGCATGCGCTTCTTCGCCTCGCCGACCTGCCACCACACGCCCGACATCTATCCGGGCCTGGGCGAGACCGAAGCTGCCCTGCTTTTGAAGGATTTTTTCAGGGAACGTCGCGACTGAACCGCGCCGAGCCGCCCGAAAAGGGCAGCGCGGCCGTTCTTACAGAGACGGCAACCAGTCGAACCAGCCGGACTTCTTGCCTTCCGCCTCTTTCTTCAGACGGCGTTCCTTCTTGTATTCGTCCTCGCCGAGTTCGTTCTGCGGCGCCGTGTCGGCCGCGACACGATAGGCCAATGGCGGCTCGCTCAGATATCTGCGGGTGTTGGGGTCGCCCTGCTTGCTGACGGCAAGACGACGCTGGATCTCCGCGGCGCGGCCCTTGTCGGAATCAGCGGGTGTCCATGCCGGTGGGTGGCTGGAGCCTGAATCCGCCATCGCCTTCTTGACCGAGGCCGGATCGGTCTGCACATCGTCGACGATCTCAGCTTGGTAGCTCGGATCGTTCTGGTGGGCGGTGGCGTCGGCGCGCAGCCGCGCACGGCGCTGCTCGGGCGATTCGGGCCACTCAGCGCTTGCCGATTGGATGCTGTCCTGCGGTGCAGGCAGTGCTTCCTTCTGTCCGGGTGCGGGCTTCACCAAGGTGGGGCGCGGCTTGTAGTCGATCGGATCCTTGCGCTTCGGCGCGAAGGAAACGGCGCCGGTGAGATCGCCCGCAAGCTGTTCGGCAGCGGTCTTGTCGGTGCCGTAGGTTGGAGAGCCCATGCAGCCGGATAGAGCGAGCCCCGATGCGACAATCGGCGCCAGCAGCGCAAGGCGCGCCTTATATCTCTCGGTCATGCCAAAAAGTCCCACTCTAGACAGCCTCTCGATCGCCACCGGTCTTATGACCGGTCCCCATCGTCCAAGCACTTGCGACGGAAATCCGGCGACAATTTGTCTTCCGGAGTTTCGCGTGTTTACCTCAACCGCTCGTTAAGGGCAACGCACGGGCGGATTTGCACCGCCCGGCGTGGCATTTGTGCACTATTGATCTCTTGCATGTCGATTCCCAAAACCGCGGCGCACCCTCGGGTCAGGCCGAGGGCATGCTTTTGGGCGACTTGCACCTAAAGCCGGCCGAGCGCCTTCAGCTCATGCAGAACGGCGGCATCGCGAGCGGAGACATCGGGAAATGCCGGATCCTGCCCGACATCGGCGGTGTAACGCCAGGAACGTGCGCATTTGACGAGGCCCCGATCCTCGGCTTTCTCGACCACCACGGCAACACCCTTGACGTCGTCGAGAGTGAAGGCGCCTCCTGGCGCCTGGCCATGGGTAGTGACGAGATCGCTGGTGATCGCCATCTCGGCCATGTCGACGTCCGATATCGCCGCCTCGAGCGTTGCGTCGTTGATGGTGACGACCGGCACTGCCTCCAGCGAGGAGCCGATGACCTTCTGGGCACGCGCGATCTCGAGCGCGCCGGTGACGACGCGGCGCACCTGCCGCACCTTGCGCCATTTTTCCGCCAGCGCCTCGTTCTTCCAATCCGCCGGGATGTCCGGGAACTGGTCGAGATGCACCGACACTGCATCGGGATGCCGGTCGAGCCAGGCCTCTTCCATGGTGAAGGGCAGCATCGGCGCCAGCCATTTCACCAGGCAGTCGAAGAGATGGCGCACCACCTGCACCGAGGCCTTGCGCTTCACGCTCGACGGCGCGTCGCAGTAGAGCGCGTCCTTGCGGATGTCGAAATAGAAGGCCGACAGCTCGACCACCATGAAATCGACGAGCGCGCGGGTGATGCGCTTGAACTCGAAGGCGTCGTAGCCCTGGCGCACCACCTCGTCGAGCTCGGCCAGCCGATGCAGCATCAGCCGCTCCAGCTCCGGCATCGCTTGCAGCGGCACGGTCTCGCCATCGTCATGGGCAAGCGTGCCCAGCATCCAGCGGATGGTGTTTCTGAGCTTGCGGTAGGCATCGATATTGGTCTGCAGCACGTTCTTGCCGAGCCGCTGGTCTTCCCAATAGTCCGTCGTCACCACCCACAGGCGCAATATGTCGGCGCCCGACTGCTTGATGACGTCCTGCGGCACCACGGTATTGCCGAGCGACTTTGACATCTTGCGTCCGTCCTCGTCCATGGTGAAGCCATGGGTGACGACGGTGTCGTAAGGCGCCCTGCCCCTTGTGCCGCAGCTTTCGAGCAGCGAGGAGTGGAACCAGCCGCGATGCTGGTCGGACCCTTCGAGATAGACGTCGGCCGGCCATTTCAGGTCGGGACGGTCCTCCAGCGTGAAGACATGCGTCGAGCCCGAATCGAACCAGACGTCGAGGATGTCCATCACCTGCTTCCACTTGGAAGCATCATGGTTGCCGAGGAAGCGCTCCTTGGCGTTCGCGGCGAACCAGGCGTCGGCGCCCTCTTCCTCGAAGGCGTCCATGATGCGCTGGTTGACCGCCTCGTCCTTCAGAACGTTGCCGTCCTCGTCGGCGAAGACGGCGATCGGCACGCCCCAGGCGCGCTGGCGCGACAGCACCCAGTCGGGGCGCTCCTCGATCATGGCGCGGATGCGGTTCTGGCCGGCGGCCGGCACGAAGCGCGTGTCGTCGATGGCCTTCAAGGCCCGGCTGCGCAGCGTCGTGCCGTCGCCGAGGTCCTTGTCCATGTAGACGAACCATTGCGGCGTGTTGCGGAAGATCACCGGCTTCTTCGACCGCCAGGAATGCGGGTAGCTGTGTTTCAGGCGGCCGCGCGCGAAGAGCGCGTTACGCTTGATCAGCTCGTCGATGACGGCCTGGTTGGCGTTTCCCTTCTTGCCATTGTCGTCGATGACACGCGCGGCCCCGCCCTCGCGATCCGGGCCGAAGCCAGGCGCGTCCCTGGTGAAGAAGCCGGCATCGTCGACGGTGAAGGGGATGACGGTGTCGATGCCGCGTGCGCGCAGCTGGGGCGCGGCGTCCATCCAGGCGTCAAAATCCTCGCGGCCGTGGCCGGGCGCGGTGTGGACGAAGCCGGTGCCGGCATCGTCGGTCACATGCTCGCCCGCGACCATCGGCACCGGGAACTCGTAACCGCCGCCGAGACCCTTGAAGGGGTGCGAAAGCACAAGATTTCCGAGCTGTTCGGCGCTGACGTCGTGAAGACGCTTCAAGGTGACCTTGGCCTTGGCCTGGCTGTCCTCGGCCAGGGCGTCGGCGAAGATCAGCTTCTCACCCGGCTGCGGGCCAAACGCGTTCTCGGCCGCCGTCACCTCGTAGAGGCCATAGGCAACGCGCGGCGAATAGCTGACGGCGCGGTTGCCCGGGATGGTCCAGGGCGTGGTCGTCCAGATGACGACATGGGCGTCCAGCAGATCCAGCGACCGCCCGCTGAGGTCCGGATTGAGTTCCGCCGGCTGCCCGTCCACGACATTGGCGACGACGAGGTTGGCCACCGGAAACTTTGCCCAGATCGTGTCCGACTCATAGTCCTGGTACTCGATCTCGGCCTCGGCCAACGCGGTGCGCTCGACGACGCTCCACATCACCGGCTTCGAGCCGCGATAGAGCTGGCCCGACATGGCGAATTTCAACAGCTCGCCGGCGATGCGCGACTCGGCGTGGAAAGCCATCGTCGTATAGGGATTCTTGAAGTCGCCGATGACGCCAAGCCGCTGGAACTCACCGCCCTGCACGGAGATCCAGTGCGCGGCGAATTCACGGCATTCCTTGCGGAATTCGTTGACCGGCACCTCGTCCTTGTTCTTGCCCTTGGCGCGGTACTGCTCCTCGATCTTCCACTCGATCGGCAGGCCGTGGCAGTCCCAGCCGGGCACGTAGTTGGAGTCGTAGCCGCGCATCTGGAACGAGCGGGTGATGACGTCCTTGAGGATCTTGTTCAGCGCATGGCCGATATGGATGTTGCCGTTGGCGTAGGGCGGGCCGTCATGCAGCACGTATTTCGTGCGGCCGGCGGCACTCTCACGCAGCTTGGCGTAGAGGTCCATGTCCTGCCAGCGCTTGACCAGCACCGGCTCCTTCTCGGGCAAGCCGGCGCGCATCGGGAAATCCGTCTGCGGCAAATAAAGCGTCTTGGAATAGTCGATCGTTTCAACAGTGTCGGTCATTGATCTGCCATCTGCGTAGCCCCGTCGGCACAAAGCCCGGGCGTTGAGGTCTTTGATTGACGCCTATCGTTTTCCCAAAACCGGACCCACTTTTGGGCGATATGCGTCGATGTTCTGAAAAAAGCGCGAGGGGCGCGCGCGAAACTCCCGGCGGTTCCGGCGGCGCTCAGGCCACCCGGAACACCGGGCCAGTAATTCGTATCGCGATCGCGAAAAGGCGCGAAAAGCTCATCATGGCGTGGCTTTTAGCGGAGATGGACGCAGGAATAAAGCGTCTCGTTCGATTCGCCTACATCTTGAAGTCGAAGCGATAGGTGGTCGACACACCGACCATGAACTGGTTGCGGTCGCCGCGCTCCCTGACCAGGCTGGAATCGGCCGCCGGCCCCTCCAGGCGCGAATATTCGCCGAACAGGCTGGCGGTCATCGGATCGGTCACCTTCCAGGTCACCGCGCCGCCGAAGCCGACGGATTTCAGGCCGCCGCCAGGATTGTACTGGCTCAGGCCCGAGGCCACGGCTTCCTGCGCATTGACGCCATAATAGGCGTCGAAATAGTTGGCCGAAGCGAAGGACACGCGCGGGCCGCCCGAAATCCTAACGGTTGGGGTCACATCGTAGAAGGCGTCGGCGGCGATATCGGCGACAAAGCCGTTGTGAGCACGGATGCCATGCCGCAATTCGGCACGCGCGCGCATCCAGTCCGTCGGATAGAATTCGAAGAAGCCGCCGACTTCGCCGCCCCAGCGGACAGGATCGAGCCCCTTGAGTTCGTCGTCGCTGCTGCGCGAAAACAGGAACTTGCCGGTCAGGCCGGCGCGAACGCCGCCATCATCGACCAAAGCCAGCGAAATGTTGTCGTTGCGCGAGGTGAAGCGTGCCTGGGGGCCGGCCTTGCCCAGGGATATGATGGGCTGGGCGCTGAGCATGTATTTCTTGCCGCCCTCGAAATTCGGCGCGACGAGGCCAGTGGCGCCAACCGTCAGATACCAGTCGCCGGACAGCCAGCCCAAGGGACCGTCACCGGCCTCGGCCGCGGAGGCGCCCAGCAAGGAGGCGGTCAGAAGCAGCGGAATCGCCCGGACAATACGCATCGATACCCCTTACGCGAAACACGCCGGAACAAACACCCGGCATCGCTCAAGCCATGGCGCCAGTTCGGTAAAATTTGACTTAACATCCGTAACAGTTGCGTCGGCCAACCTTGTGTCCGGCCACGCCGGATCAGGCGCGGCGCGGCGCGGTCGGCAGGTCCAGCAGCCCTCTCACGGTCTTGCTGCCCTTGCCGACAATGCGCACCGATCCGTCGTCGCCCACCTCCACCGTCGCACCGTTGGCAAAGCTTAGCGACCAGCCGTCGCCCCTGGCGTTGCGGCGGCGGTCGGTAAGCTCGATACCGGCAGCGGTGACAAGGGCGACGATCCCGTCAGCGTTCATCGCTTTCCTTCCGACACGGGCCTTCAATTGAGGTCGAGCCCGGCGGTAAGATCGCCGAGCGGCGGTTCACCATGCACCGCAACGGCCCTGTCGCGAACCACGATGCCGTGCAGCACCGGCAGTTCGAAGCGCTCCGTGATGAAGCGCAGGATCGAAGTCGTGTCGTAGGGCGTCTGATCGACATAGCCGTGCTTGGCGAAGGGCGAAACGATGATGGCGGGGACGCGTGAGCCTGGCCCCCAGCGGTCGCCCTTGGGCGGAGCTACGTGATCCCAGATGCCGCCATTCTCGTCATAGGTGACGACCACCAGCATATGCGGCCATTGCGGGCTTTTCTCCAGATGGGCGACGACGTCGGCGATATGGCGATCTCCGGCTTGGATGTCGGCATAGCCGGAATGCTCGTTGAGATTGCCCTGCGGCTTGTAGAAGGAAACCTGTGGCAGGGCGCCGTCGTCGATCGCCTGGATGAAGCTAACGCCGCCCAGCCCACCGTCACGCAGATGTTCGCGCCTGGCTTCGGTGCCGGGCGCGTAATTGGCATAATAGTTGAACGGTTGGTGGTGGTACTGGAAATTCGGAACCGGCGCGTTGTTGCCATGGTCGAGCGTGTACTGCCAGGCGCCCGAATACCATGCCCAGGTGACGTGCTTGAGGCTAAGCATGTCGCCGATGGTCGGCTCCGTCTGGGGCGGCAGCGTGGTGGGCTTGGACGGATCCGCAAGGAGCCTATCGCCGCCAGGCGCCGGATCGTTGCCGCTCGGTTGGTAAGGCGGCTGCATCGTGTTCACCGCGTGGAAGTCCGGCGTCAGATTGCCATCGGAGACAAATTTCGGAATGCCGTCGCGCGCCGATTTCGGCGAATTGTCGGCGATCTTCAGCGCTGTGCCGCTATCATCCGTCACCGAAATCGATGGTTTGGCCGGGCTCTTGTCGGCATCGGCGTAGTAAGGCGCGCAAGCGCAGATCAGCCATTGGTGGTTGAAAAACGAGCCGCCGAACCCACCCATGAAGAAATGATCGGCCAGCACGTATTTCTGCGCGACCGCCCACATGTCGGTCTTGGAAGCGTCCCAGTTGCTCATCGGCATGGCGCCTGAATCGGCCCAGGCAACGAACATGTCGTTCTTGCCGCCGTTGATCTGCATCTGGTTCTGGTAGTAGCGATGCCAGAGATCGTGCGTCGTGACGCTGAGCGGCACGTTGAAACCCTTCGGGTCGTTCACGGTGAACGGCGCGTTTGGAAGGTGCTCGGTCATCGCCTGCGTCACCGGCGGCGTGACGCCCTTGGCGGTCAGCCCGTCCCACACCGGCGGCAGTTCGGACAGCACCGAGCCGTCACGGTCGCGCTGCTGCAGGCTTTCCTGGCTGGCTTTGTCGATGCCTTCGGCACCGGGAAAATGGCCATAGAGATTGTCGAAGGCGCGGTTCTCGGCGAAGATGACGACCACCGTTTCTATCTTGGCGATGCCATCCGGCGGATCGCCGGGCTGTGCTGCGAGTGCGCAAGCCGCAGTGGCAGCGAACAGGGCGAGAGTTGAGGAAAACAGGGCGAGTCCGTGGGATCGCTTCATTGTCATACCTCCCTGATGCAAAGCCGGATGACACCAGCTTCGCGGCGCCTTTGCAATAGCCACCGCGCTGGACGGGTAGTGCCATTGGGATTACCTTCCTTTCAACCGCAGGATGCGCGGCCAGATGTGAAGGGAGACGGATCATGACCTTGCAAGGCGATGCCCTGAAAGACGCGATCGGCCGGACGCGGGACAAATGGGGATGGTTTGTGGGGCTCGGCGTGCTTTTGCTGATCTTCGGCGGCATTGCCTTTGGCAATCTGTTCATCGCCACGGTCGCCTCGGTCTATGTCGTCGGCTGGCTGATGCTGATGGCCGGCATCATCGAGATCCTCCATGCTTTCGGGGTAAAGACCTGGAGCCGCTTCTTCTACTGGCTGCTCAGCGGGCTGCTTTACGCCATCGCTGGCTTCTTCGCCTTCGACAATCCGCTGCTGGCCTCGGCGGTGCTGACCTTCCTGCTGGCCGTTGCGCTCGTCGCCTCCGGCGCGCTGCGGGCCTGGGTCGGCTACAGCCACCGTCCGGAACAGGGCTGGGGCTGGATCGTCGCGGCAGGCCTCATCAGCGTGCTTGCCGGCCTGATCATCGCCATGGGTTGGCCGGTCAACAGCCTGTGGGTGCTCGGACTGTTCCTGGCGATCGACCTGATCTTCCAGGGCTGGAGCTTCATCGCGATCGGACTGGCGCTGAAAAAGTAAGTCAGAAAGCAATGGCCGCGTCGAGCTGCGAAAGCGGCTTGACGCCGGCGAGCAGCGCACTCGCCTCGGCTTCATCGCGCTTCATCTGCACCACCAATGCATCGAGGCCGTCGAATTTGATCTCGCTGCGCAGGAAGCCGAAGAACGAGACCTCGCAGGTCTCGCCGTAGAGATCGCCGGAAAAATCGAAGACGAAGGTTTCCAGAAGCGGCGCGCCATTGTCGTCGACGGTCGGGCGCCGGCCAAAGCTGGCTACACCATCATGCAACGTGCCGTCGGCGCGGCGGAAGCGGACGGCATAAATCCCTTCCTTCAGAGTCGCTTCCGGTGAAAGCCTCATGTTGGCAGTAGGAAAGCCCAGCGTGCGGCCGAGCTGCTGGCCGCCGATCACTTCAGCCTCGACCGTGAAGCGATAGCCGAGCAGGCCGGCAGCCTCGGCCACCTCGCCATCGCAGAGCAAGGCCCGGATCCGGCTTGACGAAACCACCTCCGCGCCCTCGTCGCGAAAAGCGTCGACGAGCGTGACGCCAAAGCCATGGCGTTCGCCGGCCGCCATCAGATAGGCCGGTCCGCCCTGGCGGTCCTTGCCGAAATGGAAATCGAACCCGGTCACCGCGTGGGTGATGCCGAGCGTCCTCTCCAGCACGCCGGTGACGAAGGCTTCCGCCGACAGCGCGGCAAAGTCGCGCGTGAACGGTTGCTCGACGAGCGCGGCAAAGCCCAGCAAGGACAAGAGCCGCGCCTTCATCGGCGGCGGCGTCAGCACGAACAACGGCATGTCGGGCCTGAAGACCTTCCGCGGGTGCGGTTCGAAGCTCAGCACCAGGGCCGGCACGTCACGCCGCACAGCCTCGGCCAGCGCCCGTTCAAGCACCGCCTGATGGCCACGGTGGACGCCGTCGAAATTGCCGATCGCGACAACGCCGCCACGCAAGTCGGCGGGCAGTGGCGCCGTCGCGGTGAGATGCTGGAAGCCTACCATCACCACCTACTGCAGTCTGACCATGACGGCCACGGGACGATAGCCGTGCCGCTCCAGGAAGAGCCCGAGCTTGGCCGGATCCGGCCGGGATGCATCGCCGTAGTCGCGGGCATGGATGCCGCCGGAGACATAGAGAACGTCGAAACCATTGTCGGCCGCGCCCTTCACATCGGTCATCATCCCATCGCCGATGGCCAATATCCGGGAACGCTCGACCGGCCGGCCAAGCACCTCCGCCACCTCCTTCATCGCGAGATCGTAGATCGGTGCGTAGGGCTTTCCCGCGATCAACGTGCGGCCGCCGAGCTGGGCATAGTCGCGCGCCAGGGCGCCGGCGCACCAGATGATGCGCTCGCCCCGCTCCACCATGATATCGGGATTGGCGCAGATGAACGGCAGGTTCCTGGCCCGCAACCGGCGCAAAAGGTCGGTATAATCCTCAGGCTTCTCGACCTCGTCATCGAACAGTCCGGTGCATACGACGCCGGCGGCCTCGAATTCCTCGACGAGCTCGACATCGAGACCGTCATAGAGGGTGAGATCGCGGTCGGCGCCGATGTGGAAGATCTTGCGTGGACCTTCGGCGATCAGGTCGCGGGTCACATCGCCCGAGGTCACGACACGGTCGTAGGCTGACGGCGGAACACCGATCACACTCATCTGGGCCACGACATCGGCGCTGCGGCGTGGCGAATTGGTGATGAGAACAACGGGAATACCGGCAGCCCTTGCCCTGGCCAGCGCCGCCGCGGCCGCCGGAAAATGCCATTCGCCATTGTGCACCACGCCCCAGACATCGCAAAGAATTGCCGAATAGGCTTTGCAGACGTCTTCGAGCGAGCCGACGATGTCAGGCGAATTCGCCATGCCGTTTCCTTCAATATGAGCGTTGCGAGTGCCGTGGCCGACGGTTCGCCGCAGCGGATTCGAATTATCCGAACCGATCCATGCTGTCACCAGCTTTCACCGGGAGATCGGCGCGAAGGCCACCCGCGCGCCCGATCGGGAGCATCCGCCGGCGGCCAAAACCGCGACTGTACAGCGTTTGGTTAACGCGCGTTGAAAGCCCGGCTCGATCTTGGACATATTACGGCAACCTGAAATTTAACGATTTATGACAGTGTCTCGACCGATAATCGATTTGGCGGGGGTAGTTTGGTGCAATGATCCGGAGATTCGGAAGCGATCGGCGTGGCAATTATGCACTCATGACGGTCCTCGCCACGGTACCAATCATGGGCGGCCTGGCGCTCGGCGTCGACTATACGGAAATGACGCGCCAGCGACAAAATGCCTTGAACGCCCTGGACGCCGCCGGCGTCGCCACTGCCCAGCAGATCGTTGCCGGCGCCAGCGACGCCGACGCCAAGGCGTATGCCAAGAATTTCTTCGAAGCCAATCTCGCGCATATCGATCCAGCCAACACCACGCTGGCCGTGACGCTGCCCAACAACAACGCGGGCGGCGGCACCTTGAAGCTCTGCAGTACCTTGACCTACAAACCCTACTTCCTGCCGACGGCAAAAATGCTGGTGGGCGGCAGCACCGCCAACAGCGACATCAGCTTCGGCGCGTGCTCGGAAGTCCGCCTGAAGAATACGCTGGAAGTGTCGCTGGTGCTCGACAATTCCGGCTCGATGACGGAACTCGGCAAAGGATCCAACAAGGTACGGTTCGACCTCCTCAAGGATGCCGCCAAACAGCTGGTCGACCAGTTGGCTGGCCAGGCCCAGATGATGAAGCAGGTCACCAAGCCGGTCCAGTTCAGCCTGGTTCCCTTCGCCGCGTCGGTCAATGTTGGCCCCGGCAACGCCTCGGCATCCTGGATGGACACCACCGGGATTTCGCCGATCCATCATGAGAATTTCGACTGGGCGAGCATGAGTTCGACCTATTCGTCCACCAAGTACGCCCAGAATATCGCCGGCGTCTGGTACGCCAAGGGCACCGGTTGGGACGCAACCCAGAAGGACCAGCCGCTGACCCGCTTCTCCATCTACAACCAGATGAAGCGCACGGCCTCGGCCACCTACGTGGCGCAGTTCAAATGCACCTCGACCTATTCCAACGGCTCCTGCAAGACCTGGCAAAGCGGCTACAACTATACCTATGGAAACGTCGCTTCCTGGGGCGGCTGTGTCGAGTCGCGGCCTTATCCTTACAATATCGACGACACCGCGGCGGCGACCGGGACGCCGGCGACGCTGTTCGTGCCCATGTTCGCGCCCGATGAAACCGATCTCACCGACAGCAACATCCCGGCTCGCCCCGCCAACAACAATTGGATTGCGGACGGGTCGTCGGGCAACAGCGCGGCACGCCAGAGCTATATGCCGAAATATTTTACCGACCCGGGCACCACGGTTACTCCAGCCTACGGCATGGATGCCGGCCCCAATACGAGTTGCAGCACCACGCCTATCACGCCGCTGACCGATGTTTCCACGACGGCCGGTGCGGGCGCGGTCAAGTCTGCGATCGACGCCATGGCTGCGGATGGCGCCACCAATGTGCCTGAAGGCATGGCATGGGGCTGGAGGAGCCTTTCCAGCGCTGCCCCGTTCACCGAGGGCAGACCCGAGACAGAAAGAGGCAACGACAAGGTTCTGATCGTCCTGACCGATGGTGCGAACACCTATTACACACCAACGTCGGTGACGGCCCAGACCTACTCTGGAACCAACTGGAACTATGGTGGAAACGATCTGGCGGGCAGCAAAGCCATCTATTCGGCGCTGGGCTACATCGTGCCGTTCAGCAACGCCTACAGCTATGGTCGGATGTTCCTTGGCACCAGCGGCAGCGTCAGCAAGACCGACTATTCAAACGCCAACTACACCAAGGCGATGAACGAGTACTTCACGACGTTGTGCAACAATGCCAAGGCCGCCAACATCATGGTCATGACCATTGCGCTCGACCTCGATGCCAATAAGGCGGCGGAGAAAACACAGATGGATGCGCTGAAGGCCTGCTCGTCGGATTCCCGCTTCAGCAAGGATCCGGCCGATCCGAGTAAGCCGATGAAACTGTTCTGGAATTCGACCGGGGCGACACTGTCCGACGATTTCAAGGCGATCGGCAACGAACTGTCCAACCTGCGCATCGTCAGCTGATCGACAGGTTCCGCTCGCGAGAACGCCCTGCCCCGACAGGGCGTTTCGCTGTTGGACCGGGTCGGGCCGCAGGCTTGCATTGGTTAGCGGTTGGTGAAGCGCCAGCCAAGCAATAGAGCGGTTTCCCAAACCCGTCCTTCAGCGTTTTGTGAAAAGCTGGCGTCAATCGAGAATCCGCCGGCGGGGGCCGCTGCAAGACATGCTTGAACTTTGGCGTCAGTTCCGCCGCGACAGGCGCGGCAACTATGCACTTATGACTGTCGTGGCGATGGTGCCGCTGATGGGCGGCCTGGCGATCGCGGTCGACTTCACGGAAATGAACCGCGAAAAGCAAATGGTGACGAATGCGCTCGACGCCGCCAATTTCGCCACGGCGCGCCGGCTGACGGAAGGCGCGACCGACGACCAGTTGAAGGCTTATGCGCTCGACTTCTTCAATGCCAATTTGAACGATATCGATCCGGCCAGCGCGACGCTCAACGTCACCTTGCCCAGCAGCACCAGCGGCGGCGGCCTGATGACAATGACGGCGCAGCTTGCCTACAAGCCCTATTTCTATCCTGGCTTCGCCCAGATCGTCGGCAAATCGACAATCGATGCGAACCAGAATATCACCTTCAGCGTCACCTCCCAGGTCAGGCTGAAGAACACGCTGGAAGTCGCCCTGGTGCTCGACAATTCCGGATCGATGACCACGCTCGGCACGGGCTCGGGCCAAAAGCGCATCGATCTTCTCAAGACCGCGTCCAAGCAGCTTGTCGACACGCTGGCCCAGCAGGCGGTCATGATCAAGCAGGTCGACAAGCCGGTGCAGTTCGGCCTCGTGCCCTTTGCCGCTTCGGTCAATGTCGGCCCCGCCAATGGCAACGCATCGTGGATGGACACGGAGGGCCTGTCGCCGGTGTCGAACGAGAATTTCGACTGGTCGACGCTGAATGCGGCCAACAAATACGCCCAGCAGACCAACGGCATCTGGTACAAACGCGGCACCGGCTGGGGCAGCGAGGAAGGCCAGACGCTGACCCGGTTTTCACTCTACCGGGACATGAAGGTGGTCACCAACCACGAGCGTGTCGTCAACAGCAAGCGGGTGGTTTGCGACGAGTACAATTCGAACAACACCTGCAGACGCAGCCACGACGAATATGACTACATCGATTCCTACGGTCCGTTCGCCAGCTGGCAAGGCTGCGTGGAGGCCCGACCCTATCCCTACAACGTCAACGACGCTTCGCCGTCCGGTGGCTCGGCCAACACCGGCATAGGCGTCGGTGATCCGGCAACGATGTTCGTGCCGATGTTCGCCCCGGACGAACCCGGCAATCACTGGAAGCTCACGCAGGACCCCGACGAAGCCGCGCCTGTGACCTACGGCGCGGTGAACAGCTGGTGGAACGACGATCCTACGAGCAGCACCGGTCAATCGCGGCTGCGCAACATGGCCAAGTATTTCCAGCCGCGGCCGATCGATGCGCCGGCCCTGCCCGCCGGCAACGGCCCGAACTACAGCTGCACCACCAACCCGATCACGCCGCTGACCGATGTCAGCGTGGCCGATGGAGCCACCTCGATCAAGGCGGCGATAGACCTGATGCAGCCGAATGGCGGCACCAATGTTCCAGAAGGCCTGGCGTGGGGCTGGCGGGTGGTATCAAGCGGCGAACCGTTCACGCAAGGGCGCCCGGAAACGGAAAAGGGCAACGACAAGGTCGTGATCGTGCTGACCGACGGCGCCAACACCTACTATACGCCGTCTTCGCTGGGCTATTCGGACCCCGCCAACTCGAAATCGACCTACGCGTCCTACGGCTATCTCAACCCGGGTTACAACGGCACCTCGGTCGGGCGCATGTTCATGGGCACATCGAGCGCCATCGGTCAGTTCGACTATTCGAACGGCAATTACACCAATGCGCTCAACGAGCAGATGGCAACGCTTTGCAACAACGCCAAGGCGGCCAACATCATGGTGATGACGGTGGCGCTCGATCTGTCTACGACCAAGGCCAGCGACAAGCTGGCGATCGACGCGCTGAAATCCTGCTCGTCGGACTCGCGCTTCCGCAAGGACCCGACCGATCCGAGCAAACCGGCGAAGCTGTTCTGGAACGCGACGGGCGCCAGCCTGTCGAACGATTTCAAGGAAATCGGCAACGAACTGTCGAACCTGCGGGTGGTCGGCTAGGCACATCCCATCGGGGTCACTTTCGGCGACATGACCCCGCCCTGGCGCAACGCCTGGTCCCGGCAAGCCCTTGCGGGCGCCTGCCGTGACGGGCAGACATCGACCACTCGCGGGATCGCATCGCGGGCATGCCCGGGGACGAACAATGCCCGATACAGCCAACCATATCGCCTTCGCGCTGGTCTGCCTCGGCATGGTGCTGACGCCCGGCCCGAACATGATCTACCTGATCTCGCGTTCCCTGTCGCAAGGGCCGAAGGCCGGACTGATCTCGCTTGGCGGGGTCGCGGTCGGCTTCCTGTTCTATGTGCTGTCGGCGGCGTTCGGCATCACCGCGCTGCTGCTCGCCGTCCCCTATGCCTATGAGGTGCTGCGCTTTGCCGGCGTGCTCTATCTCTTGTGGCTGGCCTGGCAAGCGGTGAAGCCGGGCGGACGTTCGCCGTTCCAGGTGCGCGACCTGCCGAAAGACAGGCCGCGCAAGCTGTTCGCCATGGGCCTGATGACCAATCTGCTCAACCCCAAGGTGGCCGTTCTCTATCTGTCGCTGCTGCCGCAATTCATCAGCATCGGCAAAGGCCACGTCCTGTCGCAGCTGCTGGTTCTGGGCGCGACGCAGATTTCGATCAGCCTGACCGTCAATGCCATCATAGCGGTGACGGCCGGATCGATCGCCACCTTCCTTGCCGGACGGCCATTGTGGCTGGTCATCCAGCGCTGGATGATGGGAGGCGTGCTTACGGCGCTGGCGCTGAAAATGGCGACAGACGCGCAACGCTGATAGCCAGGCGCCAGGCTTCGTTTTCAGCCGCTGAAGGCTTTTTTCAAAAAGGCACGAACGTCGCTTACAGACTGATCGGCCGCAGCCGCGTTGTACTCCACCCGATGGCCATATTCCTCCCTGCCGGCCTTCAATCCCGGAGAGGCAAATGCGTGACGAGCGCCTTTGAAGACCTCAAGCTGCACGGCGCTGCCCTTGCCGCCGTGCTCAGCCACCATCGCCTGGCATTTCTGGGCGGGGGTCCAATCGTCTAGTTCGCCGATCAGGATCAAGGTCGGAACCGCCATGTCGCCGTTGGCAGCCGAACAATTCGGATAGTAGGCAATCGCAGCCTTGAACTTGCGCTCCATAAGCTGCTCGGCGCCGCCGGCCTGCACGGCCTCGAGCGTTGTTGTTCCGCCGGCGGAGGAGCCCGACAAAGCTATGCGCCGCGGATCGACAAAACTTAACTTCGACAGAAACTCCAGAGCGCCATAGGCGTCATAGACACGATCAGCCAGCAGGCCGCGATGATCGCACGTCTCGCGAATGCCTCGCGCTGAAGCTGTCGACAAACAGGGCAACGTAACCCCAGGAAGACAGCCGCTCGGACCAGCTTTTCCGGACGCTTGGGAACAGGCCCGTACATCCATGGAGAACGACGACGGCCGGGAAAGGCCCCTCACCCGGCGGCCGTGTCAGATATCCGATCAATGGCGTGCCCGGTCGAGCTTTGAGCACTTGCCCGCTTTGTTGCGCGATGCGGGCCTGAAATGGCGTTGGCAGCACCGCCGCACTTTCAAATTGCACCTGCTGGCTGCCATCTGCGCGCGCGACATTGAGGTGGCCTGCGATACCAAGGCAGGCCAGCCAAACAATTCTTTTCAATAGTTCCAGCGCCTTGCGTGCCATCGGCAGACTCCTACCATTTGGCCGCCGGCGGCGGCCAACACCTCCAGGGCTTTGCCGGGCGTTACAGACTTGCTCCGCATTTGGGGGAACTATGTCTCCCTACATAGGCCGGCGGACCGGCCGGATCTGTGCCGGCTCGACCACCTTGCGGTAGAGGTGCCAGGTGGCATGGCCCAGGATCGGCATAACCACGGCCAGCCCGGCAAACAACGGGATCGAACCGATCACCAGAAGCACGGCAACCAGCAGGCCCCACAGCGCCATCTGCAGCGGGTTCGCCATCACCGCCCGGGCCGAGGTTTCGATCGCCGAGACGGCACCGACATCACGGTCAAGCAGCAGCGGGAAGGCGATCACCGTTGTGGCCAGAACCACCACGGCAAAGACAAAGCCGGCCGCATTGCCAAGCAGGATCAAGGTCCAGCCCTTGCCGGTCGTCAGCAGGTCGCGGACAAAGGCGCCGATCGAGGCCGGCGGCTGGTCGCCGAACAGGCTGGTATAGATCGATTGCGCGGTGAACAGCCATAACAGGAACAGCGCAAACAGCATGACACCGATGACCGCGATCGACGGCAATGCCGGGGATCGGCGCACGTCCAGTGCATGGCGCCAATTCGTGTTCATGCCGAGCTCGCGCCGGCGGCTGATTTCGTAGAGCCCGATCGCGGCAAAAGGCCCAACCAGGGCAAAGCCCGACATCAGCGGATAGACGAGCTGAATGGCGTTGGAACCCGAACTCCACTGGGTAAGGATCAGGCCGACGACCGGATAGATTAAACACAGGAACACGTAGTGGGAGGGTTTTGCCCAGAAATCCTCGGCGCCGAGCTTGAGCGCGTCCCAAAGGTCCGCCGTGGTGATACGGCGCACCGCGGGCTGCACATGCATCCCATAGGCGTCCGCCATGACATGAAAGCCGGCCATAACCATCCTCCCGTGTGTCGGGGCGGTCACCGCCGTGATGGCCGCCCGCAGCTGCCACTAGTAGATGTGGCAGCATAGCCGATTTGCCAGGGGTTGTCGCCGAATCGATGATCCTGCTCGGGTCCTCACGGGATTGTCATCGCCCTGCCGGCAAAAGCCGGCCGCGCGGAATCTACCCCGGCGCGTTGAAGACCGCCTCGATGTGGTGGCCGTCCGGATCGATGACGAAGGCGGCATAGTAATGCGGACCATAGTCAGGCCGCGGGCCCGGGGCGCCGTTGTCACTGCCGCCATGCGCAAGGGCGGCTGCATGAAATTGCGCAACGCTCTGGCGATCCGGGGCGGCAAAGGCCAGATGAAAACCCGGACCAGGCGGCCGCTGGCCTTTCGGGCGAAGTTTAAGCGCCAGCTTGTCGCCGCCACCGGCAATCCCGTAGCCCACCGCCTGGTCGGGCTCGCCGGGCCTGAGATCATCCCAGACCCTGACATAGCCGAGCGGCGCCAGCACGGCATCGTAGAAGGCCGCCGCGCGCTCGATGTTGGCGACGCCGAAGGAGATGTGGTGCAGCATGTCTTGGAAAATCCTTGTCCCTCGCTGGCATTGACCGCTTTCGTTTGTGCGGCAGCCAATGCTCCGCTCAGTTCACAGAACGTGATCGCTAGCCAGCCGGCCAAACATCCGGAAATCATGGTAGCCGCCCTTGAACCAGGCCTTCTGCCGCAGCGTGCCCTCGTAGCGGAAACCCGCCTTCTCCAGCACACGGTCGGATCCGGGATTGCCTGGCAGGGTCCAGGCCTCGATGCGGTTCAGGCCGAAAAACTGGTGGCCACAAACGGCCACGGCAGCAGCCGCTTCGCTCATCAGGCCCTTGCCCCAGAAATCCGGATGCAGTTCGTAGCCGATCTCGCCGCATTTCGATTTCTTGACGAACCAATTGAAGCGGATCGCGCCGGCCAACGTCCTGGATTCGCGATCCTCGATCATCCAGGCGCACCCTTTCCCGGTGGGGTAGGCCTTTCGCATCCAACGCATCGTCCGCTCGGCAACCGACTTGCCCGGCGCATCGGGCCAGTTCGAAAACCGGATGACTTCAGGGATCGACAGGATGCCGCCGAACGCGGCGGTATCCTCCGGGGTCGGAGCACGCAGCAGCAGGCGCGGCGTGGAGAGTGTCGGAAAGGCACGGTCGTTCTCTGGCATCGGAGTCTCGCATCGCAAGGAACCGTCCGGGCCGCGATGACCGGAAGGGGTGCTTCAAGACTACGCGATGCGATCGGCGAAGGCCAAGACACCCGTTTTTCAAGCAATTTTCTCCGCTTGCCCGTCAAAAGCCATGATCGCGACTATTCAGGCAGGAATGACCAATATCATCCACGCCCCTGTCGAACCGCGCCAGACCAGGCGCGCCTTGCTGATCGGCCTTGCAGCCATGGCCATGCTTTCCGCCTGCAGCACCGTCTCTGTGCCGACGGGCGAAGGCGCAGGCGTGTCTTCTTCCGCCACAGCTACCCTCGCGGGCTTTCGCGCCACTGCCGGGCTCGGCCCGCTGACGCCGGACACCCAGCTCGAGCAAGCGGCGCTCCAGCAGGCCGGCTACATGGCCTCGCGGGAGCGCATGAGCCACACGACAGGCTGGGGCAAGGACTTCGCCTCGCGCATGAAGGACAATGGCGTGCGCGGCGCCGCGGCCGAGAACATCGCCGAAGGCCGCTTCGACCAGCAGAAACTGTTCGACATCTGGATGCATTCGCAGGGCCACCGGCGCAACATACTGGATCCGGATTTCAGCCGCTTCGGGCTCGCCTATGTCCGTGACGGGCGCGACCCCAACCTGCGCTACTGGTCGCTGGTGCTCGGCAGATAAGCTTCATTTTCCCGTTTCATGCATGGGCGGCATGCATTACTTCGTCGTCGCCTTGAATTTTCCCATCAGATAGGGGCCGGAGCGCACCGGTGCGTATTTCGGCGCCTCGCCAGCGGCAAGGCAGGCGTCCAGCACGTCGATCTCGGCGTCCCAGTTCGGCTGATGGAAGAAGGCCATGGACTGCCGCCGGTCCTTGCCGCCCTGTTCCGCGGGTGGATTGACAACGCGATGCACGGTGGAGACCCAGCGGTCGTTGGTCCAGCGTGCCATCAGGTCGCCGATATTGATGACGAAGGCTCCCGGGATCGGCGGCACCTCGGTCCATCCTCCATCCGGCGTGATGATCTCCAGGCCGCGTGACCCGGCCTGCGGCAAAAGGATGGTCAAGCTGCCATAGTCGGTGTGCGCGCCGGCACGTATCTGGCCTGGCTTCGGCGCGACGTGCTGTTCGGGATAGTTAAGCGCCCTGAGCGCACTGATCGGCGCGTCGAGATAGCTGTCGAAGTGATTTTCAGGCAGGCCGAGCGCGGTGGCGAAGACACGCATGATGCGCAGCGCCAGATCCTCGAGCGCGGCATAATAGGCTTTCCAGGCGTCGACGAATCCGTCCGGCTCTTCAGGCCAGATGGTTTCGGCATAGCAGAAGGCCAGCGCTTCTGGATCGGACATGCCTTGCGGCACCCTAAGTGGTCCGCCGTTGAAGCTCTCCTTGAGGTCTGGCGGCGTGTCGACGTTGCGGGATTTGGCCAGCGCCTCGAGTTCGGGGCCGAGATAACCGTAGGGATAGCCCTTGTAGGGCGCCTTCGAGCGCTGCTTCTCATCCGGCGGCAGATCGAAGAAGGCCCGCGCCTTCGACCACGCCGTCTCGATCACCGCCTGCGGAATACCGTGATTGGTCACAGCCAGAAACCCGGTGGCGCGGCAGATGCGGTCGACCTCGGCGCCAAGCGCCTTCTTCTCCCGTCCGCCGGCGTTTTCGAAACGCTTGAGGTCGAATACCGGAAACGTCTGATTTTGCATGGTGCGTGCGTCCAGCCTTGTCGATTGCGGAACGATGCAAGCCGCTTGCGCGATGGGCTAGGACCAACGGACGCGGCAGCCCTAGTCCATATTGACGGCAGGCGTACCGCCGGCCGTCTGCCTAGTCCATATGCGCGGCAGGTGCGCCTCCGGCGGCCGGACGAGCCTTTGGCTTGCGCAGCAGGAAGACGAACGGGATGGCGGCCAGCGTCATCATCATCAGGATTTTGAAGTCGTTGACGTAAGAGATCATCATTGCCTGGAGATTGACCATGCGATCGACCACCGACAGCGCCATCGGATCGCCGCCCGCGGCCGCTGGCGAGACCGCCCAGAGATTGGGATTGAACGGATTGATGAAGGCCGAAAGCTCGGCGTGGTTGATCTGCGTGTTGCGCACCAGAAGCACCGTCACGACCGAGACGCCGATCGACGAGCCAAGATTGCGCACCAGGCTGAACAACGAGGTTGCGTCGGTGCGGAAGCGCGCGTCAAGCGTGGCGAAGGCGACCGTCGACAGCGGCACGAACACCATTCCCATGCCCAGGCCCTGGATCACACCGGAGCTGAGGATCAGCCAGTTGTCCATCTGCGGCGTGAAGCTCGCCATTGTGTAAAGCGACTGCGCGGTCAGCAGAAAGCCGATGACGACGAGAATTCTGGCGTCGATCTTGTTCATGAGCCGCCCGACGACGAGCATCGAAATCATCGTGCCGATACCGCGTGGACCTATGACGATACCGATGGTGACGGTCGGATAGCCGAAAATGGTCGACAGCATCGGCGGCAGCAGCGACATCGAGGCCAGGATCAGCACCCCCATGATGAAGATGAACGCCAGGCCGGTCACGAAGTTGCGGTCGAGGAATATCTTGGGGTCGATAAAGGGATGTTCCGCCGTCACTGTGTGAATGATGAACACCCAGAAACCGGTGATGGCCAGGCCGAGTTCGATCCATATCTCGACCGAGGAAAACCAGTCGACCTCGCCGCCGCGATCCAGCATCAGCTGCAGTGCGCCGACCCCGAGCGATATCATGGCAAAGCCGAAGAAATCGAAACTGCGCACCCGCCGGGCAACGGCCGGCAGATAGGCCGCCATGCCAAGGAAGGCGACGATGCCGACCGGCAGGTTGATGAAGAACACCCAGCGCCAGTTGAAATTGTCGGTCAGCCAGCCACCCAGCGTCGGGCCCAGGATCGGTCCAAGCATGATGCCGGCGCCCCAGATGGCCATGGCCTGGCCGTGACGCTCCTTGGGGTTGATGTCGAGCAGGAAGGTCTGCGACAGCGGCACGATGGCGGCGCCGAACACGCCTTGCATCAGCCGGAACAGCACAATGGTTTCAAGGCTCCATGCCAGGCCGCACAGCATGGAGAAGACGGTGAAGCCGACCACGGTCGTGAGGAACAATTCCTTGCGGCCGAAGCGGTCGGCGAGCCAGCCGGTGACCGGCGTCATGATGGCGGCGGCGACGATGTAGGAGGTGAGCACCCAGTTGATGTTGTCGGGAGAGGCGCCGAGATCGCCTGTCATGGTCGGCAGCGCGACGTTGGCGATGGTGGTGTCGAGCGCCTGCATGACCGTCGCCAGCATGAGCGCGACCGTGATCAGGCCGCGATGCGGCACTTCTCGAAATGGCTCTGGCGTGCTCATGATGCGGAACTTCCAGCCGGTAACAAAAACGTGTACACAGGGGTTTCCGGGCGGCAACGCCTTCCGTTGAGAGACCTTCATCGCGGTGGGACGCGACTATCGATGTGGGGGTTACATCGACCGAAAGTCTCTGATGAGCGGATGCCTGCCGCCCGGAAACATGAGGACCGAAGGGTCCGTGTCGAAGATTTCAGATTTCAGCCAGGCCGCGACACGGCTTGAGCCAAACGCTGATCCTTCTCACTTCTCCCCTCAGACCAATCTTGGCTGTCCGCTTCCACCCGTCTCACCGCGGCGGGCTTCCGCCGACCTTACTGCGCGACCTCGCCAGCCGTGGCGTGGCCGAATATTGCGGGAAAGCCGCGGGCAACGCCGGTATCGACGGTGACCGAGGCGCTCATGCCGGTCCGCAGCGCCATCCTGGCGTCGGGATCGGTCAGTTCCAGGCGCACCGGAATGCGTTGCGTGACCTTGACCCAGTTGCCGGTGGCGTTCTGGGCGGGCAGCAGCGAGAATTCAGCACCCGTTCCCGCACCGATCGCCTTGACCGTCGCCTCGAAGGTCTTGCCCGGATAGGTATCGACGACGATCTCGGCCTTCTGGCCCGGCTTCATGTTGGTGAGCTGGGTTTCCTTGAAATTGGCATCGATCCAGGTGTCGTTGGTCTCGACCAGCGAAAACAGCGGCGTGCCGGAACCGACGAACTGGCCGACCTTGAAGGACGAGGCCTGGGAGACGACGCCATCGGCGGGGGCCTTCACCGTGGTCCGCGCCAGGTCGTAGGCGGCCTTGTCGCGCGCGGCGAGTGCCGCCATCACCGTCGGATGCTTGTCGGTTTCGATGTCGGGGTTGCCGCCGAGCGCGGCCTTGGCGCTGATGATGCCCTGCTGGGCGACGGCGACCTGCTGCTTTGCCTTGTCGAGGTCGTTGCGAGCCTCATCCAGCGACGATTTGGCGTTGATGCCCTTCTGCGCGAGATCGGCGGCGCGGTCATATTGCGACTGCGCGTAGTCGACCTCGCTGCCGGCGGACTTCTCCTGAGCCATCGACTGGCTGTAGGCGGCGCGCAGCTGCTCGACATTGAGGCGCGCGGCGGCAACCGCTGCGTCGGCCTGGGCAAGCGCGATCCGGTAAGGCTCGGGATCGATGGTGAACAGAAGGTCGCCCTGCTTGACCATTTGATGGTCCGATATGGCGACCTGGACGATGCGGCCGGCCGTGTCCGAGGCGATCGACACCTTGGCCTGCTGCAGGTTGGCGTTCTCCGTCTCCTGGTAGCGTCCGCCGGTCACCCAGACGTAGCCGCCACCGATGACCAGCGCCGTCGGCACGACAAGCATCAGGAAGAAGCGGCCCGTGCGGCGCTTCTTCTTCGGCGCCAGGACCGGCTCCACGGGAGGAGCGACCGCGACAGGAGCGGCAGCCGGCTGGGCCGGCGCTTCCATCTCCACCTTGGCGGCATTTTCGTCGACTTTGGCTACCGCGTTCATGCTGCTGCGCCTTTCGTAGGCTCGACTTTTTCCGAGATATCGCCGTCGGCGAGATTCTGCGCCATCGCATCGAGCGCCCTGATCAGCACGCGCCGATCCTCCGGCGAAACGCCGACAAGCGATTCTTCATAGACTTCACCGGCCAGACTCTTGACCTCGGCATAGGCGGCGCTCGCCTTGGCGGTCGGGAAGATCATGCGCACGCGACGGTCGGCGGCGTCGGCGCGGCGCTCGATCCAGCCGCCCTCCTCCATCCGGTCGACGAGACGCGAGACACTGATCGGCTCGATTTCGAGCAATTCCGCGAGCCGGGCCTGGGTAACGCCCTCTTCCTTGGCGACGCGCACCATAAGGCGCCATTGCGCCGACGACAGGCCGAGCCCGCTGGCGCGCGTTTCGAAACGCTTGCGCATCAGCCGCTGCACGTCGTGGATCAGAAATCCCAGTCTGTCTATGCCATCAGAAACCATGAGCGATACATATAATAAGCGTGCTTACTATTCAAGATGCCACGTCGCGATGAGAGCCGGCAAATGTGCAAGACGGTCGTGCAACGCCATCTTGGTTAGCGATTGGTGAATGCCCTTGCCTCCGAAGGACAGCCGGACAGGTGGAGCGCGCCGTTTCACAGGCGGTTTCGCACGACCAGCGTGACGACGAAGAAGGCGCCGAGCGAACTGGTGATGATGCCGATCGGCAGTTCCTGCGGCGGCAGCAGGGTTCGCGCCAGAAGGTCGCTTGCCAGCAACAGCACCGCGCCGAACAGCGCGCAGCTGGCGATCAGGCGCAGATGCAAGGGACCGGCCAGCGGCCGCGACAGATGCGGTATCATCAGCCCGACAAAGCCGATGACGCCGGCGACCGAGACGAGGATCGCCGTCGAGAAGGCAGCGACGAGAAACGTCGTCCTGCGCATGCGCGCCACCGGCACGCCGAGGCTTTCGGCGGCACTTTCACCGGCCAGGAAGGCGTCCAGCCGGCGGTGGTTCCAGAGCCCGTAGGCCGCGATCGTGCCGGCGCCCAAGGCGCCCAGCCAGACATTGTCCCAGCGCGCCAGACCGAGCCCGCCCATCGTCCAGAACAGCACCGAATGGGCGGCGCGCTGGTCTCCGGCAAAGACCAGATAGTTGGTCAAGGCGGTGAACAGGAAGGAGACTGCAAGGCCGGCGAGGATCAGCCGTTCCGGCCCCTGCCCCCTGACCCGCGCCACAAGCAGCAGGACGATGCAGGCGGCCAATATGCCGCCGGTGAAGGCGGCTACTGGCAAGGTCCAGATCCCAAAGCTGTCGCCGAAGACGGTGATGACGGAAACAGCGCCGGCGGCAGCCCCCGACGACAGGCCGAACAGGAAGGGATCGGCGAGATCGTTGCGGGTCACGGTCTGCAGCAATGCGCCTGTTATGCCGAGGCCGCCGCCGACACACACCGCCAGGATCGTACGCGGCAGCCTGAGGTCGACGACGATCTTGCCGACCGGGCCAGACACCTGGTGTTCGTTCAAGCCGACGGCATGGCCAAGCGAGGCGATGACGTCGCTCAGCGGGATCAGCGTCGAACCATAAGCGATCGACAGCAGCACGAGGGCGACGACCGCCACCGTGCCCGCCACCATGGCCAGCGCGAATGCCTTGTGCCCTGAAAGCGCACCGGGCCCGGGGGCAAGAAGCATCAGAACGCTTCCGGATGCATCGCCTTGGCGATCTTGCCGATCGCCTCGATGTTGGCGGGCCCGGGCGTCAGTTCGGCGTAGCGCAGCGCCACGAAGCGCTCGTTCTTGACCGCGTCGGTCTCTTTCATCGCCGGATGGGCCTTCAGGAAATCGAGCAGTTTCTTGTAGCCGCCGCCATCCTGGTAATCGAGCAGGATGAGGAATTGCGGGTTGCGCGACGCCACGGTTTCCCAGTCGGTGTTGCCCCAGCTGGTATCCATGTCGGCCATGATGTTGTCGCCGCCGGCCGCCGTGATCATGGCGCTCGGAATGGCGAATTTTCCGGCGGTGAACGGCTTGTCCTCGCCGGAATCATAGAGGAACACGCGCGTCCCCTTGGCATTGCCGACCTTGGCGGTGATATCGGCCAATTGCGCCTTCCAGCCGGAGACGAGCCTCTCCGCGTCCGCCTCCTTGCCAAAAATCTTGCCGAGCTTTTCAACGTCGCCATAGAGCAGGTCCATGGAGGCGGCCGGGCGGTTCTTGTCGAGATGGACACAGCTTTCGCTCAGCACCAGCGTCCTGATGCCGTGCGGGGCGAGCGTGTCGGGCGTCACGTCACCGCCGGGCTTCATGCCATAGTACCAGCCGGCAAAGAAGAAATCGGGCTCGACGGCGACGAGATTCTCGATCGTCGGGTATTTGGGCGCGAGTTCCGGGATGGCGCCTTGCTCGGCCTTGAATTCGGGACCGACCTTGTACCATCCGGTGATGCCGGTCAGGCCGACGATCGACGGCTGCAGCTTCAGCGCGAAGGCCATCTCGGCCATGTTGAGATCATGGATGACGGCTCGCTTGGGCGGCGCGTCGAAGGTCAGCGGCTTGCCGCAGCTGTCGACGGTGACCGGGAAGGCGAAGGCCGTCGAGGCCAGCAGCGAGAAGACGAGCGACAGTGCAAGACGTTTCACGGATTTTGCTCCTAGGTTGAACTGTGTCGGAAGAAGGGATGGGTTTCGATCAAGAAGGCGGCGCGGCGCGGTTCGGAACATCGAAGACCGTCAGTTCGCGGTCCTCGGTTGGATGGCGCAGGCGAAACACGTCGACGCCGAAAATCTCGTGGATCAGTTTCTGGGTCAGCGCCTCGCGGGGTGCTGCCAGCGCATGCAGCCGCGCTTCGTGCATCACCGCGACCCGGGTAGCGAAGGGCGTCACCAGAGCCAGATCGTGCAGCACCGCGATCACCGTCATGCCGAAGCCGGCCACGAGTTCGAGCAGCTCGGCACGGGCGCGCGGGTCGAGATGGTTGGTCGGCTCGTCGAGGAACAACACTTTCGGTTGCTGCGCGATGGCGCGCGCCAGCTGGGCGCGCTGGCGTTCGCCGCCCGACAGCGAGCCGATCGTGCGGCCAAGCAGCGGCAACAGGCCGGTCCGGCGCAGCGCGTCGACGACGATGTCGCGCTCCTCGCTCCTGCGTCTGCGGCCCGCATGCGGGACGCGGCCGAGTTCGACATAGTCGATCACCGCCAGCCGCGGGTCCGGCTGGTCGGTCTGGCCGACGACGGCGATGTGCAGCGCGCGCTCGGCGGTCGAGATCCTGTCCATCCGGCGCCCGCCAAGCTTCACCTCGCCGGAACTTGGCCTGAGCATGCCGGACAGCATGCGCAGCAGCGTCGTCTTGCCGGCGCCGTTGGGGCCGATGATGGCGAGGCGATCACCTGATGCTACCGACAGGCTGACCGCCTGGACCAGATCCCAGCCATTCGCCGTCGCGCTCAAATCGCGGGCTTCCAGAAGCGGCATTGTCATCGGCTGCCACCCGCGCACTTGCCCGGTCCGGGGATGCGGGCCAGCGTCTTGCCGGCCAGTCGCGGCGGGCGTTGTCCGGAATTGCACCAGCCGTCGGCGAGCGAGGCATAAAGCCTGGCAAATCGCACGAGATCGCCGGCATCGGCCTCGGCGTCGATGGAGCCGAAGAGATAGGAAGCCTTGCCTGGAGCCTGGAAGGCCACCGTGAGCGGCCGCGCGCAGCCCGCCATGCATTCGACGCCTTCGACCGTGAAGCTATGCGCCACGGCGGGCTCATGGTGGGCTGTGAGCCGGGACCGCAAATCGGCACACAGGCCTTCGCCCGACCTGATCCCGGTCGGGATGTCGCGGCAAAGCGTGCACACGATGATGCGATGATCGATGGCGCCGTCCAACGTTCCGTCACTTTCCAAAACTGGCGACGGAAGGATGTTGGCGAGCCGGCCGACAAGACCGACGTCCACGTCTCCTCCCGGCACACCCCGTCCGGTCAACTCAGTGATGGCAGGTCTCCTGGCTCGCGGGTCTCAGCGCAATCCTGCCTTCCCAGCCTTGCCGGCCAGTGGCATGTCGGATCTTGCTCACCGCTTACAGTTGCGGGGGCAGCCACGGCATCAACCTTTTGCGGGTCTCACCGTGTTCCCTTTTCACCCCTCGCCTTTCGACTCGGGGACCATCACCACGCCATCGTAGATTCCCGCCGATCGCGCCGCAACGGTTTTTGGTCCGATCTCGAATGCGCCGGCAAAATCATCTGATTTGTTATAACGTTACATAC
Source organism: Mesorhizobium sp. 01N446 (assembly GCF_056399285.1). Taxonomy (NCBI): domain Bacteria; kingdom Pseudomonadati; phylum Pseudomonadota; class Alphaproteobacteria; order Hyphomicrobiales; family Phyllobacteriaceae; genus Mesorhizobium; species Mesorhizobium sp. 01N446. The sequence goes on along the minus strand of NZ_JBFTRA010000009.1, from coordinate 105,205 downwards.
ACAGTCAGGCAACGATGTCAATCAGGGCCGCTACATAGAAGCGCTTTGGATCTTTGTTTTCGATGCTGAGCGACATGCACTAGCCAAGGGCGAGTCTGACGCCTTCGGCGAGATGCTCCGCATCGGCCTTGTTCTCGAACGGAACGCCGCGCAGCGCATAGTCGATCGGTAAAAACGGATCGCCCTCCTCGATGAGGACGATCTGCCGCCGCGCCTTCTCCATGTCGCCCATCTGCGCATAGCAGGCCGCCAGCCTTGTGCGGATCCACGGCGCCGGGCGCGTCGCCAGCTCCAGCGCTTCCGCCGCCTGCCGGTATTCCCCCATCATATAGAGCGCGAGTGCCCGGTCGAACTGGTACCAGTGCGGGTGCAAGGGATCGATGCGGATGCCGCGCGCCAGCCAGTCGAGCGCCTCGAGCGGCCGGCCGCGCATGGTCAGCAGCATGCCCATCTGCCCGATGCTGTCGGCATCGTAGGGGTTGAGCTGCAGCGCGATGCGCAAATGATGTTCCGCCGCTTCGTGGTCGCGCATATAGAGGCGGATCAGCGACTGCACGCGGTGACCGGTCGGCTGGTCCGGCGACAGAGCGAGGCCCTTGTCGGCAAGGTCGCGCGCATTTTCCAACACCGCATCGCTGGCACGTCCGAACTCTCCGTCCAAAGCCCGCACCAGGGCAAGATAGGTATAGGCCAGGCCGTAGTTCGGGTCCTTGGCGATGGCCGCCTCGAACAGGATTTCCGCGCTGCGCTGGTCGGTCTGTGCGGGATCGCGCAACATCGCAAAGCCACGCAGCAGAAGCTCGTAGGCGGCAAGGCTGGTTATCGGCTTGCGTGAGGCCTGTTCCAGCCCGGCATTGGCGACCCTCGTGACCAACCGGCTGACGATCTGCTCGACGATCTGACGCTCGATCGCGAACAGGCCATCGCCCTGCGACTGGTAGCGGTCGCCCCAGAGCTGGCTGGCGGTGGCGATGTCGATGAGGCTGACGGCCACGACGACATGCTCGCCCTGCCGGCGCAGCGAGCCCTCAACCAGATAGTCGGCACCGATACGGGCACGGATCTGCGGCCACTCGGCGCGGCCATAGGAGCCGAAAGAAAAACTTGAGTTGCGCGCCAGCACGGTGACCGTGCCGAAGCGAGCGACGCCGTTGATGAGATCCTCGGCGAAACCGTCGACCATGGCCTCGTCGACCGGGTCCCCGCTCTCGTTGCGGAAGCGCACCACCGCCACGATCGGCTGGGCGCCGATCTTCGGCGCGGCTTCCATCCCGGCCGCCAGCATATAGCCGCGCTTGGAGACCGTGCGCACCATCTCGCCGCCCAACACCTTGCGGATTTCGCGCACCGACTGCGTCAGCGAATCCTCGGTGACATAGACGCCCGGCCAGACGGCATCCATCAGCTCCGACTTCGGCACGACCCGGCCCATGTTGCGGGCAAGGTGCGAGAGCAGCGCATAGGCCTTGGGGCGCAGGAACAGCGGCTCGTTGACGTCACGCAGCGTGCCCATGGCAAGGTCGAGTGTGAACCCGCCAAACCGGAACACCTGGTCGGCAACCGCGGCAGTCATCGGGACACCCCTTCCCCGGGCATGGGATCATGCCGCATCAATTCCCACGTCGACGCGGCACGGACACATGCATTATTGCCCAATGCGCAATTTCGATCAAACTGGCCGTCGACACGGTCAGTAATGTCGGCGCGCCAATGCGAGGAACCATGAACCCGACCGAGAAAGCGCTGTGGTTTGTCGAAAGCCATCTGCCGGAGGCGATCTCGCTGGACGACGTCGCGGCAAGCAGCGGCGTGTCGCGCTTTCATGTGACGCGCGCCTTCGGCGCCGCCACCGGCCGCTCCGTCATGGGCTATATGCGCGCGCGGCGCTTGAGCGAGGCGGCGCGCAGGCTGGCCGAAGGGGCGCCCGACATCCTCTCGGTTGCGCTCGAGGCCGGCTACAACTCGCATGAGGCCTTCACCCGGGCTTTCCGCGACCAGTTCGGCACCACGCCGGAGCTGGTGCGCGCGCAAGGCTCGACCAACACGCTCGACCTCGTGGAGCCTATCCTGATGGACCAGTCCTTTCTCACCAACCTCGAGCCGCCGCGCTTCGAGACCAGCCGGCCGTTCCTGATCGCGGGGCTGGGCGAACGCTACAGTTGCGAAACCAGCGCCGCCATTCCGATGCAGTGGCAGCGCTTTGGCCCGTATATCGGCAACATTCCGGGCGAGACCGGCGACGTCGCCTATGGCGTCTGCGTCAACGGCGACGATGCCGGCAATTTCGACTACATCGCCGGCGTCGAGGTCTCAGACTTTTCCGACCTTCCCCGAGAGTTCAGCCGCGTTCGGGTACCCGCGCAGAAATATGCGGTGTTTTCGCATCGCGAGCACATCTCGACCATCCGCCGCACGGTCAACACGATCTGGAACAAATGGCTGCCGGCCTCAGGGCACGAAATAGCGGACGCGCCGGAATTCGAACGCTACGGCCCGGAGTTCGATCCGCGAAGCGGCAATGGCGGGCTGGAGATCTGGATACCGGTCAAGGGTTAATCGGCACTACAATTTCAAATCCCAGGTCTGACCGACCAGATCCTTGCCGAAGGAATGGTGGCGCTCTTCATCGATCAGCCTGAAGCCGGCCGCCTGGTAGATGCGACGGGCCGAGCCCAGTATGTCGTTGGTCCAAAGCGTCAGCGTCTTGTAACCCTTGGCTCGCGCGAAGGCGATGCATTCGTCGACAAGGCGCGCGCCGATGCCAAGGCCGCGGGCCGAAGGCTCGACATAAAGCAACCTGAGCTTCGCCACCTCGGGCGACTTGCGCACGACGAAGACCGAACCGACAACCTCGCCATCGCGCTCGGCGATCCAGCTGCACTCCCATTTCGGGTCGAAGGATTTAACGAACTCGCTGAGGATTTCGGCGACCAGTGCCTCGTAGGTTTCGTCCCAGCCATAATCCTGCGCGTAGAGCATCCCCTGTCGGCGGGTGATCCAGCCGATGTCGCCGATCTGCAGCGGCCGCAGCAGATAAGGGATTTTCGGCTCGGCGCTTTCGTCGAGCAGTGCCTGGACCGTGCGCATGGACTTCACGAGCCGGTCCTGCTCGGATGTAGGCAGCCGATCGAGCAGCGCCGCGACCTGATCGTGAGAATCCTTGTTGAGCGGCGCGAAGGCATTCCTGCCCGCCGGCGTCAGCGCGATCGAGGATTGCCTGGCGTCCGAAACCAGAGTCGACCTGGAGATCAGGTCATCACGTTCGAACTTCTTCAACAAACGGCTGACATAGCCGGCGTCGAGACCGAGATCGCGCCCGAGGTCGGTCGCTGTCAGGCCGTCGCGGTGCGCCAGCTCGTAAAGCACGCGCGCCTCGGTCAGCGAGAAGGCGCTTTTCAGCAACCCTTCGTCAAGCAGGCCGATCTGGCGGGTGTAGAAGCGATTGAACGCCCGCACCGCATCGATCAGATGCTTGTTGGGCGCTTCGTTGCCGGGCTGATGGTGAATCGTCATGGGTATCTCCTGCCTTTCACAGGATCATCCATTTACTTGACGGAGTCAACTATGTGACTCGATCACATCATCGGCAACACCGGCCAGCGATCAACGATCCTGCCCTGGGAAAGCACCGCGATCGGCCCGAATTGCTGCAGCACGGCCTCGCTCTGTGTCGGCCGCAGGAACGCGTAATCGCCGGGCCTGGCGACGGCATCGGCGGGCAGACCCATGAATTGCTGGTTGGAAGACAGGCCGAGCAAGCCGTCCGTCTTCATGCCCAGGGGAAAGACAGGCTCGGCCATCCATTTGCCGCCATAGAGATAGCAGCCCTTGCGTGGGAACCGGCCAAGCGCCTGCAGCAGGCGAGAAACGGCCGGCGGGCCCGGCAGCATCGGTTCGACCACCTTCAGGATCGGCGTCGCGATGAAGGCGGCTGGCTTGAAACCATCGAGGCCCGCTGTGTCGAAATCGCTGGGCAGCACGAAAGCCGAACCCATCGACACTTCATTGGCGGCACCACCGTGATGCAGCAGCGCGGTCTTGCTGCCGCCAATGTTCAGGATGCGGCGTTGGTCCGGGCCGAGGCACGCGACGAAAGCGGCGGCCCGCTCCGAAGCCTGCGCTAGTGCCTTGGCCGGGCCGCCGAACAGGCCTGGAATGTGCGGCGCATGCGCCTCATAGGCCATGACGCCTTCGCAGCGCAGCCCTTTATGAGCCGGCAGCGCGCGCAACGCTTTCGACAGGGCCCCGGGGCTGGCGAAGCCGCCGCGATGCAGCCCGACATCGATCTCGAAGGCGATGCGCAGCTGGCTATCGAGTTCGGCAGCGAGAATGCCGTATTCCGCCAGTCTTTCGTCGCTGTCGATCAGCCAGCAGACGCGCGACCAGTCGGCGTCACCCTTCACCAGTGCCGCCCTTGCCGCGCTGACCGGCATCGGCTTGCCGTAAAGCAGATCCGCATTTGGAAACGCCTTCAGCACCGCCTCACTGATCGGCGGATGGAAGGTCATGAAGCGACCGGTTCCGAGCGCCTTGCCGATATGTGCAAGCAGCGGCAGGCAAGCGAGCGACTTGTCGACCAGTCGCACGGCAAGGTTCGGGTCAAGCCTGGTTTTGACCAGAGCAATGTTGGCGTCCAGCCGGTCGAGGTCGAGTAGCAGACAGGGCTGGAGGATACCGGCTTGCTTCAGTGCATCCGAGAGCGAGGAAAAATAGGCGCTCATGGTTCGATGCCGAACAGTCCAGCCATGTAGGGCGAGACGAAGCGGTTTTGCGGATCGATGTCGCGGCGCACCGCCATCGCATCGTCCCAGCGCGGATAGAGCTTCTTGAAGTCCGCCGCTTTCAGGCTGTGCATCTTGCCCCAATGCGGCCTGCCGCCATATCTGCGCAAGATCGGCTCGGCGGCTCGCATGAAGGGCAGCGGATCGCTCGCTGCGTCATGGTGGATGGCGATCGAGCAGCTTGGCCTGTTGTAGAAGGGCGAGAGCCAGAACTGGTCGGGCGCGACGCTGCGCACTTCCATTGGAAAATAGACTTCCGGAAAGCGCTTTTCGGTCAGCTCGATGATTTCGGCCAATGCCTTCGGCCCTTCCTCGAAGGGAAGGTGATATTCCATCTCGTTGAATTTGGTCTGGCGGTCGCTGGCATAGACGTTGAGCCAATCCTGCACATAGTCCTCGGACGGCACTTTGGCGACCGCGCCGAGGATCAGCCGGCGGCGCAGCGACGGCAGCCAGGCAAGCCCGGTGCGCAAGCGGCGCAGCGTGCGCAACGAGCCCTCGTCATCCTCGGTCGGGCGAGCGGTGGTCGCCTCGGTGCTGAAATCGCTGGCGATGAACTGCGCATAACCGGAAAACGGAATGTAGTAGAATTCGGCAGAGCGGTGCGCGGTCATCATCTTCTCGAAGTCGCGCAGCATGTCGGCGATCGGCAGCACCCATTTGCGGCGGCGCAACCGATAGGTCGCGATGTTGTTCAGCGTCACCTCGCTCAGGATACCGAAGGCACCGAGCGCTACGCCGATGGCGTGGATCGTGTCCTGGTCCCCTGCCCTGGTGAAGTCGCGGACCTTGCCAAGCCCGTCAACGATCTGCACCGTCTCCAATTGCGTGTGATAGGCGCCGAGCGTCGGTCCCGAACCGTGGGTGGCGGTTCCCAGCGCGCCGCCGATCGCCTGGCGGTCAATGTCGCCCATATTGGGCAGGCCCTGGCCGATGCCTTGCAGGATGTGCATGAGCGAACCAAGCCGCGTCCCTGCCCGCACGCGCGCCCGATGCTTTTGCGCGTCATGCGAGACAAGCCCCTCAACCCTGTCCAGGGACAGGATCGTGCCTTGCGACTTCACCAGCGGTGTGAAGGAATGGCCAGCGCCGACCACGCGGATGGGGCCCGGCGCGGTGCGAACCAGATCGCCGATCTCGCCGGCATCGGCGGGGCTGGCGATCAGCCGGGGCTCAGCGGTGACATAGCCGGACCAGTTGCTCCAGTTGGACATGTTACCTCCCGTCAGGCTCTTTGTTGGACCATGATCTCTTCCGAAAACCAGCTTCCATTCTTCGGGATCATGCGCTGGCGCGGCGACGCCGCGCCACAAGGATGAACAGGCCGAGCAACAGCACACTGGCCAGGGCGCTGCCGGCGGCGAATTCCGGAACCGGGCGGAAATCCTTGCCGTCGATGAGCAGTGATGCCGCGACCGGCCCGATCGCCAGGCCGAAGAGCTGCGCGGCCGGCACCAGGAGCACGGCGGTGCGCGTCTCATCGGCCGTGATCGCCAGCCGGATCTGGTAAGGCACGATGAACAGGAGGATAAAACCCATGACCAGGGCGGCGACCCAGAAGGTGGCGAGGGCCGGTCCGCTGGCCAGGACGAGCGAGGCGACCAACGCGACGGCGCCAATGACTGCGATGGCAATGCGGTAATCAATGCGCGCTTCGAACACGGTCGCCGTCATCGCGCCCGTGACTTGCACCGCGAGGCTCGCCGAGACAATCAGGCCGACGGTGCGGCCATCAATGCCGAACTGGGCGCCAAGCGGTTCCAGAAACGCCCAGACCGAGCCGAAGAACATGAAATAGCAGAAGACGCACGACAGCGCGGTGATCGAGGGAACCGTCAGCACATTGGCCAGGTTCTCGTCCTTGGGCAGGTCGGCATAGTCAGCAGGGACGACGAAGGCGACGACGAGCGACAGGACACAGACGACCGCGAGAATGAGGAAGCCGCCAGCCGATCCGGCGGCCGGGATGACATAGAGCGCCAGAAGCAGGGCCAGCGCGCATTGCGCCAGGGTCTGCATGGTGACGAAGAAGCCGCCGATGCGTTCGGCCCGCCGCGAACGGGCGATCAATTCGGTGGCGACGGCAACCAGTCCGCCTTCGGCAAGCCCCGCCAGGGCGCGTGCCTCCATCAGCGGATTGGCGCCGCCGGCATAGGCCGTCCAGACATTCGCCAGCGCCAGCAGGAGCAGCAGCACCGCACTTTTCCAGCGCATGTTGCGGGCCGACAGCAGCATCGCGACGATCGCCGAACCGATGGCGATGGCGATCATCTCGGCGGTGGCGACCAGCGCCAGTTCGTCGCCGCTGACATGGCCCTCCGTGTAGAGCGCGCCGAGCAGGACGGGCTGCAGGCCGAGAATGAGCAGGCCGACCGACCCGATCCACAGCGCCGAGGCAAGCTGCCCGCCGGTCGGGTTGCCGACCAGCCAGTCGCCGCTTCCGGCCTGCGCGTCACCAGATGCCAAAGCCGCCTCCCAACGTCCCTTGCCGCACGGCAAAAAAGCTGACAACCTGTCAGCATTTCGGAAACTGATACTTGATCAGATTTTTTGTCAACCAGAATTTGGCAATTCGTGCGAAAGACCGGTGCATGACACAAGCAAGGCGAACAGCGACCGAACCGAGGCGCAAGCCCAAGCAGGAGCGCAGCCGCGAGCGCATCGACGCCATCCTGTCGACGACCATGCGGCTGATCGGCGAAAAGGGCATCGATGCCGTCACCATGAAGGAAGTCGGCGCGCTGGCGGGCGGACCGATCGCCACCGTCTATCACTACTTCCCCAACAAGTCGGCGATCCTGGCGATGCTTTACGAGCGGTTTTCGGAGGTGAGCCGCGCGCGATTGACCGATATCCTCGCCGATGTCCGCGAAGCCAGGGACGTGATCGCCGCCGCCGACCGGCTGCTTGACGACTACCTCGGCCGCGTCGCCGGCGATCCCGCCATCCAGGATCTGCAGAACGCCATCCAGGCCGACAAGGCGTTGAAAAATCTCGACATCGCCGAAACCCGGTATCAGGCCAGGATGTTCTGCGACCATGTCACCGCCTTGATCGAGCCGGGCAAGCATGAGCAGTTCGAACGCATGGTTCTGTTGATCTTCCAGCTCGCCGGCGGCGTGGTGCGCCTGGCGCTCGCGGAAGGCGAAGCGGAAAGCCGTCGGACCATCGAGGATTACCGGTCGATCATCCACACACAGCTGCGGTTGTTTCTCTAAGCCGCAATCCGTGGAAAAAATTACCGCCTTTCGCGGCTGCCGAGCGCCTTGACTCTCACGGGTCGGCGGCCTATTTCAGCGCCACGTTAGCACTCGCCATTGGTGAGTGCTAACTATGTGTCCGGCTTCGCCGGACGGAGGAACTGTTTCTCACCGTTCTCATTCGAGGAAGAAAAAATGGCAAAGTCGAAGTTCCGCCCGCTTCATGACCGCGTGGTCGTTCGCCGGGTCGAATCCGAATCCAAGACCGCCGGCGGGATCATCATCCCGGATACGGCGAAGGAAAAGCCGCAGGAAGGCGAGATCATCGCCGTCGGCTCCGGCGCGCGCGACGAAAGCGGCAAGCTGGTCCCCCTGGACGTCAAGGCTGGCGACCGCATCCTGTTCGGCAAGTGGTCGGGCACCGAAGTCAAGCTCAATGGCGAGGACCTTCTGATCATGAAGGAATCCGACATCATGGGCATCATCGGCTGATCATCGGCCTCACCGTCAACTGAATTCCGGGCTTTATCCCAAGCCCCTGCCAGGAGCTAAAAATGGCTGCTAAAGACGTAAAATTCTCTCGTGATGCCCGTGAGCGCATGCTGCGCGGCGTCAACATCCTCGCCGACGCGGTGAAGGTCACGCTCGGCCCCAAGGGCCGCAACGTCGTCATCGACAAGTCGTTCGGCGCACCGCGCATCACCAAGGACGGCGTCACCGTCGCCAAGGAAATCGAGCTTGAGGACAAGTTCGAGAACATGGGCGCGCAGATGGTCCGCGAAGTTGCTTCGAAGACCAACGACATCGCCGGCGACGGCACCACGACCGCGACCGTTCTGGCTCAGTCGATCGTCCAGGAAGGCCACAAGGCGGTTGCCGCCGGCATGAACCCGATGGACCTGAAGCGCGGCATCGACCTCGCCGTCACCGAAGTCGTCACGGCTCTCGGCAAGGCTGCCAAGAAGATCAAGACCTCCGAGGAAGTTGCCCAGGTCGGCACGATCTCGGCCAATGGCGACGAGTCGGTCGGCAAGATGATCGCGGAAGCGATGCAGAAGGTCGGCAACGAAGGCGTCATCACCGTCGAGGAAGCCAAGACCGCCGAGACCGAACTCGAAGTCGTCGAAGGCATGCAGTTCGACCGCGGCTATCTCTCGCCCTACTTCGTCACCAACGCCGACAAGATGGTTGCCGATCTCGAGGACGCCTACATCCTGCTCCACGAGAAGAAGCTCTCCAACCTGCAGGCCATGCTGCCGGTTCTCGAAGCTGTCGTGCAGACCTCGAAGCCGCTGCTCATCATCTCGGAAGACGTCGAAGGCGAGGCCCTGGCCACGCTGGTCGTCAACAAGCTGCGTGGCGGCCTGAAGATCGCCGCCGTCAAGGCGCCGGGCTTCGGTGATCGCCGCAAGGCCATGCTGGAAGACATCGCCATCCTCACCGGTGGCCAGGTCATTTCGGAAGACCTCGGCATCAAGCTCGAGAATGTCGGCCTCAACATGCTCGGCCGCGCCAAGAAGGTGTCGATCTCCAAGGAGAACACCACCATCGTCGACGGCGCCGGCAAGAAGGCCGAGATCCAGGGCCGCGTTGCCCAGATCAAGCAGCAGATCGAAGAGACCACTTCGGACTACGACAAGGAGAAGCTGCAGGAACGTCTCGCGAAGCTCGCGGGCGGCGTTGCGGTGATCCGCGTCGGCGGTGCGACGGAAGTCGAAGTCAAGGAAAAGAAGGACCGCGTTGACGACGCCCTGAACGCGACCCGCGCGGCCGTGGAAGAAGGCATCGTTGCCGGCGGTGGCGTGGCCCTGCTGCGCGCTTCGGCCAACATCAAGGCCACCGGCGCCAATGCCGACCAGGCTGCTGGCATCAACATCGTGCGTCGTGCGCTGCAGGCTCCGGCCCGCCAGATCGCCTCGAACGCCGGTGCGGAAGCTTCGATCGTTGCCGGCAAGATCCTTGAGAACAAGGGCGCGACCTTCGGCTACAACGCCCAGACCGGCGAATATGGCGACATGATCGCCATGGGTATCGTCGATCCGGTCAAGGTTGTGCGCACGGCTCTCCAGGACGCGGCCTCGGTCGCCGGCCTGCTGGTCACCACCGAAGCCATGATCGCGGAGGCTCCGAAGAAGGAGTCGGCTGGCGGCGGCATGCCCGGCGGCATGGGCGGTGGCGGCATGGGCGGCATGGGCGGCATGGACTTCTAAGAAGTCCATAAAGCACGCCCATGAACCAACATGGCTCAAGTCCGTAAGCGGGCTTGAGTGGCGGCATGGATTTCTAATTCAGCCAATCCAGCTAAGCTTACGGAAAGGGCGCCGCACGGCGCCCTTTTTCGTTGTCTTGCCCTAACCACACCGCCTTGCCCTTGGTTTCCTGCGACAATGGCGGCCATCGGCTCTGCTCCACCCGATCGGGCAGTTCCTCTTCATGAGAATTTTCCCAGCAAAATCAGCAACTTCGATTGCACTTTGGCGATATTGCGTAAATTTGTCAGACAATATTTTTTAACACATTCGCGGTTACTAAAGGGCGAGAGCACGGCGAAGTTGCTCCAGCGTGTGGCGTGTCTGGTGACCATCGATGCAGTTTTTCCGGCGATTTTTGCGGAACCGCGACGGCAACGTGCTGATCATCTCGGCACTGGTGATGCCGGTCCTGATCGGCATGGCCGCGCTGGTGACCGAATATGGCGCGGCGCTGGTCGAGCGGGCCGACAATCAGCGCGTGGCCGACCTGTCGGCCTATGCGGGCGCCCTCGCCTATAATGTGAACAAGTCCACTTCGCAGATGACGGCCACCGCCGTCGGCGTCGCGGTGCTCAACGGGGTTCCCGCCGCCAATGTACAGGTCAGCCTGGTTGCGTCCCCGAAAACGACCGGCGTCAACGCCGTTTCGGTGTCGATCAACACCTACCGTACGCTGTTCCTGGCACGCGTCCTCGACAATCGCCAGCAATTGCAGATCTATGCCAATTCGGTGGCCGAGCTCGGCGCGCAGCCGCAGACACCCGGCTGCATGCTGGCGCTCGACGGCACGCAGACCGGCCTGACGCTGAGCGGCGGCACCTCGATCACGGCGCAGAAGTGCACAGTTTCATCCAACAACACGGTGACCGTCCCCTGCGGCACCAGCATTTCGGCGCTCGGCGTCAACTACAATTCCGCCGCCGCCCCGAGCCAACCTTGCAACGGCATCACCGGCCCAGGCGGGGCCGCAGCGGTGATCACCAAGAAATCGACCCCCGACCCGCTGGCCGGCAACGCCGCGGTCGCGGCCGCAGTGGCCCGCATTGCGACAGTGGCCGCGCTTTCGACGACAGCCGCGCCAACAGCGCCGACCACTCCCAACGGCAAAGACATCGATTTCGGCTGGAACCAAGGCCCCACTCAGAGCCAGGCGAACGCACTCGGCTGCACCGCCAGTTGGGCATCGTCGTCATACACCTGGACGCTGGACTGCGGCAGCAAAACCAAGGTCAATCTTGGGACCATCACCATCGGCGGCGGCATCAACCTCAACTTCGCCACAAGCGGCGCGGCAACGACCGTCTACAATATCACCGGCGACCTCACGACCAGTGCCACCACCAATTTCGGGCCAGGCACCTACAACTTAGCCAAGACCCTCACCACGGCGGGAACCACCACGTTCGGGGCCGGCACCTACAATTTCGGTCAGCAGGTGACCACAGCCGGAACAACGACCTTTGGCGCCGGCACGTTCAACTTCACCAAAGGGCTGACCACCGGAGGTGGCGGCACCACGACCTTCGGCGCCGGCACGTTCAAGATCGGCCGCAGCGACAACGCCTGCAACGGCTCGGGGCAGGTCAGCCTCTGCAACACCTCCACCTTGACCTTTGGCGGACCGAGCATTTTTGAGCTCCCCGGCGGCTATACCAACACCGGCGGCTCGACGCTCACCTTCGGCTCCGGCACGACCAATTCCTACAAGATCGGCCCCGGCAGCAATGGCGACGCCATCACGTTGGGCGGCGGTTCAACGACGATCATGGCCGACGCGACCGGCGCCAACAGTGTTTTTCAGGTCGTCGGCAATGTGAATGGCGGCGGCGGCGGCAGCTGCTTTGTGGTGCCGGTCGCCGCGCAGCATGATATCGCCGGCAACTTCATCGGCTCGGGCGCCATCCTGCTCGGCGCCGGCGTCTACACCGTGGACGGCTATTTCGCGCTGGGCGGCAATGGCGGCGGCAGCGCCAACTGCAACGGCAGCACGATCAGCGTCAGCGGCACCAATGTGACGCTTGTTCTGTCGGGCAAGACCAAATCCAGTTCGGGAAGCTGCAACGGCTATGTCTTCTGCGTGGCCGCCGGCTACAGCAACATCGTGCTCACGGCACCGCAGTCGGGAGCGACGGCGAAGCTGGCGGTGATCGGCCCCACCGGCAGTTCCAACACTGGCGGCGCGACCTTCGCCGAAGGCGGCTCCAACGCCCAGATATCGGGCGCATTCTATTTTCCCTACGGCCCGATCATCATGAATGGCGGCTCGAGCGTGCTGGGATCGAACACCGACCCGAGCAAGTGCCTGCAGATGATCGGCTCACGCATCACGCTGTCGGGCGGCACCACGGCCGCATCGGAATGCATCGCTGCCTCGAGTGCCGGCGGCAGCAGCAAGGTGAGCCTCGTGCAATGAGAAAGCACTTACGCCCCGACCGTCGCCTGTCGGCCAGCTGGCGTTTCGCGCTCACGGACTTCCTGCGGCGCCAGAAAGCCGGCGTGTCAGCGGTCGAGTTCGCTCTGGTCAGCCCCGTGCTGCTGGTCATCCTGGCCGGAACCGTCGACATAGGCGGCTCGCTGAAGGCCAAGTTCGAATTGAGTTCGGCGGTCTCGGCCGGCTCGAACTATGCGCTGCTCAATGGCGACAAGGTCAATGCCGCCGGCGGCGGCGCGCTGGCCGGCAACATTGCGACGGTGGTCACCAGCGGCCTGAGCGGCAATGGCGGCAGCATCCAGGTCGTCGTCAACAACGGTGCGGCACTTGCCTACAACGCCACCACGTCCACGGCCACCCAAAGCGGCACGGCCGCCAATGCCGATCTCTGCTACTGCCCAGGCAGTTCCGGGGCCGTGGCATGGAGCGCCCCGATGGCATGCGGCAGCATCTGCAGCGGTGGCGGCATTGCGGGAAAATTCGTGACGATCACGGCTAGCAAGCCCTATACGCCGCTTTTCGGCGGCTTCGGCATCGTCAGCAACGGCAACATCACCATCAAGGCAGTGGTACAACCGCAATGAGCCGTCGCCGATCCTTCCTGCGCGACAGATCCGGTGCCAACGCCGTAGAGTTCGCGATGCTGTCGGTGCCGCTGCTGATGGTGCTGATGGGCACGTTCGAGTTCGGCCGCATGTACTGGGCCCAGCATGTTCTGAATGAAATCGCCGCGGCAGGGGCGCGTTGCGTCGGCGTGCTGCAGAGTGGATGTACGCAGAACGGCGTCTACAACGCCGCCAGCGCCATCAGCTATATCAGCAGCAGGGCGGCCACCGACGGCATCGTCCTCAGCAACGCCAACATCACCGTCAGCAACAACACCACCTGCTCGGGCTTGTCCGGCTTTTCGAGCGTCCGGGTTTCCTACACATTCACGACCGTGCTGCCGGCCTTCCTGACGTCGCTGGCGAATGGTCCGAACCTCAGCGCCAGCGCCTGCTTCCCGAACCAGGGGGCTTGACTTCAGACACCGGCCTGTGCGCGTTGCCGTACCTCGCCCGCAAGCACCGCGGCTTCGATCAGCGCCGCGACCTCGTCCGCCACCGCCTGTAGCGGGGCGCGGTCTCGGGTGGCGCGGGCGATCACCATCAGCCCTTCCAGCGACGACTCGACCAGCAGCGCCAGAGCGTGGGCGCGGCGCTCGGGCACCCCGGCCCTGACGAAGGCGTCACGCAACAGGCCTATCCACTGCTCGAAGGCCGATCGGCACAAATCCGCCAGCTCCGGCACGTCGGTTGGTGAGTCCAGCACGACGGGCGCGATCGGACAGCCCAGCGAAAACTGGTTGTCTTCCAGCATGCGCCCTACCGCCTGGTAGATATGATGGACGGCCACAGCCGGATCCCTTTCGGCGGCCAGCGTTTCGCCCAGCCTCGCCGTCACCCCGGCAACGCTGTCACGCGTCACCTCGATCACCAGTTGGTCCTTGCCGCCCGGAAAATGGAAGTAGAGCGAACCGCGCGGCGCGCCGCTGGCACTCAATATGTCGTTGAGCGAGGTGCCGTGATAGCCGCGCTGCCGGAGCAGCAGCGCGGTCGTGTCGAGTATGCGGGTGCGGGTGTCGTTCGCCATGTCAACCTCTGTCAGCAGCGATCATTATAGGGCTTGTGTCGAATATGACAATCGGTCTACATAATATGTAGATCAGTCTACATATCGGAGGCAACGACATGCACAGCTATCGTCTTGACGGGTCGGGCGGGACCGAATGCCTGGTGATGCGCGACGAGCCGGAGCCTCGGCCGAAACCACATGAGATCGTGGTGCGCGTCCGCGCCGCCTCGCTCAACCGCCGCGATACGATGATCCTCAACGGCACCTATCCGCTGCCGCCGCGCCAGAGCGTCGTTCCATTGAGCGACGGAGCTGGAGACGTTGTCGCCATCGGCGAGGCCGTCACCCGCTTCGCCGTTGGTGACCGTGTCACCGGCAGCTATTTCGCACGCTGGATCGACGGCCGCATCAACGCCGGGCTCATCGACCAACTCGGCTGCACGCTGGACGGCATGCTGGTGGAGTACGCGGTTCTCGACGAACAATGGGCGACGCGCCTGCCCGATCATCTCGAATGGCATGAGGCGGCGACGCTGAGCTGCGCCGGCGTGACCGCCTGGAATGCGGTGACGGGTGCCGGAATTCCAAAGCCAGGCCAATGGGTTCTGGTCATCGGTTCGGGCGGCGTCTCGCTCTTTGCACTGCAGTTCGCCAAGCTGCTCGGCTGCCGCGTCGCCGCCGTCACCTCGCGTGGAGAGAAAGCCGACAGGCTGCGGGCGCTGGGCGCCGACCTGGTGATCTCGACGGCTGATATGCCCGAATGGGGCGCGGCCGTCCGCGACCAGACCGGCGGCGTCGATCTCGTCGTCGAGACCGGTGGCCCGGCGACCTTCGCGCAGTCGTTGATCGCCAGCACGCTTTACGGACACATCGTGCTGCTCACCCTGCAGGATGCGAAAGGCGGATCGATCCAGCTGCCTGCGGCACTCTACCAGCGCAGCCTCGCCACCATCAGTCGCCTCTTCGTCGGCAGCCGGAGCAATCTCGAAGCCATGCTGCGCGCAGTTTCGCAGCACCGCCTGCGGCCCGTCATCGACAAGGTCTTTGCATTCACCGAGGCCCGCGATGCCTATCGCTATTTCCAGCAGGGCGACGTGTTCGGGAAGGTGGTCGTCGACGGCGCCTGACCCATCAGATCTCAAACCAGGGGAGAACGACAATGACCATTCGCGAAGCCTCGGCCAAGTGGCAAGGGACGCTGAAAGAGGGTTCTGGCCGGGTGAAGCTCGGCAGCGGCGTCTTCGAAGGCGCCTATTCCTTCCCGTCGCGTTTCGAGAGCGGTCCAGGCACCAACCCGGAAGAGCTGATCGCCGCGGCGCATGCCGGCTGCTTCTCGATGGCGCTCAGCGCCATACTGGGCATAGCCCATCATATACCGACAAGCATCAGCACCGTTGCCAAGGTGCATCTGGGCGCAACCGCCGCGGGGCCGACGATCACCCGCATCGAGCTTGAGACGCAAGCCGAGATTCCGGGGCTTTCTCCGGACGAATTCCAGAACCTCGCCGAGCGGGCAAAAACGACATGCCTCGTTTCGCGCGCCCTGGCCGGCGTGGCCTCCATCACGCTCAAGGCCGAGCTCCTCGCGACCACCACCACGGCACACTGACATCAGGAGAACGAGATGAAACAGGACAGCACCATCATCCTCCATCCGGACGACCGCTCCGGACAGACGGCCGAGATCATGCGACGCTTCAACGATGTGTTTCAGTTGCACGACCCGTCCGCACTCCCCGACCTGATTGCCGAAGAGTGCGTCATCGAAAACACCGCGCCGGCGCCTGATGGCGCCTGTCATGCCGGGCGGGAAGCCTGCGTCGAGCTGTGGTCGGCGATCGCCACTCAGCCGGGCACGCGCTTCGACCTCGAGGAGACCTTTGTCGCCGGCGACCGGGCGACCATCCGCTGGCGCTACTGGATGGCCGACGGCAACTCCGTACGCGGCGTCAATCTGATGCGTGTCCAGGACGGACGCATCGTCGAGGCAATGGGCTATGTGAAGGGATAGGTGGCCGGTCGCCGCTACCGATCAGCCAAGGCCAGCTTGGCGCCGAGCATGACAAACGCACCGGCGAAGGTTCGGCGCATCCAGGTCAGCACCATCGGCCGCGACACGACATGGCTGCGGATCGAAGCGGCGAAGATGCCGTAGCCGACGAAAACCACGAAGGTCAAAAGCATGAAGACGGAGCTCAGTTCCAGCATCTTCGACAGCGCATTGGGCTCGGTGGTGCTGACAAATTGCGGCAGGAAGGCGAAGAAGAAGATCGACAGTTTCGGGTTGAGCACGTTGACGAGGATGCCGGTGGCAATCACCTTGCCGGCTGAGCGCGGCGCGACATTGTCCTCGACGCTGAGGCCGCCCTTCTCCTTCAGCGTGTTCCAGGCCATGTAGAGCAGATAGGCGACGCCGAGATATTTCAGCGTCTCGAAGGCGACCGCGCTGGTGTGCAGCAATGCGGCAAGGCCGGTGATGGCGGCCGCCATATGCGGGATGATGCCGAGCGTGCAGCCGAAGGCGGCAATGATCGAGGCCCGCGCACCGCGCGAAAGTCCGGCGCTCAGCGTGTAGAGAACGCCAGTGCCGGGCGAGGCCACGACGATCAGCGACGTCAACAGAAATTCGATGCTCACGATGGTTCCTCCACGGCCCAGCCCTGACGCAGCGTAGCCAGCAAGGAAGCTGCGTCAAGCAGCCCACAATTCTAGGACGTCGGCAATGCGTGCTCCCGGCGCGCCATCAGACACTCGGCATCGCCAGGCATGCAGGCACGGCAGACGTCCGGTCGGACGTCGTAAATGCCGCAAGCCGTCGCTTTGCCGACTTCGCCGGTCAGGGCCGAACAGCGCACGCCCTCGCAGCGCATGCCGGACAGGTCGAGGGCTATATATTTTTCAGGGATGCGGTCGAGTTGCGCGTCATCCTCGGTGGAGAAGCGTGGCCATTCGGCCGAATAGGAACAGCACGCGCCGCAGCTCTGGCAGTCGAAAAGCGGAGCGGTTTCGTATCGCGACGGCGAAAGGTCTGCGGCAGCGACCAGGGCAAGCAGCCCCGGTGCGGCAGGATTGCGATCGGCGTTTTGCGGCAAGGCGCTATTTCTTCTTGCCTGTCTTGCGCGCCGGCGCTTCGGCCGATGACTTGAACAGATCGGTCGCGGGGTCGGCAGCTTCGCTGGCCTTCGCGGCCGCCGGCTTGGCGGGCTTTGCGGCAGGAGCCGGTGCTGCCGGCTGGTCCTTGGCGGAGAATTTAATGGCCATGTCAGTCCTCGTCGGCGAAACGCGATGATGGGGCGCGCGGATTGCGCAAGCGGCCGATCAACGCCGAAACCGCCGTGATGTTCATTTCCTCGGGCGACCAGTTCCTGGCTTCCGCGATGTGATGCGGCGCCAGCTCGCGATGCGTGCTGCCGCTGTAGGCGGCGTCCTGGTAGGTCACCCGCTCCAGGGTCTTCTTGTCCTCTCGGACATATTCGATCAGGTAGTTCGGGGCTTCGGCACGGCCGCGCACGCCGACGCGCACCTGGGCATCGCCATGGGCGCGCTTGCAGCGTTCGAGTTTTTCCAGCACGCGCCGGACATATTCGACCGGCTTGTCGAGGGTCTCGACCATGTCGGCGATGGTCGCATCGGAGGCGATCGGCGTTGGCGGTACACGCTTGGTGGCCATCAGCGTTTTCCGGCTCGTTTCGGCTGTGCGGCAAGTGCGGCGGCCGCCGCCATCTCTTCGGCTTCCTTTTCCAGGCGCAGTTCGCGCAAGCGGGCGGTCTTGGCTTCCCGCGCCTCGCTGACGGCGTCGCGCTCGGATAGGATGCGGTTGAGCGACATCGACTGGGTCTGCGTCTTGCTGAACAGCGACACCGCCGGATCGGCGGCGGTCTTCGAATGGGCGGTCAAAGTCTTTCTCCTGTCAGGAGCCTGGTGCCGTTGGGGCAAGACCGGCTCTTCGGTCAAGACCACGCACAAAGCAACACGGCATCGGGGCAATACGGCGGCGGATTCAAATTGCTGAGGCGTCCCTTAGCACGTTCGGTCCGATGCGCAGCGCATTTTCGGCGGCAGCAAGCGTAAAATGAAAAAGGCCAGGCACCGCCTGACCTTCCCTGGGGAGCACCGCGCATCCAGTGGCATCCAGAAGGATGCACAGGCATGCGCAGGAAACGCTCCTCTCATGCGCATGATGTGCTTTGGAAACTCAGGTCTCCATAGCCATGCGCCAGAATTCGCCCTTCACCGGTGCCAGTACATCCGTGGTCACCGGGAGGGCTGAATTCTTTCTTCAGGCCGCCTTCAACTGGTCGGCCGACATCTTGCCGGACTTGTTGTCGCGGACCATCTCGTAGCCGAGCTTCTGGCCCTCGACGATGTCACGCATGCCGGCGCGCTCTACGGCCGAGATGTGGACGAAAACGTCGGCCGAACCGTCGTCAGGCTGAATAAAACCAAAACCTTTGGTGGCGTTGAACCATTTAACTGTGCCGGTGCTCATGACGAACCCTTTCCATGGCAAATATTCGTTAATCGCGGTGCGAATGCACAACGATTTTTGTCTCGATTTTTGATGTGGGAAGTTCGTCAAAGACGCGCTTGAAAGCGCGGATAACAAAAGTCAGTCAAACAAATATCGACAGAGTTCTTGTAGAGGCATTTCGCGACGATGTCAAATTCTACGCAAACGGGCAGCTGCATTCGTTCAAGCCGCCATCCGATCCAGTTGCAGGACGGCACGCTGGAGCGCCTCAAAGCAAACCGGATCGATGGCCGTGCCGATATCGTTAGCCATGATCTCGAAGGCTTTCGACACGGGCATCGCCGCGCGATACGGACGCTCCGCCGTCAGCGCATCGAAGATATCGGCCGTGGTGACGATGCGTGTATCGAGGTCAATCGCATCCGCCCCGACGCCGCGCGGATAGCCCTTGCCGTCGAGCCTTTCGTGATGCGCGCCGGCGATACGCGAGAGCTCGCGGAACGCACCGATCCGCGACAAGATGATCTCGCCAAGCGCGGGATGATGGCGCACGGCCGTCCATTCAGCGTCATCAAGCTTGCCGGCTTTATCCAGGATCTGGTTGGAAACGCCAAGCTTGCCTATGTCATGCAGCAAGGCGGCACGTTTCAGCCGCCGCCGACGTTGGTCATCCAGCCCAAGTCCTTCGGCAATCAGATCGGTGAACAGGGCGACGCGTTCGCTGTGGCCGTTGGTGAAAGGCGATTTGGCGTCGACCACCTTGGCAAAGGCAGCGGCGACGTCATCCAGATAGTCATCGTTGATCGGCAGGCGCTCGTCCCCGGGTGACAATTCGATCACCGCAATCGCAAGCTCGGGCGAATCGAGCATCGCCCAGAATCCCGGTGCGCCAGCCGCCCTTTCACACGCCGCGACAAGTCGCGGTTCGAACCAGGTACCGGAACGTGCGCGCAACTCTGCGATCGCTCCCTCGGCACCGGCACTGGCGTAGAAGACGTCAGCGATCTGGGCGACAAGCGCGATGCGCGCAAGAGGCGATATCGCTTCACCGGCCAGACGAGCCGGCTGCCCCTGCCCGTTCCAATGCTCGTCAAGATCCATGACGCCTCTCGCCACAGGCTCCGGGAATCGCATTTGCCTGACAATCTCGGCGCCGGTCTGGCAACGGGTCTGGAAGAGCTCGTTGGCGATTGTGCCACCGTTCATGGCGACATTGAGCAATGCGCGGAACCGCTCGGCAAGCTTCGCCTTCATACCGGTGCGCGACAGCACGAAGCGCAGGATCTGCGGCAGACTGTCATTGACGAGATGGAAATCGTGTTTCAAGGCGATGTCATCTGCGAGATAGAGGCTGCAGATGCGCGCCGCATTGCTGCTGCAACCGACATCCTTGAGCAGAAGCGTATAGTAGAGATTTGAAAGCTCTATCTGCGACAGGCCGATCTCCCGGCCAATATGAAAGCCGATCCAGCAGGCGCGGACGCAGTGCCCTGTTGGATGGCCTTCGCTGATGTCGAGCGCATAGCTCAGAGCGCTGACCAGTTCGGAGAGCCCGACGCCCTCCTTCTCGACATCCGTCATGTTGCCACCCCTGACATTTTTGGATGAAAACACACGCTCGCTTAACGTTTCGTTCCACTTCGTGGTGTGTGCGGTTGCAAGGGCTTGCGCTTGCCGGTCGGCCAATACAGGTTTTACGTCATGGTCTGAAGGATTGCTCGGCCCGTGGCCGGAGGCCACCGTTAGCTTGCAGTGTCGCCCTACATGATCGTGCTGATCATCGGCAGGATTTCGTAGCGGAAGCCGCGACCCGACCTTGCCACCGGATCGCCATCGGTCACCGCCCTAGCCTCGGCCTCGCCGCCGGCACGCAGGATCAGCAGGCCCCAGGGGCCCGCCGGATCGGCAACGGGACCAGCCATGATCATCACGCCCTCGCGCAGCTTGGCGCGCAAATAGTCGGCATGCCGGCCCATCAGCTCCCTTTCCTCCTCCGTCATGGTGAAGGCGAAGTCCGGCCGCGGCGGGATCAGCCGGCAATGGAAGATTTTTGTCGTCGTGGCTTCACGCGGTGCTTCATTGCCGGCCATCGATCGTCCTCCAGGAGCGAGTCCTTGTTGCTGTGCGTCGTTCTTATTCGTCGGGCCCAGGCTCCGGCCACGGCTCTTTCGCCGCCTCCCCATACCAGTGCCGCATCGCCGGCATTGCCAGCACGGCGTCGACATAGGCCCTGGTGTCGGGCGCGAGCTCCCCGCCATAGGTATCGAAGCGGGTGACGACCGGCGCGTACATGGCATCGGCTGTCGTGAAATGACCAAACAGGAAGGGGCCGCCCTTGCCGTATTTTTCGCGGCACTCGCGCCAAAGCGCCTCGATGCGCGCCCGCTGCACTTCCCCTTCCGCGTCGAGCGGCTTGTGGCCTTTCGACCGCCGCAAATTCATCGGCCAGCCGTAGCGTACCTCGCGAAAACCGGAATGCATCTCGGTCGCCGCCGCGCGCGCCAGAGCGCGGGCGCCGATATCGGCCGGCCAGAGCTTTTTCTCGGGAAACAGGTCGGCAAGATACTCAAGGATGGCAAGGGTTTCCCAGATAATCCTGCCATTGTGATTCAGGACGGGCACCTGGCCGGTCGGCGACACTTTCGCCAGATTGGCAAAGGTCTCGGGTGTGCGCAGCCGCACAAAGCCTTCTTCGAACGGGATCTCCAGATGGCGCATCGCCACCCATGGCCGCAGCGACCATGAGGAAAAGCATTTGTTGCCGATGTAGAGTGTGAATTCCGCCATTTCTCTCCCCATGCGCACGGGTGCGTCTGCGCAACCTAACCCGCCAGCCTTGTCGTCGGAAGCGGGCGCGCGCACTCCCCTGCTTCCGACACGGCCTGGAACTTAACCGACGCCGGCTCGTTTGTTCCCGGCGGACGAATTCCTCCGAATTCAAACTCCCAGGAGATGCGGACAATGGTGAACAAGGATCAGGTCGCCGGTCTGGCCAAGCAAGTCAAGGGCTCGGTCAAACAGGCCGCCGGCAAGGCGACTGGCAACAGACAGACCCAGGCCGAGGGCATGGCCGACAAGGTCGCCGGCAAGGTGCAGAAGGCCTATGGCGACGTGAAGGACAAGGTCAAGAAGGCGTTCTGATCCCGCATCAAGACATATCTTTCCCTATTGAAAAAGGCGGCCGCCAGGGCCGCCTTTTTCATGTGCTCCAGCCCTTGCTGAAGGCGTTGGTGAAGATGACCTCGCCTTGGTCGTCGGTCGCCTCGCCCAGCGCCACGTCCATGCCGTCGCTGGTCACCCTGGCCACGGCGAACCCTCCCATATAGGCGGCCTTCGGCTTGAACAGGTCGAGCCCCTCATGGCGGTAGATCAGCGGGGTGTCATGCTGATGGCCGTGGAAGATGCCGACGACGTTGTAGCCCTTCAGCGCCGCCAGCAGCGCCTGCCTGTCGGCCTCGCCCCACCAATGCGGCGCACCGGCGCCGTCAACATCATAGGTGCGCTTGGCCGGATCCCACCGCTCGGTCGAAAACGTGTCCCAGCCATAGTGCTGGAACAGGATGACGGGGCGGCCATCCGCCGCATAGGTCGCCAGATCCTGCTTGAGCCAAGGCAGGCTCGAATCGGCGCCATGACCGGTGTCGCCGGTGAAACGATGCGTCTGGACGAGGTGCAGGCCGCCCCAGTCCCATGAATAGCAATCCGTGTCGACATCGTAGCTGGTGGCCGGTACGGGCGGCTTGAAGAACACGCCGGGGCGGTGGTTGACCTCGACATAGTCGCGCAGCTCGCGCCGATACCAGTCGGCATGATGCGGCGGACCGTTCTGGTCGAGATCATGATTGCCCAGTCCGACATAGACCGGCATGTGGACGCGATCCGGGCCAACGCCCTGGCTGTAGCGCTGGCTGAACTGCAGCAGCTGCGTACCCTCGCTGGGCTCTGTGATCTGGCCGCCGCCATCGTCGGTGATGTCGCCGCCGACGACAAGACCGAGCGGCATGCCGATCCGGCTGCCGGCCGAACGCAGGCCGGTGGCGACGCCATTGATCGCGGCCGGCCAGTGCTTGTCGTTGATGGCGTTCAGCGTCGCGACACTGCGCAGCAGCGCGGCGTCGGTCTTGCCTTCCTGCTGGCAGTTGGGGCTGAGGCCGCTCGCCATGCGGCAGGCATGGACATCGGCGATGAACAGGAAGGTGGCGTCGATGGGCTGGATGCGCTGCCCGGTCTGCCCGCGCGCCGGGCGTGGAAGCGCGCCGGCCGCGGCAAGACCCGCGGCCTGCATCAGAAAGCTGCGTCGTGAAAGCAATCGTGGCGCCCGGTGATTCATGACAGGCGGAATTTCAGCACAAGCGACGTCCGTCCGTCCAGCTTCAGCAATATCGCCGGCGCGTTGACCATCGACACCGCCATGAACGTCTGCCACTTCTGCTTGCACTTGTATTTGCAGAAAACGGGGCATCATGAAGAGCGCGCTTATCGGCATGGCATTGGCGGTTGTGCTGCCGGCAAGTGTTGCGTCTGCCGGTCCATGCGTCGATGCGAAGTCGGCGAAAAACGGGTTCATCCTGGCAATGCCCGGCATCCGAAGCGAGTTTAGGCCCGTCACCGGCGGGATGATCTCCGTCGCCAACACCTATGAATCGCAGTCACCGCAGAAGCAGTTCCTGTTCGCCGGCCTGATCGAGGTTTTTCGCGACAGCGACACCGGCCGAGTGGCAGCGATCCCGTTTTCCGACCTGCGAAAACTGTTTCCGCTGAAGGCAGGAGCCAAGAGCACGATCGAGTTCATAGAGCTGTCGCCGGACAAGGAGCCGACGGCCACCAAGACACTGACACTGGTCGTCAAGGGCAAGGAAACCTTCAGCCTGGGCGGCTGCAAGTACAACGTTCTGGCGGTCAAGGAGACCTTCAAGAACGGAGCCGGCGAGACGCTCGATACGTTCACCGCGCTCTATGCGCCCGATCTGCAAGCCTCGCTTGCCCGGCGCTATGATGAAGGCACCAGCGCGGAAGTGGTCAACGGCTACGAGACGATCAAGCCGCTGGCCGAATAGGGACGGCTGCCGGTTCTCATCGCGACATCGGCCGCAAAGCCGGGCCGCAGCGATCCACCCGCCTCAGAGTCAGAGGGTGCCGGACCGTCGCAGCACCCTGCGACGCCGCCGCACCGCCGGTTCGCCCCGCCATGACGCAGCCTGGGAGATGCTGCGCTCCAAAGCCGCAAGGCAATCGCGCAAAGGGCCGGCGTCCTGCGCCGTCTTGGCCATCGACATGGCGCCGGAATAGGTGGCGATGGCAAGTGCCGCGAAATGCCGGGGATCGGTGCCTTGTTCCCTGCCCTCCTGCTGGTCGGCCATGACCTTGTCGGCGATCGCCTGGCGCCAGGCTGCAAAGATGCCGGCCAGGGCAGCGCGGAAATCGGGATCGGCAAGCGAAAGCTCATGCGCCAGATTGTTGAGCGGGCAGCCGCGCACGAAACCCTGCTGCTCTAGTTCCACCGCCACGGCCTCGAACACGGCCCGCACGCCTTCGCGGGCCGAAGCCGCGGCCACCACAGGCGCGATCCATGTCTCCTCGACCGCCGTCGCCACGCGCTCTTCGATCACCGCCAGGGCCAGCGCCTTCTTGGTCGGAAAGTGATGATGCAACGCGCCGCCGCTGACCCCCGCCGCGGTCATGAGATCGCCGAAGCTGGTCGCGTGATAGCCGCGCGCCTGAAACGCGGCCTCGGCGACATCGAGCACTTTCCTGCGCATGCCTTCGGGGTCGTTGACGCGGTTTCGTGGTCTTGGGCCTGGTCGATTGGTCATCTCTGCTGACATTGCGCGACGATAGCAGGTTGACAAAACAGGACAACCGGTCTGTTTTAAAACAGGATGATCATCCTGTTTTTGGAGGCTGCCGATGAATCTGCCGTTGAACGCCGCTCCGCAGGCCGCGATGCTTGCCTCACCCGTCGTCGAGCTGAGGCAGTACACATTGAACCCCGGGCAGCGTGAGACGCTGATTGCCCTCTTCGACCGGGAATTCATCGAAAACCAGGAGGCGACGGGAATGACCATCATCGGCCAGTTCCGCGATCTGGACCGTCCGGACATGGTCGTCTGGCTGCGCGGCTTCGGCGGCATGGACGCCCGCAAGGAGGGGCTGGCCGCCTTCTACGACGGCCCGATCTGGGCGGCGCACCGCGATGCGGCCAATGCGACGATGATCGATTCCGACGATGTGCTGCTGCTGAAGCCGGCATGGCCGGGCGCGGGCCTCGACCTGTCAGGACTTCAGCGGCCGATTTTTGCCGAGCAGGAAAACTCCAGCGAGGAGAACCGCTTGGCTGGCATTGTTGTCATCCGGATTCATCATTTGCGATCGGGAGCAGAGACCGAATTCGCCAGCCGCTTCGCGGCGGAGGCAGCGCCGATGATGAAGGCGCCCGGCGTTCGTCTCCTCGCCGCCTTTGTCACGGAGCATGCCGAAAACAGTTTTCCACGGCTGCCGGTAAGGGCTAACGACAACGTCTTCCTTTCCGTCACCCGGTTCGACAGCGCCGAGACGCATGCAAGCCACGAAGCCGCCCTCGCCGCCGCGCCGGCATGGCAGGCCTTTTGGCAGGCCGTCCAGTTTGACCTGACCAAACCGACCGAGACCTTGCGGCTGTCGCCGACGTCGCGATCCCTGCTCGGGCGCTAGGCTTCGAATGCCTCGACGATGGCCCGCGCGACAAAGGCCGGGTCCTCCCAATGCGGGTTGTGGCCGCACGCTTCGGCGCGCACAAGGTGTGCTCCCGAAAGGCAACGCGACAGAGCCTGCTGATGCGCCTCGCCAAACAGCGGATCCCACGCGCCGGCGATGATCAGCGTTGGGGTTCGCACCTCTTGCGCCGTACTCGTAAGGTCGGCCCGGCGGATCTCCTCCAGAATGGCGCGCCAGCGGGGCGCAGGCATTGCCGACGCGTCTTTCGCCAGGCCGGCGAGAAACGGCCGGGGCACATCGGGCCGACAGGCATGCCACCACTCATAGAAGGGGTCGGCTGGCAATATCGGGTCGCGCAGAGCCTGGACACCCGCGACAAGCGGGTGATCCGATGTGAAATCGGGCTTCAACGTGCCGGCCATGACCACCAGTCCGCCGATGAACTCGCCGTGCCGCGCGGCCAAAGCGACGGCGACCATGGCGCCCAGCGAATGGCCGACGACAACGGGCCGATCAAGCTGCAAATGCTGGATCAGGCCGGCAATGTCATCGGCGAAGTCGGCGATACCAAAGCCCTTGCCCGCCGGCGACGCGCCGTGGCCGCGCAGGTCGGGCATGATCAGCCGGCGGCCGGCCAGATGCGGCGCCAGGAGCGAAAAGCTTCGGCTGGTGTCGGTGAAGCCGTGCAGCAGAACCAGCGCCGGCTCAGTGCCTGAGACCTCCACATAGGCGATCTCGAGGCCGCCGGCATTGATGAATTGCTTGCGGCCGGCCCAGGTGTCCTGTTCCGCCCAGGCATCCGGAGCCGGTTCCAGCGCGACCGATGTCACAGGCCGAGCTTTTCCTTGACCGCGGCAAGGCCGGGCTTGCCGTCGAAGGTGGTGACGCCGGCGAGCCAGGCGTCGAGGCGGTTCTTGTTCAGCGTGATCGCCTTCAGCGCCCCATCCTCCGGCTTCATGCCATCATTGATCAGATAGCCCATGCCGACATTCTCGAAATCGATGTCGAAGGCGAGATTCTTCAGCAACTGCGCGACATTGGGGCATTGCTGCAGATAGCCCTTGCGCACCTGCGTGGTCACCGTCGCGGCGCCGAAATTCGGGCCGAAGAATTTGTCGCCACCGGTCAGATATTTGAAATCATACATGGTGTTCATCGGATGCGGGGCCCAGCCCTGGAAGACGATGAACTGCTTTTCCTTGATCTCATAGCCGACCTCGGAAAGCATGCCGGCTTCACTCGACTCGACCACGTGCCAGCCGTCAAGACCGAGCGACACGTCGGCGATGGCGTCCATCATCAGCTGGTTCGAACCGGGCTCGATGCCGTACATCTTCTTGCCGAACTTGTCGGCGAATTTGTGCAGGTCGGCGAAGTCCTTGACGCCGGCATCCCAGACATAGGTCGGAACGGCGAAGGTGTATTTGGCGCCTTCGAGATTGACGCGGACATTCTCGACCGAGCCATCCTTCTTGTAAGGCTCGTAATAGGTGACCATGGCCGGATCCCAATAGCCGAGGAACAAGTCCAGGTCGTTGTTCTTCATGCCTTCGTAGATAACGTTGATGCCCAGCACCGAGCTTTGCGGCTGGTAGCCGAGCGCCCCGAGCACGACGTTGGCGACGCCGGTGGTGAAGGCAAGATCGTTCCAGCCCGGCTCGGCCATGCGAACCGCCCTGCATTGCTCGGCCTCGGCCGCCTGAGCCGCGTGAGCGCTCAACATCAGGGCTGCGAGACAGACGCCATTCACAAGCATGCGTACCATTTCGATTCTCCTCGTCATCGCTGAATTGACCAACTGGTCTTTTTATTGTCCCGTCGGTCAATTGTTGATCTGAGCGGACGAAAATGTCAACGTGGATTCGCAATGCCGGGATCGAACCCATGAAACTCAAGCGTCTCAGCGACATACGCCGCAAGGAGTTGCGGCAGGCCGCCTTCGCGGTGCTGGAGCGCGAAGGCATTGCGGGCGCGACCCTGGAAAAGGTGGCCGCCCACGCCGGCGCCTCCAAGGGCATCGTGCTGCACTATTTCCGCAACAAGCAGGAACTGTTCGAGCATGCGATGCGGGAGGCCAACGCCGTGCTGCGCGACGCCGTGGTCGCCCGGCTTCGCCAGGCGCGCACGCCAATGGAGCGGCTCGACGCGGTGATCGACGGCAATTTCGAGGAGCATCTGTTCCTGCCGCCGCTTTGCCATGCCTGGCTTTCGCTGTGCGCCGAGGTGCCGCGCGATGCGAAGCTGGCGCGTATCCAGAAGGTGCTGCACGCGCGCATGCGCTCTAACCTATTGTCCGGCCTGCACGGCCTTGCCTCGCCGAGCGACGCCGACGACATCGCGCTTGGCGTCACCGCGCTGATCGACGGGCTCTGGCTGCGGCTCGGCCTGGAGCCGGGCAGCGTGTCGCGGGAACAGGCGATCCGCCAGGTCAAGGATTTCGTCGCCGCTCGCCTGGCCATGCATCAGGCTGTGACCATCGGCGCGTAAACCTGCCCTGGAGGCCCAGCCGGCCGCGCTTGTCCATGCCAACGTTGGCAACCGGCGAAGTTCATACCGTGGGATAGGCCGGCTGCTTGACCCGGGCCGCGGCTATGCGGTGCTCTGGCATTGGCCAAAGCGATCTCGGAGCGCCCGATGAGACTTCAGGACAAGCGCACGCTGGTAACCGGCGGCTCGGACGGCATCGGCCTGGCGATCGCCGAGGCATTCCTGCGCGAGGGCGCCGATGTCCTGATCGTCGGCCGCGACGCCGGCAAGCTAGAAGCCGCACGCCATAGGCTGACGGGGCTCGGCTCGCCCGGCGCGGTGGAGACCTTATCCGCCGATCTTGCTACCAGCTCCGGAATCGCGACTGTTATCGAGGGCGTGAAAGGGACCGGCCGGCCGTTCGACGTTCTCGTCAACAATGCCGGTGTCGCCTATCTCGTGCCGTTCGAGAGCGTCAGCGAGGCGCAGTTCCAGCACTCCTTCGCGCTCAATGTGGCGGCGGCGTTCTTCCTTACCCAGGGGCTGTTGCCGCATTTCGGCGCCGGTGCGTCCGTCATCAACATCTCCTCCTATTTCGCCGGCAAGATGATCCCGAAACGGCCCTCCAGTTTCTATTCCCTGTCCAAGGGCGCGTTGAACTCGCTGACCAAATCGCTGGCCTTCGAGCTCGGCCCGCGCGGCATCCGCGTCAACGCCATCGCGCCCGGCACGGTCGACACCGCCATGCGGCGCAAGACCGTCGACAATCTTCCGGCGGAGGCAAAGGCCGAGCTTAAGGCCTATCTCGAACGCAGCTATCCGCTGGGCCGCATCGGGCGCCCGGATGATCTCGCCGGCATGGCGGTTTATCTGGCTTGCGACGAGGCCGCCTGGACCAGCGGCGGGATCTTCGCGATCGACGGCGGGTACACGGCGGGGTGAGGAGCTAATCTCCCCCCTCGTTGGGGAGATGGCCGGCAGGCCAGAGGGGGGTGCTGTCCCGCCAGCGTTTCAGTTCTTGTTCACTCAATTCCGAGGCGTCCAACCCGCTACCTCGCCTTCCAAATGCCGTGATCCTTCGCGCCCCCCTCTGCCCTGCCGGGCATCTCCACCACGAGGGGGGAGATTAGCTAACCCTTCAACCGATTTGCATCCCTACCCTCCGCAATCTCCGCTTGAAGCCATTTGTGCAACGCGATACGCCCTTGCCCAAATCGACAGACCGGAGACTTGCCGTGAGCGCTCAAAAGACCAGAACCGAAACCGATACGTTCGGCCCGATCGAGGTTGCCGCCGACCGTTATTGGGGCGCGCAGGCGCAGCGTTCCCTGGGCAATTTCAAGATCGGCTGGGAAAAGCAGCCGGCCTCGATCGTGCGTGCGCTGGGCATCGTCAAGCGCGCGGCGGCGGAAGCCAATATGGAGCTGAAGCGGCTCGATCCGGCGATCGGCAAGGCGATCATCGCGGCGGCGCAAGAGGTCATCGACGGCAAGCTCAACGACCATTTCCCGCTGGTGGTCTGGCAGACCGGCTCGGGCACTCAGTCCAACATGAATGCCAATGAGGTGATCTCCAACCGGGCGATCGAGATGCTGGGCGGCGCCATGGGCTCGAAGAAGCCGGTGCACCCCAACGATCACGTCAATATGAGCCAGTCGTCGAACGACACCTATCCGACGGCCATGCACATCGCGTGTGCCGAGCGCATCGTGCACGATCTGCTGCCGGCGCTGAAGCACCTGCACAAGGCGCTGGACGCCAAGGCCAGGGCCTTCAACCACATCATCAAGATCGGACGCACCCACACGCAAGATGCCACGCCGCTGACGCTGGGCCAGGAATTTTCCGGCTACGCCGCGCAGGTCGCCTCTTCGATCAAGCGCATCGAAATGACGCTGCCCGGCCTGCAGGAACTGGCGCAGGGCGGCACCGCCGTCGGCACCGGCCTCAACGCGCCAGTGGGCTTCGCCGAGCGGGTGGCGGATCGCATCGCCGCCATCACCGGCATCGCCTTCGTCACCGCGCCGAACAAATTCGAAGCGCTCGCGGCGCACGATTCCATGGTGTTCTCGCATGGCGCCATCAACGCCGCGGCGGCAGCACTCTTCAAGATCGCCAACGACATCCGTTTCCTCGGTTCGGGCCCGCGATCGGGCCTTGGCGAATTGTCGCTGCCGGAAAACGAACCCGGCTCGTCGATCATGCCGGGCAAGGTCAATCCGACGCAGTGCGAGGCGATGACGCAGGTCTGCGTCCAGGTGTTCGGCAACAATGCGGCACTGACCTTCGCCGGCAGCCAGGGCCATTTCGAGCTCAATGTCTACAACCCGCTGATGGCCTACAACTTCTTGCAGTCGGTGCAGTTGCTCGCCGACGCTTCGGTCTCCTTCACCGACAATTGCGTCGTCGGCATCGAAGCGCGCGAAGACAACATCAAGGCGGCACTCGACCGCTCGCTGATGCTGGTGACCGCACTTGCGCCCACCATCGGCTACGACAACGCCGCCAAGATCGCCAAGACGGCGCACAAGAACGGCACCACGCTGCGCGAGGAAGCGCTGGCCACTGGGCTGGTCAGCGAGGCCGATTATGACCGGCTGGTGCGGCCGGAGGACATGACGCACCCGGGGTAAGACTGTCTTTCGGCGGGAGAATTTACTCCCGCCTCCGCATCGCCCGACACGAATTTCGCGTTTTTCCGCCATTCACGGAAATGTATGGCCTGTGAACAATGTGTCGCCGGATAGGCGGCTTTGGTGAACAGTCGGCATCGTCTATCTGATGGCCATTCAACCCATTCGGAGAGACACCATGTCCATCAACACTTCCGCCGCCGGCGCCGGCACCGCGTCCAACAGCTCTGTCACCATCCTGCTTGGCCGCATCCTGCTCGCGGTCATTTTCCTGCTTTCCGGTTTCGGCAAGCTGACCGCCATTTCCGGCACCGCTGCCTATTTCGGCGGCCTCGGCCTGCCGGCTCCGACCGCAACGGCTGTGGTCGTCGGCCTCATCGAACTGCTCGGCGGCCTCGCCATCCTCGTCGGTTTCCAGACCCGTGTCGCCGCCTGGGTGCTGGCGATCTTCACCGTCGCCACCGGGCTGGTCGCCCATACCGGCTGGGCCGACCAGATGCAGATGATCCAGTTCCTCAAGAACCTCGCCATCACCGGCGGCTTCCTGCTGCTGGCTTCGTCGGGCGCCGGCGCCTACTCGATCGACGCCAAGCGCGGCTGAATCTTCCTCCCAAGCCTCGACAAAAGCGGCGCGGAATTTTCCGCGCCGCTTTTTCGTTGTCTGGAATAGCCGGTCCGGTTTCGGCCGCAGCCTCACAGGCGTAGACTGCGCGGCAGCCGGCTCGAGCCCAACCGGGCGCCGGCAAGGGAGGTGGCCATGACCCGCGATGCTTTGCTTCTGGTTTCGCGACTGCTGTTTGCCGTGCTGTTCGTACCGTCCGGCTTCCAGGCGCTCGCCAACATTGCCGGCACATCCGACTATTTCGCCGGCCTCGGCCTGCCGCTGCCGGCGCTCGCCGCCTGGGGCACGGGCCTGTTCGAATTGATCGCAGGCTTGCTGATACTCGTCGGCCTCCAGACCACGATCGTGGCGCTGCTGCTGGCGGCCTTCTGTGTCGTCGCAGGCTTCATCGGCCACTATGGCCAGGGGGCTGACGATGCGACACTCACCTTCCTGCACCAACAGATGCTGATGAAGGACATTGCGATATCAGGCGGTTTCCTGGCGCTGGCCATGGCTGGCGCGGGCGCCTGGTCGGCCGACGGACGTGGTTTTGGTGTCGGCGCGGACGTGACCTGAGCCTCTGCCTGCCAGAACGCCCTACTTCACCGAAACGCTCGGCCCGCCCTCGACAGCCAGCACCAGGCGCCGATTGGTGATCCGCGCCAGTTGCGCCAGGCGGCCGGCCGGCCGCTCGCCGTAGAGATCGGAGAGCGACGCCGGCAAGACCAGCGCCAGCACACCGTTGGCGCGCTGTTCCCATTTCAGCCTCGGCATGATGCCGGGCATCGAGGCCGTCAGCAGGTAGACCACCCGCATCATCGCCGCCAGCACGCGAGCCCGCTCGAGGTAGCGTGGCGTCGCCAGCGCCTTGATTTCGGGTGCGATGGATTCGTTGAAGATGCCGTCATGGCGATAGGCGTTGGCCAAAGCCAGGAAGGCACGGCCGGGATGGTCGACGCCGAAGAAGGAGGCGTGCGCAATGATGTTGAGCGACTGCCTGCCGCGATATTCCGGGTGCGCGCGCCAGCCGATGTCGGCCAGCAAGGCGGCGGCGTGGCGGTAGCGCGCCTCGTCCTCGGTCTCGTCTATGCCGAAGGCGGCGAAGGATTTGGCCGTCCAGTCGACCAGTTCATGCGCGTGGGTGACCGAGCGCGAACGCAAACGGGCGAGCTCCTCGGACGCCGAAATCAACGGATCGGCCTTCTGCTCGGCCTCGTCGAGCAGCGAATAGAGAAAGCCCTCGCGCACGCCGAGCGCCGAGACGATGATCTTCGACGGCTGCATCGCCGCCATGATCTCCTGCAGCACGATGGCGCCATAGGGCAGCAGAGACCGGCGGTTCTTCGAAACGCCCTCGATGCCCTTGACCTTCTCGATCTCGGCCTTGGCCACCTGCTTGAGAAAATTCGCCGCGCTCTCGGCCGACATCTCGTAATGGTGCATGACGCCGAGCGGGTAGTTGGTCATCTCCATGTGCAGCCGGGCGAGGTTTCGCCAGGTGCCGCCAACGGCGTAGAAGGGCCGGCCCTGCCCGCCCTTCAGCAGCTTGGCCCGTGCCAGCTCGTCGCGCGCGATCTTCTGCGCCTGGGCGAGCGAGTTCTTCGCCATATCCTGCAGGCGCAGGCCGCCAAGCGGCAGCGTTATGCCGTCGCCGATCGCCTCGCCATTGACGTCGACCAGTTCCAGGCTGCCGCCGCCCAGGTCGCCGGCGATGCCATTGGCCGGATGGAAGCCGGAAATGACGCCAAGCGCCGAATAATAGGCTTCCTGGCGCCCGCTGATCACGCGGATCTCGGTCTTCAGAACCTCTTCGGCGCGATGGATGAAGTCGGGGCCGTTGATCGCTTCGCGCGCGGCGGCGGTGGCCAGCACATACATATGCTCGGCGCCGGCCTGATCGGAGAGCGCGCGAAAGCGGCGGAACTCTTCCATCGAGCGGGTCACCGCCTCGGGGTCGAGCTTTCCGGTCGAAACGATGCCGCGGCCAAGACCGGCCAGCATCTTTTCGTTGAACAGCATCGTCGGCGAGCGCGCCAGCCCTTCATAGACAACGAGGCGGATCGAATTCGACCCGATGTCGATGATGGACAGCGGTCGGCGGTCCTGCAACCGGCCCTGGGAATCAGACAGCATCACGCGGACGCTGCAGCGTTCTTCTTGCGGCGCTTGAACTGCGCGATGCGCTTGGGCGCATGCGACTTCAGCGCATCACCCCGTCCCGACAGGCTCGGATTGGTCATGAAATATTCCTGCGCGTTGAACGGTTCCTCGCCCTCTTCCAGCACCACGCGCCGTGAGGTTCCATCCGCCAATACGTCGAAACTTTGCTGATTGTCCATGATGTTGCCCAGCATGATCTGGCCCAAAATCTGTTCATGCACAGTTGGGTTGGTGATCGGCACCATGGTCTCGACTCGACGGTCGAGATTGCGCGGCATCAGGTCGGCCGAGGAGATGTAGACGATCGCTTCGTCCGACGGCAGGCCATGGCCGTTGCCGAAGCAATAGATGCGGCTGTGTTCGAGGAAGCGTCCGACGATCGATTTGACCCTGATGTTTTCCGACAGGCCCGGCACCTGCGGCCGCAAGCAGCAAATGCCGCGCACGACGAGGTCGATCTCGACACCGGCGCGGCTGGCATCGTAGAGCGCGTCGATGATGATCGGATCGACCAGCGCGTTCATCTTCATCCAGATGCGCGCCGGCTTTCCTTCCAGTGCATGGGCAACTTCGCCGGAAATGTGCTGCAAGATACGGTTCCTGAGCGTGAACGGCGAGATCGCCAGCCGCATTTCGGCGGTCGGCTCGGCATAGCCGGTGATGAAATTGAACAGCTGGGCGACGTCGCGGGCGATCGTCGGATCGGTGGTGAAGAAGGACAGGTCGGTGTAGATGCGCGCGGTCACCGGATGGTAGTTGCCGGTGCCCAGATGCACGTAGTTGCGCAGCTTGCCATCCTCGCGCCGCACCACCAGCGACATTTTCGCGTGGGTCTTCAATTCGAGGAAACCGAACACGACCTGCACGCCGGCGCGCTCGAGGTCGCGCGCCCAGCGGATGTTGGCTTCCTCGTCGAAGCGCGCCTTGAGCTCGACCAGCGCGGTCACCGACTTGCCGGCCTCGGCGGCGTCGACCAGCGCACGCACGATGGGGCTGTCGTTGGAGGTGCGGTAAAGCGTCTGCTTGATCGCCACCACTTCGGGATCGGCCATGGCCTGGCGCAGGAACTGCACCACGACGTCGAAGGATTCGTAGGGGTGATGGACGACGATGTCCTTCTCGCGGATGGCCGCGAAGCAGTCGCCGCCATGCTCGCGGATACGCTCGGGAAAACGCGGATTGTAGGGCGTGAACTTCAGGTCGTCGCGAGGAATGGAGACGATCTCGGAGATCTGGCTGAGCGCCAGCGGACCGGTCAAGACGCTGATACGGCTCGACGAGACGCCAAGCTCGCCGGCGACGAACTCGCGCAATTCGCCAGGCATCAGCCTGTCGAACTCGATGCGGATCACCGACCCGCGGCGGCGGCGCTTCAGCGCCGTCTCGAACAGGCGCACGAGGTCCTCGGACTCCTCCTCGACCTCGATATCGCTGTCACGAATGATACGGAACGTGCCGGAACCCTTGACCTCATAACCGGGGAACAGCTTGCCGATATAGAGGCCGACCGCCTCTTCCAGCGGGATGAAGCGGACATGGTTCTTGCGATCCGGAAGCCGGATGAAGCGCTTCAGCGCCACCGGCAGGCGCAGAAGCGCGCTCATCTCCTCGCCATTCTTGCGGTGGCGCAGCTGCAGCGCCATCGAGAAGCCGAGATTGGGAATAAACGGGAACGGATGCGCCGGGTCGATCGACAACGGGGTGAGCACCGGAAACACCTGGTCCTGGAAATGCTCTTCCAGCCAGACTTTCTCGTCCTTGGTCAGCGCATCGCGCGTAATGCTCTCGATACCTTCCTTGTTGAGCAGCACGGTGAGCGCCGAAAGGCTCTTCTGCTGGTCTTCCTGCAGCCGCTCGACTTCGCGCAGCAGCTGTTCGAGCTGCTGTTCGGGCGTGCGGCCGTCAGGGCTTTTCAGCGTGATGCCTTCGCGCACCTGGCCGGCGAGGCCGGCGACACGCACCATGAAGAACTCGTCGAGATTGGCGGCCGAGATCGACAGGAAGCGGACTCGCTCCAGCAGCGGATGATGGGTGTTCAGCGATTCCTCGAGCACGCGGCGGTTGAACTGCAGCCAGGAAAACTCGCGGTTGACGAAACGATCCGGGTTGCCGCCCTCTGCACTGGCCACCTCGACGTTGACGAATTCGCTCTGCACCGGCTTCAGTTCATTCATCGTCCCTGCCCACAACCGTTCCTTTGAAGCGTCGCCAGATGGCGATGGACGCTCTAACATGCCTTTATGACGTGTGATCGGTAGCGGAATCGCTTTGCGCCCGCGCTCACACGCTTAACCGGCTCAACTTATCCTCTGACAGGGTTTTGCGACAGTTTCATTTCATCGATCTTGCAAAGAGACCTGTTATGATCCAGATGCATGCGAGACTGCGTTAAGGAGACGACGATGGCAGGCGGTTCCATTCCCCATTTCCAGAACGATGCCGGCCATCCGGCGATCGACATCGGGGTCAAGGAATTCATGTGCACGGGCGCCAATCCGCCTTTCGACCACCCGCATGTGTTTCTCGACATGGGCGACGACAATGAGAAAGTTTGCCCCTATTGCTCGACGCTCTACCGCTATTCGCCGAAGCTGAAGGCGACCGAAACGCTGCCGGCGGGCTGCCTCTACATCGACCAGGCCGCCTGATTCCTTCCCGACAGAGCTGATGGACGACACGCGCTCCCGGCAAATCGTCATCGCCGGAGCGGGCGTCGCCGGGCTGACCGCGGCACTTGCTTTTGCCAGACGCGGCTACCCCGCGCGGGTGTTCGAACAGGCGCCGCGCCTGGAAGCCGTAGGCGCCGGCCTCCAGCTCTCTCCCAACGCGACACGCATCCTGCGCGACCTCGGCGTACTCGACCGGCTGTTGCCGGCGGCGGTGCGGCCGGAGGCGGTGGTGCTGAAGGATGCCAGGACGTTGCGCCAACTGGCTCAGGTGCCGTTGGGGCAATCGGGTGAAGACCGCTGGGGAGCCCCGTATCTCGTCGCGCACCGGGCGGACCTGCAGAGCGCGCTGATGGCGCGTGTAGCAGAGATGCCTGATGTCCATCTCACAACCGGTGCGCGCGTCCAAAGAATTGCGACCGGCAGCCATGGTGTCACGGCGACCGTCGAGCTCGGCGGCAAGACGGCAGAGGAACAAGGCTCCTTGCTGGTCGGCGCCGATGGCGTCTGGTCGTCGGTGCGCGGGCTTGTCGATGCGAAAAGGATGGCATCGCCAAGAAGCCGTTTTTCGGGAGAGTTGGCCTGGCGCACCACCGTCGCGGCCGACAGCAGCGCCGGGCAAGCCTTTGTCGCGATCGGCGCGGCCGATTGCGTCACGACTTTCCTGCATCCAGGTTTCCACATGGTCGCCTATCCCGTCAGCAAGGGCGACGCCTTCAACCTCGTCGCCTTCACCAAAGGCGAGCGGATCGCCGAGGGCTGGTCCGGCCATGCCGATCCCGGCATCCTCGCAGCCGCTATGCGCGGCACCGCGCCAGGACTCGTGAGGCTGGTGGAAATGGCCGGCCCTTGGCTGACATGGCCGCTGCATACCGTCGAACAGAAACAGCCCTGGACAACGCCAGCCGGCATCGCGCTGATCGGCGATGCCGCCCATGCGATGACGCCATTCGCGGCGCAGGGCGCGGCGATGGCGATCGAGGATGCGGCGACGCTTGCCACTCTGGTCGCCGACTTCCCCGGCGATCCGCGGCAGAGCCTCAGCATCTGGGAAAATCTGCGACGGCCCCGCGTGGAAAAGGTGCTTAAGCGCGGTGCGCTCAACCGGCTTGCCTGGCACGCCCGAGGCCCGGTGGCGCTGGCCCGCAACCTGGTGCTGGCGACACGACCGGCGGAGAAGCTCGCGGCCGACCTCGACTGGCTCTATGGCTGGCAGCTGCAGAAGATCGTTCGGCGGTAGGGCATCGAGGCCAGCTACCTTGACGTAATGGTTACATCATATGGAAGAATTGCGATTTGAACGGATCCGGAAAAGGCCAAATCGAATCTGCGAAAACATGGGGTGAGTTTCGAGACCGCAGTTCGCGTTTTCTCCGACCCCTTCGCGCTGGTGGAACAGGACAGAGTTGAGGACGGTGAGTACCGCTGGCAAACGACACGCATGGTTGACGGCGCGCTTGTATTGCTGGTTGCCCATGCCGACCGCGAAGAAGACGGCATAGAGGTGATCCGGATCATTTCAGCGCGGCGGGCCGCGCCGATAGAAAGAAAACGTTATGCGCAAAGTCATTCGATATAAGTTTGACCCGGCAAATCCACCTCCGCTGACGGAAGCCCAGAAGGCGGAAATTGCGGCTTTGAAGGCGCGCCCCGAAGATGATGTCGATACCAGTGATATCCCTGAATTGACTGAAGATTTCTGGCAGAACGCTGTTCGAAATCCGTATTTCAGACCGATTAAGCAGCAGCTGACCCTTCGTCTCGATTCTGACCTCGTCGCGTGGTTCAAGGGGCGTACGCCCGACGGTCGCGGTTATCAAAGCGTGATCAACAAGGCATTGCGCGAATACGTGACGAAGCAGGACCGCAAAGCCGGTTAGCTAATTATACAGCCGCAACGACCATCCCAGCGACACAGGCAACGGGTTCCACCAGCCGGTGCGCAGGCCGGCGGTGCGCAACGCCGCCGCCGTCCAGGTGTTGCAGCCGACCAGCGCGTTGAAATGGCCGTTGGCTTCGTAGAAGCGGTCGTAGCTGGAGTAAGCCGCATTCTCGACGACGATCGGGCCACCAGGCCCCCGCTGAAAACTGGCCTCGATGAAATCGAGCAGGGCCGCGAATTGGTCATCCCCAATGTCGAAGCCGGCGACATCGGGATGCGGTTCGACGATATCGCCGGCTACATCGACATGCATGACCGACGCGTCGAGGGTCAGCGCCTTCATGACCGGTACGGCCTTGAGCTCAGACCAGGTCGGTGTTTCCAGATAGAAGGCGCGGCCGCCCCAACCGACGACGATGTAGCGCACTTCCGGAGCATCGGCAGGCAGCCCGGCGTCCACCAGGAAGTGGAAGCGCTTGCGTACGGCATCGTCCACCGGAATGGCGATGTCGGTATGGATCGGGTTCTTCAGCACCAGTATGTGCCGCGTGCCCTCGCTCGCGGACGCCGCCGGCCAGAGCGGGCGCGGCACCAGCGTGCCGAGGACCGCCGCAAGCACGATCGCGGCCAGTACCATAGTGAGGAAACGCAGGACTTTTCTCATCGATGCCCCCTGCTGCCCTGCCGCCAATCGCATGAGGCCATCCATAAGCAAAGAGCCCGGCCGCATTGCGGCCGGGCTCTTGCGCTTGATGTGGAGCCGCTCAGTGCAGGATCTGGCTGAGGAACAGTTTGGTGCGCTCATGGCGCGGGTGGTCGAAGAACTCGGCCGGCGTGTTCTGCTCGACGATCTGGCCCTGATCCATGAAGATCACCCGGTTGGCGACCTTGCGGGCAAAGCCCATTTCGTGGGTGACGCACAGCATGGTCATGCCTTCCTCGGCCAGACCAACCATGGTCTCCAGCACCTCCTTGATCATTTCAGGGTCGAGCGCCGAGGTCGGCTCGTCGAACAGCATGATGCGC
Source organism: Mesorhizobium sp. 01N446 (assembly GCF_056399285.1). Classification (NCBI taxonomy): domain Bacteria; kingdom Pseudomonadati; phylum Pseudomonadota; class Alphaproteobacteria; order Hyphomicrobiales; family Phyllobacteriaceae; genus Mesorhizobium; species Mesorhizobium sp. 01N446. The sequence continues at coordinate 66,326 of NZ_JBFTRA010000009.1, read as the reverse complement.
GGGTTCATGCACAGCGAGCGCGCGATCGCCACGCGCTGCTGCTGGCCGCCGGACAGCTGGCCCGGATATTTGTTGGCCTGCTCCGGGATTTTCACGCGCTTGAGGAAATGCATGGCGATTTCCTCGGCCTGCTTCTTCGGCGTCTTGCGCACCCAGATCGGCGCCAGCGTGCAGTTCTCCAGGATGGTCAGGTGCGGGAACAGGTTGAAGTGCTGGAACACCATGCCGACCTCGCGGCGCACCTCGTCGATCTTCTTCAAATCGTTGGTCAGTTCCTTGCCGTCGACAATGATCTTGCCCTTCTGGTGCTCTTCCAGCCGGTTGATGCAGCGGATCATCGTCGACTTGCCCGAGCCGGACGGGCCGCAGATGACGATGCGTTCGCCGCGCATCACCTTCAGGTTGATGTCCTTCAGCACATGGAACTCGCCGTACCATTTGTGCATGGCGATGATGTCGATGGCGACATCGGTGGTCGAGATGTGCATCTTGGCGGCGTTGACCTTGATCTCTTCCGCGCTGACGGCGTTTTCGGTGGCCATGACAGGGTCCCCTTGTTCTTTTATCTTTGGTTATGATGCATGTCGTCGTCCCAAAACCGCAACACAGTTTTGGGCGACATGCATCAGCGTTTGTGGCCGGTGTCGAGCCGGCGTTCGGTGTACATTGAATAGCGCGACATGCCGAAGCAGAACAGCCAAAAGACGAAGGCGGCGAACACCAGGCCGGACCTGGCCGTCTGCGGCGTCGCCCAATTGGCGTCCGAGAAGTTCTGCTTGACGACGCCGAGCAGGTCGAACATCGAGATGATGAGGACCAGGCTGGTGTCCTTGAACATGCCGATGAACGTGTTGACGATGCCGGGAATGACCAGCTTCAGCGCCTGTGGCAGCACGATCAGCCCCATCTTCTGCCAATAGCCGAGCCCGAGCGAATCGGCGCCTTCATATTGGCCTTTGGGGATCGCCTGCAGGCCGCCGCGTACGACTTCAGCCATATAGGCGGCGGCAAACAGCGACACGCCGATCAGCGCCCGCAGGAACTTGTCGAAGGTGACGCCGGCGGGCAGGAACAGCGGCAGCATGACGCTGACGAAGAACAGGACGGTGATCAGCGGGATGCCACGCACCGTTTCGATGAAGATCACGCACAGCGTCTTGACGATCGGCATTTTCGAGCGCCGGCCGAGCGCCAGCACGGTGCCCAGCGGCAGCGACACGGCAATGCCGACGAAGGACAGGCTGAGCGTGACCAGCAGGCCGCCCCAGCGCGAGGTCTCGACATGCGGCAGGCCGAGCACGCCGCCGATCAGCAGGAAGAACGAGACGATCGGCAACACCAGGAAGAGCAGGATGGCGTTCAGCCCCTTGCGCGGCACACGGGGGATCAGCATCGGCACCAGCAGCACCACGAACATGATGGCAACCAGGATCGGCCGCCAGCGTTCCTCGATCGGATAGGTGCCGAACATGAACTGGCCGAACTTGGCATTGACGAAGGCCCAGCAGGCGCCGGTCCAGCCATCCGGCTGAATGCCGCCTTGTGCGACGGTCGCGCAGACCGTGCGGTCCGGCCCGGTCCACACGGCATTGATGAACGCCCAGTTGATGACCTGCGGCAGGACCCAGGCAACGATGGCGATGCCAAGGATGGTCATGATGGCGTCGCCGACCGTGCCGACCAGGTTCTTGCGCACCCAGGCGACAGGGCCGCTGACGCTGGCTGGCGCGGGCTGCGCCAGGGCCATTTCGGTGCGCACCCAGGACATATCGTGTTCCTGCATGGCTCTACCTTTCCACCAGCGCCATTCTGGCGTTGACCACGTTCATGACGGCCGAGGTCACCAGGCTGAGTATGAGATAGGCGATCATCATGATCAGCACGCCTTCGACCGCCTGTCCGGTCTGGTTCAGCACCGTGCCGGCCGTCGCCGTCAGGTCCGGATAGCCGATGGCGATCGCCAGCGACGAGTTCTTGGTCAGGTTGAGATACTGGCTGGTCAGCGGCGGGATGACGATGCGCATGGCCTGCGGCACGACAACCAGCCGCAAGATCGACCCGGATCGCAGGCCAAGGGCCGCTGCCGCCTCGGTCTGGCCCTTGCTGACCCCCCGGATGCCGGCGCGCACGATCTCGGCGATGAAGGCCGCGGTGTAGCAGGACAGCGCCAGATAGAGCGACAGGAACTCCGGCTTGACCTGAAAACCGCCGGTCAGGTTGAAGGTCGATTGTTTGGGAAGATCGAAGCTCAGCGGAAAGCCGCTCAGCACATAAGCGAGCAATGGCAGTCCGGCGATCAGCGCCACGGCTGTCCAAAACACCGGAAATTGCTGGCCCGTCGCCATCTGCCGCTGGCGCGCCGTGCGGGCGACGAACCACGCCATGGCGATGCCGACAAGCAAGGCGACGAAGATCAGCCAGGAGCCCTCGCCCCAGACCGGGCGGGGAAAGTAGAAGCCACGCTGGTTGAGGAAGGAGCCGAAGGGCAGATGATAGCTGTCACGCGGCGCCGGCAGAACGGCCAGCACGCCGGAATACCAGAAGAAGATGACCAGCAGCGGCGGGATGTTGCGGAAGACCTCGACATACACCGTGCAGATCTTCTGGATCAGCCAGTTCTGCGACAGGCGGCCGATGCCGATGACGAAACCGATGATCGTGGCGGTGATGATGCCGGCCACGGCGACGATGACGGTGTTGATCAGGCCGACGACGATGGCGCGGCCATAGGTCGAGTCCGACGTATAGGCGATCGGCGTGTCCGAAATGTCGAAACCGGCGCGTCCCCTGAGGAAACCGAAGCCCGACGCTATGTGCAGGCGCTGCAGATTGTCGATGACGTTCTGCACGATCCACCAGACGGAGCCGAACAGGACGATGACGACCAGCGTCTGGAAGAAGAGACTGCGGACTTTCGGATCATTGATGAAGGAAGCCCTGCTGGACTCCTCGCGAAGAACTTCCTGCGATGCCATGCGACCGTCCCCTGGAAAGAGAAACCGGAAGGCAGATGTCTGCCTTCCGGATCACATTTCGGTCAGCGGATCGGCGGAGCGTATTGCAGGCCGCCCTTGGTCCACAGCGCATTGATGCCGCGCGCGATCTTGAGCGGGCTGCCCGAACCGACATTGCGATCGAACATTTCGCCGTAGTTGCCGACCGCCTTGACGATGTTGACGACCCAGTCATTGGAGACGCCGAGATCGGTGCCGATCTTGGTGTCGGCTTCCTGGCCGAGAACACGCTTGATCTCCGGGCTGGCCGAGTTCTTCATCTCATCGACATTGGCCTTGGTGATGCCGAGTTCCTCAGCGTCAAGCAGCGCGAAATAGGTCCACTTGACGATATGGTACCACTGGTCGTCACCCTGGCGCACGGCCGGTCCGAGCGGCTCCTTGGAGATGATCTCGGGCAGCACGACGTGATCGGCAGGCGCGCCCAGCGTCAGGCGGATGCCGTAAAGGCCCGACTGGTCGGTGGTGTAGACGTCGCAGCGGCCGGCATCATAGGCTGCGTTGACCTCTTCGAGCTTTTCGAAGACGACCGGATTATATTCCATCTTGTTCGCCTTGAAGTAGTCGGCGAGGTTGAGCTCGGTGGTGGTGCCGCTCTGCACGCAGACGGCGGCGCCGGAGAGCTGGAGCGCCGAATTGACGCCCGGCAGCTTCTTGGCGTTGATCATGAAGCCCTGGCCGTCATAGTAGGTGGTGCCGACGAAATTCAGGCCAAGTGCGGTGTCGCGATTGATCGTCCAGGTGGTGTTGCGCGACAGGATGTCGACCTCGCCGGACTGCAGCGCGGTGAAACGCTCCTTGGCGCTGAGCGGCGTGAACTTGACCTTGGTGCCGTCACCGAAGACGGCGGCCGCGACAGCGCGGCAGAAATCCGCGTCGATGCCTTGCCAGTCGCCCTTGTCGTCCGGCGCCGAGAACCCGGCCAGACCCGTCGAGACACCGCACTGGATGAAGCCCTTCGCCTTGACGGTGTCGAGCGTCGTCGCCGACGCGGCCGACGCCATAAATCCGAGCGTAGCGGCCCCAAGGATGCCGATAGCAATATGTTTCATGACCCACAGACCCTTTTCTGTTTTCAGGCAAAACCTGATCTTTTTTCCCGTGTGAACGCAGCTTCCCATTCCAGCCCATTCCCGGAATCCCGCATCGTAACCGACGCGCCGCCTCCCATTCACGAACAGCATCGAAGGCGATAATTCCCGTGAGGTCAAGGGAAATGACCGAATCCGAACGTCTTTGAAAATCGATTGCCCGAAATGCCCGAATTGCAGACAAACGCGCCCGCATTTTAGTCACGGCGCGAATAAAGTCGGCAAAGCGCATTCAACGCAAAGGCGGGCCAGCGGCATAATCCATCCCTGGCACCAGCCTGACGTCGCTGATCTGGACACCGGATGTATTGGCACGTCCGAAGACTGTCATCGGACCTGGGAGTCAAAGCGCACGAGACATCAACCACACGCCGGCCGCCACCATCAGCGCACCGGAAATGCGCGAGATCAACGGCCCGCTCGTGGCCGTCTTTTCCAGGAGAACGAGGATGGCGATACCGGCAATCCACAGGATATTCATGACGCCGCCGACGAACAGCAGGGCCATCAGCGCCCAGCAGCAGCCCAGACAATAGAGGCCGTGATCGATGCCCAGCCGAATCGCGCCTGATGGCGCGGAACGGAAGCCGCCATGGCTCATCAGGAACCCGATCGGCCCCTGGCATTGGCGCAGGCAGGCGCCCTTGATCGGGGTCCATTGATAGAGGCCGGCGGCGATCAGGACGAGGCCGCCGAGGATCGTGCTGTCGGTCGCCATCGAGGGATCGAGCAGGGCCAGGCGGACGAGCAGCCATTGCGCGCCGGTCGCGGCGATGCTGAAGACGATCCAGACGGTGAGATAGCCGGTGAAAAACCATCCGGTCGACGCGATGGGGCGGCCATCCGCCTGCGCCTTGCGGCCGATGCCGGCATAGAGCAGCAACAGCGGCGCGACCGAAGGCGTCATCATGCCGACCATCATCACCGCCCACATGGTGAAGATGAAAGCGAAGTCGGCGGGTGCCCAGGCCCGGAAGCCTGGCGCCACGGCGCCGCCCACATCCATGCCGCCCATGTCCGTGCCACCCATGTCCGTGCCATCCATGTCCGTGGTCGACATGTTCATTCCGGCCATATTGCCGCTCGCTCCGGCCGTCATCGGGGACGCGGGCATGGCCATGTCGATGGCGAGCCACAACACATAGGCCCAGGCGAACACCGCAATCACGACAAGCGCGGCCATCACGACCATACGGTCGCGCCGCAGCACCGCCTCCAGCGCCGTGTCGCCCATCGGATCAGGTCAATGCACGACGCCGCTCTGCGTGAGATGCAGATTGGCGAAATGGCTGTGGGTGTCGGCCAGCTCGAACTTGATCGGGCCGGTCGCCTTGGTCCAGCCGCGACCGATCTCGGCCATTGCGTATTCGAAGCCGTGCGGCAGGTCGATGCGAGCCCGATGCTCCGCGCCGGTGACCGGATTCTTGATCGGCTCGCCGCGACCGTCGGTCACGCCCTTGACATGCAGACGTCCGGTTCGCGCGTCGACGTCGACCTCGAATTCGATCGGGGCAAAGATCGGGTCATGGAATTTCTCCAGCGTGGTCGAAAACACCTGGAATATCGTCGCGCCGGGTTCGGTGTCCTGTCCGCCCAGTATGCGAAGCAGCGCTTCACGCTGGGCCTCGCTTGCCCTTTCATCGACCACCACCGCTGCTTCGCCCCTGCCCTCATGGATGGCGCCGGGCCAGCGGAAAATCCCGACGAACCGCAATCCATCGAGTTTAGTGGCCCCGTGATGGCCGCTCTCGATTTCCATGCCGGCAACCGCCTGGCAGAAGCCGTGCGTGGGCGCGGCATTGAACTGGCATGGACAGCCATAGGCACAATTGCAGTTGATGAATTCGCGCGCCTTCATCGTCCATTTGACGTCGGGCATGGCATTCCTCCCCTTGCCGCGCTCCTTGAGCGCGATGGCCGGATCGGGGGATCAGGAGGTAACCGGCCAAAAACCATCCGGCAGCATCTGAGGCAACCCGGCGATTAATATTAGAAATTGATTATATATGTTTCACAGCCGCCCACAATAGGTTGACCGGGGGACGGATCGGCTGCGCCGACGATCACTGCCGCACCTTGGCCGGCTCCCGCCGCAATGCCGTTCAGGTGGAGAATTGGCATATTCGAAGTCCATTCCTGGCGGACGGCGGGCTGTTGCGCCGCCCATGGCACCGCACTATGGCTAGCGCCTTATCAAACAAGGCGAAGACAAAGCATGGCTAAGGACGGCAACGAGGTTTCCGGCAAGATGGGTATCAACACGCGATTGGCCCATTCGGGCAACAACCCGCACGACTATTTCGGCTTCGTCAATCCGCCTGTCGTGCACGCCTCGACCGTGCTGTTCCGCAACGCCGCCGCAATGGCGGGCCGCAACCAGAAATACACCTACGGCACACGCGGCACGCCGACGACGGACGCCCTTGCCCAGGCCATCGACGAGTTGGAGGGATCCGCGGGCACGATCGTGGTGCCGTCGGGCCTCGCGGCGGTGACCATTCCCCTGCTCGCCTTCGTATCGGCCGGCGATCATCTGCTGATCGTCGATAGCGTCTATCATCCGACCCGTAATTTCGCCGACACGATGCTGAAGCGGCTCGGCGTCGAGGTGGAGTACTACGCCCCGGATGTCGGTGCCGGCATCGCGGCGCTGATCAAGCCCAACACCAAAGTGGTGTTCACGGAATCGCCAGCCTCCAATACATTCGAGGTGCAGGACATCCCGGCGATCGCCAAGGCAGCGCATGCGGCCGGCGCCATCGTGATGATGGACAACACCTGGGCGACGCCGCTCTATTTCCGGCCGCTCGACCATGGCGTGGACATTTCCATCCACGCGGCGACGAAGTATCCGGCCGGTCATTCCGACGTGCTGCTCGGCACGGTCTCGGCCAATGAGAGCCACTGGAAGCAGCTCTATGAGAGTTTTTGCACGCTTGGCTGCTGCGCAGGACCCGACGATGTCTACCAGGTGCTGCGCGGCCTGCGCACGATGGGCGTGCGCCTGGAGCATCACCAGCGCAGCGCGCTCGCCATCGCGTCGTGGCTCGAAGGCCAGAAGGGCGTGGCGCGCGTGCTCCACCCTGCCCTTCCCAGCCATCCGGACCACGATTTGTGGAAGCGCGACTTCTGCGGCTCGAGCGGCATCTTTTCCATCGTGCTCGCCGGCGGCGGCCAGAAGGAGCAGCACGCTTTCCTCGACGCGCTGCGGATCTTCGGCCTCGGCTATTCCTGGGGCGGCTATGAGAGCCTTGCGGTGCCGGTCTGGCTCGGCGACCGCGTCGTTGCAAAAGCCCCCTATGAAGGTCCGCTGATCCGCCTGCAGATCGGCCTCGAGGATGTCGACGACCTGAAAGCCGACATTTTGCACGGGCTGGCCGCGGCGACGGCCTAACCGGCGCGCGCGGGCTGACGGCCGGACAGAATCAGCCGGCAGCGGCAAGGCCTTGGCGCTGATGACAAAGCGCGAGCCGCTCACGGCATCCCATCGGAGCGTGGCGCGCAATATTATTCTCCCGAGCCATGACTTTGCGGATTTGTTTGACTTTCAAATCCGCGGGTTCGGCCGCATTGCCTGCTGCACGGCATTTCCGACCAATCCATTTCCAACAAAGCTTGCCATGGCCTTTCGTCTTTTTGTCCCCATCCTTGCCGGCGCAACGCTGCGCGAGCGGCTGCTGGCCTGCATCGGCGCCACGATCGGCATCGCGCTTACCGGCGTGATCAGCGGACTGGCGATGGGCAGCGGCCCGCATGTGGCCCTGCTGGTGGCGCCGATGGGCGCGTCCGCCGTGCTTCTGTTTGCCGTGCCAGCGAGCCCGTTGGCGCAGCCCTGGTCGATCATCGGCGGCAATTCCATATCGGCGCTGGTGGGTGTGACCGTGGCGCATTTCATCCATGATCCGGTCATGGCCTCTGGCCTCGCCGTGGCGCTCGCCATCGCTGCCATGTCGTTCACACGCTGCCTGCATCCGCCGGGCGGCGCGGCGGCGCTGACGGCGGTGCTCGGCGGACCGGCCGTGGTCAGCGCCGGATTCCTGTTTCCGTTCGTGCCGGTGGCCCTGAATTCGATTATCCTGGTCACGCTCGGCTTGCTGTTCCACAAGCTGGCGCGGCGCAACTACGCGCATGTCGCCGCACCCATAGCCAACAGCCATGGGACCGCCGATCCGCCGGCGCGGCAGCGCGTCGGTTTTCGGCCAGAGGACATCGACGCGGCGCTGACCACGCTCGACGAAACTTTCGACATCGGCCGCGAAGACCTCGAACGGCTTTTGAGACAAGTCGAACTGCAAGCCATGGTGCGCTCGCACCGGACGCTGCTTTGCCAGGACATCATGTCCCGCGACGTGGTTTCGGTGCCCGAGCAGGCCACCGCCGACGAGGCGCGCCGGCAACTGCTCGATCACAACATCCGCACCTTGCCGGTGGTCGACGCGGATGCCCGGCTGGTCGGGGCCGTCGGCCTGCGCGAACTGACCAGGGCCACCGACACGGTGAAGGGCGTGATGTCGAAGGCCGGCACCGCTTCGCCCGACACCCCGGCGATGAGCCTGCTTCCGGTACTGACCGACGGCCGCAGCCACGCCGTGGTCATCGTCGACGGCGAACGGCGTATTCTCGGCCTGATCACCCAGACCGACCTTCTGGCGGCGGCTGCACGCGTGCAGGCCGCAGACAAGGGATTGGCGGCTTAGAGCGTTTCGCCGTTTCACGGAAACAGCGAACCGCTCTAACTCTTTGTTTTGACGCAATTCCCAAGGGAAAGCGCTACGCGCTTTTCCCGGGAAACCCGCCCACACTTTTCCTGGAATTGCTTTAATATAGCTGCGCCAGGTTGCCGAAATCCGGGAACCTTTTTCCGGCGGGCGCATCCAACGTGCAGTCAAGCGTCTATTCGGGCGTCTGTTCGGGGAGATCCGGTCGCGATGAGCAAGCTCGTAATGCCCGCCACGATGCCCGGAGTGGCCGAGGCCTTCTCCAGCGACCTGCTGCTCGTGCAGCGATCCCTGGCGCGCGACGCGGGCGCCTTCCGCACGATCATCAAGACATACAACCAGCGGCTCTACCGCATCGCGCGCGGCATATTGCGCAATGACGCCGAAGCCGAGGACGTCGTCCAGGAGGCCTATGTCCGCGCCTTCGCCAGCCTGGCGGCATTTCGCGGCGATGCCTCGCTCGCCACCTGGCTGTCGCGCATCGTCATCAACGAGGCGCTCGGCCGCCTGCGCAAGAGGCGCCGCATTGTGGCGATGGCCGAAAACCCGGAAGCGCAAGTCATCCGCTTTCCCCTCAACCCCAGCGACGATCCGGAGCGGACAATGGCGCAGCGGCAGATTCTCGCACTTGTCGAACGGGCGACCGACAGCCTGCCCGACATCTACCGCATGGTCTTCGTGGCGCGCGTCATCGAGGGGCTGAGCATGGAGGAAACCGCCGATCTGCTCGGCGTGCGGCCGGAGACCATCAAGACGAGGCTGCACCGGGCACGTAGCCTGTTGCGCAAGGCGCTGGATGACGAGATCGGCCCGGTGCTGCTCGACGCCTTCCCCTTCGCCGGCCGCCGCTGCGAACGGCTGACCAAGGCCGTGATGGGTCGGCTGGGCTTCGAATGATCCCCTCGCGATTTCCCGGGAACGTTTCTCCCGGCAGCGCATCCAATCAGCGTCAACTGGAAATGTAAGCCCGGCGCTTCCTCGCGGCCGGGCGAAGGAGGATGCCATGTTCACCCGATATACCGCCGCCCTTGCCGCCCTGCTCCTCGTCAGCGCTGCCCCGTTCGCGCAAGCCGCCGACAAGCCGACCGACCCGCAGATCGCCCATATCGCCTACACAGCCGGCGTCCTCGACATCGAGGCGGCCAAGCAGGCGATCAAGACATCGAAGAACAAGGAGGTCGTCGCCTTCGCCAAGGACATGGAGCGCGACCACGAGGCGGTGAACAAACAGGCGCTCGACCTGGTCAAGAAGCTCAAGGTGAAGCCCGAGGACAACGCCACCAGCCAGGCGCTGACCAAGGCGGCGGAAGAAGAACGCGCCAAGCTCGCCAAGCTGAAGGGCGCGGCTTTCGACAAGGCCTATATCGAGAATGAAGTCGCCTACCACAAGCAGGTCAACGGCGCGCTCGAAACGCTGCTCATTCCTTCGGCCAGCAATGCCGAGTTGAAGAGCCTGCTCGAGACCGGCCTCAAGATCTTCCAGGGGCATGAGCAGCACGCCGAACATGTCGCCGGCATGCTGAAATGAAATCGGGCGCCTTGATCCGCCTGTCCTGGCTGGCCGTGCTGGCGCTTACCGCGGCGCCGGCGCAGGCCGCAACCATAGAGGTCACCATCGACAAGCTCGTCTTCTCGCCGGCGACCATCGAGGCGAAGGTCGGCGACACGATAGAGTGGGTGAACAGGGACTTGATTGCCCACACGGCCACCGTGAAAGGCGGCTGGGAGGTGATGATCCCGCCGAAGAAGTCGGCAAGCCTGACGTTGAAGACGGCGGGGGCGGTCGACTATTTCTGCCGCTTCCATCCCAACATGAAGGGTCACGTGAACGTCGCGCCGTGATGCGCGCGGGATAGCTGCCATAGGCCGGCATCACAAAAAGCCCCTTCCATTGAGGGTCTTTGCGTTACCGCTCTGGTTGGAGCGGATCTGGGTCTATCGCTTTCTGGCGACCACTAAGAAATTCTGAGCAAAGCGCGCTGGGACACCAGCGCGCCTGCATATCGTCTCAACAGGCCCGACCAACATCTCGCAAAGCCTCGGTAGCAGCCACCCGGGTCGCGGCAAAAACCCATAGCCGATGACCCGTTCGACGACAAACCCGTTGGAAACGAGCATCTGGCGATATGCGTGGATGCTTAACGTACTGCGCACGACGCGCCCCTGTAGTCGGTTGAGAAAGCGGTAGACCAGACCCATTGGCGAGGTTGCGTTCATGTGGATGTTCGAAACCAGCAACCCACCATCGTTCAAGTGCTCATGAATGGCCGACAGTGCGTCCCGCCTAAGAGTGTCTTCAGCGTTCAGGAAGAACCGAAAAGCTGTGACCACGTCGAATCTTCTGGAAAGGGGGGCAACCGTCAGATCGGCTTCCACCAGTTGGACGTTGCCCGGAACCCGCGCGCAAGCGAGCATGGATTGAGAGACGTCGACGCCGACGACCTCACCAAACAATGGGCCTGCAACAGTTGTGACGCGGCCTGTGCCGCAGGCGAAGTCAAGGCAGCTGCGACCCGGCCCGCCAAGAGGCCTAAGAATGTTTTCAACCAGGGAGCGTTCGATACGCAACCACAAGGCAGCATAGTAGCCGGAACGGTAGGTTTTCGTGTAGTCGGCGCCGTAGCCTGGAGTCTGATGGCTCGATCGGTAATCGCTATAAGCGCTCGCCTCGAATGACCGCTCGGTCAATACATCACCACGAGAACCGTCCATCACAACCACCTCCATTCTGGGGCCGCTAATAGATTTCACTCGTCCTGCTCAATCGTCATGCGTTCACATGACGCGGACCTTACAAAGATGTAAGGAAGGGAGCAGAATTCCGTCTATGTCGGGAGGCCGGGATCCGAGGCGATTGCCTGGCAGTACACGCATGGCGCGCCGGCGTATCCGGTCTCGCCCGACGGCTACTCGCTGGACAGCTTCTATTTCGGACGACCGGGCGCAGAGAAAGTGCAGATCGACCTGCTCGGCGACTACAAGAGCAATGTCGCCCCCTATCCTGCCTTCCACGCCTATTTCCGCACCCACAAGCCGCCGTTCCTTGCGGTGTGCGGTGAAAGTGCTGGGGCAATTGGGGTTCACCGTCGGGGCGAAGTGACGGTGGCCGGCCGGCGGTCTCCCGCCTCGGTATGACGCATCACCTCAACGCTTTGCCCTGACCGGCCGCCTGGTCGAGTCGCAGCGAGGCGCGCCTTGCCTCGTCCGGCCTGGTGACGTGCGTCCAGGAGCCGTCATAGCTGGGCTTGCGCCGCTCGATCCAGGCGGCAAGCCCTTCCCTGAGATCGGCGGTCGGGGCCATGCGGGCGAATTGTTCGGCCTCGACAAGCAGTCCTTCCGCGATGCCGAGGTTGATACCGCGCGCCACCGCGGTGAGAATGCTGGCGAGCGCTGCCGGCGAATGCGTGATGATGCGGCGGGCAAGATCGTGCGCCGCCGGCATAAGCTCGGCATGCGGCACGACCTGATTGACCAGCCCAAGTTCGAGTGCCCGCGGCGGCGGAAACCAGTCGCCCGTCAACAGCAATTCCAGTGCGCGCTTGCGTCCGGCAAGCCGCGGCAGGCGCTGCGTGCCGCCGAAGGTCGGCGGCATTGCAAGGTTGATCTCCGGTTTGGAGAACAGGGCGCGGTCGCTGGCGATCGCCAGCGGCACGGCCTCGGTGATCTCGCAGCCACCGCCGAAGGCAATCCCGTTGACGGCGGCGATGATGGGTTTGCGGAAGGCTTCAAGCCTTGCCGTCAGCCTCTGGCCGCGCAGGACGAAATCGCGCAGCGCCACATCCGTGCCGGCCGCGACGCTCAGTGAGAATTCGTGGATATCGCCACCCGCCGAAAACGCCCGGTCCCCTGCTCCAGTGAGGATGACAGCCCGGATGCTGCCATTGACTTCAATGTCGTCGAGGATCGCGAGCAGGCGATCGATGAGGGCGTAGTTCAGCGCATTGAGCTTTTCCGGACGGTTGAGGGTGAGGATGCTCACCCCGTCGCGGGTCTCGTTCAGGACAAGATCTGCCATTGCTCTTCCTTTCCAGATACGACGGAAAGGGATCACGCTTTCGATTGCGTGTATATTCACTAGTCGGTATACACGACCGATGCCTGAAGCCGCCAGCCCAACCCGCAAACGCATCGTCGATGCCGCGACGAGGCTGTTCTATGCCGAGGGAATCGGCCGGGTCAGCGTCGACGCCATTGCCGAAAAGGCGGGCCTCACCAAGCGCACGCTCTACTACCACTTCAAGAGCAAGGACGACCTGATCGCCGCCTATCTCGACGGGCGCGACCAGCCCAATTTGCGGCAGATGGCCGGCTGGTTCGATGCCGCGGAAGGCGGTGCGGACCGCAAGGTCGAGGCGATCTTCAGCAATCTGGCGCGGGCTGCGCGCCACCCGAAGTGGAAGGGATGCGGTTTCCTGCGCACGGCAGCGGAACTCGCTTCGATGCCCGGCCATCCGGCGGTGAAGGTCGGATCACGCCACAAGTCGAATTTCGAGGCATGGCTGGCCGGCGCGTTGTCCCACCGCGGCGTCAAGGAACCGCAGGCGGTGGCACGCGAGATCGTGCTTTTGATCGATGGTTCGTTTTCGATCATGCTGGTCCACCGCAATCCCGAATATATCGAGGCGGCAGGACGAGCCGCGGCGGCGCTTGTCCGGGCGAGATCGCAGAACAAGGAATGACCAACCGTGGCTTGGAACGCGGCCGGCAAGCATGGTATCGCAATGCCAGGAGGCGTTGATGCGTATCATCTTCCGATGTGATCCGACGTTGATTGAGCATTTGCCGCGCCCGATCCCGGCGCGGGGCGCTCTGCCGGAATGGCTGCGCGCGATGCCCGCCACCGCCTATTCGGAGATCCACGGCCGTGACATTCGGACGCTCAAGCAGTGTCCGCCCGTTGTCGATGCGATGACCTATGGCTTCATGGTCCTGCTGCCATGCGACATCGTCGTCGACAAGGGCACCTTTTCCTGGGACTGGCAAATTCCAGAACCGCTCACCCAGAACCACCCCAGAGCGCCATTGAGCTTCCACACGCCGGGGCAGCTCGCCGGCAGCCCGTTTGCTACGCCTGGCCAAGCCGCCCTCAAATTCAACAGCTTCTGGACCATCGAGCTCGAGGATGGCTGGTCGCTGTTCGCGACGCATCCGGTCAATCGCGAGGATCTTCCGTTCCGGCTGGTGACCGGCTTGGTGGATTCCGACCGGTTCAGCGATGGCGGCATCAATTTCCCGGCGGTCTGGACGGAACCTGGGTTCTCCGGCGTGCTCCCGAAAGGAACTCCCGTCGCACAGTGCTTTGCGGTTCCGCGCGCCGCGCCGCAGCTGGAATACGAGGTGTTCGACGAAGAACGGCAGGCGTCTTATGCGCAGACGGTCGCTAGTGTCCTGTCAACGCCCGGCGTCTACCGCAAGCGGTTTCGCGCTAGGCGGGGGCGCGCCGCCGGCGAGTGAGCGACGCAGCGCTTCCTCATCGAGCCATAACCTGCCGCTCGGCGCCGATGTGAGCGCCATGGCGATGACGCCGAACGTGGATGGGCGCAGACGATAGGCCATCGAATACGCCGCCATGGCCCCGTCGAGGTCGCCGGTTTCCTGCAAGACGACGCCCAGATTGACGGCAGCCTCCGGTGCGTCCGGGTTCATCTCAAGCACACGTCGGTAGGCTTCGGCGGCGCTGCCGAACTTGCGCATGTCCTGACGCACCAGTCCGAGATCGAACCAGGCAGCCGGACGCCCACCGCCGGCGACGGCGCGTTCGAGGAGGGCTTCCGCCTCCAGAGACTCGCCGCGTTCCCACGCAAGGTGCCCCAGGCGTGCCATTGCCTCCTTTGATTTCGGATCCCGTTGCAAGACAAGCGTCCAGCATTCGCGCGCGGCCGAAGCATTGCCTGCCTGGTCGAGGGTACGTGCCCGCTCGATCAGTATCTCCGCCTGTGATGACAGCTTTGCCGCGCGATCCAGCTGTTGCAACGCCGCGTCAAACCGGCCATCGGCCCTGGCAATTCTGCATGCGAGAATCAAGGCGGGCACATTATCCGCACGAGCGGCCAGACTCGTCTCGATGCGCGTGCGGGCTCCCGACAAATCCGCCCTGGCGAACAGGACCGCCGCCAGAAGATGGCAAAGTGCTGGATCGTCCGGGTGCTGCTTCAGGCCCAACTCGCACAGCTGCATTGCCTGGCCATGATTACCGGAATTGAAAGCGGCCACCGCACGTCGGATCAGATCGCCGCTTTCGACTTGATTCGTATTCGTCACCGCTTTGCGGCTCCCTCTAGAATCCGAATGCCAGCCATGCCGTGCCGGCGACGAGCGTGATCAACGTCAGCGGCAGGCCGACCTTGAAGAAGGCACCGAAGGACAAGGGTGTGCCGGCGGCCTTGGACTGCTCGGCGACGATCAGGTTGGCGACCGAGCCGAGCAGCGTGAAATTGCCGGCGAGCGTGGAACTCATCGCCACCACCAGCCAGGCCCGCTCCGGGTTTTCCAGCCCGGGTATGAACGGCCGCAGCGCCAGCACCGCCGGCACATTGCTCATGATGTTGGAGAGCACCGCGGTGAAGCCGGACAGGCGCCAGACATCGTCCAGGCCGAGATTCTTGGCCGAGGCGATGAGATCGGGCGTCAGCAGCGTCCTTTCGGCGCCGGCAACCACCACGAACAGGCCGGCGAACATGAACAGCAGCGGGCCGTCGATCTCGCGGTAGATGCGTTCGGGCTTGATGGCGCGGGTGAGCAGGAGAATGGCGCCGCCGATCAAGGCTGCCTTGGCAACGGGGACGCCGGCGAAGAAGGCGAAGGCCAGCCCGATGCAGACGATCACCGCCTTCAGCACCTGGCCGCGATGCATGCGGCCGCGCGAGACATGCGGCGTCAATTCAGCGGTGCGGGTGAATTCGGCGCGATAGACGATGCGCACGATGACGATGACCGCGACAAGGCCGAACAGGGCGACCGGCGCCAGCGCCGCCGAAAAGGCGGGGTAGGAAATGCCTGACAGCGCACCGATGACCATGTTCTGCGGATTGCCGGTAATGGTGGCGACGCTGCCGCAGTTCGACGCGGTGGCGGTGGCGATCAGATAGG
This sequence comes from Mesorhizobium sp. 01N446, assembly GCF_056399285.1. Lineage (NCBI taxonomy): Bacteria > Pseudomonadati > Pseudomonadota > Alphaproteobacteria > Hyphomicrobiales > Phyllobacteriaceae > Mesorhizobium > Mesorhizobium sp. 01N446. The sequence continues at coordinate 50,414 of NZ_JBFTRA010000009.1, read as the reverse complement.
GGATCGGGTTACGGTTGATGACGCGGGTGACGTGGACGACGATCGGCGCCATGACCAGGCAGATGGCGTCGTTGACCAGGAAGGCCGACAGCACGCCGGTCAGTAGCGTCACCATCACCAGCAACATGAACGGTGCGTGCGCATGTTCGATGGCGATGGCGCCCAGGCCGCGAAAGGCGCCGGAGACCTTCAGATGCGCCACCACGATCATCATGCCGAGCAGAAGCGTGATCGTATCGAAATTGATGGCGCGGTAGGCGTCCTCCATGCTGATCGCGCCAATGGCGATCATCGCGGCGCCGCCAAGCAGCGCGATGCCAGCCCGGTCGAGACGCAGGCCGGGGATGCGGCCGATGGCGACGCCGGCATAGGTCAGGACCAGGATCAGCAGTGCCGCCGCACCCATCGATGTCATTGGTAAGAAGCTCCGCGCGATCCGGTGGCGCCGATGCGGTCCGCCGATTGATTCTTTTGCATGTCAGCTTTGGCGATGTCGAGGTTGATGACGAACGGAGTGGGCAAGCCGTGGTTCCTGCCCGGTATCGCTAACGCCGATAGAAATCCAGCCGCTGTTGCAATGCCTGCGGCGAAAACAGCCGCTCGACGGTCTGCCGCGCCTCGTGGCCCACGTCGGCCCGCAGCGCCGGATCGGCCTTGAGTTCGGTCAGGATTTGCGCCGCCTGCTGCGTCGTCTCGAAGAGAAAACCGTTTTTGCCGTGGCTGATATGGTCGGCATAACCGCCATACGAATGGCAGACCACGGGCAGGCCGCAAGCCATCGCCTCGAACACCACGCGGCCGAACGTCTCCACATGCGAGCCGGTGCGATAGTAGAACACGTCGAGCGTCGGCAGGAACTGTTCGGCGGCGAACTGGCCCTGCGGCAGGAGTTCGAGGTGCGGATGCGGCGCGAGCCTGTCCCTGAGCGGCATGCCGCCCTGGATCCGCACCGCAACGCCATCGGTCAGCAAGGCCTCGTAGAGCGCAACATCGTCGGCATGATGCTTGTCCGCCGTGTCGCGGCTGAGCCGCCCCACCGTGAACGGACCATCCGGCCTTGCCGGTCGTGGTGAAAAACGCCCGATATCGATCGGCGACGGATGCACGACGCCTTCGACCTGCAGCATGCGCTTCTGAAAGTCGGAGATCAGCACCAGCTCGGCGTCGGGCCAGCCCAGCAGGCGCGGCATGCCGGTCGTCAGGCCGATGATCTTCGGGTGAAAGGTGTTGAAGACATAGATCAGCCGGCGTGGCCGGCGGACCAGGTAAGGCCAGATCTTGTTGCGCCAATGCGCGCCGAGGAAGACATAGGTGCCGCCGTCCGGCACGTCGCGCCTAGCCGGCGAGGCGCGGCGAATCGGAAATTGCCGCATCAGTTCGTCGGACACGCGCGAAGAGGTTGCCCAAAGGCGCACCTGCTGGTCGACACTCAGCAGCCGGTACAGGTCCAGGGTTTCGCGTTCGCTGCCGCCAAACGGGTTCTGAAAGCCGTTGAACAAATGGATCATGATCGCAGCGCTTGCCTGGCCTTGCCCGGGGCCACCCCATCACTCGTTCGCCGGCATCGAAAAGGTTGTGGCTGCACCGGCGGCCCTGATGATCGAGGAACTCAAGAAAGCAGAAATGTCCGTGGCGATGCCCATACATCGCGTCAGCCGGAGGAAGCACACCGACAAGGAAGCGTCAAGGAAGTGGCTACGTCAGCCTCGCGCGCTAAAGGCCGCGGTCAATGCATCGTGGCGGCGCTGGGCTGGGACACCAATGCGGCTTCCGCCGGGTCGAAACTGACCTGATCGCGGCCATTCGATTTGGCGGCATAGAGCCGTCTGTCGGCGGCGGAGAATATCGCCTCGTAAGTCGTCGGGCCGCTGAAGCTGGTGCCGCCGATCGAGACGGAAAGCGGACAGGCGCGGCCGCCGGGCGAAAAATCCATTTCGCGTATCCGCCGGCGGATGCCTTCGGCAACCAGCCAGGATTGCGAGGGGTCGACACCGGGAAGAAAGACGCCAAACTCCTCGCCGCCGATGCGGCCGACAATATCGCTGCCGCGCAGCTGTCCCTTGATCGCCTGGGCGATCAGCTTGAGCGCCTGGTCGCCGCAGTCATGGCCGAGGCGGTCGTTGATCGACTTGAAGTGGTCGGCGTCGATGATCAGCAGCGCGCCAGAACGGGTATCCTCTTGCTTGCGGGTCTGCTCGAGATAGGCCTCGACCAGCATCGAGAAGGCGCCGCGGTTCAGCACCGCCGTCAGGCTGTCGGTCGCGGCGATGACGCTGAGGTCGCGCTGCGCTATCGCCAACTGGCGGATCTTCCACATCAGGAAAAACAGGAACGACCCGCCCAGCACCAGGGGCAGCATCAGGTCCGTCATTTGTGCCCGCCAGACGGCCTCGGGCGAGAGATAGGGGAAATTGAAGGAATCGACGAAAAACGCCACGGCAATGAAGAATGCCGTGCCGGCGGCGGTGACAGCGATCACCCTGCCCCAGCTGGTCGGCGACAGGTCAAGCTTCATCCATTCCACTCCGTTAGCCGTCGCTACTATGACGTACCAACGCAAACAAAATGATAAGACTTTCCGTTCAATTCGATATCGACAGGCCTCGCGCGAATACGCGAATAGAAGCATCGCCTCGGAGTCAGCGGCTTTGCGGCAAGACCACCCTTGCCCGCAGGCCGCCGCCGGGTGCGCGCGACAGACCGAGACTTCCGCCATAGAGTTCCACGAGTTCAGCGGCGATCGGTAAGCCGAAGCCATGGCCCGGCGTCGCCTCGTCGATGCGGCGTCCTGGCCGCATCACCTCCGGCATCGCCGTCGCGTCGAGACCAGGACCGTCATCATCGATGTCGATGATGACGCGGCTTTCATCAGTGTTTGCCGAAACGATGATGCGCGAACGTGCCCATTTGCAGGCATTGTCGAGCAGGTTGCCGAGGATCTCGTCAAAGTCCTGCATCTCGCTTGCGACCGCGACGTCGGAAGCCGCCGAGACTTCGAAGGTCAAGCCGCGCTCACGGTGGACATTAGCCATCATGCCAGTCAGGTCGGTGAGCCTTTCGGCGACGTTGGTGCTGGCACGGGCGGGGCCGGCCAGCGCCGCGGCCCGAGCGCGGGCCAGATGATGGCGGATCAGCCGCTCCATCAATTCCAGCTGGGCGCGCATTGCGGCGACATCCGCGCCGGGGACGGCCCGAGCCATAGCGCCTGCCGGCCGCTTCTCAAGCGCCAGGCCCAGCGCCGCGAGTGGTGTCTTCAGGCCATGCGCCAGATTGGCAACATGACGCCTGGCGCGCGCCAGACCCTCGGCATTGTTGGCCAGCAGGCTATTGACCTCCTCGACCAACGGCAGGATTTCACTGGGCTGGTCGGTGGAAAGCGCGCTGCGCCTGCCGGCGCGGATATCGGCCAGCCCTGCGCGCAGGTTGGTGAGCGGACGCAGACCGAGCCGCACCTGTGCCAGCATGGCGCCGACCAGCAGAAGGCCCAGCAGCGCCAGCGCCAGCGCCAGCGGCAGCAGCGCATCACGTAGCGGCCCATAGATGGCGCGATAAGGCGCGGTCGCAGCCACGATCACCGTCTCCGCCCCGACCGGCACATCGAGGATGCGCCAATGCAAGGTCTGACCATCGGCACCCGCACCATCGGCTGACCTTGGGCGGCCGAGCGAACGCAACGCCCCGAACAGGTCCGGAAGGCCGGGGATATTGTCGAAGCGACCGGGATGGACCGGCGGCAGCTTCATGGCGGCGTGGCCGGCAAGCGAGGCCGAGACAATTTCGCCGTCCGGCCCGACCGCTTGCCAGGCCCAGCCAGAGCCCGGGCGGTCGAAAGGCGGTCCGTTCAACGCCGATTTGACCGTAAGCCTGCCGTCGCCATCGCGCTCCAGGGAACCCGCTATCGCAAAGACCTGGCCATCCAGCCGCTGGTCGATCTGGGAGATGACGAAGCGCTGCAGAATTAGGGCGATGGCGATGCCGGCAAGCAAAAGTGCCGCAACAATGGCGACAATTGCCGCCAGCCTCAGCCTGCCCGCCAGCGAGCGCGGGATCAGTCTCATGTCACGGCCGCGGTCAGCCGGTAGCCGAGACCGCGAACCGTCTCAATATGCTGGTGGCCGATCTTGCGGCGCAACCTGGCGACAATCACTTCCAGCGAATTGGAATCGACCTCCGCATCGCCGTCATAGACGCGGTCGAGCAGATCGGTACGCGTCACCACGACCTCCTTTCGCAGGATCAGGCTGGACAGCACGCGCCATTCGAGGCCGGTCAGCTTCAGCGGCAAGCCATCGATCTCGAAACTGCCAAGCTGCGCGTCGAAAGCGAGCGGGCCGCAGATAATTTTCGTCTGCGCGTGACCGGCTGCCCTGCGTACCAGCGCGCGCAGCCGCATGATCAGTTCCTCGGTCCGGAATGGCTTGGTCAGATAATCGTCTGCACCTGCCTTGAAGCCTTCGACCTTTTCCGACCAGCCGTCGCGCGCCGTCAAAATCAACACCGGCATGTTGCGCCCCGCCGCGCGCCAGGCCTTGAGCACCGCCTTGCCTTCGATCCTTGGCAGGCCAAGATCGAGAACGGCGACGTCATAGGCGCCGGTGTCGCCGAGATGGTGACCATCCTCGCCGTTGCGGGCAATGTCGACAACGAAATTCTCGCCGCGAAGCGCCTCGCCCACCTGGCTGGCGATCGATCCGTCGTCCTCGACGAGCAGCACCTTCATTGCATCGATTTTCCCGTATGTGCCTTGACGCCGGCTCCTAAGCCCGCGGGCTTAACTGAAGCTGAACGGCCTGGTTCAGGCTCGGTTCCTGTCGGCCGGCTAGAACGATCGCCATTCCACCACAACAGAAAGGCGACCACGATGATCAACACTCCAGAAACCGCCGACACGGCGACAGCAGCCGGGCCACCGGAACGCCGCCGACCTTACCTCACCGGCCTGTTTGCCGCCGGATTGATTGCATTCGGGCTGGTTGCCGGCGGCGCCGCCACGATGTTGGCGGCACCACGCGACAGCGTCATGCTGATGCAGCCGACAAGCATCGCCGCGCTTTCGCCCTACAGCACCGTCGCCGTCAAAGGCAAAGTCGCCGAGATCTTCGGGAACAAGTTCGTCATCGATGACGGCAGCGGCCGTGCACTGGTCGAAACCGGACGGCGCGGCGAAGGCGGCAAGCTGGTCGCCGCAGGCGAGACGCTGACCGTGCAGGGCCATTTCGACGACGGCTTCATCCATGGTGACTTGCTCGTCCATGCCGACGGCCGTGCCGAAAGCCTGCGGCCGCCGAGGCCAGGTCCCCGTGGCCTGCTCGACCGGCTGCATGGACCTGATGTCGAAACTGTCGCCCCTGGCGCGCCCGGCTGATCGCTTGACCCCACAAGATAAGGAAACAGACATGAAGAAAATTGTCCTGGCAGGCCTTGCCCTGACCTTGATGGCCTCGGCTGCCTTTGCTCAAGCCGACGCTCCGCCTCCGCCGCCTCAGACTGCAGTCGATTCCGCGGCTCCCGACAATGCGCCACCGCCTCCGCCACCACCTGGCCCGGACGGCATGCGCGACCGCCACGGACCGCCGCATGGCCGCGAAGCCGGCCCACCACCGCCGCCGCCATCAAAGGCAGCCCATTTTCGGCTGAGGCGCGGCGACGTGGAGGTCGACGCCAAATGCGCTGACGACGAGACCATGAAGGCCTGTGCCGACACGGCCTCGCAATTGATCGACAAATTGGCGACGCTGCAGCGCTAGCGCTGCGCGCATATGCTAAAGGACGGCCGCCCAAAAGGCGGCCGTTCGGATTTCGCGGTTTTGAAAGCTTGGAAGGTTGGCTGATGGACCAGCCGCCATCAATTGGGCTCACCCAGCACGTTTACAACAAATGACGCCGCGATCAGGTCGTCAGCATCAAGGCGTAGAGAGCCTTCGCCGCCCCCCATGATCGAAGCCACTTTCTGAAAGGTCTTCATCTCGTATTCGGTGATGCTGGCATCCTGCATTCTGGCCTTGAGTTCAGCGATGCGCCGCACCAATGCGGGGGACGTTCCAATTTCACGTTTCGACATAGCCTCGTTTTCTCCTCCCCCAACCCGTGCTCGTTTGGCCCCGCCCCTTCGCCGGCCGCACATTGCCTTTTATGAGGCTCCGCGAATACAAGGCCCCGAACGCCTGATGTGGGCTAAGGTTCCAACCTCGGGGGATCACGAAATAATTCCTGGTCGCCCCACGCGGCGTTGCTCTATTGCCCCGCCGTCAGCACCAGTGTCGTAATGGAGTTGCGCGCCTCAACCCGCTCCAGACACCGATCCGGAATGTTCGGCCACGTCGCGGCGGCGCATTCCTTATCGGTGACGGCAACGGGTTCGCCGGGCTGGACGTCCGCCGCCTGAGTCGCCGTGGACGCGAAAAGAACGGTCTGCGTTATCAGAGCCGAGAAAACGGCAACCTGAAACAGCACGGCGGCGAAGGCGATCTTCTTGAGCATGCCAGGCAACGCGCAACCAGGCGCCAGGTTCCCGCGGGTCACGTCTTACGGCGAGCGCGGCACCGTGCCGGCGCGGCAGAAGGTCAACCGACACGCCTGCAACAGGACGGAAACAACCTCGTAAAATCAGAGATTTATTGGCGATCCCGACAGGATTCGAACCTGTGACCATCGGCTTAGAAGGCCGGTGCTCTATCCAGCTGAGCTACGGGACCGCTGGCCGGCCAAAGGGGCCGGCTGGATATCTGGCGCTGGCGCCGATCAGTGCGTCCAGGGCGTCCTGCGGTCATAGCGGAAATTCTCCGCATAGGAAATCTGGCGGCGCTTGGTCTCTTTCGGCTCCTCGACACGGAATGCAAGGCCTTCCTTTTCGGCGTAAGCCACGGCCTCTTCGCGCGTGTCGAAGGTAAGCCTGATCTGGCTTCTCATGTCTCCCGACGTCGTGTAGCCCATCAAGGGATCGATCTTCTTGCGCATCTCGGGGTCGAATTCCAGCACCCAGTGGCCGGTCTTGGCCTTGCCCGACTGCATCGCGGTTTTGGCTGGGCTGAAAATGCGCGCGGACATGGCCACCTCATGGTTGTGCAAGGCGGCATCGCCGCCCCTTCGCCCGTCATTACTGCGCAATGCGCATGGCGGCAAGGTTTTTGCACTTGCCATGTAACACCGAAATGAATAGGCAACAGACCGTTCGGAGTGTAGCGCAGGCTGGTAGCGCATCTGGTTTGGGACCAGAGGGTCGGGAGTTCGAATCTCTCCACTCCGACCATCCTCTTCATATCCGGCGCGACCTAGGCGCCCTCGCCCGCCACAAGAGCCGCAACCACGGCCGCCGCGGATATCGTGCCCTTGATCGTCCGCGTTTCGTCGGCGAATGTGATCCAGCCCTCGTTGAAGCCGTCCAGCATGCGCATGCGGGGTTGTGGATTTCGCATGCCTTGCGAACGGAAAAGCACCTCCCAGGTCTCGCGCGGCACCGGCGCGGCGCACACCGGTTTGCCGAGCACGGCTGCGAACGCGGCGGCAAGATCATCGGGCGATACACGCTCCGGCCCTTCCAGATCGACGATCCGCGTGCCGCTCCAGTCCTCCTGGATGAGCGCCGCCGCCACCCGCCCGACATCCGTGGCGGCCACCATCGGCAGCGCCCTGCCCGTCGGCATGAGGAAGCTGTGGATGAGACCGGCCTCGCGTGCGGATGGAACGTCCCAGGCCACATTGTCGAGGAACCAGGCTGGGCGCAGCACGGTGAGTGCCAGCGGGAGCGGGCTCAGCGCGGTCTCCATCATCGTGCGTTGCGACAGCAGATTGTCCTGGACCGCATCGGCACCGACGGTCGACAGGCAGACGACCTTAGCCGGCTTGGCGGCCCTCAGCGCCGTCATGACGCTGTCGATGACCGCCCGCGCTTCCGGATAGCCCGGCTCGGGATCGAACACCGGCGGCGGCAGGATGAATACGGCCGTTGCACCCTCGAAAGCCTGCGTCAACGCCTCTGCATCCTCCATCGCGGCGATCGCGACGTCGCAGCCGAGTGCTGCCCATTGCCGGCCTTTCGTGGCGTCGCGCACAACAGCGCGAACGGGCTGGCCAGCGGCGAGCAGTGCGCGCGCCATGGCGCCGCCGACTTTGCCGGTAATGCCGGTGATTGCATACATGATCCGTCTCCATTTTTCTGGGTTCGCGCCTTTGCGGCGCGGAATGGCGGATCTTTAGCTCGGCACCGACTGTTGCCGTGAGTGCTATTAAATCATATCATTGTTGATCTGAAATCAACGGATGGGACAATGGCGTTCGACGGGCGTGTCATCTCCAATGTCGGCGTGCTGGCCGCGATCGCCGAGGGCGGCAGCTTTGCCCGGGCCGCCGACACGCTCGGCCTGTCACGCTCCGGCGTCAGCCGCGCGGTCTCGCGTCTGGAGGCCCGCGTCGGCGTGCGCCTGCTCGACCGGACGACGCGCGCCGTGTCGCTGACCGATGAGGGCCGCCGGCTTTACGCCGAGGTGGCGCCGTTGCTGACCGGCATAGAAGACGCGGTGACTGTCACCTCCGGCACGTCGGTCGCGGTGCGTGGCCGGCTGCGCGTCAATGTCGACGCCTTCTTTTCGCGCCAGCTGTTCACGCCGCATATAGCCAAGTTCCTGTCGCTCTATCCGGATCTGTCGCTCGAGCTTGTCGCCAGGGATCAACTGGGGGATCTGGTGGCCGAAGGGTTCGACATCGCCATCCGCTTTGGGACGCCGCCCGTGTCATCGCTGGTGGCGAAAAAGCTCGTCGAGACCCGCACCGTCACGGTTGCCGCACCCGCCTATATCAAGGCACATGGCACTCCCACCGTCCCTGCCGATCTTGTCGGCCACGCCTGCATCCAGGTCCGCGATTCGCTGACCGGCCAGCCGATCGAGGAGTGGCGGTTTCGGCGCGGCGACGAGATCGTCGATGTCAGGACCACGGGCCGCCTGATGGTGACCGAGTTCGGCACCATGCTCGGCGCCTGCCTCGACGGCGTCGGCATCGCCAGGATCAAGGCGATTGGCGTGCAACACCTCATCCGGCAAGGCGCGCTGGTCGAGGTTCTGCCGGACTGGCACGGCGAGAGCTTCCCGCTCTACGCGCTCTACCCGTCGCGGCATCTGGCGCCGGCCAAGGTGCGGGCCTTCATCGACTTCGTGCAATCGCATCTCGGTTGACCAGGATCGCGGAACATTTTTTCGGCCGGCGCGCCGCCCAGCCCTCTGCTCACAGCTTGCCTTTGCACAGCGTGATGCTCGTCCGCGCTTCACCATTTCAAGCTCGCATCCGTCGCCATTGCCGGCTTACACTCCCGCAAACGGGGGATGGGCGATGCTTGGGATCGATGCGTGGGTGTCGCTGTTCGGGCCAGCTTACTTCGCCTATGCAGGCGTGACGGTTCCCTTCATGGTGGCGTGGGCGATCGCGTGTGCGGCGCTGGCGGCATGGAACAATCGCGAGAGCCGCAGACAGGCCAGGCTGGCCCCGGATACCGTCGCCGCTCGATCCTGGCCCGTCAGCATCGGGATTTTTGTGCTGATCGCAGCCTGCTATGTCGCCGCTCATTCGGCCGCCTACCTGCTGGTCCGACATTTCGTCAGGCTGTGGCTTTGAGCTTGGCCAAAGACATCTCCGGACGCGCGACGTTCAAAACACGGCTTCGATGTCAGTCTGGGAAAAATCGCCTCCGACATAGAGCAGACGGCAAGCATGCTCCTTCGCCACTTCATAGGAAAAGCAGTCGCCGAAATTGAGTGTGGCCGGATGGATGCCCTTGCCCCATTGCGCATAGGCGTCGGCGATGCGCCGGGCTGAGGCCGGCGTCACTGCCACCACCTCGAAACCAAGCCCGTCAATCAGGCTGGCCAGCTCGGCGGCGATGCCACGATGGGCAGCAACGATCAGTGCCTCGGCCACAGTACCGGCAGAAATCAGCAGGTCGTTCTCGGCTTCGATCGCGGCCATGCAGGCGTCAGCCAGCGGTTCATCGAGCACGATCGCCATCAGCGCCGAGGTGTCGACCGCAATCATTCGGGCATGCCGTCATCGCCATAGAGGAAATCCTGGCTGCGGGCGGCGGATGGCCCGGCCTTCGCCTTAGCCGCTCCTACCGCACGCGCCGCTTCCATGAGCGCCCGACGGCCTTTCCTGTCGGGCATTGCCTTGATGGGAACCAGCCGCACCGCGGCATGGCCGTGACGGGTCAGAATAACCTCGTCGCCTGCTTCCGCGCGGCGCACCAGTTCGGTCAATTGTCCCTTGGCGTCGGTGACGGATACCTGCATTGGGCACTCCGCATGGACCGTTTACCGGTCCAGGTTTCTATAAAATAGACCAGTAGATGGTCCATTTCAAGAGTCCGAGCAGAGGCAGAATGTCCGCGGCACGGGCGGTCACTCGATGCACTGAAGGTAAGCTCGCCGGGCGAGAACCCCAAACTCATTCCCGGCGAGCCTACAACCTGATTTGGAACGCAATCAGGACCGGGGTCAGCCGGCAAGCTGGTGCAGCAAGATGGATGCCAGCTTTTGTTTCCCGAAATGGGACACGCCCTGCGTTCACCCGGCGTTTGAGATTCCCTAAATCTCGAACTCGCGCTGCCCCTCATCCATGGCGTTGACGGTTTCGGCGGCAAGCGCGCGGGTTATCGGCATCTTGCGCTCGAGCGCGGTGCGGTCCAGCCGCTCCACCACGCGCATGGCTGTCGCCAGCGAGCGTTCGATGCGCCGCACCAGATACTGCACGACATGCGGTTCGACCTCGACTTGGCGGTCGGCGAACAGCTTGGTGATGACGCCGGCCAGCAGCAGGTCGTCGGGCTCGTGGATCTCGACTGTCGCCGCAGCCTTCAGCCGCGAGGCCAGATCGGGCAACGAAACGCCCCAGGCCGAAGGAAAACGCCGTGCGGTCAGCAGCAGCGTCGAGCCGGCGCCGCGCACCGCGTTGATCAGATGGAACAGGCCCTGTTCGTCGACCGCCCCGGCATCGACATCGTCGATCAGCGCCGGCCGGGCGCCGAGACCGGCGATGCTGTCGCCGATACGCCGGGCGTCGACGGCAACCGCGTTGGCGCGCGCACGCCAGATGGCGGCCAGATGCGTCTTGCCAGAGCCGGCGGGACCTGCCAGCACCACCACCGGCGAAGGCCAGTCCGGCCAGCGGTCGACCAGTGCCGCCGCCTGGTTGTTGGTGCCGGAGACGACGAGTTCGTCGCGCGAATGGCCGTTGCCGTGGCCGAGATCGAGCGGCAGCTGGCGCGGCGGATCGGTTCGCTGGGCGGTCACTTCGAGCGACGCGGTTGCGTGCGGTGGCCGCCGCCACGATCGGCCGGCAGCGGCGGCGCGGGCTCGCTCGCGTGGCCCTTGTAGAGCGGCGATTCGAGATAGCGGGCGATGGCAAAGCGCACCAGAACGGCAACGGCGGCGGAAGCCGGAACAGCAATCAGCAAGCCGACGAAGCCGAACAGCGCGCCGAAAGCAAACAGCGCGAACATCAGCCATACCGGATGCAGGCCGACGCTTTTGCCGACCAGCCTGGGCTGCAGGATGTTGCCTTCGATGAACTGGCCGATGAAGAAGACCACGGCGACGGCGACGATCATCGTCCAGTCCGGCCAGAACTGGACGAAAGCGACGCCGACCGCCAGCACCAGGCCGGTCAGCGAGCCGACATAGGGGATGAAGGAGATCAGACCGGCGAACAGGCCGATGAGGATGGCGAAGTTCAGCCCGGTCAGTGTCAAGCCGGTGGCATACATGGCGCCCAGCACCAGGCAGAGCGTGCCCTGTCCGCGCACGAAGCCGGCGGTCGCGGTGTTGATGTCACGCGCAATGGCGCGAACCGTCGCGACATTGTCGCGCGGCACCCAGCTGTCGATGACCGCCACCATGCGGTCCCAGTCGAGCAGCATGTAGAAGGCGACGACCGGCGTCACCACGAACAGGCTGATCACCGAGACCAGCGCCATGCCGGAACTCCACAGAGAGGTGAACACCGTTGTGATCAGGCCGAAGCCGGAGGTAAGCAGCGAATTCAGCCCGTCGCGCAAGCCATTGGCGTTGACGCCGAATTTCTGTTCCAGCCATTTCGGATCAAAGGAGGTGAGCAAGCTCTGCAACCGGGTCAGGTACTCCGGCAGCTTGCCCGCGAATTCCGACATTTGCGTTGCCAGCACCGGAACAAGGACGACGAAGGCCAGCACCAGCACGATGAGGAAGGTGATGAGGATGACCACGGTCGCCATGAAGCGCGACAGGCCGAGCCGCTGCAGCCGGTCGGCGACCGGATCGAGGAAATAGGCAAGCACCATGCCGGCGACGAAGGGCAGCAGGATCGCGCTGAATATATAGAGGAACAATGCAAGTCCGGCGACGCCAGCCACCCAGAAAGAGATCTGCCGGCGGAACGCGGAGGCCGCGGCAAGATCGGCTGCCGCAGCCTCGATCACCGCCGCTTCCTTCTCAGATGTCCGGATTGGAGCCTTCGCCATAGCCGCTCATATGCCTCAGCCAAGCCACGAGATAGGCTGCGGCCGAAGCCACGGTCAAGACCCCGGACAGCAATATGAGGGCTGGCCGCAGAGGGTCGAGATGAACGGCAAAGGCAAGTTCGCCTAGCACGACCGCCGCCAGCACGATCTGGATGGCGGTATTGGCCTTCGACACCAGGAACGGTTTTATCTCGACCGGATGCGCCATCACCGTGGACAACAGGACGGCGCAGACGATCAGCGCATCGCGTGACACCATGGTGACCACCAGCCACAGCGGCAACTGCCCGATGAAGCCCATGACGACGAACACCGAAACCAGAAGCAGCTTATCGGCCATCGGATCGAGATAGGCACCGAGTTCGGACTGCTGGTGGAAACGGCGGGCGATGAAACCGTCGACGCCGTCCGAGACGCCGGCAATGACGAAGCCGGCGAAGGCCCAGTCCCAGCGGGCCTGCAGCATGGCCAGCACCACGGCAGGCACCAGGAGAAGGCGCAGGATGGTGATCAGGTTGGGGATGGTCAATGCATTGTCCCGTCGCGTGCTGTTGCGAAATAGATGAGGGAGACGGCAAGCCGAGACAAGGGACAGCCTGATCTGGACGCGAGCGCCAAACGCGGTGCGATTCTATCCACGCTTTTGTCAGGCCAAAAGACACTCGGCTCCGCCGTTATCCTTGCGGACCGAAACCGTTCATGCGAAGAGCCCGCAAACGAGCAGGAAAATTGCGATGAGCAAGCGCGACACCAGCCAGCGCAAAACGGGCCAGCCCAAAACGGGCCAGGACAAAACGGCCAAGCGCAGGAATGGGCTCACTTATGCCGAGGCCGGCGTCGATATCGATGCTGGCAATCTCATGGTCGAAAAGATCAAGCCGCTGGTGCGTGCCACGCGGCGGCCAGGTGCCGATGGCGAGATCGGCGGTTTCGGCGGCCTGTTCGACCTCAAGGCGGCCGGCTTCACCGATCCGGTGCTGGTTGCCGCCAATGACGGCGTCGGCACCAAGCTCAAGATCGCCATCGATGCCGGCAAGCATGACACGATCGGCATCGACCTCGTCGCCATGTGCGTCAACGACATCGTCGTGCAAGGGGCGGAACCGCTGTTTTTCCTCGACTATTTCGCCACCGGCAAGCTCGACCCCGACCAGGGCGCGGCAATTGTCGGCGGCATCGCGGAAGGCTGCCGGCAGGCCGGCTGCGCGCTGATCGGCGGCGAGACGGCGGAAATGCCCGGCATGTATCACGGCAAGGACTATGACCTCGCCGGCTTTGCCGTGGGCGCGGCCGAACGCGGCCAGCTTCTGCCCACCGACGATATCGTCGAGGGCGACGTGCTTTTGGGCCTCGCTTCCTCGGGCCTGCATTCGAACGGTTTTTCGCTGGTGCGCCGCATCGTCGCCGCCAGCGGCCTTTCGTGGAGCGATCCGGCGCCGTTCAACGACGAGGCGACGCTGGCCGAGGCGCTGCTCGAACCGACCCGCATCTACGTCAAGTCGATCCTCAAGGCCATCCGCAACACGCATGGCATCAAGGCGCTGGCGCACATCACCGGCGGCGGTTTCCCGGAAAACATTCCGCGCGTGCTGCCCAAGGATTTTTCGGCCGAACTCGATCTGGAAGCCATCGACGTGCCGGCGGTGTTCTCGTGGCTGGCCAAGACCGGCGGCGTGGCGCCGGAAGAGATGATGCGCACGTTCAATTGCGGCGTCGGCATGATCCTGGCGGTCGCTTCCGGCCAGGCGGCGCAGGTCGCCGCCGTGCTTCAGGAAGCCGGCGAGACGGTGACGCCGATCGGCCGCATCGTGCCGCGCCGCGACGCCGGCGTCATCTATCGGGGCTCGATCAGCCTATGAGCAGGAAACGCACAGTCGTCCTGATCTCGGGGCGCGGTTCCAACATGACCGCACTGATCGCCGCGGCCAGCGACCCGGCCTTCCCGGCCGAGATCGTCGGCGTGATTTCCGACAAGGCCGACGCCGCCGGCCTCGGCATCGCCAAGGCGCGCGGCATCGCCACCCAGGTTATTGCCCGCGCCGACCATGGCAGCAAGCAGGCGCATGACGAGGCGATCGACGCCGCGCTCACCGCCTTCAATGCCGAGATCGTGGCGCTGGCAGGCTACATGCGCATCCTCTCCCCTGGCTTCGTCCAGAAATGGCAGGGCCGCATGATCAACATCCACCCCGCCCTGCTGCCGGCATTCAAGGGTCTCGACACCCATGTGCGCGCGCTGGCCGCCGGTCTGCGCATCCATGGCTGCACCGTGCATTTCGTCACGTCCGAAATGGATGACGGACCGATCATCGCGCAAGCGGCCGTGCCGGTGATGGTCGGCGACAATGCCGATACGCTGGCTGCCCGGGTGCTGAAGGCCGAGCACCGGCTCTATCCGCTGGCGCTCGGGCTGGTTGCCGAAGGCAAGGCGCGCATGGAGGCCGGACGTACGGTGCTTGCCCACTTCGCCGACGACGCCGACAACGGCACCTCGGTGGTGATGGCGCCCGATCCGCTGCGCGAGGAAGCCGACCTCGAGCATCTGGCGCGGATTACGCCCTGAGGGCCGAGGCCAATGGACGTTTTCGACAGTGCGATCCGGACGAAAGGCGACCTGGCCGGAGTCTTTGAGTATGACGAGGCCGGAGACCCGCGAAACGCCACTGCGTATTTTTACCTCTATCGAGCACAAGGCGACGAGTCAGGCTCCGTCGTTGATACAATTCACATACGATCGGGCGCCTGGGCCATCAGCGGATCGGATATCGTTGTCCGGTGGGATAAGGATGAGCGGCGTGTCGGGTTGTTCATCTTCGGTGCCCTTTCCGCAGCTTTCGATACGGAAGCCGGCACAAAGCACGGCGGCGGATATGGCAAAGACTTTCATGCCGACATCCCCTGGTCGGACTCAAATCGATGAAACAACTACTCCTTCTTCGCCACGCCAAGTCGAGTTGGGACGACCTTGCTCTCGATGATTTCGACCGGCCGCTCGCGCCGCGCGGATTGAAAGCGGCCAAATTGATGGGGCGCGAGCTTGCGGCGCGCGACTGGCTGCCGGATCAGGTGCTGGTGTCGTCGGCGCTGCGCACCCGCGACACCTGGCGGCTGGTCGCCCAAGAACTGCCGGCGCACCCCCGTCCCGTGTTTGCCGAGGCCCTCTACGAGGCTTCGGCGGCGGATATTCTGATCCAGATTCGTAAAGTCGACCCATCCAGCGGCTGCTTGGTGGTGCTTGGCCACAATCCGGGCCTGGAGGGTCTTGCGAAACAGCTTGCCGGATCAGGCTCGGAGGCCAAAGCCCACAGGAGGCTGGAGGAAAAATTCCCGACGGCAGCCCTCGCGCGCTTTGTTTTCGACAGCGACTGGTCCGGCCTGTCGGTGGCCCGGCTGACGCATTGCCTGCGCCCGAAGGATCTGAGCTAGCAGTCCTGCCGGGCATGCGGCGGGCAAGCCCGCCGCGCCCGAGACCTCAGTTGCCCCAGATACCCTGGCCGGATTCCGGCCAGTCGGTGTTGGTCTTCATCCTGGTGTCGGCTGCCCGGCCACATCCGTGTTCTTGACCGCGCCGGTGACGGCATGATCCACGCCGGCGACCGAGGCTACCGGCTGATTGGCATTGTCGGAGCCATAATGGTCGCTGCCGGCAAAAGCGCCGCCGGTTGCAAGCAGGATGGCGGTGACAGCGATAGCAATCTTGTTCATTTCAATCTCCTGGTTCTTCCGTTGGGCGGCGTCTTGGGAGGACGGTTCCGCTGGAGATAAGACCCGAGGCCGTCCTGTTTTATTCCCGGAGGCGGAGCGCCCTCCCGCCGGTTGCGAAGACCGGCTGCTCAAACCGATGCCGGCCCATGCCTGCCCTGCGACGCAAAAAACAAGAGCGGCGGGTCAGACCCACCGCTCTTTGTCATCGAGGCCTGCTTGAGCGTTGGCTCAGTTACCCCAGATCCCCTGGCCGGAATCCGGCTGGACTGAATCGGGCGTCAGCTTGAAGCCGTGATGCTCTACCGGCTTGCGGATAGAAGCCGTATGGCTGTGGTCAATGTTGGCAGCGGGCGCTGTGACGGCCGGCTGGTTGACATTGTTGGAGCCATAATTGTCGCTGCCGGCGAAAGCGGTGCCCGTGGCAACGAGGATGGCAGCAGCGGTAAGTGCGATCTTGGTCATTTTCTTACTCCAGTATTCTTAAGTTCTGTCCGTCAAGTGGCGTGCCCTTGGGAGGAATTTCGCGTCGCTCGGACAGGCTGGAAATGGGTTTTTCGTTCGCCGACTTCCAATCACGAAGATGTTCCATCACGCGCCGGATCACGACCTTGAATTTCGGCAAATGGATCAAGTGTTTGAGACTTTATTTATAGATATCATATGGTTATCTGAAACCAACCATTGCACATTGTGGCGATTTGTGGAGCTCGCGTCGACCGTCCGCTCACGGGTCGTCAACATTATTTGAACCGATCGGTTCGATTTGCGATCGGTACGCCCGCATGCATAAAAAACAAGAGCGGCGGGCCAAGCCCACCGCTCTTTGTCGTCTTCCGGGGATTGAAGGAATTAACGGCCCCAGATGCCCTGGCCCGACTGAGCCGGCACGTTGGCATTGGCGTCGCCCTGTACCTTTACGGACTTCGCGATCGAACCGGTATGCGTGGTGTCGATGTCGGAGTACGACTGGCTGACAGCCGGCTGGTTGACATTGTTGGAGCCATAATTGTCGCTGCCAGCAAAAGCGGTGCCCGTGGCGACGAGGATGGCGGCGGCGGCAAGAGCGATCTTGGTCATTTTAAGTACTCCTGAATTCAAGTTTGGGTTGGGTATCGGCAGTCGCGATCAGCGGCCGAAGAGGTTGCGGTCAGCGCCCTGCGGAGCCTGGGCCGGGACGGTCACGGTCGACTTCGAGGTCGAAGCGGTGACCGAATGGTCGACCGCAGCAGCGGGCTGATTGACGTTGGCCGAGCCATAATTGTCGCTGCCGGCGAAAGCGGTGCCCGTGGCAACGAGGATAGCGGCGGCGGTAAGAGCGATCTTGGTCATTTTAAGTACTCCTGAATTGAAGTTTGGATTGGGTATCGGCAGTCGCGATTAGCGGCCGAAGAGGTTGCGGTCAGCGCCCTGCGGAGCCTGGGCCTGGACGGTCGCGGTTGACTTCGAGGTCGAAGCAGTGACCGAATGGTCGACAGTGGCTGCGGGCTGGTTGACGTTGGCCGAGCCATAATTGTCGCTGCCGGCGAAAGCGGTGCCCGTGGCAACGAGGATGGCGGCGGCGGTAAGAGCGATCTTGGTCATTTTCTTTACTCCAGTATTTGTCTGTCTGTCCGTCTAGTGGCGTGCCCTTGGGAGGAATTTCGCGTCGCTCGGACCACCCCGAAGTAGGGAATGCCTTTTGCGATTACCAGTCGCGGCGGCTTTGCAGAATTTCCTTATATTATAGACAATGCATATTGCATTGCAGCAATTTCAACGCGATTTGTGCAATAATTTCAGCATATTAGGTTCGACGCCCCCAAAAAAACGGAAGGCTTTTGGAAGGCATTGTTCACTGTTTGCGATACAATCTGTCAATCAGAACCGAACCGTTCGGTTCGATTAATGCGTGAAAACAGATCGATTTGAAGACGCAACGGTACGCTGTTGTCCTCGGCCAAGACCGCATTTGTCTTGCGTTGGGATCGATACTGTCGCTCATTCAGGAGCGATCAGGGATGCCGTGGCCAATCAAGCTTCAGGTGTTCGGCTGGGAGATAGGGACCGGACCGCCAAAGAGATGCGACTGCTGCTTGTTGAAGACAATCGCGAACTGGCCGACTGGCTGGGCAAGACCCTGCGCCAGGCAAATTATGTGGTCGACATCGTCCATGACGGCGAGGATGTCGAGCATGCGCTGGCAGCGGGCGATCATGCGCTTGTCATCCTCGACCTGGCACTGCCGCGCATGGGCGGCCTGGAGGTGCTGCGCCTGCTGCGGGCGCGCGGCAACCGGGTGCCGGTGATCGTGCTGACCGCCAATGCCAGCCTCGACGGCCGGGTCAAGGGCCTCAATGAAGGCGCCGACGACTATCTGGCCAAGCCTTTCCAGATCGAGGAACTCGAGGCTCGTATCCGGGCACAGCTGCGACGCGCCAATGACCGGACCGCGCCTGTCGTTGCCTGCGGCGATCTCATCTTCGACACCAACACAAGGCTGTTTTCGCTCGCCGGTGAGCCACTGGCGCTCACACCCCGCGAACACGCGGTGCTGGAGCAATTGATGGTGAAGGCCGGGCGCACGGTGAGCAAGGCAGCGCTTTCGGCGGCGATCTACGATTTCGAGACCGATGCCGACCCCAGCGCCATCGAGATCTATGTGCATCGCGTGCGCAAGAAGCTCGAAGGGTCGCGGGTCCAGATCGCCACCTTGCGGGGCCTCGGCTATCTCTTGCGCCACGACGATACGGCGCCATGAGGATTAACAGTCTCCGCTTGCAGCTGTTGGCCTGGGTTGTATTGCCGCTCGTTGGGCTCGTCACCATCAATCTGTGGACCAGCCATCGCAATGCGCTGGCGACTGCGGATCTCGTCACCGATCGCATGCTCATGGGCTCGGCGCGGGCCATCGCCGAACGTGTCGCCGTGAGCGAAGGCGTGCTCGACGCCACGATACCGCCGGCGGCGCTCGAGATGTTCGACACCGGTGACCGCGACAGCGTCTATTACCATGTCAAGGCTGCCGGAGGGCGGCTGCTGACCGGCTATCCCGACCTGCCGGAGGCGGTAAAGTATCCCGGCACCGAGGCCACCTATCGGGATCATCTGCTGAGATTGCTCACTTACAGCCATACTGTGGTCGGCGCCGGAGATGACTCGCCGATATCCGTTACCGTTGGCGTCACGCTTGCCGGACACGATGCCATGGTCCGGCGTCTCTGGTTGGGCGCCTTTGCCCAGCAGCTGGCGCTGGTGGCGATTGCCGGCTTGTTCGTTCTGTTGGGCCTGCATCGTGGCCTTGCGCCTTTGATCCGGCTGCGCGACGCGGTGCGTTCGCCCAGCCGCAGCGATCTCGACCCGGTCGAGGTGCCGGGTGCTCAAAACGAGATCCGCCCGCTGATCGATGCCCTGAACGCCTATATGGCGCGGGTGCGGGCCCAGATGGCGGCGCAACGACGGTTCATCGCCAATGCCGCGCACCAACTTCGTACGCCCCTGGCGTTGCTGTCGACGCAAGCGAGCTATGCGCTTCGCGAAACTGTCCCCGATGCGCGCCAGGAGGCGCTGGTGGCGCTGCAAGCAAGCTCAGGCAGGCTGGCGCGGTTGGCCGAACAGTTGCTCACCCTGTCGCGGGCGGAACCGGGCAGCCGACGGCCGCGCGCCGACCGCATCGACCTGACCGTGGCCGCCCGAGACGTGCTGGAAACGCAAGCGCCGCTGGCAATCAGTCGCAACATCGATCTCGGCCTCGAGGAGACCGGCCCTGTGCCGGTCATCGGCGACGGCACCATGCTGCGCGAGATGATCGTCAATCTCGTCGACAATGCGGTGCGCTATTCCTCGTCAGGCGGCAGCGTCACGGTGAGGCTGGCGGCCGTCGACGGCGAAGCCCTGCTGACGGTCGCCGACGACGGACCCGGCATTCCCGTGGACGAGCGGGACCATGTATTCGAACGTTTCTACCGCATCGCCGGTTCGACCGAGGAAGGCAGCGGGTTGGGGCTCGCCATCGTGCGCGAGGTCGTCGAAAACGCCGGCGGCCGCGTCACCCTAGGGGATGGCGCGGCCGGCGGTCTGGTGGTTGAGGTCAGGCTGCCGCTGGCAAGCAGTTGAATTATGTCACCGCTCACTGCGTCTCGTGCAGCGGCTGGGGACGCCACTTCGCCAGGCGGTCCTCGACCATGGTCATCAGATATTCCGCACCGAGTGCCACCACCATGACGATGACGATCGCGGCGTACATGCCGGCGGCGTCGAAGGACCCCTTGGCGATGTTGATCAGCAGGCCGATGCCGAAGCGCGCGCCAACGAACTCGCCGACGATCGCGCCAATGATGGCAAAGCCGAAACTGACGTGCAGGCTGGCGAAGATCCAGCTCATCGCCGAAGGGACAATCACCGAGCGGGTCAATTGCCAGTTGGACGCGCCAAGGATGCGAGCGTTGGCGATCATGGCCCTGTCGGCTTCCCGCACGCCCTGGAAGGCGTTGTGGAAGACGACGAAGAAAACCATCACGAAGGCAAGCGCCACTTTCGAGGCGAGGCCGAGGCCGAGGATCATGATGAAGATCGGCGCCAGAACCACGCGCGGAATGGAATTGATGACCTTGATGTAGATCGAGAAAATGTCGGCGGCCATCCGGTTGCGACCGAGCGCGACGCCGATGATGATACCAGCGACCGAACCCGTCACGAAGCCGATGACCGACTCCTCCATGGTGACATAGAGATGATACCAGAGAGGTCCCTCGGACGTTCCTTCGGTCGTCCATTCATAGAGCCGCTGCGCGATCGCGCTCGGCATTGCGTAGAAGAACGGATCGATCCAGGCCTTGCGCGCGGCGACCTCCCAAAGGCCGAGAAATGCAAGGAGGATGGCGACCCGCCAGAACATCACGGTGTGGCGGCGATGCGTTGCCGCCTTCGCGGCGGCCGCTTCGATTTCGGCGTCTGACGTGCCAGGCTTGAAGGCCCCTGCTCTGATGTCGATGGCGGCATCGGTCATGGCTTTCCTCCTCAGGCAGCGGCGCGCGCATAGCTGGTCTCGACCTCTTCCTTGAGGTCGGCCCAGATCGTGCGCGAATAGTTGATGAAGCTCTGCTCGTAGCGGATCTCGGCGACGACGCGCGGGCGCGGCAGATCAATCGTATAGACCGATTTTACCGTGGCCGGCCCGGCGGTCAGGACATAGACCTTGTCGGCGAGCGCAATCGCCTCTTCGAGATCATGCGTGACGAAGACCACGGAAGCCCTTGCCTGCGACCACAGGCGCAGCAGTTCCTCGTGCATCAGCACGCGCGTCTGTACGTCAAGCGCCGAAAACGGTTCGTCCATCAGGAGGATCTCCGGGCCGTTTATGAAGGTCTGGGCGAGCGCCACGCGCTTGCGCATACCGCCGGAAAGCTGGTGCGGATAATGGTGCTCGAAACGCGACAGGCCGACGCGCGCCAGCCAGTCGCGTGCCGCGGCCGTGGCATCCGACTTCGCCCTGCCGCGAAACAGCGGGCCGGCCATCACATTCTCGATCACGGTTCGCCAGGGGAACAAGGCATCGCTCTGGAAGACAAAGCCGATGCGCGGGTCTATCCCCTTGACGGGGGCGCCCATGACACGGACCTCGCCGGCACTTGGGCTTGCCAGTCCCGTTACGAGGTTGAGCGTGGTGGATTTGCCGCAACCGGTTGGACCGACAACTGCGACGAATTCGCCGCGCTCGACGGTCATGGTGAAATCGCGCAGCGCCGTCAGCGATTTGCCGGTGGGCGAGAGGAAGCGACGGCTGACATTGATCAGTTCGATCGCTGGTGTGGTCTTTTCAGGGGCCATGATGAAACTCCGGGTTCGAGCGAAAGCCCGCCGTCGGCCAAGGCCGTCGGACGTGAAAAATGACGGTTGCCGGCGCGATGTCGCGCATCGCGCCGGCATGGACCGCTACTTGGCGTTCTTGACGAATTCCGAGGTGTAGGTCTTTGAGAGGTCGATCTGCTTGCCCTGCAGTTCCTTCTTGAAGGCTGAAAGAACCGTCAGCACCGTCTCCGGGCCTCCTTCGGGCATGATCCCGTCGGGGGTGAACATCGCCTTACCGGCATCGAGGGCCTTCACGTAGCCCTCCTTGTCGCCGACATAGTAGTCCTTCGGCATTTTGTCGGCGATCTCGGCGCCGCTATGCGTGTTGATGAACTTCTGCGTCTTTACGAAGGCATTGGCCAGCTTCTGCACGATGTCCTTGTGCGCTTCGACCCAGTCGGTCTGCATATAGAGGGATGCGGCTGGGTAAGTGCCGCCGAGCGCGGCCTTGGTACCCTCCATTGTGCGCATATCGATAAGAACGGTCGCTTCGCCGGTTTTTAGCAGCCGGGTGATCGTCGGCTCGGTCGTCATGCCGGCCTGGATCTTGTCCTGCTGCATGGCGGCGATGAAGGTGGTGCCGGCGCCAACCGGTACCGAGGTGAAATCCCCGAGCTTCAAGCCATTCTTGATGGCAAGATATTCCGTAAGAAAATTCGTCGATGAGCCCAGGCCGGTCACGCCAAGGCTCTTGCCCTTGAAATCGGCGGGTGACTTGATCTCCGGATGTTTGGTCGAAACAAGCTCGACCTCGCCCGGCGCCTGGCTGAACTGGACAATGGATTCGACGAACTTGCCCTTCGCTTGCAGATCGATGCAGTGATCGTAGAAGCCGACAACCCCTTGCACGGCTCCGGCAAGCATCTCGTTTTCGGCGTCGACACCGGCCGGTTCATTCAGCAACTCGACGTCGAGGCCCTCGTCCTTGAAGTAACCGAGCGCTTCGGTCAGTTTGGCGGGCAGATAGATCTGTTTTTCGTAGCCGCCAACCATGATGGAGATCTTTTCTTCGGCGCGTGCGGATGGCGCTGATAAGGCCATGATTGCGACGAGTGCGGTTGTGGCGGCAGAATCAAGCAGAATTCGCGCGAGCGACATGGCCTCTTCCCTTTGTTCGTTTCCCGCGCCCCTCTCTTTCCCATCGCTTTTGCGCGACAATATCGGGGCACCGGACAAGAGTTATGGCACCAACCTTTCATCCAGCTTTCAGGGTAAAGCCGAAAATGACGGCAAAGCCTACGGATCAGTAAGCCGCGGCCAGCGGGCAGTCGCGGCGCCGTGAAAATGCACGCCGTGCCAAGTTCAGCGGTCAAACCCAAGCACGTCGCGCATATTGTATTCGCCGGGCGGGCGTCCCGACACCCAAAGTGCCGCGGCGATGGCGCCACGGGCGAACATGATGCGGTCGCCGGCAGTATGCGACAAGGTAACGAGCTCGCCTTCGGCACAGAAGCTGACGCTGTGTTCGCCGACGATGCTGCCACCGCGAACCACGGCAAAACCGATCTCGCCAGCCGGCCGCGCGCCGGTGACGCCGTCGCGGACGCGCCTGGCGACCGGCTCCAGTGCGACCCCGCGTCCGCCGGCGACGGCCTGTCCCAGCATCAGCGCGGTGCCCGATGGCGCATCGATCTTGTGGCGATGATGCGCCTCGAAAATCTCGGCATCCCAATCCTGGGGATCAAGTGCCCTCGCCGCCTGCTCGACCAACCCGACCAGCATGTTGAGGCCGAGCGAATAGCTGCCGGAGCGGACAATGGGAATCGTTTTCGCGGCGCCGGCGATGGCAGCCAGTTCGGCGGCATCGAAACCGGTGGACCCGATCACCAAGGCCGGTCCACCGCGCTTCGCGCAGAAGTTCGCCAGATCGGCCGAAGCGGCCGGCGTGGTGAAGTCGATCACCACATCGGCCATGGCAAGCGCCTCGTCGCGGCTCACCAGCCAGTCGCCGACACTGCCCGGTCGATGGAAGCGGGCGGCAAGCCCCAGCCGCGGATCCGCCTGCACGGCCTCCGCCATGTGGCGGCCCATGCGGCCCTGCGCACCGGCGATGGCAATCCGGATCGGCGGTTGCGCCATGGCGTCGGCTATTTCCACATGCCGCGCATGCGCGCGCCAATATCGACGCGCACCTCCGGCCGGGGCGCCCTGCCCACAGCCGCTTGCGCGCCCGGCCACGACATCTGCTGGAACGCGCCAAGGATCGAGGCCGGGATGAAACGGGTGCGCGAGGCATAGAGATGGCGGTCGCCGCGCGCGGCCTGGCCGTGCGGAAAGAAGCGCTGCGGCATGACGAGATTGAGGCTGTCCTTGGCCCGCGTCATCGCCACGTAGAGCAGCCGGCGTTCCTCCTCGATGTCCTCCTTGGTGCCGACGCCGAGATCGGCTGGAATGCAGCCATCGACGGTGTTGAGCACGAAGACGTTCTTCCACTCCTGGCCCTTGGCCGAATGGATGGTCGACAGGATCAGATAGTCCTCGTCGCGATGCGGCGGTCCGGCCTGGTCGCTGGTCGCATCCGGCGGATCGAGCGTCAATTCCGTCAGGAACCGCTCGCGCGAGGCATAGCCCGAGCCGATCTGCTCGAGCTGCAAGAGGTCGGCGCGGCGCGTAATGACATCCTCATGGATACGTTCCAGATGCGGCTCGTACCAGAGCCTGACCTGTTCAAGATCGGCCGGCCATTTGGCGCCGGCCCGCAGGCCGGAATAAAGCGAGACAAAGGCCGGCCAGTCATCGGCCGCGCGTTGCGGCGGGCGCCAGCCGGCCAGCCCCATCGCCTCGTCCAGCGCCGTGGTCATCGTCTCGACAATCTGCGCGGCGGCCGAAGGGCCGATCCCCGGCATCAGCTGCAGCACGCGGAAACCGGCGACGCGGTCGCGCGGATTTTCGGCAAAGCGCAACACCGCCAGCACATCCTTGACATGGGCGGCATCGAGGAATTTCAGCCCGCCGAATTTGATGAAGGGAATGTTGCGCCGCGTCAGCTCGATTTCCAGCGGCCCGCTGTGATGCGAAGCGCGAAACAGCACCGCCTGCGATTTGAGCGCCGTGCCGGCCTCGCGCTCGGCCAAGATCGTGTCGCAGACGAAGTTCGCCTGCTCGACCTCGTCGCGCACGGTGACCAGCCTTGGCTTGTCGGTGGATTTGCGCTCTGACCAGAGGTTCTTGGTGAAGCGTTCGGAGGCCTCGCCGATCACCGCATTGGCGGCGGCCAGAATGGTCTCTGTCGAGCGGTAGTTGCGCTCCAGCATCACCACATCGGCGGCCTGTGGGAATTGCTTTGGAAAATCGAGGATGTTGCGCACCTCGGCGGCGCGGAACGAATAGATCGACTGCGCATCGTCGCCAACCACCGTCAGCCCGGCGCCGTCGGGCTTCAGCGCCATCAGGATCGAAGCTTGCAGCCGGTTGGTGTCCTGGTATTCGTCAACCAGCACATGGTCGAATCGACCGCCCAGATGCGCCGCGATTTCCGGCTCGGCCGTCATCTGCGCCCAGTAGAGCAGCAGATCGTCGTAATCGAGCACGTTCTGCGCTTGCTTGGCCTCGACGTAACCGGCGAACAGCTGCTTCAATTGCTCGGCCCAGCCGGCGCACCAAGGGAAGGCGGATCCGAGCACCTCGCCAAGCGGCGCCTGCGCGTTGACGGCGCGCGAATAGATGGCAAGGCAAGTGCCCTTGGTCGGGAAGCGCGCCTCCGTCTTGGAGAAGCCGAGCTCGTGGCGCACGAGGTTCATCAGGTCGGCGGAATCCTCACGGTCGTGGATGGTGAAGGCCGGATCGAGGCCTATTTCCAGCGCGTAGTCGCGCAACAGCCGTGCGCCGATGCCGTGGAAGGTGCCGGCCCAGGCCAGCGCATCGGTGATGACGGCGGCGTCGCGGCCGAGCACCTCGCCGGCAATGCGCTCGACGCGCTTGGCCATTTCGGAGGCGGCGCGCCGCGAAAAGGTCATCAGCAGGATGCGGCGCGGATCGGCGCCCCTGACGATGAGATGGGCGACGCGATGCGCCAGCGTGTTCGTCTTGCCCGAGCCGGCGCCGGCAATGACCAGCAACGGCCCGGCGATCTTGCCGTCACCATGCTCGACCGCCTGGCGCTGGGCGTCGTTCAACCGCGCGAGATAGGCGGGCGCGACAGTCGATTCCAAAAAGGTCGAATCATGGGCGGCGAGGTTCATCGCCCATCAAGCATCGTTTCTGCTTTGTTCGCAACAAGGAAGCGGCACGACGAATTATCTTCCGGGATCGACACCCATGGCCGCCGATTGGCGGCGCAGAGCGTCGCGGTCACTTCTCGATGCGGGCAGCAACAGCGGATCGACGTCGCCTGGCACGTCATCGATCATCTTGCGCGCGAGGCGGTAGGCGAGGAAGGCAAAGGCGCCTGTCAGAAAGAAACGGATCATGCCGCGGTCCTCCTTTGGATGAGGGTCAACCGGAAACATGACGGTTTGTTCCATCACGCGAAGCTCGCAACCAAACCGAAATTGCCTCGTTTTGAGATTGGCGGCGCGTTGTCAGGTCGGAGACGATAGCGATGAAAAAGCTAGGATTTGGCCTCGTTCTGGTGGCTTTGGCTGTCTCGGCCTGCGACAACAAACTGCCGCCGACAAAGGCACCCGGCGCCGAACAAAGCGCCTATGTCGTCAGCAATCTTGTGGTGACCGCAGGGACTTCAGGCAAATGAGAATGGTCCGTATGGCGCAATTCGAACCTCAGCACATCGACGCGATGCACTCCTCAAGCCGCTCGAGGCGGAACTTTGCGTTGCGCAGTTCGTGCCCGGCCTCGTGCCGCTGCTGCCGGCCCTGGGACGGAGACGCCGCCGTGAGGTTTCTTTCGAGTTCGGCGATGCGCACGCGCATCTGCCGCGCCTCATCCTGACGCAACGCCTTTATCCAGCCCCGCCCGCGCATCCGTCTTCCCGCAAACACCCCAAAAGACCGGCGGCTTCTATGCCAGAAAGACCCTAACTTCCGGCAAGTGCGAACATTCTAACTTTAATGAATACTAATTTAGAAAAGCAGGTGCCAAGGGAAGAAGGCCGGCGCCGCTTGGGAGGAGAAGGCGCCGGCCAAGCGGATAAATCAGGTCCGCCGCAGGACGAAAGTTAGCTGAGTCTTGCCGCGACGTCATGCGGGATCGCGGATTTCGGCCTTTTCCGGGCGTTTTTCCCGCCAAAAGCGCATGGAGGGGATCAGTCGCCTGTCAAATTCCGAGCCGCTGCCTGGCGACGGCCGCATGGAAACTGGCGCCGAAGACCAGCCCGTCATCATTGAAATCATAGCTGGAATTGTGCAGCGGCGCGGACGCCCCGCCATTGCCGAGGAAGACGAAGCAGCCCGGCACGTGGTCGAGGAAACGGGCAAAATCCTCCGACGCCGTCATCGGCTCGCGGGCGACCGCGATATTGCCGGGCTCGAAAACGCTCCTGGCTGCCGCGAAGGC
Organism: Mesorhizobium sp. 01N446; assembly: GCF_056399285.1. Lineage (NCBI taxonomy): Bacteria > Pseudomonadati > Pseudomonadota > Alphaproteobacteria > Hyphomicrobiales > Phyllobacteriaceae > Mesorhizobium > Mesorhizobium sp. 01N446. The sequence goes on along the minus strand of NZ_JBFTRA010000009.1, from coordinate 22,951 downwards.
CGCTTCGACCAGTTCGGCATCGTTGCGCAAAGGCACGAACTCTCTGGTGTAGGTGACCTCGGCGGCGACGTTGTAGGCGGCAGCGGTGCCGTCGGCGATGACGCACATCTGCCGCTCGATCGCCGCACTGACCTCGGGGCGGAAGCTGCGCGCATCGCCAAGGATGCGGGCAAGACCGGGCAGCGCATTGCGCGTGCCGTCGGTGATCAGTTCGGTCACCGAAACCACCGCTATGTCGGCCGGGCTCAGGCGGCGTGAGACGATGGTCTGCAGATTGGTGACCAGCGCGCAGGCGGCGACCAGCGTTTCGTCGCCCGCATGCGGCCGCGCCGCGTGACCGCCGAGACCCTTGAGGACGATCTCGAAATTATCCTCGGCCGACATTATGGGGCCGGCGCGGGTCTCGAAGTGGCCAATGGGAAGGCCGGGCATGTTGTGCAGGCCAAATATCTCGTCGAAGGGGAAGCGCTGCATCAGGCCATCGTCAAGCATGGCCAGCGCGCCCCTGCCCCACTCCTCGGCCGGCTGGAAGATGAAGCGCACGGTGCCGTCGAAACCACCCTCGGCGGCCAGCAGCTTTGCCGCGCCAAGCAGCATGGCGGTGTGGCCGTCATGGCCGCAGGCGTGCATGATTCCGGGATTGCCGGAGCGGTAAGGCGCGCTCGATTGCTCCGCTATGCGCAGCGCGTCCATGTCCGCCCGAAGCGCGATCGCCCGATTGCCGGTGCCGCGCTTCAGCGTGCCGACGACGCCGGTGCCACCGACACCCTCGGCAACATCGTCCAGGCCGAATTCGCGCAGCTTGGCGGCAACGAAGGCAGCGGTGCGTTTCTCCTCGAAGCCGAATTCGGGGTGCGCGTGCAAGTCGCGCCGCCAAGCAGTCATCTCCCGCTTCAGCGTTTCGGAATCGAGTTCAGCCATGTCTTCAGTCCTCGAGCTCGGCAAGTTCGGTGACGACATCAAGCAGGATGTTGGCGCCGGCAACAAGCTCGACATCCCCGGTGTGCTCATGCGGGCTGTGACTGATGCCGCCGGCGCTCGGCACGAAGATCATCGCCGCCGGCGCGATGCGCGCGATCATCTGCGCGTCATGGCCGGCGCCCGAGGTCATGCGCCGCGAGGCAAGCCCGCGTTTCTTCGCGGCGGCCTCGATCAGTTCAACCACTCGGCCGTCGAAGATAACGGGCTCGAAGCGCGCCAGCCGCTCGACCGACACGGTAATGCCTTCGCCGGCGAGCTGTTCCAGAAATACAGCCAGCGCCGCCTCTTGCTCCTGCAAGCGCTGCTCGTCGGGATCGCGCAGGTCGACGGTGAAGACGGCGCGCGATGGGATGACGTTGATGGCGTTCGGCTCAAGGCGCATCGTGCCCACGGTGACAACCGTTGGCGAATTGGCCGCCGTCGCCCGGTCATGCAGGAAGGTGACGACACGTGCCGCGGCATATCCGGCGTCGCAGCGCTTCGACATCGGCGTGGTGCCGGCATGGTTGGCGACGCCGTCGAGGGTGATGCGCTGCCAGGAGATGCCTTGCAGGGTTTCCACCGCGCCGATCGGAATGCCTTCGCGCTCCAGAACCGGCCCCTGCTCGATGTGCAGTTCGACATAGATGTGCGGTTTGAGGGAGCCGGGTTCGCGCTCGCCCGCATAGCCGATGCGGGCGAGTTCCTGCCCGAGCGTGCTGCCGTCCGTGCCGACAGCGGCGAGTGCCGCCTCGACATCGACGCCACCGGCATGGACCAGCGACCCCATCATGTCGGGAGAGAAGCGCACGCCTTCTTCATTGGTGAAGGCCGCGACGGCGAGCGGGCGCGACGGCGAGACGCCCGAGGCCTTCAGCGTCTCGATCACTTCCAGCCCGGCAAGCACGCCGTAGCAGCCGTCATAGATGCCGGCGTCGATGACCGTCTCGATATGCGAACCGATGAGCAGCGGTGCCTCGCCTGTATTGTCCGTGGTTTGCCAGATACCGAAAATGTTGCCGATGCGGTCGATGACGACATCGAGCCCGGCCTGCCGCAGCCAGCCGACGAAGAGGTCGCGGCCCTGCCTGTCCGTGTCGGAGGCGGCCAGCCGGGTCAGCCTGCCCTCGCCGTCGCGGCCAACGGCGCCGAGTTCGCGGATGCGGCCAAGCAGGCGCCGTGCATCGATCGCAATCATGGTGTCGCCTCGGCGGCGAGCTTGCCGGCCAGCACATCGGCCGGGCTCATGCCGACGAGTTCGGCATAGCGATGCGGGTCCGTGGCGCCTTCGGTGTTGATCACCAGCACGCGGGATTTGCCGTTGACGGCAAGATCGGCTTTGTTTTCGGCCATCGCCCGGATCAGGCCGGCAAGGCCGACGCCGCCGCTCTCGCCGGCGACGATCACCGGATCGCCGCCGAATGGCTGGGCCAGCCGCCGCATCACCGCGATGGCGTCCTCCTCGTCCACGGTCATGAAGGCATCGGCGACGCGCGCCAGCACGCGCCAGGCGACCTGCGAGGCTTCGTAGCATTCGAGCATGGCCATGACCGTCGGCTGGTCGTGCGCCACCTTGACCACACGCCCTTCCACAGCGGCTGCGACAATGCATGCGGCACGCGCGGGCTCGACGACGATGAAGGTTGGCCTGGCGTCGCCAAGCACGATGGCGAGATGGCCGGCCACCGCGGCGGCAATGCCGCCGACGCCGGCCTGGACGAAGACGTGGGTCGGCGGTTCGCTGAGCTGACGCAGCGCTTCGCGCACGATCGCCGTATAGCCTTGCATCACCAGGCCCGGGATGCGCTCATAACCCGGCCATGACGTATCCGACACCACGGTCCAACCCTTCTCGGCCGCGACCTGCGCAGCTTGCCTGACCGAATCGTCATAATTGCCGTCGACGCGAACCATCTCGGGGCCGTAGCGGGCGATTGCCGCGATGCGCTCGGCGCTGACGCCGGCATGGACGAAGATCACGGCCTTGGCGCCGGCAAGCTCGGCGCCTTGCGCCACGGAGCGGCCGTGATTGCCGTCGGTGGCGCAGGCAAAGGTCATCTTTGCGGCGACCGAGCGGACATCTGGCCGATCGAGATCCTCGACATCGACGGGGCGGCCAAGGCGCTTGCCTGCCTCTTCCAGGACAAGGCGGAAGACGGCATAGGCGCCGCCCAGCGCCTTGAAGCTGCCGAGGCCGAGACGAAAGCCCTCATCCTTGACGTGGATGGCGCCAACTCCGAATTCCCTCGCCAGCGCCGGCAGCGCGTGCAGCGGCGTCATCGCATGATTGTCGCGATGGGCAAGGAAGCGTTCGACCGTGTCGGCGCCGGCAATCCCAAGGGTTTCGGCATCGGCCGCATCAAGCGGCTTGCCGTGCAAGGCATTGCGATTGGGCAGGAACATTCGTGGCCCCCTTGGCAGTCAGCGAGACCATATTGCAGGACAGACGCAAAGAGCGCTGTAATTGGCCCTGCAAAATGCAAGTTTGTTTCACCGGGATATCGCAATTGCCTCCATCATCGGCTCYGCTCGACAGTTTCGATCTCGCCATCCTTGCCATACTGCAGCGCGACAACACGACGCCGCAGCGGTTGATCGGCGAAGCGGTGAACCTGTCGGCGCCGGCGGTGCAGCGCCGCATCAAGCGCATGGAGCAGACCGGCGTCATTGCCAGCAATGTCGCAATCATCGAACCCGCGGCGGTCGGCCAGCCCATCACCATCTTCGTCGAGGTGGAGCTGGAGAGCGAACGCACCGAACTGATCGACGCGGCCAAGCGGCAATTCTCGGAAGCACCGGAAGTGCAGCAATGCTATTACGTTACCGGCGAGGCCGACTTCATCCTCGTCATCACCGTGGCCGACATGGGCGCCTATGAAGCGCTGACGCGAAAACTGTTCTTCGGCAGCAACAATGTGAGGAAATTCCGCACCTTCGTAGCCATGGACCGCGTCAAGGTCGGGCTGACGGTGCCGTTGCCGGATTGAGGCTTGCCGGCAGGCAGGCTCTAGCCCGTCAAGCCATGCTTTTGACATCCTCAGCACGCGAATTGAGTTGGGAGGCGCATTTGGACGATATCATTCCAGTAGCGATCATCGGTGCCGGGCCGGCGGGCCTGGCCGTCGCCGCATGCCTGCGGCAGGCCGGCGTCGATTTCACCCTTCTCGAGAAAGAGCAGCAGGCAGCACCCGCCTGGCGGCGCCATTACGAGCGCGTCCATCTGCATACGACCAAGCGCTATTCGTCGCTGCCCTTCGTGCCCTTTCCCACACACTATCCGCGTTATGTGCCGCGCGCGCTCTTCGTCGACTATCTCGATGCCTATGCGCAACGATTCGACCTCAAGCCTCGCTTCGGAGAAACGATCAACGCGGTCAGCCGGGAGGGCCGTGGCTGGCGTGTGGACGCGAGCTCCGGGTCGTTGCGCGCCAAGCATGTGGTGATCGCCTCAGGCTACAATGCCGAGCCCTTGCGACCCGGATTTGCCGGCATCGAGACCTTCACCGGCAAGACACTGCACAGCGCCGACTATCGCAATGCCGCGCCTTTCGCCGGTCAGTCGGTGCTGATCGTCGGCATGGGCAACACCGGCGCGGAAATTGCGCTCGATCTGGCCGAAAACGGCGCGCAGCCAACCATTTCCGTGCGCGGCGGCGTTCATATCGTGCCGCGCGAAATGTTCGGCGTGCCCATCCAGATGGTCGGCATGGCGGCGCGCCTCGGTCCGCAACGCCTCAACGATCTGCTTTTCCCGGTCATTCTCGACCTGGTGCTGGGCCGGTTGGAAAAATACGGGCTCAGACGGCCGGGACAGGGGCTGCTGGAACAGATTGCAATTGCATCGCGCATTCCGGTGATCGACGTCGGCACCATCGGCAAGATCCGTGAAGGCGCGATCAAAGTCGCGCCTGATATCTCCGAGATCTCCGAGAGCGGCGCCCGTTTTGCCGACGGCAAGCACGTCGAGTTCGACGCGATCATCTTCGCCACCGGCTACCGGCCGGGCTATGCCAGATTTCTTGAGCCCGGCATCCAGCCGGACCGCAGCGGCGTTACCCCCAAAGCCTCGGATCTCGGCCTCTACCTCATCGGCTTCCACAATGCGGTCACCGGATTGCTGCGTGAAATCGGGATCGAGGCCCAGGCAATCGCCGATGACATCCGTCACCGGCTGAACCGGAAAAAAGCGGCTGAAATCCTGCCGGTTTGATCTGCGACCTGCCTTTATCCCAGTGCGGTCTTCAGCATCATGCCGGCGATCTCCTTCGTCAGCTTGGCGGCGACGAGGGCCGTCATGTTGGAGAGATCCTGTCGCGGATTGTACTCGATGATATCGGCGGCGACGATCGGTTGGTCGATGCCTTGAATGAGGCTGATGACCTGCCGGGTCGACAGCCCGCCCGGTTCGCGGTGAGAGACGCCGGGTGCAAAGGCGGGGTCGAGCCCGTCGAGATCCATCGAGATATAGACTGGTGTCGTGAGGTCGAGCCGCAGACCCTCGCTGACATGACGCGCCTCGACCACCTCGATGCCGAAGCGCCTGATCTGGTCGCGAAGGTCGTCGTTGAGGGTGCGCAGGCCAATCTGGATCAACCGGTCGGCCAACCGCTCCTCCATGATGCGGGCGAAGGACGAGGTGTGCGAGTGCAAATTGCCCTGATAGGCAGGATAGATATCGGGGTGTGCATCGATTTGGACGATCGTCAGGCTGGGGTGGCGCCGCCGCACGGCACGCAGGACCGGCCAGGCAATGGCATGATCGCCACCCAGGCTGATCAGCGGATGGCCGGCATTCAGCGCGCGGCCGACCTCGCTTTCKATCCGTTCCCAGGGATCACCCGCGCTCGCAAAGTCGATGTCGCCATGGTCGAGGAAGCGATCCGCCAGATCGAAGCCGGTTTCGCTCCACGAGCTGTGGGCATCGGAATGCATCTCGCGCCGGATCAGCGCCGGCGCCTCGGCCGGGCCGCGCAGATAGGACGAGTTCTCGTCGTGCGGTATTCCCAGAAGCGAGATCGCGCCTGCCATCGACATCCTCCCCGATGCGGAGAACGCCCTCTATAACGGCCTGAGTTGGCCGTTGCGATGACAGCTGTTTGGGCCAGCCACGCCCCAGGAATGGAGATCGTCTAGGCCGTCAGCTCGTCCGCCTTGCGCAGCCAGACCTTGTTGTCGTGGAAAGCGGCGCCGCCATAGGGCGCGGGTGCATCGGCGCCGGTCAGCACGTTGATACCCTCGCCGCGTTCATGCGCGCTGTTTGGCCAGATGCCCTCGGCGATCACCACGCCGCGCTTGATGCCTTCGAAGAATTTCGCGTGCAGCACCAGGTCGCCGCGCCGGTTGCCGACCTCGACACGGTCGCCGTCGGCAAGCCCGAGGTCGGCTGCATCGTCGGGATGCAGGAGCAGCGCCGGCCTGCCTTCCTTTTCCTTCGACACCGGCGTCTCGGCAAAGGTCGAATTGAGGAAGTTGCGCGCCGGCGAGGTCGTCAGCCGGAAGGGATGCGCCTCATCGGCCACCTCGATCAGGTCGACATGGTCGGGAAACTCAGGCAGCCGTTCCACCGGCCCGAACAGGCCCATGCTCTTCGGCGGCCGGTTGGGAGCCGCCTGGCCGGTCCAGTCGGCGCGGAAGCGGAATTTTCCATCCGCGTGGCCAAACCCCTTGATGAAATGCGCGGTCTCGAAATCCGGCTGCAGATCGACCCATTTCTGCTCCTTCAGGCTGTCGAAGCTGCCCAGCCCGCGCTTGCCGAGAATGATGTCGATATGCTGCTGTTCGGTCAGGCCGAAGCCCGGACGATCGGCGACCCCCAGGCGCTCGGCCAGTTGTTCGATGACGAAATGGTTGGTGCGCGGCCCTTCCGGCGGCTCGATCAGCTTCGGCCCCAACGTGATGTGCTGGTTGCCACCGCCCTTGTAGACGTCGTCATGCTCGAGAAACATCGTCGCCGGCAGCACGACATCGGCAAGCCTGGCCGTGTCGGTCATGAACTGCTCGTGCACGCAAGTGAACAGGTCCTCGCGCAAAAAACCCTGCTTCACCAGCCGCTGCTCGGGCGCGACATTCACCGGATTGGTGTTCTGGATCAGCATCGCCGTCACCGGCGGCCCGCCATAAAGCGCGTCACTGGCGCCGGTCAGCACCGGGCCGATGCGCGAATGGTCAAGGTAGCGGATCGACGGATCGCGCATCCTTGAGCCTTCCAGTACCTCCTGGTTGAGCTTGAAGATGCCGGAGTTCGAATGGAAGGCGCCACCGCCTTCATATTGCCAGCTGCCGGTGACCGCGGCGATGCAAGAGGCGGCATGCATGTTGACGGCGCCGTTGCGCTGGCGGGCAAAACCGTAGCCGAGGCGGAAATAGGTTCTCCTGGTCGTGCCGACCAATCGCGCGAAGGCCTCGATTTCGGCGACGCCAAGGCCGGTAATCGCGGAGGCCCATTCCGGTGTACGTGTCTTCAGATGCGCTTCCAGCCCGGCGGGATCGTCAGTGTATTTCGAGAGATAGGCGCGGTCGGCCAAGCCTTCCCTGAACAGCACATGCATGACCGCGCAGGCCAGCGCTCCGTCGGTGCCGGGTTTCAGCACCAGGCCCATATCGGCCTGCTTCATCGTCGCGTTTTCATAGACGTCGATGACGACGATTTTAGCGCCGCGTTCCTTCCGCGCCTTGATGGCATGGGTCATGACATTGACCTGTGTAACCACGGCATTGGTGCCCCAGATCACCACGCAGTCGGACTTCGCCATTTCGCGCGGGTCGGGTCCACGCAAGGCGCCCGCCCCCATCATCCAGCCGGTCCAGGCGAGATTGGTGCAGATCGATCCGAAGAAGCCCGAATATTTCTTGGCATGACGCAGCCGGTCGATGCCGTCCCGCTGCACCAGCCCCATCGTGCCGGCATAAAAATAGGGCCAGACCGTTTCCGAGCCGTATTTCGCCTCGGCCGCGATGAATTTCTCGGCGACAAGGTCGAGTGCGGCCTCCCAGCTCGCTTCCTTCCAGACGCCGTCGCCCTTGGCCCCGGCGCGGATCAGCGGCTTCAGCAGCCGGTCGGGGTGATGCACGCGGTCAGCGTAGCGGGCGACCTTGGCGCAGACGACACCGGATGTGTAGCTGTTGGCCTTGGCGCCATGGACGCGGCCGATGCGGTTGCCATCGAGCAGCTCGACCTCGAGCGCACAGGTCGACGGGCAATCATGCGGACAGGCCGAATGGCCGATACGAAGCTTGGCGTGCTGGTTCATGCGGCATGTCTAGCGGGTTTCAAAGAGCGCGTGTAGGGCCAGATGATTGACCAATCTCCCCCTCGTGGGGAGATTGCGCTCTTCATTCCGCCGTGCCTTCCTCGTACTCAGCCGACATGGTCAGCCACTTTTCCTCGTGGCCGGAAAGCTGTTGCGCCAACTGCGAGCGCTCCTTGGCGAGCCTCGTCGCGGTCGAGGGATCCTTTTCATAGATYGCCGGATTGGCCAGTTCGTCCTCGATGCCGTCGATGCGCTTGCGGATGCGGTCCATCAGCGCTTCGGTGGCGCGGATTTCCTTGGCCAGCGGTTCGAAGGCCGCACGGCGCGCGGCCGCGTCGCGGCGGCGGTCGGCTTTTGACGCCTTTTCGGCTTCGCGCTTGCCGCGACGGTCTGACACGCCGGTGACCAGCGTCTTGTAGTCCTCCAGATCGCCGTCATACGGGTTGACCGCGCCATCCTTGACCAGCCACAGCCGGTCGGCCGTCGCCTCGAGCAGATGGCGGTCGTGCGAGATCAGGATGACGGCGCCGGGAAATTCGTTGAGCGCATGGATCAGCGATTCGCGGCTGTCGATGTCGAGATGGTTGGTCGGCTCGTCGAGGATGAACAGGTTCGGCCCCTCGAAGGCCGACAGGCCCATCAGAAGGCGCGCCTTCTCGCCACCGGACAGGTCCTTGGCGGGCGTGTTCATCTTCTCGGTCGTCAGGCCGAACTGGGCGACGCGGCCGCGCACCTTCGATTCCGGGGCCTCCGGCATCAGCCGGCGCACATGCTCATAGGCGTTTTCTTCCGGGCGGAGATCGTCGAGCTGGTGCTGGGCGAAGATCGCCACCTTCAGCCCGGGCGCCACCGTCATCGTGCCGGTCTCCTGCTTCAGCCGGCCGGACAGCAATTTGGCGAAGGTCGACTTGCCGTTGCCGTTGGCGCCGAGCAGCGCGATGCGGTCGTCGGCGTCGATGCGCAGCGTCATCTTCTTCAGGATCGGCTGGCCCTCGGTATAGCCGACATTGACGTTGTTCAGCGCCACGATCGGCGAGGCAACCGTCTTCACCGGCTCAGGGAAGGAGAATGGCCGCACAGAATCGTTCACGATCGCCGCGATCGGCTTCATCTTTTCCAGTGCCTTGATGCGCGACTGCGCCTGCCTTGCCTTGGACGCCTTGGCGCGAAAACGCTCGACGAAGGATTCCATGTGCTTGCGGGCAGCTTCCTGCTTGACGCGGCCCTTTTCCTGCAATTCCTTCTGCTCTGTGTACTGGCGCTCGAACTGGTCGTAGCCGCCGCGCCAGAAGGTCAGCTTCTTCTGGTCGAGATGAACGATCGAGTTGACGGCGCGATTGAGCAGGTCGCGGTCATGCGAGATCAGAAGCACGGTGTGCGGGTATTTCGACACGTAGTTTTCCAGCCACAGCGTGCCTTCGAGATCGAGATAGTTGGTCGGCTCGTCGAGCAGCAGAAGGTCGGGTTCCGAAAACAGCACGGCAGCGAGCGCCACGCGCATGCGCCAGCCGCCGGAGAAGGACGAGGCCGGCCGGTGCTGCGCCGCGTCGTCGAAGCCGAGGCCGGCCAGGATGGTGGCCGCGCGCGACTCGGCCGAATGCGCGTCGATGTCGGCCAGCCGCATGTGGATGTCTGCGATGCGGTGCGGATCGGTGGCGGTCTTTTCCTCCTCGAGCAGCGCCGTGCGTTCGAGGTCGGCCTTGAGCACGATCTCGATCAGCGGCTCCTCGGTTCCGGGCGCTTCCTGCGCAACCTGGCCGATGCGTGTGTTCTTCGGCAGGCTGATCGAACCGGTCTCAGAGGGAAAATCGCCTGTGATGGCCTTGAACAGCGTCGTCTTGCCGGTGCCGTTGCGACCGACAAGGCCGGCCTTGGTGCCGGCCGGCAAGGTCAGCGAGGCATGGTCCAGAAGCAGGCGCCCGGCCATGCGGAGCGATAGATCATTGATGATAAGCATGGCCGCGCTTTTGCACCGGACACCGGCGCTTCGCAAGACCTTGTGGGCCGGTTGGCCGCACAAGGCTTGAAGACGGCGCACACAATCGCGCCGTCAAGGCAGCCGGTCAGTGGCTCGCCAGTTGGCCGAGCAACGCTCAGGCAGTCGCCTTGCGCTTGGTTCCCTTTGCCACGGCGGCCGGTACTGCCGCGGGTTTGCGGCCAAGCCCCGTCGACTTCGCCAGCGCCGACCGGGTCGCCGAGTAGTTCGGCGCAACCATCGGATAATCCGGCGGCAGGCCCCATTTGGCCCGATAGTCGTCCGGGCTCAGGCCGTAATCCGTCCGAAGGTGCCGCTTGAGCGACTTGAACTTCTTTCCGTCCTCCAGGCAGACGATATAGTCGGGAAACACCGACTTTTTCGGATTGACGGCCGGAACCAGACTCGGGCTTTCCACAACGGCCGCACCAGCCAGTTTGCGAACCGAAGCGCTGACGCTGGCGATCAGGTCAGGCAGGCCGGAAGCTGGAAGCGGATTGTTGCCGACATAGGCCGAGACGATATCGGCGGTTAGCTCGATAACAGTCTTATCCTCGATATTTGACAATTCTTTCACCCTATTTGCGACAAAGTCATCCACCCCAGCGAAGACTTTTGTCGATGTATCTCTTTAACCGCGTCCCCCAGCGGGTCGCCAAGCGCCAAAACGAATCAAGACTTGGCGTCAACTATTTTTATGGGAAATCGACGCTGCGCAAATTAGAAAATCTAATACTTGGAAGCGGCAGACTTGGTTGTCCGGGCGTCGGCCAATATCTCAAGAATACGCCGCCAACGGGCACAGCGCCCAAAATCCTTCTGCTCAATCGCCTTTTCAGCCTTCATCGCCGCGTAAAGCGGTGCCTCGGCGCCAAATTCCTTGATCAGCCAATGCGCTTCCTGCCTGGCGAGACGTTCATTGTCGTCAAACATAGTCTTGCGCCTCCGACCGCTCCAGACCGACCGCGATACAACTGCCGATGACGAGGACAGCGCCCGCAATGGCAGTCGTCGTCAACCGTTCACCGGACAAGGTCAGCAGCAACGTCGATGCAATCGGCGTGAGGTAGGCGACGACCGCGACCTTGCCGCTGCCTTCGAGTTTCAAGGCGCGCGACCAGAAGTAATAACCCAGCCCCATCGGGCCGGCGCCGAGGTAGAGCCCGAGGGCGAGATCCATGCCGGCGGGCCAGGGGGCAACTTCGCCAGCGGACCATAGAAGCGTCAAAGCGACGCCGACCAGCGACGAAGGCAGCAGCAGGCGATCGGGCGAAATGGCCAGCCGTCCCACCATCACCGAATAGAAAGCCATGCACAGCGCAGACCCGAATGCGGCGAAATAGCCGATCAGATCGCCCTGGAACCAGCTGCTCTGACGCCCTCCCGAAATCACCAGCGCGACGCCGAAGAAGCCAAGGGCCGCGGCGAGGCCCAGCAGGACTGGACGCCGGGGGTTGTCGAAAGCGATCACCGCGGCGGCGACCATCAAGGGCCAGGTGTAGGCCACGAGATTGGCTTCGATCACCGGCATCGAGGCGAAGGCGATGTACTGCAGCACCATGGTGCCGACTAGACCGATGAAGCCGACCGCGAGAGGAGCGAGTGCCGTCCCCGGCGCCGTTGGCGGTGCTTCCTCGCGGCTCATGAACCGGATCAAGGCGAAGACCAGTGCAGCTCCCGCAAATTGCAGGAACTGCACCTGCGACACTGGATGGTTCGCCAGCAGGGATTTGCCGACCAAGGCATTGGTCGACCACAGAGCCACCGCGCCGGCAGCAAAGACCAGCGCGGATATTGAACCTGAACCATGCCGAAGCAATCGGCCTGAGGCTCTATCCCTGTGTTGCACCATGATCTCGTCCGAAGACCGGCTCCCACTTTTCAGGATCATGGTTGACTACCATGATTCCCTGGCTCCGCCCGCAACCTGTGCTTCGGCGACCGGAGCAGGCGTCGGATGCTCCGCCTCGAACCGGCGATAGGCCGGCAACTGGTTGGTCCAGACATCCTCGGCCAATTCGTTGACCCACTCGCGGTCGTGATCGTTGTCGGCGGCGAGATAGAACATTCTGTTATCGTCGACATAGGGCTTGGCCACCGAACGCTGGTTGAGCACCAGGGTGACGCGCTCGCCATACTGGATCGGGGCGGTGCGATGCAGGACGCCAAGGAACTGTCCGAGTGTCGCGTAGTTCATCTTGTGATCGATGCGCATGATGCGGTTGCGCGGGATCTCGCGGCCGGATTCGAGGATCGCGCGGCCGGTCTCGGAATCGTCGCAATAGATTTCGAGATGGCCACCGACCAGCGGGTCGCTGATCGACAAGGGAATGAGTTCGGTGACCGGAACGCCGTCGCAATGCCATTCGACGGCGCCGTCCCTGGGATTCATGAAGGTGACCGTCGAACCGACGATCGACAGCGGATAGGGCTCCAGCTTCGTGCCCATCATGTCGGACAGCCGCTCCAGGCGCAGCTTGTCGTGCAGCAACTCTTTGATTTCGGGGATGAAACGGTCGGCGCCGGTAATGAAGGTCAGGTCGAGGTGCTTGTGCACGGCATGGCTGTCCTTGAGCTTCAGGGCGGCTTCCTCGATTGCGGCGAGCAGTGCCGGGTCATAGCCATGCAGATACTGTGCGACGCCGAAACTCGACACTTTCCAGGCCGTTTCGTGGCCGATAATGGCCTCGCGGCTCATCGCATAGCGCAGTTCGGGTATGGTATGTGCGTTCATTGTACTTCTCCAAGTGGGGGGCAAACACTTGGTTAACAGTCGATTAAATTAGCCCCCCCTGTAAAATTAGGAATGCTGGTGCTAGTGTAAGCCCAGCTTAAGGTCGAAGCCCGTGCGTTTGCTCAGTCAGGTCAACCTCAATTCGCTGAAAATCGTGGAGAGTGCTGCTCGCCACGGCAATTTCACGCGAGCCGGCGAGGAGCAGTTCATCACCGCGTCAGCGGTCAGCCAGCGCGTCAAGAGCCTGGAAGATCAGCTGCGCTTCAAGATTTTTCAGCGCGGCGGCAATGCGGTGTCACTGACGCCGGAAGGCGAGACCTATGTCTCGCGCGTTCGCGAGGCGCTGGAGCGGATCGTCGCCGCCAGCATGGAAGCGACCGGACAATCGCAGGAACATGTGCTGAAGATATCCGTGCTGCCGACCTTCGCCGCGCGCTGGCTGTTTCCGCGCCTGCCGGAGTTCCAGCGGCAACATCCCGATATCGTGATGCGGGTTTCGACCTCCTACGCGACACACGAGTTCACAGCCTCCGATTTCGATCTCGAAATCCGCTACGGAGACGGCCATTTCAACGGGCTGCCATCCGACCTGCTGTTTCGGGAAGACCTGACACCGGTGTGCAGCCGCAAATTGTTCCATGAGGTGCTCGGCGACAAGCCGGTGTCAAAGGTGGAGCCGGACGATCTCAGGCACTTCACGCTTCTGCATTCGGACACCTGCACCCAGAACTGGCAATCCTGGCTTGGTTTCGCCGGCGCCAGCTTCGTGCTCAGCGAGACCAAAAGCATCTATTTCGACTCGTGCATGATGTCCTACGAGGCCGCCAATGCCGGAATGGGCTTTGCCGTGGCCAACCGCGCCTATATGGCCAGCGACATTCGCGCCGAGAGGCTGGTCGCACCCTTTGCCGTCCACCATCCGAATAGCGCCGGTTGGTATTTCGTCTCCCCCAACAAGTGCCTTGCCGCACGCAAGGTGCTGCTGTTCAAACAATGGGTCATGGCGGAGGCGGCTCTGACGCAACGCCAGTTGGACGGTGAATTCCGCGACCTGGCGACCGAAGCTGTCTGAAATCCGGATCGGCGCCCCCCGATGACCGCCGGTCAGAAATTGAGGACCAACGGTGGACGTCCAACCCATGCAACCCACCTTGGTCGGCAAAATTGTTGAACTCAAGCCGCTTCAGCCGGGGCATTCGCAGGGCCTTCTGCGTGCAGCCGCGGACGGTGAGCTGTGGAACCTGACGGCCACCGTGGTTCCCGGGCCAGCCACGATCGATGACTATGTCGCCAGCGCCCTGGCTGGAGGACGGGCCGGGACTGTCATGCCCTATACGATCATCCTGCGCGGCACGGGAGCGATCTGCGGAAGCACGCGGTTCTGGAAGATCGATCGCATGAACAGAAAATTGGAGATTGGGCACACCTGGCTCAGCGCTTCGGTTCAGCGATCAGGGGTCAACACCGAGGCAAAGTACCTTCTGCTGGCCCATGCCTTCGAGGTGATGGCGTGTGTGCGGGTGCAGTTCACCACCGATGAACTCAATGACGCATCGAGAGCGGCCATTCTGCGGATAGGGGCAAAGCAGGAAGGGATCGTTCGCAATGAGCGGATCATGCCGGACGGCCGGAAGCGCAATTCCGTGCGGTTCAGCATCATCGATACCGAATGGCCTGACGTGAAGGCCATGCTCCTGCGGAAGATGCGGCGGTAGTCGGCGCAGGCCGTTCGCGTGGATCAGGCGAAGGCCCTGCCCTCTTCGGTGCGCTGGAAGTACGCCAGATCGAGCGGCACGGAAGGACGGCCCAGAACCGTCAGGATCATATGCGCCTGGCCGCGATGATGGGTCTGGTGGTTGAAGACATGCGCCAGCGCGGGCGCGAGGCGCTGCGAGACCGTGCGCATGTCCGAAAGGGTCATATAGGTGAAGCGGCCCGACAGCGCCTTGTCGCTCAAGCCGGAGAGCCAGTCGATGATCCGCCGGTCCTCGGCTTCGCGCGCCGTCCTCAGCTTGGGCAAGTCCCGGTGCAGTATGGCATCCAGCGCCGTCGGCGCGTCGCCCTCGCCGGTGAAGCGCTTCATCCAGATGCGATCGGCGGCAAGCAGATGATTGAGGGTGCCCATCAGCGAACCGAAGAAGGCGCCGACGTCGCGATTGAATTCCTCTTCATCGAGGTCCGCGGCGGCATCATAGATGCGGCCGTTGGCCCATTGATTATACGCCGCAAACATCATGAAGTGCTGTTTCATCTTTTCTCCCGCCGCCCCGTTTCGGGGTGTCGCGAGCGATACCTAGAGCAATTCACCGTTTCACGGAAACGATGAATTGCTCTAACTGTTTGTTTTGACGCAATTCCCAAGGGAAAGCGCTACGTGCTTTTCCTGGAATTGCTCTGGACCGCAAAGAGACCCGCGCCAATGACCATTCTGCTTTATGAGCTCGTTGGGCGTGACGAGAGCCGCCCGTTCAGTCCGCATTGCTGGAAGGCGACGATGGCGCTGGCCCACAAGGGGCTCGACATCTCGACCGCGCCGACGCGTTTTCTCGAGGTCCCCACCATCGAGGGCGGCGCTTCGAAAACCGTTCCGGTGATCCGCGACGGCGACAAGGTGGTCATCGATTCCTTCGCCATCGCGCTCTATCTCGAGGAAGTCTATCCGGATCGACCGACGCTGTTTGCCGGCGACGGCGGCAAAGCGACAGCACGCTTCGTCGAGCGCTGGTCGCAATTGACCATTCATCCCTACGTCACCACCGCGGCGCTCGTCGATCTCCATGCCATGCAGGACGAACAGAACGCCGTGTATTTCCGGCAGAGCCGGGAGCAGCGCTTCGGCAAGCGGTTGGAAGACGTCGTCGCGGCGCGCGACGCCGGCCTGGCGTCGTTTCGGGCTTCGCTCGAGCCGCTGCGCTCGATGCTGGGCTACCAGCCTTTCATCGGCGGCGCCTCGCCGCTGTTTGCCGATTATATCGTCTTCGGCGCGTTGCAATGGGCGCGCATCGCCACGCCCTACCAGTTGCTTGAAGACAGCGACGTGGTGGCGCAATGGTTCGCGCGTTGCCTTGACCTGCATGGCGGGCTGGGACGAAAGGTTGCCGCGGCGGCCTGACAGCCGCAAGCGCCTGCCCGCATGGCAGCTCGCCGTCAATCCGTGACGAAAATCAGCGGCGGGATAGCAGGCCTACTTGGCCGCCTTCTTTGGCTTGCTGACCTTCGGCTTGCTGGCTTTTGCGGCGACCTTTTCTTCCTTGGGGGCGGCCTTTGCCTTGCTGGCGGCAGGTGCCTTCTTGGCCGGCTTCTTGGCTGCTGACGGCTTGCCCGCGTCCTCCCGATCGATGTCGGCCGCCGCCTGGTGCCAATGGCGTTCGTGGTGACCGGCCGGTTGCCCCTCTTCCTGCCAGATCTGATGTGCGCGGTTGCGAATGCGCTCCTGACGATCGTCTGCCATGGTCATGTTGTCTCCATTCGGGCCGACTTCAGCGCGGCGCCGACACATGACTATAGCAAGCAAAATGTTGCTGTGCAGCCATCTGATGTCATCTCCCGGCTCGTCGGCCTGACCGGAAGCGCGCAGCGTTCCGACCTTTTGCTCGCGCGCTCGGCTTTCCGTCGCCGACCGCTCCTCACCCCTTGGCAATGGGCAGGGCGGCCTGTATAGAGCCCGCCACTCTCAATTCCATTCTCAGACAAGGACGACCCATGGCGCTCGAACGCACCTTTTCCATGATCAAGCCGGACGCAACCCGGCGCAACCTCACCGGCGCCATCACCAAGATGCTCGAAGACGCCGGCCTGCGCGTCATCGCTTCGCGCCGCGTCTGGATGAGCCGCCGTGAGGCCGAAGGCTTTTACGCCGTCCACAAGGACCGTCCGTTCTTCGGCGAGCTGGTCGAGTTCATGTCGTCGGCCCCGACGATCGTGCAGGTGCTGGAAGGCGAGAACGCCATTGCCAGGAACCGCGAAGTGATGGGCGCCACCAACCCGGCCAACGCCGCCGAAGGCACCATCCGCAAGGTGCACGCGCTGTCGATCGGCGAGAATTCGGTGCACGGCTCCGACGCGCCGGAAACCGCCGCGCAGGAAATCAAGTACTGGTTCTCGGACACCGAGATCGTCGGCTGAACCGACACTGCCAAATCGCATAAAAAAGGCCGGCGTTTCGCCGGCCTTTTTTATTGGCAATCAGCTCGCGGCGCTGAAGCGCAGGATTTCGCGGCCGTCCTTGTCGGTGATAGTGAGCTTGCCGGCATCGACCTTGTATGACGCCGCCTTGGCCAAGGCATCGAACAAGGCCTTTTCCTCGGCCATCACCTCCGGCGCGCAGGCCTTGTAGGTCGAGCCGATGTCGCTGATGGCGATCGCCTGGCCATCGACTTTCGCGGTGGCGAAATAGCTGTTGCAGGGGCCGCTGCCGCCGGCCTTGCCGGCCTCGCTGACCCGGAACGTCGCCTGCGGCGCGGTGATGGCGCCAATGCCATCGACATAGTCGACCACCCAGAGCTGGCCGAAGACGGACGCCGTCGGCTCGGTGCCTGACGCCACCATCTTCAGCATGATGGTCTGCGGCGCGTCAGTCAGCGGATCGACCTGATGGCGCATATCGGAGATGAACATCAACTTGCCGTCGACGGTAATGCGCGCCTGCAAGGCATAGGTCATCTGCGAGCGGATCACCGATGGATCGAACTTGATCTCGAAGCTGATCGGCACCTGGCCGGCCGGCTTGACAGTCTGCGCGCCGATGATCCTGGCCGGTGCGTCGGCCAGCGAGACATCGGCAAGCTGGACGGAAAGCACGGCACTGGGCGGCAAAGCGATGCGTTCGCGATAGATCACTTCGCCCCTTACCGCCTTTTCAGCGGCCACGGACAGTTCCGGCACCGCCAGGATGCCGACGACCAGAGGCACGAAGCCGAAGACGAAGAACTCCGCGAGCCTGTCCAGCATGACCACCTCCCTTGCCCCGGGCCGCCAATGCCCATGGCTGCCAATACCTTGGGCTGCCAATGTCCTGGGCTGACCAAGTGCGCTCAATTGGCCAAAGGATTGCGGTCAATACATGGCTGCGACGGGATTTATTCGGGCGGTGACTTCCAGCGCTTTGCCGCCTGCGCGTCGGTTTCCTTGGCCTCGACCCAGCCACCTTCGGAACCATCAACGCGATGCTCCTTCTTCCAGAAGGGCGCGCGCGATTTGAGGTAGTCCATGAGAAAGTTCGCTGCCTCGAACGCGGCCTGGCGATGGGCCGAAGCGGCCACCACCAGCACGATGTTCTCGCCGGGGCGAATCTTGCCGTGGCGGTGGATGACAGTGAGGCCTTGCAGCGGCCAGCGCTCGACCGCCTCGGCGGCGATGCGGCCGATCTCGGCCTGCGCCATGCCGGGATAATGTTCGAGCTCCAGCGCCGAGAGCGCGCCCTGCTCGTCGCGGCAGAGGCCGGAGAAAGAAACCACCGCACCAATGTCGGTGCGGCCTTGAGTCAGTCCCGCGATCTCGGCGGCGACGTCGAAATCCTCGCGCTGGATGCGCACGGTCGGCGCCAGGACGGCCGACATGGGTGTCAGCCCCCGGTCATCGGCGGGAACAGCGCGATCTCGCGTGCGCCCGCTATCTTTTCGCGGTGGTCGACATGTTCCTGGTTGATGGCAACGCGGATCACGTCGGGATATTGCAACGCGTGCTCGTAGCCTTCGCCGCGCGACTGCAGCCAGCGCAACAGGTCGGCGACCGTCTCGATGCCGGCGGGCAATTCGACATCCTCTTCAGGCATGCCGATACGTTCGCGCACCCAGGCAAAATAGATGAGGCGGGTCGTCATCTCACTCGTCCATGATGTGCTTGAGGCCGGCGCGGAAATAGTCGTAGCCGGTGTAGAGCGTGACGAGTGCGGCGATCCACAGCAGCACCAGGCCGGTCTGCGTCGTCAGCGGGAAGATCTTGTCGCCGGCCGGCCCCGCCAGCAGGAAGGCGATGGCGACCATCTGGATGGTGGTCTTCCATTTGGCGAGCTGCGTCACCGGAACCGAGACCTTGAGCGCCGCCAGATATTCGCGCAGGCCCGAGACCAGAATCTCGCGGCACAGGATGATGATGGCCGCCCACAGCGACCAGCCGGCAATGCCGGCATGGCGATCGGTGTCGGCCGCCAGCAGCAAAAGGCAGGTGGCGACCAGCAGCTTGTCGGCGATCGGGTCGAGCATCTTGCCGATGTTGGAGGTCTGCTGCCAGGCGCGCGCAAAATAGCCGTCGAAATAATCGGTGACGGACGCCAGCAGGAAAATGACCAGCGCCGACCAGCGGGCGAAGTCGCTCGATTTCAGATGGCCTTCGAGAAAAAAGCACAGCACCACCAGCGGCACCGCGATGATGCGGGCGTAGGTCAGCATGTTGGGCAGGTTGAACGCGCGCTGGGCCATATCTGGTGGACTCTTTCTACCTGCGTACTCAAATCAGAAGGCAATGTAGGGGGTCAACAGGCCAGATTCGACTGGCCAGCTGAAAGTGCCGAATTTTCAACTTTCGTGGAAATGATTGTAGACCAGTTTGGCGACCTGTTCGGAAATGCCGTCGACTTTCCTCAAATCCTCGATCGCGGCACGGCTGACGGCCTTGGCGGTGCCGAATGCCAGCAGCAGCGCCCGCTTGCGGCCGGGGCCGATGCCGGCGATCTCGTCCAGCGGGCTCTTGACCATCTCCTTCTTGCGCCGCGCCCGGTGCGACCCGATGGCGAAGCGATGGACCTCGTCGCGCAGCCGCTGGACGAAATAGAGCACGGGGTCGCGCACCGGCAGTGAGAACGAGTCCTTGCCCTTGACGAAAAAACGCTCGCGGCCGGCATCGCGGTCCTGGCCCTTGGCGATGCCGATCGCCACGACGCGGTCCTCGATGCCGAGATCGGCGAGAATCTTGCGCACCGCCGTCATCTGGCCCTGGCCGCCATCGATCAGGATGACGTCGGGCCAGGCCGGGAAGCTGCCGGAGATGTCGTCTTCGATATTATCCCCTGCTTCCGCCGAGGCGGCATTGTCGGGCACGACATCGCCATGCTCCTTGAGCAGCCGCGAAAAGCGCCGTTCCATCACCTCGCGCATCATGCCGAAATCGTCGCCGGGCGTGATCTCGGTCGAGCGGATGTTGAATTTCCGGTACTGGTTTTTGACAAACCCTTCCGGTCCCGCGACAACCATGGCGCCGACCGCATTGGTGCCCATGATGTGCGAGTTGTCGTAGACCTCTATGCGCACCGGCGGCTTGGCCAGGCCGAAGGTCTCGGCGAAACCGGCAAGCAGCCGCCCCTGCGTCGAGGTCTCGGCCAGCCTGCGGCCCAACGCCTCGCGGGCGTTCTGCAAGGCATTGTCGGTCAGGTCCTTCTTTTCGCCGCGCTGCGGCACGGAGATCGCAACCTTGCGGCCGGCGCGGGTCGAAAGCGCCTCGGCCAGCAATTCCTGGTCCTCGACCGTGTGCGACAGAAGGATGGCCCGCGGCGTCGGCTTGTCGTCATAGAACTGCGCCAGGAACGAGCCCAATACTTCCGATCCTTCCAGCGCGGGATCGGCTTTGGGGAAATAGGCGCGGTTGCCCCAGTTCTGGCCGGTGCGGAAGAAGAACACCTGGATGCAGACCTGGCCGCCCTCCTGATGGATGGCGAAGACATCGGCCTCGTCGACAGTGGCGGGATTGATGCCCTGGTGGCTCTGCACATGCGACAGGGCGGCCAGCCGATCGCGATAGATGGCGGCACGTTCGAAATCGAGGTCTTCGGACGCTTGCTGCATGGCGGCCGAAATCTCGGTCTTCACCTTCTGGCTGCGGCCGGACAAGAAATCCTTGGCCTCGGCGACCAGCTCGGCATAGCCCTCATGCGAGATTTCGCCGGTGCAGGGGCCGGCGCAACGCTTGATCTGGTAGAGCAGGCACGGCCGCGTGCGGTTCTCGTAGAACGAGTTGGTGCAGCTACGCAGCAGGAAGGCGCGCTGCAGCGAATTGATGGTGCGGCCGACGGCGCCGGCCGAAGCAAAGGGGCCGAAATAATCGCCTTTTCGCGACCGCGCGCCGCGATGCTTGTAGATGCCGGGCGAGACATGGTCGCCGGTCAAAAGGATATAGGGGAACGACTTGTCGTCGCGCATCAGCACGTTGAATCGCGGCCGCAAGCGCTTGATAAGATTGGCTTCGAGCAGCAGCGCCTCGATCTCGGTGCGGGTGACGACGAATTCCATCGTCGACGTCTCGCGCACCATGCGGCCGATGCGGTTGGTGTGGAACCGGCCTTGCGCGTAATTGGTGACGCGCTTCTTCAGGCTGCGCGCCTTGCCTACATAGAGCACGTCGCCGGCGGCGTTCATCATGCGGTAGACGCCGGGCGCGTTGGGCAGCCGCTTGACCAGCGTCTGGATCACCTCGGCGCCGACCATGCCTTCGGCATCGCCGGCGTGCGGCGTCCAGTCGATGGCCGTGAAGGCGACATCCGGGCCTGTCGGTTCGACGATCTCCTCGACCGCCTCGTCCTCGATGTCGATTTCGGGAGGCAGGTCATCGGCGCCGCCGCGCGGCTTGTTCTTTTGGTCTAAAGGACTCATTCCGTCATGCCTGTCACATCGGGCGTCTGCCATGCAAGATGCTGGCCGCCATCGAGCGCGATCATCTGACCGGTGACCGAGCGCGCATCCCAGAGATAGCGGATGGTGGCGCCGAATTCCGGCAATTCCGGGCCGCGCTTCAGGATCAGGCCAGCGACCTGCGCGTCAAAATCGGAATCGTCCTGGCGCACATTCTTCAGTGTCGGGCCAGGACCGATCGCATTGACGCGAATGCGTGGGCCTAGCGCCTGCGCCAGCATCTGAGTCTGGGTCCACAAGGCCGACTTCGACAGAGCATAGGAGAAGTAGCGCGGCGTCGGCCGCCAGACGCGCTGGTCGATGATGTTGACGATCAGGCCCTCGCGCCCTTCAGGCAAGGCGCGGGCGAAATTCTGCGCCAGCAGCGCCGGCGTTTTCACATGGATGGCAAAGTGACGGTCCCAGGCCTGCCAATCGAAATCCTCGACGGAATCGTCGACGAAGAGCGAAGCATTGTTGACCAGCAGGGAGATCGGTCCCAGCTCGGCCTCCGCCTGGCCGACGAGGCCGCTGACGGCGTTCATGTCGGTCAGGTCCGCGCCAACCACGGCGGCGCGGCCGCCAGACCGATTGATCCCCGCGGCCAAGGCATCCGCCTCGTCGTCCGAGCGATTGGCGTGGATGGCGACGGCAAAACCATGGCCGGCGAGGTCTTCGACAATTGCCTTGCCGATCCGTTTCGCCCCGCCCGTCACAAGGGCCGCGGCAATGGCTTTGCTCATCTGCTGTCAATCCTCATTTTCGGGCCAAAAACACGGCGCCGACGAAATATGGCCCGGCATACCTTAAACGGCATTCGCACTTGGGGCGGCATTGTGGCGAAACGCCTGATCCGGCATGCCGACTCGTCTTGGAGTCGGAAGCGCCGGAACGCAATATAGGACGCTGGACTCCTTGCACCAAGCGGTGTGCAGCGCAGCATGAAATGGCTGCTGACATTTCGCTGTTGCGAAGATGCAACGTCAAGGTTCCGCCTCATTCGCGCCGGGGAATGACCCAAGTTCAGGTTCGCTTCAGCCGCATTTTGACACGACATTTGGAACCGACGAACGCCAGATCCGTTTCACCCCCCGGACGGGTTGATGGCGATCGTGAGAAACAAGCCTGTGTCCTGTGGCTTAAGGAGTAAAGAACAATGCAAGCCAATCTCAAATTCGCACGGCCGCTGGCCGTTGCGCTCGGGCTCTTCGCCCTCGGTGGTACTGCCTATGCCGCAGACGTCGTCCAGGAAGAGCCCCCGGCACCCGCACCGGTTGCCGAACTGCCCGTCGCATCCTGGGCCGGCCCGTATGCCGGTCTTAACGTTGGCTACGGCTTCAGCGGCCGTACCAAGGAGAAGGATCTGGGTTTTGAAACCGACACCAAGGGTTTCGTCGGCAGCGTCTTCGGCGGCTATCAGTGGCAGCAGGAG
>NZ_JBFTRA010000008.1:0-338419 GCF_056399285.1 Mesorhizobium sp. 01N446 | reverse complement strand
CCCGGCGAACGAAAAAGGCGCGTGACCGGGCAGATAGATGTGCCACGGATCCTTCTTGCCGTCGGCCGGCGAGATCGTCCACTCAAAGAAGCCGTCAGCCGGGATCAAGCATCGTTTCGACTTGAAGGCATCCCGGAAGGCCGGCGCGGTGTCGATGCCCTCGATCCTGGCGTTGAACATGGCCGCCTTGGGCATTTCTTTCGCCCAGAACGGGACGAGCCACCATCGTCCCTCGCGCAAGCGATGGTTGCCGTTCTCGCCAGCGGTGACGAACGGCACGTCTTGCGTCGGCGCGATGTTGTAGCGCGGCTCGTCATTGCGGCCGATTTCCGCGGGCGCCGTCAGGCGGTAGAGCCGGTGGATCTCCGACCACGTCAGATATCGGGTGTAGCGGCCGCACATGACATTTCCTCGATCGACAGGCTTCCCGATCCTTTGGCGTGGTTATCCTGCCGACAGTGAACGAAATGAGAACAAAATAGTCAAGCGCCTCTTGACCGGACAGGAATATGTTCCTTATTCCTGATCTATCTGAGCAGGAAAAGGGCCATGGGAAAGCGCCAAAATGCGCCGATCGGCGAAGCTATGTCCGAATTGGAGTTGGCGGCACAGCAGGCCCTCGCTGCAGCCAGTGGCGATGCTGTGGTCGCCCTGCTGACGGCTCTGGCCAGGAACGCCGAACTTGAGCGGGAACTCGCTTTGTCACGGGCTGCGGTTTCGAATGGCTTTTCCCGGGGCTGGCACAAGGCGCGCCCCTAGATGGTTGACACTGCCGAAGATAATTTCCGGATCGAGGTTTGGGACCGGGAGGAAAAGACGCATCTCGAAACCATCAGTCGTTCGCCGGACGCTGTGGTAAGCCAAGCGGCCTGGCAGGCCGCCATCCGGCGTCGGCCAGGCATGCTGCTGATCCACTACAACAGCCGACATGTCATGGAGAAGATTCTCACGCCGGGTGAGGTCAAGATCCCGCCCCAGACGATTATCGACGGCAGTATCCACGCCGGGCTGGATGTCGCACTTGGCGATTTGCGCTCATGGCACACGCTGCGAGCCTGGTGCACAAAATGCTCGCATCACGCGATGGTAAAGCCGGAAGGGCTGATCAGGCGATACGGTAGGGACGCCTTGTTCAGCACGGTTGAGCGCGCTCTTTTCTGCACGAATTGCAAAAAGGGAGGACCGGTTCGGATGGAGATACACAGCATGCCCCGAAACTGAGGGGTGACGGCCGAGCGCTTGCGACCCGAAGGCGCCCCCTTTAAAAGACAAAATGCTTACGCCTTGGTCCGGCTTTGACTGGTTGGCTCGGCAAAACTTCCTGGCCTGCTGGAATTTCCAGTATCGTTTGGAACCTTGCGAGCTGCTCCGGGAAATCCCGCGCGAGGTGTCTGACCACCCGCGCGTTTTCCATCACCCGGTCGAGATAGAGCCTCGCCGCGATCAACTCCAGCGCCCAGATGCCACGAAGGCTGGCGCAGAAGAGAAATTGATCGTTCAGTAAATCAAATTCACCTTCCATGATAGCTAGGTCGTCGGCTGTCACCCCGACGAACTTCTTCCTCGGCCTGGAGGCATCCACCAACTGCGACGCCGGAGTAAGCGTTGCGAGGAGTTGCGCATAGTGGAAGCTCACTCTCTTCAGGGCGATCATGAGCCTTGCGGCTTTGAGCTGCCATTCCGGAACCATCTTGCGCAAGGACGCGAAGACCTGTGGCGGCACACTCCAATCCTGCAATAGCTCGATGACCTCGGGAGAAACTCCATTGACCAACGCCTTTGGCGCGGAACTTTCCACGGGCAGATTCAAAGTAGGCCCTTCGATCAGGGCCTTCGGCACAGAGGCTAAGCTTTCGGCCGATAGCAGGCGACGGAACGATTCCTGTTTGATCGGATATCGAAATACCTCGGTGATCGTCTCCAGAAGATGCCGAGAGATAAGCGCTTCTGCGATCAGGTCCCGCGTTCTTTGGCATTCAGCCTGGTAGGTTTTGCACAGCCAAGGACCGGTGAACCACCTGTCGGGCTCTTGCATCTTTTCCAAAAGCGCAGCGTGCCTTGT
The DNA here is from genome assembly GCF_056399285.1 of Mesorhizobium sp. 01N446. Lineage (NCBI taxonomy): Bacteria > Pseudomonadati > Pseudomonadota > Alphaproteobacteria > Hyphomicrobiales > Phyllobacteriaceae > Mesorhizobium > Mesorhizobium sp. 01N446. The sequence continues at coordinate 336,357 of NZ_JBFTRA010000008.1, read as the reverse complement.
GCGGTTATTCTGCAAAAGGCGGTCGGCGGCTTCCAAGCCTAAAACCGTGTGGCGCTCCGTCATGTCGCACTCCCGACGAATGTTCGCTCGGCCAGCGCAACGAGCGGATCAAGCGATCGGAAAACAAACGCATCCAGCTTCATTCCATTGTTGACATGGAAATCTCCTTTGAACCCCACGATTTCATGCATCGGAGCGATCAGGTAATCGCGAATGATCAGATTGCCCGGCTGCATGCGGATCAAGACGAAAATATCGGCCATGGCCTCTCGCACGGCCCTCGAAGACCAGCGGGGATAGGCACAATGCGTAACGCGACACCTGGCGATTGCGAGCGCTACGGTCAACTCACCATTGATGCGGATGATTTCCGTTTCAGGGGCTTGAGAAGCGCGGCCGCCTGCCTTGTCAACCGCGACGAGCAGGTCTTCCATAGCGCGATGGCGGATAGCCGTGAGGCGCCTGTCAATCTCGATGAAATGAGACTTTCTGGGCGGCAGGCAACCGATCAGCTTGTATGCTCCGAGCAGACCTCCGAAATGCGCGCCATAGCGATAGGCCGAAGGGCATTCGGGCGCTGCGTTAATGATGTCCGACGACAGTTTCCCATGCCGTTTGTGGAGGTTTCTTAGGGCTGCCAGCATATCGTCATCGCTCATGTGAAGATAAAGCGATTTCAAAATTTGCTGTGCTTTGTCGAATAATTGGCGGCTGATGATAGGCTCAAAGGCGTTGTCCGCCCTGACCCATTGGTCCGGGGGATTGTACGCAACTTTGGTCTTCAGCTTGGTGCAGCGTCTATTCCAGACGTTGTTGCCAATATATTTCTCATTGGTCAGAACACGGCGCACGCTATAGCTCTTCCAAGGCCGGCCGAAGTCGTTCAGGATCCCCCGCTCATTCAGATATTTTGCGATTTGAGGTTCGTTTTTGCGTGACCTGACGAACAGGCGAAAGATCAATCGAACAGTGGCAATCTCTTCCGGTGGCCCCGGTACGATGATCACACGGTCTGTCTGGAAATTCTTGTGTTCATAGCGGGCGAGGATGAGTTTGGGTTGTCCGAACTGGTCGACCATCAAGCGCCTTAGTCCGAGTCCCTGGATGCCGCCCACGTGGAAGCCCATGCGGGCCATCCTCACCTGGCCCAAAAAGACCCGCTGTGACAACATCCTGCTGTACTCTGCGGCCATGCTGCGCTTTATGGCCTTCAGCACATCAGATCCGACGGTGCCATCGTTCGCGAATTGCTCGGCGCAAAACTCGATCCGCACACCCGCTATCTGACATCGATATTCGTAGGAAGCGCTTTCATCGACGCTTTGGAACCGGCCCCATCTGCTCACGTCGTAGACGACGACCGTCTCGTAATCGGCGAGTCCGTGTTCAATGTCGAACAGCAGCTTCTTGAGGCCGGGCCGGCCTTCTATGTGCAGCCCGCTACGGCCGGGGTCTTCATAGGTGGCGACGATGTCGTACCCCATGACCTCGGCATAACCACGGATTGCATCCTTCTGATTCTCAAGGGAATAAGTCTGGTGCTCGGTGGACATTCGTACGTATTGCGCCGCGCGAACCCTTCGCCGCTCTTTAGGAGGTTCGCGCGCTGCAGCAACCTTATCCATCGCCTTGCACCATCGGACGAACGTCAATTCTAGCGGGCAGCCAATGGCAATTCCAGTCAAGATTAAGTCGAAGCGGTCGATCCTAGCTTGGCGCCTTGGAAACCATGGCTTTCAACTCATGGGAAACCCTGACTCACTTCGTGAGTATCGGTGCCCCTGTTCCGCCGCAATGCGACCGCACGGGACGATCGATAGGGATTTCAGACTTTTAAGGGAGACGTCCATGACCTTTCACAAAGCCATAGCCGCCCTGCTAGTGACCGCCGCACTTGCCGGCTGCCAGTCGCAGACCGAAGGCCAGCAGCGGGCCACCACCGGTGCGCTCATCGGCGGCGCCGGCGGCGCGCTCGTCGGCCAGGCGATCGGCGGCAACACCAAGAGCACGGTGATTGGCGCCGCCAGCGGCGCGCTGCTCGGCGCTGTCGTCGGCTCCGCCACTACGCCGCAGCGCCGCGGCGAAGAAATGTGTCGCTACCAGGACCGCTACGGCCGCATCTACACCGCGCCCTGCGATGACCGGTACTACAACGGCAATTACTGATTGCCCTGTCCAACGGGCTGGGTCAGTCCGTGTAAAGATGGCCGGCGCCAAGAGGTGGGAGCTGTTGGGCTTCGACGCCGGCCAAGCGGACAATCAGGTCCGCCGCATGCCACAGATGGCCGATTCTTGCTGGGTCCGTTATGGTGTTATCGCGTAGGGGCGGTGACATATGAGGCGGTGGTGCGGGAATCTGGTTGGCGTCGGCCTGGTGTTGCTGTCGGCTCAGGCCGCGCTTGCGGCAAATACGCCCTGCAGCGGTCGCAAAGGCGGGATTTCCCACTGCCAGGGCAGCACGTTTATCTGTAACGACGGCTCGGTCAGCGCCAGCCGGAAAGACTGTTCGGCAGAATTTGGCGGCGGCTCGGGCGAAGCCCTGGGCCTCATGGGTGGCGAAGACGCCGACATGACGCCGGCGGTCAGCGAGACCGAATGCTCGTGCCGGTCCGGACATTATTGCATTGGCCCGCGGGGCGGGCACTTCTGCCTAACGGACGGCGGTTCGAAAAGCTATCTGCGCAAATAGCCCCATCGCCGGTCATCCGTGCACGCCATTCCCAGGGCAAGTCGAACGATCCTGCCCAAAGTCCGCGGCTTCCCGTCCGCGCCTCGATCTGGGCGTCGGAGTAGAAACCGGCGCTGAACCGCGGCCACCCGACAGCGTAACCCCGCCTCACCATCCAATCCGCGGTATCGATGCCGCGTGCAGTGCACACTGCGACGGTGCGACCGAAATGGTCCGGTCGACTTCAACACAGGAAGTTGGGCGATGACCTCAAGAAAGTCCGCCAGCGCGAGGGATGCCTTCTGGCCGCAACGGTATGGCTTGCGCACGCTGTCGCGGCAAAGCTGGGCGCTCTCCGGCGCATCGATACCGTCGAGCCTGATACGCTGGCCATGAATTTCGATGGTGTCGCCATCGACGACAATCGGCCATCTGGACAGCAGCAGAACAGCGAGAAACGAAGGCATTCACACCCTCAAAGGCAAGGGAAAACAGTCCAAAAAGTTAGACACTTTCGGACCTAAGCCATTGATATTCAATCAGCGGTTAGACAGGAAGGCTGTCGCTAAGTAATTGATTTGAAACGGGAACTTTAGGAGTCAGAGTCCGTGGGTCTACCGTTAACCTATTCCCCAGCAGGCGTGGTAATGAACCGCGCGGGCCGAACGGCTGAGCCGCTTGAGCGCTGCCTTGTAGCCGCCGGCGGAAAATAGTCAAGCCTGCTGTGCGGTTCAATCGACACGTTTTGACAGCTGGTTTCATACGCAGGGGTTCAGGTGCCCGGGTGCTGGCACAAATCCAATCCGTGCGTCAGCTCTCAGTCCGGCTGAACTGCGAGCGCTCGAAGAACACCACCACGCCCAGTCCCAGAATCAGCGGGATGATCAGGTAAAACAGCCGGAACACCAGGAGCGCCGCCAGCACGCCAACCGGCTCCATGTCGGAAAGGCCGGCCAGGAACACCACCTCGAACACACCGAGGCCGCCGGGCGCGTGCGAGATCTGGGCGACCGAGAAGGAGACGAGGAAGACGCCGAGCACGACGAAATAACCGGGATTATGCACCTCGGGCAGGGCAAAGAAGATGATCGCCGCTGCGGCCAGCAGTTCGATCGGGCCGATCAGCAATTGCCTGACGACAATCGGGAGCGCCGGATAATGCAGCTGGAAGCTGGCGATCTTCAGCGGGCGCAGATGCAGCGCACTGCCGAAGATGTAGGCGGCGACCAGCAACAGCATCGCAATGCCCGCCGCTTCCGACAGGCCGTGATGGGCGATGCCCGAAAAGCGGTCGATGATCTGAGGCTCGAACACCAGCACAAGGCCGGAGGCGAGAATCGTCGACAGCACGAAGGTGATCCAGCAGATCGCCACCAGCACGCCGACATCCTGGCCGGTCAGCCCCCTGGTGCCATAGGCGCGGTAGCGGATGACGGCACCGGAAAACACCGAGCCGCCGATATTGTGCGACAGCGCGTAGGTGGTGAAGGAACACAGCGTCACGAACAGCCACGACACGCGCTTGCCGATATGCAGCAGCGCGATGTGGTCGTAGCCGGCGAGCGCGGCATAGGCGATGACGGAACTCAGCGCCGCCAGCACCCAGCCGCGCGTCGGAATGGCGGCGAGCCCGTCCCAGACGTCGTCGAGCGAAATGCCGCGCAGTTCGTGCCAAAGCAGCAGCAGCGAGAAGATCACCGCGGCGATGCCGACCACAGGCCAGAAATAGCGTCTCCAGTTCATTGCCTGACTGCCATGCGCTGCGTGTCCGCTTCCTTTTCGCTTGATGGTGGGAGGCCGGCTGCCCGGATTCTTCCGTACATTTCAGAAATGCCTCATCGAAGCCGGCTATTCAACCGCGAACACTTGTCGCGCCGGCAGCCGGCAAGATCCGCCCGCAGCGAAAGCGACGCAAACGGCAGGGATGAGGCATCGGCTTCGGCCATCTATTGTCCTCGCTGGCGTCCGCGCTACCAATCCAGCCTTGCGGCTACATTGCGCGGCGGGACGAAAAGGGCGGTTAGCGCCCAGACGGCAAAATTCGGCATGCGGCTCTTGGTGATCGGCCACGGCACTGTTAGTCTGGCGGCAACTTGAAACATGCCAAAGCGCCTGCTGCGTCCTTCACCGGTTCGCGCGGCGCCGGAAGGAACGACAGTGGAAGACCGCGACACCGGCGCAGGCGCGTCGGAGGTGGGCGCGTCCAGCGCTTCCCCAGGGCCACCGGGCTCGGGGACAGCCGGTTGGCAGCAACGCCGCCCGACGGAGCCGCGCTCCGCCGATGGGCAGGCGGGCGACGCGACCCATCACCAGAAGGGCAAGCCCAAGAAACGGCGCAAGCGAAGGCGCGGGCGCAAGGTTTTTGCGCGCGACGAGGCCCCCAAGGACAATCGATCGCCGGCGATTGCTCCGGCTTTGGAGCCGAAGCAGCCGGTGGCGCCGGCGATCTCCCCCGTCGCACCGTCGCCACGCCCGGAGCAAGGCACCCGCCGGCCGCCGGCGCACGAGCTCCCGGTCTTCGCGGCCCTCGACCTCGGCACCAACAATTGCCGGCTGCTGGTCGCCGTTCCGACGCGGCATGGCCAATTCCGCGTCATCGATGCCTTCTCGCGCATCGTCAGGCTGGGCGAGGGGCTCACCGCCAATGGCCGGCTCGGCCAGCCGGCGATGGACCGCGCCGTCGAGGCCCTGAAGATCTGCGGCGACAAATTGCGCAGCCGCAAGATCAGGAAGGCCAGGCTGATCGCCACCGAAGCCTGCCGCTCGGCCGAGAACGGCGTCGAATTCCTCAAGCGCGTCGAGCGCGAGGCCGGGCTGAAGCTCGAGATCATCGACCGCCAGACCGAAGCGCGGCTGGCGGTCTCCGGCTGCGGCTCGCTGGTCGAACGTGACACGCAAGGTGTCGTGCTGTTCGACATCGGCGGCGGCTCTTCCGAGATCGCGCTGATCGATCTCACCGGCCGCCGTTCGCCGCGGCTCGCCAACCATATCGTCTCGTGGACGTCGCTGCCGGTCGGCGTCGTCTCCCTGGCCGAGCGCTTTGGCGGCCGCACCGTGACGCGCGACATCTTCAACGCCATGGTCGACGACGTCGCCGGCCGTTTGGCGAGTTTTGACGGCCGCGACCGGTTGAGTCACCTCAAGGCCAGCCCGAATTTCCATCTGCTGGGCACGTCCGGCACGGTGACGACACTGGCCGGCGTCCACCTCGACCTGGAGCGTTACGACCGACGTCGGGTCGACGGGCTGTGGATGGACCGCGACAGCGTCGACCGCATGGTGGAGCGACTGGTCGGCTGGGATTTCCAGCAGCGCTGCGCCAACCCTTGTATTGGTGCGGACCGCGCCGATCTGGTGCTGGCCGGCTGTGCGATCCTCGAAGCGATCCGCGCGGTCTGGCCCTCCGAGCGGCTGCGCGTCGCCGACCGGGGCCTGCGCGAAGGCATATTGAGCGAGCTGATGGCCGATGACGGCGTCTGGCGCAACGATGGGCGTGGCCGTTAATGACCAAGAAACCGGAAAACCCAGGATCCGCAGGCATTCGCGTGCTGAAGACGCGGATCAAGAAGAAGAGCGGCCTGAAGGAATCGTCGCGCCGCTGGCTGCAGCGCCACATCAACGATCCCTATGTCCAGCGGTCGAAGGCAGACGGCTATCGTTCGCGCGCGGCCTACAAGCTGATCGAGATCGACGACAAGCACCATCTGCTGAGACCCGGCATGAAGGTGATCGATCTCGGTGCCGCCCCCGGCGGCTGGTGCCAGGTCGCGGCCGCGCGCACGAAATCGACAGCGGAAAATCCACATGTCGTCGGCATCGACTATCTGGAAATGGATGCCGTGCCCGGCGCGCCTGTGCTGTTGATGGATTTCCTCGATCCGGATGCGCCGCGCAAGCTCGCCGAAGCGCTGGGTGGGGACCCGGATGTCGTGTTGTCCGACATGGCCGCACCGACCACCGGCCACAAGCGGACCGACCACATCCGCACCATGCATCTGTGCGAGGTGGCGGCCGATTTCGCCCTGTCCGTCCTGAAGCCGGGCGGCCATTTCCTCGCCAAGACTTTTCAGGGCGGCGCCGAAAACGAGCTGCTCTCCATGCTGAAGAAGAATTTCCGCTCCGTCCACCACGTCAAGCCACCGGCCTCGCGCGACGAATCGGTCGAGCTGTATTTGCTGGCGAAGGACTTCAAGGGGCGAGAGTCCGGTCTGCCGTCAGGCGGATCGGAACGTCCAGTGGACGTTCCGAAGGGCTCGAGCGCCCGGGGCCATAGCGAAGGGCCGGGCGACTCGGAAGGCTAATCGGCCTTCACTCTCCCGGCGATCTCGCCGGTTCCAGCGTCTTTGGCGTGGTCAACCGGCCATGGCCGGAGACGGCATTGCCGGCATCTGGCGCCAGCCGCATGAACGACAGCGATGCAGCCGCCGACACCGCGGCCACGATGAAGAAGGCGATGTGGAAGTCGCCCAGCGTCAGCGGTCCCCCATGGATCGATGTCGAGACTTCCAGAATGCCGCCGGCCAGCGCCACGCCGAGCGCGATGGACAATTGCTGGAACACCGCCGTGATCGGCGTTGCCTTGCTGGTGTCTTCGGCCGACACCTCGGCATAGGAGAGCGCGTTGACGCCGGTGAAGAACATCGAGCGGATGAAGCCGCCAACCAGCAATATGGCCAGCATCAGCGTATAAGGCGTCTCTGGCGTGAACAGGCCGTATATGGCGATCGATGCGGCCGCGATCAGCGAGCCCCAGATCAGCACGCGACGGAAGCCGGCAACGCGAAAAATCAGCGCGGTGACGAACTTCATGCCGATGGCGCCGATCGCCGAGACGAAGGTGATCATGCCGGACTGGAACGGCGTCAGCCCGAAACCGATCTGGAACATCAGCGGCAAAAGGAACGGCACCGCCCCGATGCCGATGCGAAAAAGCGAGCCGCCAAGCACCGACGAGCGGAACACCTGGTTGCGGAACAGTTCGAGCGCCAGCAGCGGGTTTTTCGCGCGCCGCGCATGCATCAGGTAGAGCGCGCCCGACAGCAGTCCCACCCCAACGGTGATGAAGCCGGTGGCCGGCGGCAGATAGGGGAGGCTGACCACTGACAGGCCGAACACCACGCCGGATGCCGCGACGCCGCTCAGCACGAAGCCGATGAAATCGAGCGGTGGCGTCTCCATCGATTCGGTTTCCGGCAGGAAGCGTGTGGCGAGCCAGATGCCGACCAGGCCGATCGGCACATTGATCAGGAAAATCCAGTGCCAGGTGAAGTAGGTGGTGATGAAGCCGCCGATTGGCGGGCCGACCAGCGGTCCGACCAGTGCGGGAACGGTCAGCCACGACATGGCGGCGACCAGGTCGCTCTTGGGCGTGGCGCGCACCAGAACCAGGCGCCCGACCGGCGTCATCATGGCCCCGCCAATGCCTTGCAGGAAGCGCGACACCACGAAGGCCGGCAGCGAACCGGAGAAGGCGCAGGCGATCGAGCCGACGATGAACACCGCGATCGCCGCGCGAAAAACGGTCTTGGCGCCGAAGCGATCGGCCATCCAGCCGCTGATTGGAATGAAGATCGCCAGCGACACGAGATAGGCCGTCAGCGCCAACTTGAGCGCGATCGGGCTGGTGTGGATGTCGATGGCGATCGCCGGCAGCGATGTTGCGATGACGGTCGAATCCATGTTTTCCATGAAAAGAGCGACCGCCAGGATCAGCGGAATGGTGCGGTTCACGAGCGTGGCCGTTTCAAATTTTCTTTCCGGCCCAATTCTTGTGCAGAAAAAAGGGAGCGAGCCGGTACAGGGGGCGGTTATCATGGCTGGCCATCGATGTCGTGTTAATTTGCTGTCACTTTTGTGCGACCGCAACCACGGGTGGCACAATCAAATGGTCGAAGACGCTGTTGTGCAATGCAACGATCGGCTTTTCATCCGCGTCGCGACGTGTTACCAGCCAGCGCCAATCCTGAAAGGGAAGATGAGAGTCGGCGCTGTCCATCCTGGTCCAGCGCTTTTTCCGCATTCTAAAGGGCTGGCCATGGCAAAAATCATCGAAACGTCCACCGGCGCACTGGCGCTGACCTTTGACGACGTGCTTTTGCAGCCGGGTCATTCCGAGGTCATGCCCGGCGAAACCGATGTCCGCACCCGCATTGCCGGCGACATCGATCTCAACGTGCCGATCCTCTCCGCCGCGATGGACACCGTCACCGAGGCGCGTCTCGCCATCGCCATGGCTCAGGCCGGCGGCATCGGCGTCATCCACCGCAATTTCTCGCCGGCCGAACAGGCCGAGCAGGTGCGGCAGGTGAAGAAATTCGAATCCGGCATGGTGGTCAATCCGGTCACCATCGGTCCGGACGCCACGCTCGCCGACGCGCTGTCGCTGATGCGCACCTATTCGATCTCGGGCATTCCGGTGGTCGAGAATGGCGGCACCGGCGGCCACAAAATAGGCCGGCTTGTCGGCATCCTGACCAACCGCGACGTGCGCTTTGCCTCCGACCCGGCGCAGAAGGTCTACGAGTTGATGACCCGTGAGAACCTGATCACGGTCAAGGAGAATGTCGACCAGGACGAGGCCAAGCGACTTCTGCACCAGCATCGCATCGAAAAGCTCGTTGTTGTTGATAAGTCAGGCAATTGCGTCGGGCTGATCACCGTCAAGGACATCGAGAAGTCGCAGCTCAACCCGCACGCCACCAAGGACGCGCAGGGACGCCTGCGCGCCGCGGCGGCCACCAGCGTCGGCGACGACGGCTTCGAGCGCGCCGAGCGTCTGATCGACGCCGGCGTCGACCTCCTGGTCATCGACACCGCGCACGGCCACTCGCAGCGCGTGCTCGACGCGGTCACGCGGGCGAAAAAACTCTCCAACTCGGTTCGCATCCTGGCCGGCAATGTCGCCACCGCCGAAGGCACGCAGGCGCTGATCGATGCCGGCGCCGACGCCGTCAAGGTCGGCATCGGCCCAGGCTCCATCTGCACCACCCGCATCGTTGCCGGCGTTGGCGTGCCGCAGCTCTCGGCCATCATGTCGGCGGTCGAGACGGCGCACAAATCGGGTGTGTCGGTGATTGCCGATGGCGGCATCAAATATTCCGGCGATCTCGCCAAGGCGCTCGCCGCCGGCGCCAGCGCCGCCATGATCGGTTCGCTGCTGGCCGGCACCGACGAGAGCCCGGGCGAGGTCTATCTGCATCAGGGCCGCTCCTTCAAGGCCTATCGCGGCATGGGTTCGGTCGGCGCCATGGCGCGCGGCTCGGCCGATCGCTACTTCCAGGCCGAGGTGCGCGATACCCTGAAACTGGTGCCGGAAGGCATAGAAGGCCAGGTTCCATACAAAGGACCTGTGTCTGGCGTGCTGCACCAGCTTGCGGGCGGGCTAAAAGCCGCTATGGGTTATGTCGGCGGCCGCGATCTTGCCGATTTCCGCGAGCGCGCCACTTTTGTGCGCATATCCAACGCCGGACTTCGTGAAAGCCACGCCCATGACGTCACGATTACCCGCGAAAGCCCGAACTATCCCGGCGGAGCCTGAACAATACGGGCTCGGGCGGAGCCTGACCGCGATGATCATGCGGCTGCCACGTCACGTGGCCGCACTGTGTTTCCTGTCGGCGGCGGTCTTCGTCGCCATGACGATGATGGAATTCTTCTATTTCCGCCAGTTGAGCGGCGGCCTGCCGTCGCTCGACATGCGCTATTTAGGTTTCACGCCCGACGAAGGCATGGCCTGGCTGACGGCGCTCGGCCGGCGCGGCGGCGAGATCATTCTGGTCTGGCACTATCTGACCTTCGACCTGTTGTTCCCGGCGCTGCTGTCGCTGACTTTGGTGAGCCTGATTCTGGCTACCGGCCGGCGCCTGGAGACCTTCCGCGTGCTTCCCGGGCAGGTGCAGTCGATCTTCGCGCTGGTGCTGGTGCTGCCCTACACGCTTGCCGACTATGCCCAGAACATCGCCGTGTCCCGGCTTCTGTCCGATTTCCTGTCGGCCAATCCGGATTCGCTGTCTTTCGCTTCGGCTCTGATCGTCACCAAATTCGCGCTTCTCGCCATCCCGGCGGTCGTCATCGCCGCTTTCTGGCTGGTGGGCCAGAGACGCTAGAGCAATTCCAGGAAAAGTGTGAAGCGGTTTTCCGTTCGGAATTGCGTCAAAACAAGGAGTTAGAGCGGTTAGCCGTTTCCGTGAAACGGTGAAACGCTCTAAGCCTGATTCTGGACAGGGCAGGGGAAATATCATGAACCAGACCGCGGTTTTCTGGCCTCTCCTGGCGCAAGTTCTGCTGGTCTATATCGTTTACGTGGTGATGGGCCGGCGCCGGTTCGTCGCGGTGAAGTCCGGCGAGGCCAAGGTCGGCCAGTTCAAGACGCGTTCGACCGAGCCCGCATCCAGCGTCACCGTTGCGGCCAATCTCTGCAACCAGTTCGAATTGCCGGTGCTTTTCTACGTGCTGTGCCTGACGCTCCACGTCACCAACGGCGTCAATTATCTGACCCTGGCGCTGATGTGGATTTTTGTCCTGACGCGCTATTTCCACGCCTGGGTACACCTGACCAGCAACAATCTGCGGCTGCGCAGCCGCTCGTTCTTCGCAGGCGCGGTGGTGTTGGCGCTGGCCTGGATCTGGTTCGCGCTGCACCTGTTGGGAGCGGTTTGAACACGGCAACTCTTCCTTCTCCCACAAGGGGAGAAGGAAAAAGCTCGTCTACAGATCGAACACCGCGATCTTGCGCTTGTCGAACTTGATCCCGATCTCGCCACGCACCAGTTTTAGCGCCGCTTCGCCGAACACGGCCCGCCGCCAGCCTTGCAGCGCCGGCACATCGGCTTCCTCGCCCTCGGCCGCGATGCGGTCGATGTCGTCGCTGGAGGCCAGCACCTTCGACGCCACCCCCTGCTTTTCGGCGACGATCCTGAGCAGCACCTTCAACAGTTCCGCCGCGGCACTCGAGCCTTCCGGCGGCTGGAAATTCTTCGGCAGTTTCGGCATCTGCTCCTTGGGCAAGGCCAGCGCGGCATTGACCGCCCCGAGCAGGGCCGTTGCCGTCGAGGAGCGCTCCCAGCCTTTTGGCGTGGTGCGCAGCTTGGCAAGGGCCGCCGCGTCACGCGGCGCCTGTTGGGCAACCTCGTAGATCGCGTCGTCCTTGAGCACGCGGCCGCGGGGCACGTCGCGTTCACGCGCCTCGCGCTCGCGCCATGCCGCCACGGCCTGCACGATCGCCAGTTCCTGCGGCTTGCGCAGCCGCATCTTCAGCCGCTTCCAGGCGTCTTCGGGATGCGGATCGTAGGTCTCGCGCGAGGTCAGCACATCCATTTCTTCGTTCAGCCAGTGGGCGCGGTTTTCCCGCTCCAACTCGGCGCTGAGGTGCTGATAGACGTCGATCAGATGGGTGACGTCGGCCAGGGCATAGTCGAGCTGCTTGTCGGACAGCGGCCGGTGGCGCCAGTCGGTGAAGCGCGACGACTTGTCGAGCCGCGCGCCGGTTATGCGCTGCACGAGCTGGTCGTAGGAAACGCTGTCGCCGAAGCCGCAAACCATCGCCGCGACCTGCGTGTCGAACACCGGATGCGGCACGAGATCGCCGAGATGGACGATGATTTCGATGTCCTGGCGCGCTGCGTGGAAGACCTTGACCACCGCCTCGTTGGCCATCAGCCGGAAGAACGGCGCGAGATTGATGTCTGATGACAGCGGATCGATCAGCGCGGTGACGCCAGGCGCCGCCATCTGGATCAGGCACAGGATTGGCCAGAAGGTCGTTTCGCGAATGAATTCGGTGTCGACGGTGACGAAATCCGACTTTTCGAAAGCGGCGAGAACGGTCTCGAGTTCTTTCTGGGTGGTGATGACGTGCATCAAATCGCTTTTGGCAGGAGTAAGGTCTTCCTAGATTTCAGCCGGGAAGGCTTTCGTCAAGCTTTGGCGCCTCCGTCATGCGCTTCCCGGGTCATCGGAATCGCCATTGCGCCTGGCCAGCCGCGCGAAAACGGTCGACGTGCGCAACAGCGCGGTGAAGCGGCTGCGCTTGCCCGCGGGCACGCCGGAGCGTGCCTGCATGCGGTAGAGGATGACGGCGATGAAGATCGCATAGACGACGGCGCTAAAGACGAAGAGCGCGCTCGGCCCGAAATGCTGCATCACTGTCGAGGCGGCGAAAGGGCCGCCAATGGCGCCGAAGGAGTAGAACAACATCAGCGCCGCGTTGATCAGCACGAACTCGCCCGTGCCGGCGCGGTCGTTGGAGTGCGCCGCCGACAACGAATAAAGCGGCATGGCGAAACAGCCGAAGATGAAGATGATGATGAAGTTTAGCAGCGGATTGCTGCCGGCGATGAACACCAGCGCCAGGGCTGAAAGCATCGCGCAGCAGGTCGTCAGCAACAGCACCCGGCGCCGGTCCCAACGGTCGGAGAGATAGCCGAGCGGATATTGGATGATGGCGCCGCCAAAGATGCCGACGCTGACGAAGGTCACGACATCGGCGACCGACATGCCGATCTGCTCGGCATAAACCGGCGACAGCGTGCGAAACGCGCTGTTGGTGACGCCGACGGCAATGCAACCGAAGCAACCAAGCGGCGAAATGCGCCAGACGCGCGCCAGGTCGAGCTTGACCTCCTCGGGCGGCGTCGGGTTGGAACGGTCGCCGAGCGAGACCGGCACCAGCGACAGCGTGATCATGATCGACATGATGGCGAAGATGGTGAAGCCGCCGGCGCCGAAGACCGGGATCAGGAACTGGGCCGATGTCACCGAGCCGGTATCGACCATCCGGTAGATCGCCAGCACGCGGGCGCGGTCCTTGTTGGTGACGCCGGAATTCAGCCAGCTCTCGACGATGGTGAACAGTCCGGCGAAACAGAAGCCGCCGGCAAAGCGCACCGCGCACCACATCACCGGATCGAGGACCAGCACCAAAAGCAGAGTGCCGACCGAGGCGATGGCGGCCAGTGCCGAAAACGCCCTGATATGGCCGACCGCCTTCATGATGCGGGTGATGGCCAGGCAACCGAGCAGGAAGCCGGCGAAATAGAAGGTGCCCATCAGGCCGATATCGGAAGCGGAAAACCCCTCCTGCGCGCCGCGCAGTGCGATCAGCGTGCTCTGCAGCCCATTGCCGCCGAGCAGGATGCCTGCGGCGAGAAGAAGCGGGATCAGCGGGCGGATGGAGGACATGAAAAGGCGATCACGTATCGGTGACCCCTTCTTGAACCATTGCCCTCGTCAATGCCAGCGGCAATTGCCGTTCTGCAGCGCCTCCGCTGCATTGCCTGGTTTGACGTGCACGTTGGTCCGTATGGCCCGCTGCCAACGTCAGTTTGGCGACGCGATCTCAACCGGCCGTCAGTCCTGTCCGTGACGGCGGAGACGCCCTTCACCCCTCAGTTGTCCGTGCAAGTACCTTGTCCCGCGCCGGTTCGATCGCTTCGTCCGCTGGCGCGGATTTTCCGGTGGCCGGCCGCCGGCCGAGCGATCCTGCGGTCAGCAGGCTGAGGATGATGAACGGGATGCCGATGCCAAAGGCCGAGCGGATGCCCCAATGGTCGGAGACGAAGCCGAGCAGCGGCGGGCCGAGCAGGAAGGCGACGAACGAGATCTGCGACAGCGCCGCGACATTGATCGCCGCCGGCCGGTCCGTCCGCTGGGCGGCAGCCGAGATCGCCAGCGGAAAGAGGGCGCTGGTGCCGATCCCCAGAAGAGCAAAGCCCAGCATGGAGACGAACGGCGCGGGCGAGAAAAAAACAATCGCCACGCCGGCCGCCATCATCGCCAGCAGCACCCGCGCCACGCCGCTCGGCGAATGGCGGTCGACGAAACTGTCGGCGAAGAAGCGCGTGGTTGCCTGGGAAAAGGCGAACAGCGCCACGGTGAAGCCGGCGACGAAAGGGCCGGATTCGAACACGGTGCGCATGTAGATTGCCGACCAGTCGATGCTGGCGCCTTCCATCAGCATCGCCGAGAGCGTCACCGCAACGAGGACGAGGATCGGCAGCGTCGGCCGCGCCAGCACGGGTACCTTCTCGCCGGTGCCGGCGAAACGGCTTGGCGCCGGCTGGTAACCGCCGAGGAACAGTGCCATCGAGATCGCGACGATCGGGACGATCAGCGCCAGATGCAGTTGCGGCGATATGCCGAGATGCGCAAGTGCTCCGCCGAACAGGCCGGCGCCGAAAAAGCCAATGCTCCAGAACGAATGCGCGCGGTTCATGATACGGCGCTTGACCAGGAATTCGGTCCGGTCGGCCTCGACATTGAGCATGATCTCGATGCTGCCGATCATCAGACCGACCGGCAACAGCATCAGGAACAGCGCCAGCGGACCCGGCGCGTGCACCGCGACGGCATAGGCAAGCGCCAGCAGCGGAACCAGGGCAAGCAGCGCGCGGCGGAAGCCGACTCGCTCGAGCAGCGGCGTCGCCAGCGTCAGCGCCGTCAAGGTGCCGATCGGTGTTCCGATCAGGGCGAGGCCGAGCGTGCCGTCACCGATGCCCATGGCGTGCTTGATATCGGGCAGCCGTGGAAAAATGTTGCCCATGGCGAAGGAATAGATCGCAAACCCCGCATAGACGCGGTGTTGCGGGGCAAGGTTGAGGCCAAAGGTCATGGCGATGCTTTCAGGGCGAGAGATCTGGCGGTGATCGCCGCCTGGAATGTCCGCTTCTTGCATAATCGTGCAAATCATGCAAGAACGTGCATGAAGAAAACAGGATCATGCAATGCTTACCGATGAGCGGCATCAAATCATCCGCGATCGCCTTGCGGCCGAGGGAAGGGTGCTGGCCGGCGAACTGGCGAGCCGCTTCGGCGTTTCGGAAGACACGGTGCGCCGCGACCTCAGGGAACTGGCGAAAGCCGGGCATTGTCGCCGGGTCTATGGCGGCGCGGTGGCGCCGGCGCCTTTCGCGACAACGCCGGTCGGCCTGCGCGCCAGCCATGCGGTCGAAGAGAAGACGCGGCTGGCCCGCGTGACTGTGGCATTGCTCGCGCGCGGACAGACTTTGTTCATCGACAGCGGCACGACCAATGCCGCGATTGCCAGGGCCATCCCGCGCGACCTCGATCTGACCGTCGCCACCAATTCGCTCGAAGTTGCCTCGGCCTTGTCAGACCACGCCCTGATCGAGCTGATTGTACTTGGCGGCAGGTTCGACCGCCACCTCGGCGCTTGTGTCGGCGCCGACACCCTTGCCGCCGTCTCGCAGCTTGGCGCGGACCTGTTTATCTTGGGCTCCTGCGGTCTCGATGCCTCGCGAGGCGTGACGGCGTTCGATTCGGCGGAGGCGGAGGTGAAACGGGCCATGGCCAGGAATAGCGCTGGCATCGTCATCGCCGTCACCAACGACAAGCTGGCCACCGCGGCGCCTTATCGCGTCGCCGGTGCGGAGGCGATCCGCCACCTGGTCGTCGAGAAGACCGCGCCGTCCGCCATCCTCGCCGATTTCGAACGCCAGGGCGCCGAAATCCACTTCGCCTGAAGGCTCCGCGGCATGCCGGGCATGGGGATTGCCCGCTTGCCTTGACAAATCCGGCCTCCCATGCGCTTTTCGCGCAAATTTTGGGCCGGGCTTTGATGCTTTGGCCTGCCACCCAGCACCCCGGACTTCAGCAATGACCATGCACCGTTACCGCAGCCACACCTGTGCCCAGTTGAGAAAGAGCGACGTGGGCAATTCCGTTCGCCTGTCGGGCTGGGTGCATCGCGTGCGCGACCATGGCGGCCTGCTCTTCATCGACCTGCGCGACCATTACGGCCTGACCCAGATCGTCGCCGATCCCGATTCGCCTGCCTTCAAGGTCGCCGAGACCGTTCGCGGCGAATGGGTCATTCGCGTCGATGGTGAGGTCAAGGCGCGCCTGCCGGAGACGGTCAACGCCAACCTGCCGACTGGTGAGATCGAGATTTTCGCCCGCGAGATCGAGGTGCTGTCGGCGGCCAAGGAATTGCCGCTGCCGGTGTTCGGCGAGCCGGACTATCCCGAGGACATCAGGCTGAAATACCGCTTCCTCGATTTGCGCCGCGACACGCTGCACAAAAACATCGTGGCGCGCACCAAGATTATCGCCGAGATGCGCAAGCGCATGGGCGAGGTCGGCTTCACTGAATTCTCGACGCCGATCCTGACCGCGTCGTCGCCGGAAGGTGCGCGCGACTTCCTGGTGCCGTCGCGTATCCATCCCGGCACGTTCTACGCGCTGCCGCAGGCGCCGCAGCAGTACAAGCAGCTGATCATGGTGTCGGGCTTCGACCGCTATTTCCAGATCGCGCCCTGCTTCCGCGACGAGGATCCGCGCGCTGACCGCCTGCCCGGCGAATTCTACCAGCTCGACCTCGAAATGAGCTTCGTCGAGCAGGACGAAGTGTTGTCCACCATGGGGCCGGTAATGACCTCCGTCTTCGAGGCCTTCGCCAACGGCAAGCCGGTGACGAAGGACTGGCCGCGCATCCCTTATGACGTCGCGATGCGCAAATACGGCTCCGACAAGCCGGACCTGCGCAACCCGATCGTCATGCAGGCCGTCTCCGATCATTTCCGCGATTCCGGCTTCAAGGTATTCGCCAACATCCTGGCGAACGATGCGAAGGCCGAGGTGTGGGGCATTCCGGCCAAGACCGGCGGCAGCCGCGCCTTCTGCGACCGTATGAATTCCTGGGCGCAGGGCGAGGGCCAGCCGGGGTTGGGCTATATCTTCTGGCGCAAGGAAGGTGACAAGCTTGAAGGCGCCGGACCGCTCGCCAAGAACATCGGCGAGGAACGCACCGAGGCGATCCGCCAGCAGCTTGGCCTTGCCGATGGCGACGCCGCCTTCTTCGTTGCCGGCGATCCGAAGAAATTCGTCAGCTTCGCGGGCGCCGCGCGCACGCGCGCCGGCGAGGAACTGAACCTCGTCGACCGCGAGCGCTTCGAATTGTGCTGGATCGTCGACTTCCCGTTCTTCGAATGGAATGAGGAAGAGAAGAAGATCGACTTCGCCCACAACCCGTTCTCCATGCCGCAGGGCGGCATCGATGCGCTCAACAGCCAGGAGCCGCTTGGCATCAAGGCGTTTCAGTACGACGCCGTGTGCAATGGCTTCGAGATTGCATCGGGCGGCATCCGCAACCACCTGCCGGAAACCATGGTCAAGGCCTTCGAGATGGTCGGCCTGGACCGTCAGACGGTCGAGGAGCGCTTCGGTGGCCTCTACCGCGCCTTCCAATACGGCGCGCCGCCGCATGGCGGCGCGGCGTTCGGCATTGACCGTGTCGTCATGCTGCTGGTCGGCGCCAAGAACCTGCGCGAGATCACCATGTTCCCGATGAACCAGCAGGCCTATGACCTGTTGATGAACGCGCCGTCGGAAGCCTCGCCGCAGCAGCTTCGCGAGCTGGCGCTGCGTGTCGCGCCGACCAAGAAGGACGCTTGATAGCGAACTTCGGGCGGTACTTTAAAAACCCGCCGGAACCGTTTCTTTCGATTCGATAATCCAGCAAAAAAGCCCGGCATCGCTGCCGGGCTTTTTGTTGGCCTTGAGGCCGTTCGATCAGTCTTCGTTCGCCTTGACGCTGACGCCGAGCGTCTTCGGCAGGTCGAGCGGATTGGACATGGCGCCGGCCATGATCAGCGCGAACGGCACCGATGCCGGCGGCTCGGCCGAGATTTCGAGGCTCTTCGGATCGTCGAGATATTTGCTGACCGCCGCCGTCACTTGCGCCGTCAACTCCGGATTGTTGAGCTGCGCCATGCCGAACGGCACGATCGCCTTGGCCTGGTTGGCGATGTCCTTGGCCGACATGCCCTGCTGCTTGCCGACATATTCCAGCACCTTGCCGGTCAGCGAATCGTCGTCGAAGCGGATCGAGGCGCTGTTGAAGGAAAGCTGCTGCAACAGGCCGAGCATGGCCATGCCTTGCGCCGAATTGTCGGCGCCTTCCGGCTGTGCGGCCATCTTCTTCTGCATTTCCTGCAGCGACTTGATGAAGTCGACCGTGTAGCCGCCGAGGTCGAAGGTCATGCCGAGCGTGCCGGCATTCTCGACGGAGATGTCGTATTTCGACAGTTCCATCTTGCCGTCCGAGGGCTGCCAGGTGCCGGCCATCTCGAGATTGCCGGAGATGTTCTGGTAGCCGAGGGCGTTGATGACTTCCTTAGACTTGGGATCGTCGACCAGTGTCAGGTCGGCGTTGAACTTTTCCGTGTTGGCGGTGAATTCCATCGCCTTGCCGTCCGCCGGCGGCGTGATCTCGACGGCAAGCCCGTCCATCGAGAAGGCGGTCTTGTCGGCGACCTTGACCGTCATGTTCGAGAGTTCGGCCGACTTATACATCATCAGCGAGCCCAGCGGGCCGGTGGCGCCATCGGCCGGAACTGTCATGTCATGGATGACGAAGGGGCTGAGACTGAGCGTGACGCCGTCCTTGGCGTGTTCGAAGGCCGAGGTCGAGACGGTGCCGATGTCGAAGCCGCCATTGGCCGCGGTCACGTTCTCGAGCTTCACGTCGCCGATGGGGAGGGCTTCCTTTTCCGCCGCCGGCTTGATGGCAACGCCCTGCAGCACCATGCTGGTGTTGTCGCCGGTCACGCCGGTCCAGGAGATGTCGACACCCTGGGCCGCCAGCGCCGCCTTCAGCCGGTCGGCAACCGCGGCGTCCTGGGCAAGGGCCGCATTCAGCGGCAGTGTGAACAAGAAGGTCGAAAGAGCGAATTTCCGGAGAGTTGAGCGTTTGATTGTCATCGCAAGGTCCCTGAGAGTGTCCTGAAATTTGTTTTTCAATTCTTCGCGCCATCACCATTCCGTGACGAACTGGACGGGAAAAAGGCGTGTCCCGGCACAATGGTCGAAAATCGCGGCGAAAGGCAAACCCGACCCGAACGCTATTGCAGAATGCGGTGAATTTGGCATGAAGGTCGGGCCGTCGAGCATTATAGTGCTTCGCAATAGATGTGGCATGTAACAGATTGATGTTGGCCCGCAAGCGCGGCCTTGCAGTTTCCTGTTGCAGAAAAGCGCACAAGTCGATCGGTCCGGTGCGCGCCTCTTGCCGCGAATCACCCGCTCGGCTAGTTCCAGCCCATGGGAAAAAGGCTTTTGCCGCCTCAAGATGGCGGTGGCGATCACATTGAACCGGTCGATCTGAAGAAGGCGCTGGAAGAGCGCTATCTCGCGTATGCGCTGTCGACCATCATGCACCGGGCGCTGCCCGATGTTCGCGACGGGCTGAAACCGGTCCATCGCCGCATCATGCACGCCATGCGGCTGCTCAGGCTCAACCCCGACCAGGGTTTTGCCAAATGCGCCCGCATCGTCGGCGAGGTCATGGGCAAGTTCCATCCGCATGGCGACCAGTCGATCTACGATGCGCTGGTGCGGTTGGCGCAGGATTTCTCGATGCGCTATCCCCTGGTCGACGGACAGGGCAATTTCGGCAACATCGACGGCGATAACGCCGCCGCCATGCGCTACACCGAAGCGCGCATGACCGACGTGGCGACCGAACTGCTTTCCGGCATCACCGAGGACGCCGTCGATTATCGGCCGACCTACAATGAGGAGGACGAGGAGCCGGTGGTGCTCCCCGGCGCCTTCCCGAACCTCCTGGCCAACGGCTCGTCCGGCATCGCCGTCGGCATGGCGACATCGATCCCGCCGCACAACGCGGCCGAGCTCTGCGACGCGGCATTGCACCTGATCGAGCACCGGGATGCGCCGGTGGCCAAGCTGATGGATTTCGTCCAGGGCCCGGATTTCCCGACCGGCGGCATCATCGTCGACAGCCGCGCCTCCATCCTCGAAGCCTACGAGACCGGGCGCGGCGGTTTTCGCGTGCGGTCGAAGTGGAGCCAGGAGGACCAGGGCAGGGGCACCTGGAGCATCGTCGTCACCGAAATCCCCTATGGCGTGCAGAAGGCGCGGCTGATCGAGAAGATCGCCGAGCTGTTGATGGCCCGCAAATTGCCGCTGCTCGAGGACATCAGAGACGAAAGCGCCGAGGACATCCGCGTCGTGCTGGTGCCGAAAAGCCGTTCCGTCGACCCGGGCATTCTGATGGAATCGCTGTTCAAACTCACCGAGCTTGAAAGCCGCTTTCCGCTCAACATGAATGTGCTGTCGCGCGGCAAGGTGCCCAACGTCCTGTCGTTGAAGGGCGTGCTGCAGGAATGGCTCGACCACCGCCGTGACGTGCTCATCCGCCGCTCGAAACATCGGCTGGGCGAAATCGAAAGACGGCTGGAGATCCTTGCCGGCTACCTGATCGCCTATCTGAACATCGACGAGGTGATCAAGATCATCCGCGAGGAGGATGAGCCCAAGCAGGTGATGATGGCCCGCTGGTCGCTCACCGACAACCAGGCCGAGGCCATCCTCAACATGCGCCTGCGCGCCTTGCGCAAGCTGGAAGAGTTCGAGATCCGCAAGGAATTCGACGGCCTGAGCGCGGAGAAGAAGCAGATCGAGGCGCTGCTGGCGTCGGATGCCAAGCAATGGTCGACGATCAAGTGGGAAGTCACCAACATCCGGGACAAGTTCGGGCCGGAGACCGAACTCGGCAAGCGCCGCACCCAGTTCGCCGATGCACCCGAACACGATTTGACCGACATCGCCCACGCCATGATCGAGCGCGAGCCGGTCACCGTGGTGGTTTCGGAAAAAGGCTGGCTGCGGGCGATGAAGGGGCATCTGGCCGACCTTTCGACGCTGACCTTCAAGGAAGGCGACAGCCTCAAGCTCGCCTTCCATGCGCAGACCACCGACAAGGTGCTGGTCTTCACCACCGGCGGCAAGTTCTACACAATCGGCGCCGACAGGCTGCCGGGTGGGCGCGGCCATGGCGAGCCGATCCGCATCATCGTCGACATGGACAATGACCAGGACATCGTCACCGCCTTCGTCCACGATCCCAAGCGCAAGCTGCTGCTGGCCTCCTATGACGCCAATGGCTTCATCGTGCCGGAGGAGGAAGTCGTCGCCAACACCCGCAAGGGCAAGCAGGTGATGAACGTCAAGGCGCCGGACGATGCCAAGCGCTGCGTGCCGGTCACCGGCGATCATCTGGCCATCGTCGGCGAGAACCGCAAAATGCTGGTGTTCGCGCTTTCCGAAATCCCCGAAATGGGCCGCGGCAAGGGCGTGCGGCTGCAGAAATACAAGGATGGCGGCCTGCTCGATCTCAAGCCGTTCACTTTGGAAACGGGTCTGTCCTGGCAGGATTCAGCCGACCGCACCTTCACGAGGTCGCGCGAGGAACTGGCCGAATGGATCGGCGCCCGGGCGTCGGCCGGTCGCATGGTGCCTAAGGGATTCCCGAGGACTGGAAAGTTTGGTTGAAGCTGCGATCTCCCCCCTCGTGGTGGAGATGTCCGGCAGGCCAGAGGGGGGGGCGCTGTCCCGCGGGCGTATCGAATAGTCACGGCCTCCAACACCTGTCTCGGTTCTTGATCTCAGAATATCAACGTTGGCGCTCTACGGCGCCACCCTCTGTCCTGCCGGACATCTCCCTCACGATGGGGGAGATTGGCGGCATCACCCAACTCATTTGGAGTATCGTCACGATTGCTGCACTATATCAGTGCATAACGGGGCAGGGTTTTTGAGAGAGACGGGCGTTTGAAGGAATCCAGAGACCAGAAACCGGAACGGCAGCAGCGCCTGTTCGGCCTGTCGACGCCGCTGCGGTCGGCTGTCATTCCGCCGCTATCGGCGGCGCGCTGGCTGCTGGTGCTGATCGTCGCCGCCGGTGTCTATTTCTTCCATGGCTTTCTGTTTCCTGTGCTGGCGGCACTTGTCATCGCCTTCGCCAGCTGGCCGCTTTACCTGCGACTGCTGGCTGGCGTCGGCGGCAACCGCACCATCGCCGCCACTCTGGCCATCCTGTTCATCCTCGCCTTCCTGGTGATACCGATCGCCCTTGCCGGCACCTACGCCATCAACGAGGTGCGCGAGTGGGTCGGGTGGGCGATCGAGACCAACCGGCACGGGGCTGTGACGCCGCACTGGATCGCGACCATGCCTGTCATAGGCGACTGGCTGAACGAGCAATGGACGACCAATTTTGGCCATCCCGGCGGCATTGGTGAACTGATCCAGCTGATCAGCGGCGCCAATATCGGCAGCATCTATCGTGGCGCGCTCGCCGCCGGCGGCAGCGCCTTTGGGCTGCTGTTGACGCTGCTGTTCATGATGATCGCCCTGTTCTTCGCCTATCGTGACGGCGAGCATTTTGCCGGCCAGGTCGACCGCCTCGGCGAGCGCATCCTGCCGACGCGGTGGGAGCGGATTTCGCGCGTCGTTCCGGCGACCATTTCCTCGACAGTGACCGGCATGACCGTCATCGCCATCGGCGAGGGGCTGGTGCTGGGCATCGCCTACTGGCTGGCCGGCGTGCCGTCGCCGGTGACGCTCGGTGCGCTGACCGGCGTCATGGCGCTCATTCCCGGCGGGGCGCCATTGTCCTTCACCCTTGTCTCGATTTATCTCGCCGCCAGCGGCTCGCCCATGGCCGGTCTGGCGCTGTTCCTGTGGGGCGCGGTCGAGTTGTTCATCGTCGACAAGACGCTGCGCCCGAAGCTCGTCGGCGGCCCGATAAAGCTGCCCTTCCTGCCGACCTTTTTCGGGCTGATCGGCGGCGTCAAGACGATGGGTTTTCTCGGCCTGTTCATCGGCCCGGTGCTGATGGCGCTGCTGGTCGCCATCTGGCGCGAGTGGCTGCGCGAGGTGGAACTGGTCGACGAGTTGGCCGCCGGCTCGGCGGCCGAAATCGAAGGCGGGCCGCCGCAGATCGAGATCCTGCCGGAACCTGGCGTGGCGAAGAAGGCCAGCTAAGCCCAACGTGCCTTAAACCGGGTGGTGCACCGCGAAGTCACCCTGGCGCTTACGGCCATCATGCAGCTGCCAGAGCGAATGGGCGACCAGCGTGACGATCAGGATCGCGCCACCGATCAGGCTGTTGCGGGTCGGTGTCTCGGCAAAGATCATCCACACCCAGACCGGCGCCAGCACGGTTTCGAGCAGATAGAACATCGCCACTTCCGGCCCCGAAATGTATTTCGGCCCGGCGGCAAGACAGAAGAACGAGATCGGCATGATGACGGCGCCGTTGAAGATGATCCACCAGGGCGCGTTCACATGAAAGCCTTCGCCCGACACCATGAAGGCGGCGAGCGCCATCGGCAGGAGCACGCCGACGAGTGAGGTGAAGCCCATGTCCTTGCCGCTGGCGCGCGAGATGGTGATGGCGACGGCGATGAAGAAGGCCGAGCACAGCGCCATGAAATCGCCGAAGAGCTTGCCGGTGCCGACCGATCCGCCGACGATGACCAGCACGCCGAGGATCATGATCGCCATCGCCGCGATGGTCGCCAGCCGAGGTCTTTCCCGCAGGAATATCCAGGACAATAGCCCCGCGAACACGGTGTTGAAGGCAAGGATGAACACCAGATCGGCGGTCGAGGTGTGATAGACGGCGGTGACGAAGGTGATCCCTGTCATTCCATAGCATATCGCCACGATCAGGCCGGACCAGCCGGGGATAAGCGGCGGGGCGTTCCGGCTCAACGCCCGCCAGAGCGACCAGATGACCATGGCGGCGACGAATGTGGTGCCGGTGCGCAGCAGCATGATGGTCCATGCGCCGCCGTCGGCGAGGCGGATCAACGGTATGTCGACAGTCAGCGTCAGCCCGCCGATGGCGGTTATCAAAAGGCCCTTCTGGTGGTCATGGTGAGAGGACATGCAGGAACTTTCGCAATGAAATGCAGGCCGACGGCTGACCGGTGCAATGGCGCACTCTCTCCAGCCGACCGGCTGAAAGACCAGCATCCCCTGCCTTGAAACTGTTTAAGCGCGGATCGTGGAAAAACTCAGCGTGAAACCGCTTCGTTGGTGTAGCGCTCCCAGCCCTTGGGGCCGAGATGCTCCTGCGGCATGAAGCGCATCTTATAATTCATCTTGCGCGAGCCGTTGACCCAGTAGCCGAGGTAGACATGGGGCAGCCCCATCGCCCTGGCGCGGGCGATGTGATCGAGGATCATGAACGTGCCGAGCGAACGCTCCTCGAATTCGGGATTGAAGTAGGAATAGACCATCGACAGGCCGTCGGCCATCTTGTCGGTGAGCGCCACGGCAATGAGTTCACCCTGACCCTTGCCGGTGATGAAGGTGTCGGGCCCGCGCCGTCGGTACTCGATCACCTTGGTGTCGACATGGGTGTCCTCGACCATCATGGCGTAGTCGAGCACCGTCATGTCGGACATGCCGCCGCGGCGGTGCCGGGCATCGAGATAGCTGCGGAACAGCGAATATTGCTCAGTCGAGGGCTCGGCATTGTGCATGGCGCCGACGAGGTCGGAATTGTGCTGCAACACGCGCTTCATGTTGCGGCTGGCGGTGAATTCCTGGGCGAGGATGCGCACGGAAACACAGGCGCGGCAGGTCTCGCAGGCCGGCCGGTAGGCGATGTTCTGCGAGCGCCGGAAGCCGCCTTGCGTCAAGAGGTCGTTCATCTCCGACGCCTTGTCGCCGACCAGATGCGTGAACACCTTGCGCTCGAACTGGCCGTCGAGATAGGGGCACGGCGACGGCGCGGTCAGGAAGAACTGCGGCGACTGGGTCGGATGCTGCGTCATCTAAGTCTTGGAAACACTCCTTCGAGTCGCTCTACCTTTGGCGCGGAAAGCGAAAAATTCAACAGGATTGTGAAGGTGTGGGCACGCGGATGCCTTCACATTTGCGCCGAAGAGGCGGAAGCGCCCCTGGAAAACGCCTTTTAACGGCCAGTGCGGCTGACCACCGTGCCGAGCAGAAGGTCGTGCAGCGTGCGCTTGCGATCGGAAAACAAGGTCACCAGCAGAACCAGCGGCGACAGGATGACGTTGCCCGCCCAGAACAGCACGGAATGGACCACCGCGGTCAGGCCGTCGATCGGCCGCCCGTCGAGACGATCGAGGCGGATGCCCATCATCTTCATGCCGGTGGTCGCCTGGTCGGCGCTGCCCAGCGTGTTCCAGATGTAGAGGATGGCGACGGCCGGCACCAGGATGCCGAACAGCATCCAGCCGAGACCGAGGGTCAAAAGCCCGAGGAAGAACACCAGTATGGCGAAGGGAATGGTGAGCAGCGCGACGATGATGTAGTCGAGCACGAAGGCCAGGATGCGCCGCGTGCGCACGCCTTCATAGGCCCTGACATCGTCAAGCCTTGTGTTGATGATTTCGCCGTCGAGAACGCGCGCGTTCATGTCATTTCCTCGTAACAGGGCCCGGCATAGGGTGCGGGCCGCTCGCCAATGAAATGGTGAAGGCCCGTGTCGGAATCAAGGTCGGGGTTTTCCCGGGGCACAAGGATCGAGCGAGGCGAGACACAATCCGAATCGGTTGAATTTGCCGTGTGGATGGCATTAGCTTGCTGCGGCGCAACAAAGCGCTGAGGGGCAGAGGGACGGGGCACTATGGACTATGACATGCTGGTCATCGGCAGCGGCCCCTCCGGCCGCCGTGCAGCGGTGCAGTCGGCCAAGCTCGGCAAATCGGTGCTGGTCGTCGACCGCGGCCGGCGTCTCGGCGGCGTCTCCGTGCACACCGGCACCATTCCCTCCAAAACGCTGCGCGAAACCGTGCTCAATCTCTCGGGCTGGCGCGAGCGCGGTTTTTATGGACGCGGCTATCGGGTCAAGCAGGATATTTCCGTCGGCGACCTGATCGAGCGGCTGCACAAGACGCTCGATCACGAGGTCGAGGTGCTGCAGCACCAGTTCATGCGCAACACGGTCAAGAGCGCGCGGGCGGCGGTGAAATTTCTCGGCACCAACAAGGTCAGCCTGACATCGGACAATGGCGACTACAGCGAAGTCGGCTTCGCCAACGCGCTGATCGCGGTCGGCACCAGGCCGCACCGGCCACGCGACGTGCCTTTCGACAAGACCCGCGTCTTCGACAGCGACGAGATGCTGGAACTCGACCGCCTGCCGCGCACGCTGACGGTCATCGGCGGCGGCGTCATCGGCGTCGAATACGCCACGATCTTTTCGGCGCTCGACGTGCCGGTGACACTGGTCGAGCCGCGCAACACAATCCTCGATTTCGTCGACCGCGAGATCGTCGACGATTTCATCCACCAGATGCGCGATCGCGGCATGACGATCAGGCTGGGCAGCGCGGTGAAGGAAATCCGCTCCAAGCCTGAAGCCGCCGAAGTGGAACTGGCCGATGGCCGCACCATCCGCTCGGAGGTCGTGCTCTACGCCGCCGGCCGCACCGGCAATGTCGGCAGCCTGGGGCTGGACGTGGTCGGCATCGAGGCCGACTCCCGCGGCCGCATCAAGGTCGATCCGCAGACGTTTCAGACCAACGTTCCCAACATCTACGCCGCCGGCGATGTCATCGGCTTTCCGAGCCTTGCCTCGACCTCGATGGAGCAGGGCAGGGTGGCCGCCTGCCACGCCTTCGGCGTGCCGCTCCCTCCGCCGCCGGAAACATTCCCCTATGGCATTTACGCCGTGCCGGAGATCTCCACTGTCGGCCAGTCCGAGGAACAGGTGCGCGAGAGTGGAGCCGCCTATGAGGTTGGCGTGGCGCGCTTTCGCGAGACTTCGCGTGGACACATCATGGGCGTCAACACCGGCTTCCTGAAACTGTTGTTCTCGATCGAAACGCGCCGCCTGCTCGGCGCGCACATCGTCGGCGAGGGCGCCACCGA
The DNA here is from genome assembly GCF_056399285.1 of Mesorhizobium sp. 01N446. Lineage (NCBI taxonomy): Bacteria > Pseudomonadati > Pseudomonadota > Alphaproteobacteria > Hyphomicrobiales > Phyllobacteriaceae > Mesorhizobium > Mesorhizobium sp. 01N446. The sequence goes on along the minus strand of NZ_JBFTRA010000008.1, from coordinate 309,017 downwards.
ACTCATCCATATCGGCCAGGCTGTCATCAATCTCGGCGGTACGGTCGACTTCTTCGTCAACAACACCTTCAACTATCCGACACTGGCGGAAGCTTACAAGATCGCCGGGCTCGATGCCTGGAACAGGATGGGGCGGTAGGCTCTGGCGCCCTCGATGCGCGGCCGACGCTACTTCGTGGCCGCGTGTCTCGGCGGGGCTCGCTTTGCTGCGACCTGCAAAGGCAGGACACCGCAGCACAGGATTATCCGCTTTTGAGGCAAGCGCTGGTCCATTATCGGGCCGGCGGCCACGAAGCGCTGTTCGAAAGCGGACTCGGGCTTTTGATTGCCGGGGCCGAGGCCCGCCTTGCGTCAGAGCACTGATCGTGCCTGGGTGTCCGGTTCAGCTTGTCTGCCTACATGTGCCGCCGCCGATCCCGCCAGCCAGTGCCTGACGATCGCGGCGTCCGGATCGCCGATTTCATGGCCCGACGGAAGGATCCGGGCGTCGACCTCGGCCTGGTGCCGGCTGAGCAGCGTCACGAGCGCCGGCGCGAAGGGCCCGTAAGTCTCGTCTGAGGCGCCTGCGATGATCAGCGTCCTTGTTCCCGCAAGATCCGTCGCCGGCACATGGTCGAGCACCGGCATCGGCCTCAGCAGGGCTGCCCTGCGAACGATGCCTGGATGAAGCAGCATCAGGCTGGAAACCAGATTGGCGCCGTTCGAATAGCCAAGAAATGTTGTGCTGGCGAGATCGAGCCCATGGCGGCTGGCGGCCTCGCGCGCAAATGCCGCGAAGGCAGCGGTTTCGGCGAGGATGCTCTTCTGTTCGAAGCGCGTCGGGTCTATCCGCTCGAACCAGCGGAAACCGTCTTCCTGCGGGATGCGGCCGCGCACCGCCACCAGCGTGACGCCGGGTGCGATCCGTCTTGCCAGCGGCACCAAAGTGGTCTCGTCCACACCCGATCCATGCAACAGGAACAGGCATTCGCGACCGCCCTTGTCGGCACCCAGCAGGCGATAGGCAAAGGCCAGATCCGTGACCAGGGGGCCGTTTTCGATGCTGTCGCCGATCATCCCGCATCCTCTTGATTATATGAGGTTCCGCTCAATTTGCCGGCTTCAAAACGCAATATTTTCACGCTCCGCGAAAGTTGATTGAACCAGGCGCATTCCGGCCCGTTTATGCGCCGATATACTCCGCGTGGGAGGAATCGAAGCGGTGCGTCGGGGGTCGCATTGCTGGACATGAACAACCAGCTTTGAGGCCTTTTGTCGATGACTACCCCTGTTTTGTCGGATCGCGATTTGCGTATCCCGGATCGCGACCCGCGTATCCCCGAACGCGATACGCGTATCGATGTGCTGCGCGCTTTGGCGCTGATTGTCATTTTCATCGACCATGTGCCCGGCACGGCGTTCGAGACGCTGACATACAAGAATTTCGGGTTCTCGGACGCGGCCGAGGCGTTCGTGCTGATTTCCGGCATCTCCGTCGCGCTCGCCTACGGCACCAAGTTCCGGCCGGGTGGCCGGCTTCTGGCCACGCTGAAGATGTGGCGGCGGGCAGGCGTGCTCTACGTCGCCCATCTTGTCACGACCATGGTGGTGATCGCATTGTTCTGCACCGTGGCAGTGTTCACCAGGCGGCCGGAACTGCTGAAACTGATCAACATCGAGCCATTGATGAAGAACACGCCGGAAGGGCTGGTTGGCATCGTCACGCTCGGCCATCAGCTTGGCTACAACAACATCCTGCCGGTCTATGCTGTGTTGCTCCTGATGGCTCCGGCCTTCGTCCTGTTCATCAGCTCCCGGCCGGTCGCCGCACTTGTCGCCTCCGGTGCGCTGTGGTTCGTCGCCGGCATCTGGCAGATCGCCCCGCCCAACTGTCCCGAGCCCGGCTTCTGGTTTCTGAACCCGCTGTCCTGGCAGTTCCTGTTCAACATCGGCGTGGCGGCCATGCTGCATGTCCGGCGCGGCGGCGTCATTCCGGTCAACCGCTGGCTGGTCGGCGCGGCCGCGGCCTATGTGGCAGCGGCGCTGATCTGGGTGCACAGTCCGCTCTGGGGGCAGATAACCTGGTTCAAGCTGCCCGTGGTGATCGGCGGCTTCGACAAGACCTTCCTGTCGCTGCCGCGTCTGTTGCATATACTGGCGGTCAGCTACCTGATCGTCGCCTTGCCGGCGCTGTCGAACCTGTTCCGCACCAGCCCGGACCATCCGCTGGCGATTCTGGGCAAGCGCTCGCTGCCGGTCTTCATCGCCGGCACGGTGATCGCCATGGTCGCGCAGGTGATGAAACTGATCAATCCGGGCGGGCTTGGCTATGACAGCCTGCTGCTGTCGGCCGGCATAGCCATGCAGTTCGCGCTCGCCTTCTATCTCGAATGGCTGTCGACCATCGGCGGCTCTGGCAAGGTTCGCGCGGCGCAAAAGGACGTCATGCCGGTCCGTACGTCTTTCGGCATCTCGGCGGTAGCAAGGGCCAATCGCTAACCGGCGGGCGGTTCAGCCGCGCGGCGGAGCCGATGAGGCCCGCACGATCAGTTCGACAGGCAGTTGCCGGCGATTTGCCGTGCCGTCGTTTTCCAGGATCGCCTTGACGGCGAGACGGCCGATCTCGGCAATCGGTTGGGCGACGGTGGTCAATGGCGGCTCGGACACCGCGGCCTCCGGAACGCCATCGAACCCGACGATCGAAACGTCGCCGGGGACGTTCAGCTTGCGCGCGCTCAGCCATTCGAGCGCCACCAGAGCCATCCTGTCCGACATTGCCAGGATCGCCGTAGGCGGTTCGGCGGCGCCGAAGATGGTCTCCAGCCCTGCGATCGTGCTGGCCGCATCGTTGGCGGTTTCGTAGACCGGGACTTTGGATGTGTCGACGCCGACCCGCGAAAGCTCCTGGAAATAGCCGGTGAGACGGTCTCGCGTTCCTGCATAAACCGCGGTCTGCACCTGCTCTGGGGAAACGGGGCCTGTCCTGCCGTCGGCAAACTGCAGCGCCAGCACGGCAAAGCGACGGTGCCCAAGGTCGATGAGATGGCGCGCGGCCATGGCGGCACCAGCGACATTGTCGATGCCGATTGTCGCGACCGACCCATCTTCGGAAGCGAGGTCGAGCGCCACGAAAGGCAGTTTGCGCTCGCGTGCCAATTGCACCAGGCGCGAACCGCCTTCGATACAGAAGACGATGAAACCGTCGACGAGGGCGCTCTGGATGTTCCAGGCAAGCTGCTCGTTATTGGCGGCCGAGACCAGCGAGATGCCGGCTCCTGTTGCGTCGCAGGCCTGCGAGATGCCCGCCATCATGACGCGCGCGAACGGATCGTCGAAGAAGTAGGAGAGGGGCTCGGCCGTGGCGACGCCAATGGCGTTGACCTTGCCGGCCCGCAGCAACCGCCCTTTGGGATCCGGCCCGCCATAGCCCATCGCTTCGGCTGCTGCCTTGACCCGTTCGCGGACTTCCTCGCGCACGATCTCGGGGCGGCTGAAGACGTTGGACGCGGTGCCGTGCGAAACGCCGGCTGCCTTGGCGATGTCGGCCAGCCGGACGGGCCTTGGATTGCCTGCGGTGAGTGACGCCATTGTGCGTGCCTCCTGACATGCATTTAGCACGTTCAGGATTTGCATCTAGCACTTTTGTTGGATCGATTCAAATTTTGCTTGACTGGAGGTGCCCGCAGGCCTATGTTTGAATCGATCCAAGAGGGGGATTTGTTCTCCCGCAATAGTCTAGGGGAGGTGCGCCATGCATCCCGTCAATTATCTGTTCGAAGACATCTATCGCAACGACTGGAGCATCAGGTCGGGCGCCAACAGTTCCAGGCGCCGGGACAGGACCGGCCCATGGATTCGCGACTTTCGCTTCCTTGTGGAGCTCAAGCGTAGCTGAGCGAGGTATTTTTTGCTCAGTCATTGGATCGATTCAATCCGAAGGGAGAAGGCCCATGCATCCCATCAAGCATCTGTTCGAGGACATCTATCGCAACTACTGGGGCATCGCTCCGGCCGCGGAGCGGCCGGAGGTGCGGCGGCTGACGAAGCCGGCCGCACGCAATCGCGATCTCTGGATCCGCACCGAACGCCCCAGGGATTGACCCTGGCTGTAGGCCTCAGGAACGCGGACGCACCAAGGCGGAAATCGCTACTCCCAGCCAGCCGGCGATGAGCAGGGTGCCACCGATCGGCGCCGACATCGGAAACAGTCTCGATCCGAGGAAGTCGCGGGCGAGGAGATCGCCCGCGAAAAGCAGGAGCCCGGCAAGCAGGACGAGGCTGGCGATCCGCAGGCAGCGATTCGCGCCGATGAGGCCGACGGCGAGGAAGACCGGCGCGTGCATCAGGAGGAACGACGCGGCCGTGCCGGTGAAGGCGCCGCCGCGATGCGCGGCCGCTGCCGACAGCGCCACGCCCGCCGCGCCGACGAGACCGCCGGCAAGCACGAGGGCGCGGCTGGGTTCGGTGGAATTCATGTCGGCTGTCCCTCTTCGCAACGATCCGGAGCCTCTCAGGACTCGCTTGCTTCCAACGCCATATGTCGTGTGCGTCGCGACTGGACAATCCAGTTGTAGACCGCTCCGCCGGCCATAAGCACCGATGTGGCGAGAAACACCGAACGCATGCCGAAGTGACCGCCGACGAAGCCGCCGGACAATGGACCCGCAACCTGCCCGACATATTGCGCCGAGATCGCCAGGCCAAGCACATTGCCGCCGATGCCGTCGGGGATATTGTGACGGATGACGCTGGTGATGCAAGGCAGCAAGCCGCCGAGCGCCAGACCCATCAGGAAGCGCAGGCCGATCAGTTGCCAGCCATTGGTGACGAAGGCTTGCGGAATGAGCAGCAGGGCAGAGACGGCCAATGCCCCGACGACGACGTTCCAGTGGCCGACGCGGTCAGCGAGCTTGCCGAGCCAGGACGCCGACAGGATGGTGCCCAGCGCCGCCGCCGACATCACCACGCCGGCGACCATGGTCACCCGGCCCTGGTCCTCGACGAGCTGCTGCACATAGACGGTGATGATCGGCTCGATTGACATGGTGGCGAAGGCCAGCAGCATGCCGGTCACCAGCATGGCCACGACCGGGCGCTTGTCGGGGATCCGGGACCAGCCGCTTTTCGGCCTGGCGCCCGATTCCGCCTTTACCGGCTTCGGGCGCGGGGTCTCCTTGATCAGGAAGGTCGTTGCCAGGAAGGCCAGGAAGATGACGCCGCCGGACAAGAGGAAGGTGGCACGGATGCCGATCACAGGCGGCAGCGCACCACCGAGCAGCGGGCCGACCAGCGAGCCCGCCGTTATCCCCGCCGACAGGACGCCCAGCGCCCAGCCGGAACGGTCCTTGGGCGTCTGCATGGCCACCAATATGGTCGACCCCGACGAATAGCCGCCGGCAAAGCCGATAAGCAGGCGCAGCAGCACCAGTTGCCAGACCGTTTCGACCATGCCCGTCAGCGACATGCAGATCGCCATGCCGAAGCTGGCGCGCACCAGCATCACCTTGCGGCCGAAGCGGTCGCCCAGCCGTCCCCACAGTGGCGCGACCAAGGCTGCGGCGAAGAAGGTGGCGCCGTAGGCGACGCCGGACCACTGCACGATGGCCGCATGGCCCTGCGCGCCGAGCTGTTCGACATAGAGCGGCAGGAAAGGCAGCAGCAGGGTCATGGCGATCAGCGTGCTGAACGAGCCCGCGAAACAGACGGCGAGATTGCCCCGCCAATGGATGTTGTAACCGCTCTGTTTCGTGTCTTCCTGTGTCATGTCCTGCCTGCTCGACATCCGCGCTTGTTGCGGATACCGTTTTGGGATACCAAGATGGTATCCGTCATGAACCCCAGCCCGGCTGCTGTCAATGCGGCAACAAGGAAGCCCGATGTCGCAAATGCAGAATGTCGAACGGCAGTTGCGCGAGATGATCCTGGGGCTCGAGATCGGTCCAGGCGAGAAACTGACAGAGCGTTGGATCGAAGGCCGCTTCGCCGCCTCGCGCACGCCGGTCAGGGCCGCACTTCTGCGGCTGGAGACCGAGGGGCTGGTGGGCAGGGACGGCCGCGGCTGGACGGTATCGCCCATCAACCTTGCCGAGCTCGAGCAGATCGCGGTCTATCGCGAAGCGGTCGAGGTCGCGGCCGTGCGGCTGACATGCATGCATGCCGAAAAGAGCGCCATCGACGTCATCGAAGCGATGCTCGATTCCTGCGACGAGAATACGCCGCGCGAGGAGTGGCATCGCGTCGGCATGGATTTTCACATCGAGCTGGCGCGCCTGTCGGGCAACGAATTCCTGTTCCGGGCGGTGCGCGATGCCATGACGCGCCTGTCTCGCGCCCGCTGGCTGGAAGTGCGTGACGAAGCGGCCCTTGGTCGTGCCTGGGCTGAACACCGCGCCATACTGGCCGCCGCGCGCCTTGGCGAGGCCGATGAAGCGGCCCGCCTGCTTGCCGCTCACATCGTCGGCAGCCGCGACCGGCTGGTGACGTCGCTCGCCAACGACCGGCGCGGTCTTCGCGCCAGGGGATTTGCCGTCGTGGCTGCTTAGCACCGCTACAGGGCAGGGCGCTCGCCGGCAAAAACGGACGGCGCCTGACGCCAAGCGCACTTTCGGCCTCGCTTCACGGACGCCGATGGCGTAAGAGCGGCGATGGAAAACAACCGATTTGATACACCCGTGACCGTCAAGTCCGTCACGGCGGGAAGCACTCAGCTCTTGCGCACGGCCCGCGAGGCTTCCGACTACCTGCTCAACAACTGGCCCGGCAAGCGCAGCCCTAAGCACCGCGCGGCGCTGCAGGCCTGCCACGATGCGTTGGCCGGCGACAAGCCGGCCATGAACGCGCGGCGCGCCTTTATCGCCGCGGCGCGCGAAGTGGACGTCTTTGTCAGCGACAAGGCTCCTGCCTGACGTTGAGCCACACCCTGGATTGAGGCAAGGCCCGCATATGCGGGCCTTTTGCCGTCATTCCGCCGTTTCGCTTTCGATCTCTGTCTCGGGCTTGGAACGTTCGCGCGCGGCAACCTTGGCCGCCAGCTTTTCGGCCTTCTTCGCCGCCTTCTGCCGGTCGCGTTCCTTGCGTTCCTGATCGTAGTTTGGTGCTCGCGCCATATCGGCTCCTTTTGACCTGCCTTGCGGCTCTGACCCTGCCTAGGAGCATTAGCCGTCAAACACAACAGCTGAAACGACAGTGTGCGGGCGCGACCCAAGAGATCCGGGGGCTTGCCAGATCGGCGCCATAATGATGTAGGAAACGCGGGGCGCCAGCGTATTTGAGAGCTGCCTGTTTGTTTTGACCAAGTGAATCATGGCCACAATTGCGCGGACGTCGGCAAGGGTTTTCTACTATGCGCGAAACGTCGTGCGCGATGTCATTCCCCAAGCCCTGTTCCGTCGCAGGCTGGCTGTTCGGCTCGAACAGGCCATGCTTTCCGACGAGGCGGCGCGCCGGCGGTTGAATTACTACAACAAGCTGCAGGATGGGTTCGCGCCAAGCGCCAATGCCGTGCGGGTCAGCAAGCTGCCCTTCACGCCGACCATGTACTATTACGACCTGAAGGAATTCGCCCGCTATTTCGATCCCGCATTGCTCATCGACATCGAATTTGGCGACGTCAGGGATGTGCCGAAAGTGCCGGCGATCGTGAAGGATCGGCCCATCCGTGATGACGACCGGAACGCGGTCATCATGAAGCTCGACAAATTCCGTCACTTCCAGATGCCGGCTGATCCCATTTCGTTCGCCGACAAGTTGCCTATGGTGGTGTGGCGCGGCGATCTCAACAATCCGATCAGGACACGGTTTCTGCAAGCGGTGCGCGACCTGCCGTTCTGCGACGTCGGCTCGCACAAGCCGAACGCGCCGGCCGAATATGCCAAGCCCTTTCTCAGCATCAGCCAGCACCAGCGCTACCGCTACATCGTCTCGCTCGAAGGCAATGACGTGGCGACCAATCTCAAATGGATACTGAGCTCGAAGTCGCTCTGCCTGATGCCGCCGCCGACATACGAAACATGGTTCGCGGAGCGGCATCTCGAGGCCAATGTCCATTATGTGCCGCTTGCGGCGGATTTCTCCGACGTTGCCGAGCATGTGGCCTATTTCGAACGGCACCCGGAGAAGGCAGAGCGCATCGTCGCGGCTGCGAATGCCTATTGCCGGACCTTCGCTAACGAACGGACCGAACAGGCGATCTCCTTGTTGGTACTCTACAAATATTTCGTGCTGAGCGGCCAGCTCAAGCCGGATGCCCAAGTCTGGCGTTTCATCGAGGGCTGAAGCATGTCGCTCAAACGAACGACATGCAAAACAGGCATGAAGCGCGTCACCTCAATCCGCTTCGACGTGACGTGCTTTGGGCGTTGCTCCTCTGCTGTCAGATGACGCTGCGGTCGATCACCAGATCGGCGGCGCCAAAACGATCCTTTGCCGTCAATTGCTGGTGCCAATAGGGGTAGAGCAAGGCCGGCCGGCTGACCTCGTCGAGGCGCTGGCGTTCCTCATGGCTGAGCGCCAGGCTTGCGGCCGCGAGATTGTCCTTGAGCTGGGCATCGTTGCGGGCGCCGATCACCAGCGAGGAGACGGCGGGGCGTCCGAGCAGCCAGGCGAGTGCCACCTGTGCGGCCGACACGCCGCGATCCCTGCCGATCTCGACCAGCACGTCGACGATCCGCCAGAGCCGGTCCTCGTCGCGGATCGGCGGCTCGGACCAGCCGGCGAGTTGCCGTGCGGTCGGGCTGTCGCGGTGGTATTTGCCGGACAGCAGGCCGCCGGCGAGCGGGCTCCAGACCAGCACGCCCAGTCCCTGGTCGACCGAGATCGGCAGAAGTTCATATTCCGCCTCGCGCGCCTCCAGCGTGTAGTGGATCTGCTGGGTGACGAAGCGCTGCTGGTGGCGGCTGTCGCTGATCCCGAGCGCCTTCATCACCTGCCAGCCGGACCAGTTGGAGCAGCCGATATAGCGCACCTTGCCCTGGTTGACCAAAGTGTCGAGCGCCGCGACCGTTTCCTCGACCGGGGTAAGCCCGTCCCACTGGTGAACGAAATAGATATCGATGACGTCGGTCTTCAGCCGCTTCAGGCTCTTCTCGCATTCGCGGATCAGGTGGTGGCGCGACAGGCCTTCGTCGTTCGGCCCGCCGCCGATCCGCATGCGCGCCTTGGAGGCGATCAGCACGTCGTTCCTGCGCTTGCCGCCGAGCGCCTCGCCGATGATCTCCTCCGACAGGCCGTTGGAATAGACATTGGCGGTGTCGATGAGGTTGATGCCGGCGTCGATGCACATGTCGATCATGCGTTTGGCTTCGGTAAGATCGCTGTTGCCGACCGCGGCGAAGGGTCCRGTGCCGCCGAAGGTCATCGTGCCCAAAGTCAGTGTCGAAACCTTCAGGCCGGAACGGCCAAGGGTGCGGTATTCCATGTCAGTCCTCGCGATCGTGTTGAATGGGGGCGGGGCCAAAGGGCTGCCCGGAATGTGACGGCCATTTGTAGGACAATTCAGCCGGCTTGTCGCCATGCCATGGCGATGGATCAATTGGACATGGCGGCCGCCGCGGCGGCCGCTATCGCGCTTGGGCTGCAATAAAACCGTCACTGCCGGTCTATATTGAAGTCGGCTCAGGTGTTTCCCTTCCAGGCTGCTGGCCAGCACTTTGGGGCGCCGTACGGAAACCGACAGGGCTTGCAAGCGGAGCAGTGCAAATGACCGAGCTAAGACAGAATTCTCCCGCCAAGGACTGGCTCGAAGCCGAGCTCGCCGACACGCTCGACGAAGATTATGAGCTCGAGATGTCGGAGCCGGCGCTGTCGATGGAGATCGCCAAGATCTACAAGAACGCGCATCCGCCTTCGATCGACCGCATGCAATATTTTCGCGACCTGATCACCCTGCAGTCCGAACTGATCAAGCTGCAGTCCTGGGTCGCCTACCACAAGAAGAAGCTGGTGGTGATTTTCGAGGGGCGCGATTCCGCCGGCAAGGGCGGCGTCATCAAGCGCATCACCCAGCGGCTCAACCCGCGCATCTGCCGTGTCGTGGCGCTGCCCGCGCCGACCGAGCGCGAGAAGTCGCAATGGTACTTCCAGCGTTATGTCCCGCATCTGCCGGCAGGCGGCGAGATCGTGCTGTTCGACCGCTCCTGGTACAACCGCTCCGGCGTCGAGCGGGTGATGGGCTTTGCCGATGGAGGGCAGGTCGAGGAATTCTTCCGCGACGTCCCCGAGTTCGAACGCATGCTGGTGCGCTCGGGCATCACTGTCGTGAAGTACTGGTTCTCGATCACCGACGAGGAGCAGCAGATGCGCTTCCTGATGCGCATCCATGACCCGATGAAGCAATGGAAGCTGTCGCCGATGGACCTGCAGTCGCGCGTGCGCTGGGAGCAGTACACCAAGGCTAAGGAAGAAACCTTCGCCCGCACCAACATTCCCGAGGCGCCCTGGTTCATCGTCGAGGGCAACGACAAGAAGCGCGCGCGTCTGAACTGCATCGATCATCTGCTCAAGCAGATGCCGTATGAAGAGGTGCCGCACGAGGAAATCACACTACCGGAACGCGTCTTCAATCCCGAATACGAGCGCCAGACGCTGCCGCGCGAACTTTACGTGCCGGAGAAGTATTGAGACTAGCTCCCTTCTCCCCGTCACTATACGGGGCGAAGGTGCCGGCAGGCGGATGAGAGGCAGCGCCAGCGTCGAAAGTTGGGCCTAGTCATCCTTCAACCGTATGCAATCGCTTGCGTCGCCGGCAGCGCAAATCTTCGAAACGTCAGCGCCGCCCCTCATTGCCCTGCCGGGCATTTCTCCCCGTAGAACGGGGAGAAAGCCGCTAACCACGTTTGATCACCACATGCGTGGCAAGCGCCGTCGCCACCTGCTCGGTGCATTGATAGCCAAGCTTCAACATGTCCAGGCCAGCGAAGAGGTGCTCGCCCTTGCCGAGCAACACCGGCGAGATTGCCAGATGCATCTCGTCGATCAAGCTCTCCTGCAGATATTGCCGGATGGTGGAGACCCCGCCGCCGATCCGCACATCCTTGCCGCCGGCCGCCGCCTTGGCCTGTTCGAGCGCCGAATGGATGCCGTCGGTCACAAAATAGAAGGTCGTGCCGCCTTCCATCGTGATGGGCGCCCGCTCGTGGTGCGTCAGCACGAAAACCGGCACATGGTAGGGAGGGTTGACGCCCCACCAGCCTTTCCAACTGTCGTCGGGCCACTCGCCGCGGATCGGCCCGAACATGTTGCGGCCGAGGATCCATGCGCCGAGGTTTTCGAAACTGCGCGCCGCGAACGTCTCGTTGATATCGTTGGTGCCGCCATCTTTTCCGAGCACCATATTGCGGAAGGTTGGGGTGTCGACAAACCACTTGTGCAAGGATTCCCCGCCGATGCCGAGCGGGTTTTGCAGATCCTGATCGGGACCGGCGCCGTAGCCGTCGAGCGACAGGGTGAATGCGTTGACACGCAGCATGGACATGAAAGCCTCCTTTGTAACCGGTTGTGTTTCGCAAGCAGTTTTTTGTAGCAATCCGATTGCGAATTGCAAGTGCTATTTGCAGAACGAAAGCCGGACATCGCTGCCAATCGATGTCCGCATTGTTCGGATGGCGACGGGCAGCCGCCGGCGACGGCTGCCCTGTCGGCTCATTCGTCGGTGAGTTCCATGAAGCGGATATGGTTGCTGAACGGGTCGATGACCTCGACCGTCAGCCGCCCGTCCTCATGTTCCAGGCCGGGGTTCATGTAGCGGTAACCCTTGCCCGCAAGTTCCCTGTGGAAGTCGCGAATGCCTCTCATATAGACGACCATGTTGCCGCCCGGGGTCGCGTCGCCGGCATGTTCGGACAAATGCAGGACAAGGTTGCCGCGCGAAACCTGCGTATAAAGCGGGAAGTTGTCGCCGTATCGGTGCTCCCAGTCCACGCTGAAGCCGAGATAGCCGAGGTAGAATTCGTGCGCTTTGGCTATGTCGAAGATGCGCACGATCGGTGCTATCCGTTCGAAGATGATTGTCTCCTGCCTGGCAGGCGGCGCTTCGATCTTCGCCGAAAGGATATTCCAGGTCGCCAGTCCGAACTGGCGCGCGACGATCTCTAGCGCTTCGCTGTGGCTGATCGTCAGGTCGCGGTCGGCAAGCGCCTCCCGCATGGCTTTCGCCATGGTCTTGGCATCACGATAGGCAAGCATGTCCGTTTCCTCGGGGTCACGGCGAAGCCTTCGTCAGTGCCCGCATTGCCGACGCCTTCGCCCGACGGTGAAACGGTCAGGAAGCATCCTCTGGAGGCGTTCGCCATACCTCTCGGCGAGGTGCGGGCTGCCGGCCGCCTCCGGCCGTGCCGGCATCATAGCCGCAGCCGCCGGTTTTTGTCTGCGGGAATTCGAAAGAACCGCCGGCGGGGCGAAAGAATGGTGACATCTGCTGAAAGGCTTTGCGGGGAGGCCGGGACTAGCCCTTAAGCATCTGTGCCACTTCTGGCGCGAAATAGGTCAGGATGCCGTCGCAGCCGGCGCGCTTGAAGGCGAGCAGCGATTCCAGCATCGCTTTCTCGCCGTCGATCCAGCCATTGGCGCCCGCCGCCTTGATCATCGAATACTCGCCCGACACCTGGTAGGCGAAGGTCGGCATCTGGAATTCGTCCTTCAGCCGGCGGATGATGTCGAGATAGGGCAGGCCGGGCTTGACCATCAGCATGTCGGCGCCCTCGGCGATGTCCTGCTCGGCCTCGCGCACCGCCTCGTCCGAATTGGCGTGGTCGATGTAATAGGTCTTCTTGTCGCCCTTGAGCAGGCCGGCGGTGCCCACCGCCTCGCGGTAGGGGCCGTAGAAGGCCGAGGCGAATTTCGTCGCATAGGACATGATCGCCACGTCCTGAAAGCCGTTTGCGTCGAGCGCGTCGCGGATGGCGCCGATGCGGCCGTCCATCATGTCGGACGGCGCGATGATGTCGGCGCCGGCCGCTGCCTGGATGACGGCCGCCGCCGCGACCTGTTCGACCGTTTCGTCGTTGACGATGATGCCGTCGCGCAGGATGCCGTCATGGCCGTGGCTGGTGAACGGGTCGAGCGCCGCGTCGGTGATGATGCCGATCCCGGGCACCGCGTCCTTGATGGCGCGGGTGGCGCGGTTGATGATGTTTTCCGGGTCGAGAATGTGCGAACCGGTCTGGTCGCGCAGGCCGAGTTCGACATTGGGGAAGGTGGCGAGCGCCGGAATGCCGAGCTTGGCCGCGCGTTCGGCCTCCTTGACAGCGAGATCGACCGACAGGCGGAAGACGCCGGGCATGGCGGCGATCGGCTCGCGTACGTTCCTGCCCTCGACGACGAAGATCGGCCAGATCAGGTCGTCGACGGTGACCCGGTTCTCCTGCACCAGGCGGCGCGACCAATCGGCCTTGCGCATGCGACGCAGGCGGCGGCTGCCGGTGATTTCGTCGACGCTGCGCGCGCCGGCTGGCTTTGTCGGGGTGAATTTGTTCATCGCCAAAACTCTCTTTCAGCGGCTTTTACCACGAGCCCTTGGCGCAGACCAATGCGACACGTTTGTGCCAAGCCGGCGGTGGGGCGTACGTCCTGCCATGTCTATCCGGTCAGGGTTGCCCATTGCCCGAAAGAATCTGCGCTGCGCCTCCGATGGCCACACGGAACGCCTCGTCGAAGCTGACGCCGCGGACCTGCCAGCGATAGGTCTTGCCCTGATCGGCCAGCCGCCAGTCGGCGATCCAGCCGAGCTCCTTGTCGCTCCATACGATGCTGCCGGCGAGCGCTTGTGTGCCACCGGTCTGTTTGGCCAGGCGATCCAGCCTTGCCATGTCGTCGGTGCGCAGCCCTTTTTCGCCGAATTCGGCCAGCAGCGCTGCCTTCGGAAACACCACATGCATCAACAGCGGACCGGTGGCATTGGCGAAGGATTCGCGCATCGTCTCACCACGCTTCTCTTCGGCGCTGAGCACGAAATGCCGGGCACCCTGTTCGGCGGTGAAAAAGACGGCAAGCGTCGGTCGCTCGCCAGGCCAGGGCTTGCTGCCGAGTTGCGCGAGCAGCTTGTCGACCGTGGCGGGCTTGTAGAGGCAGGTCAGATCGTGCGGCCGGTCATGCGTGCCTTGCTCGTCATGGATCGGAATGCCCTCCAGCCGGTCGTGGTAGCGGAAGGTGTCGACGAAATCGCCGGCCTTGTCGCGAAGGGCCGCCATTTCGGGTTTCTCAGGAAGACGCCGATCGCCTGAGACCCTGACCAGGACCCGGTCCAGGCAATCCCTGAAGCCTATCTGGCGGTTCACCTCGCCCTGGCCGGTGACGATGGTCTGTGATTGGTAGAGCTCGTCGGTCGTGACGGCGAACGCATCACGAGGCGCCATGCAGGCGATTGTCACCCCGATCGTCAAAAGCAAGGCACAAAGAAATCCTGGCATGGCCAACTGTTCCCCGACGCCGTCGGCGCGCGATAGCGGCGCATCGCTTGCGACGGCGGCGATCTTCGTAGCATCGGCCGCCGCCGGTCGCCAAGACCACGGCGCGGAGGCTGCTGCCATTGACGCACCCATGCGCCGCCTTTAGCACTTCAATCCCGCAGGCGCGGGGGAGGGATTCTCTGGCGATGGATTTTGGTGGCGGCGACGAGATCCGCTTCGAGCGGCTGGGCAGAGCCGGTGTCGTCACGCTGACGCGGCCGAAGGCGCTCAATGCCATCACGCACAACATGGTCAAGGCGCTCGGCAAGGCGCTCGATGCCTGGGAGCAGGACGCGAGCGTCAACGTCGTCGTCGTCAAGGCGGAGGGCAGGGCGTTTTCCGCCGGCGGCGATATCCTGCAGGTCTACGAGGGCGGCCGCGCCGGCAAGCCGCCAGTCGATTTCTTTGCTGATGAATACAGGCTCAACGCCCGCATCGCGCGCTTCAAGAAACCCTATGTCGCGCTGATCGACGGCATCGTCATGGGCGGCGGCGTCGGTATCTCCTTCCATGGCTCACACCGCATAATGACCGAGAATGCGCAGTTCGCCATGCCCGAGGTCGGCATCGGCTTCTTCCCCGATGTCGGTGCCAGCCATCTGCTTCCGGATCTTGGCGGCAGCTTTGGCATGTATCTCGGCTTGACGGGAGCGCGTATCCGTTATGGCGATGCGCTGTGGTCCGGCCTTGCCACGCACACGATCAAGGCCGACGATCAGGCAGGGCTGCTTGACGAGCTGGCGACCAGCAATGACCCGAACGCCGAGTTGCGGGATTTCTTCGTCCCGGCCAAACGCGAGACGGAACGGCAGGACCTTGATTCGATCGCCCGCCATTTTTCGCAAGGCACGCTCGCCGGCATCATCGCCAGTCTTGAGGACGCAGCCGGCGGTGATGCCTTTGCCGAGAAGACACTGGCGATGATCAGAAGCCGCTCGCCGACCAGCCTTCACATTGCCTGGCGCGAGATCGGTGCCGGCCAGACGCTGTCGATGGATGAATGCATGAAGATGGAGTTCCGCATTCTCAACCGCATGCTCGCCGGCCATGATTTCTACGAGGGCATCCGCGCCGCCATCATCGACAAAGGCTCGACCCCGCAATGGCGGCCGGCGAAACTGGATGCGGTGAGCGCGGCCGATATCGATGCCTATTTCGCCCCGCTCGGCGAACGGGAACTCCAGCTATGAGCGAGGTGACGTCGAGACGCGTCGTGCTGCAGCCCTCGACGGTCGAGGTGATCTTCGCCTGGTTCCAGCGCGTCATCGCCGGCTACTGCCTTTTGTTCGGCATTCTCTACTGGATCAAGCTGATCGGCTTCTATCCGGGCTCGCTGTGGCGCTTCGACCTGATGCCGGTGCATTGGCAGGTGGCGGCGGTGATGCTCGCCGTGTTTTTCCCCTTTGCCGCGGCGGGGCTCTGGATGCTGGCCTCGTGGGGGCCGGTGATCTGGTTCATCTGCGCGGTCACCGAGACCGTCATGTATGCCGGTTTTCCCGAGCTTTTCGGTCATCGCCTGCTGATCGTCGTCTCGCATGCGGCGGTGGCGCTGCTCTACATCGTCTTTCGCGTCGTCATATGGCTGCAAAAACGCCCCGTCCGGCACTAAACCGTTGAGCCCGTTGGCGTCTTGGCAAACGCCCGGATTGAACCCTGCGATGACTGCCTAAGCCTTTAGGTTAATTATCCTTACTCGGGTGACCGTTCGTTAAGCCTCTTCCGAAACCTCTTACCGGTAAGCTCTTGTTAGCCCTAGCGTTTAAGTCGAATTTTATGAGTATTCGATAGTGTCGCGATCAAGGTGAAAAACAAAAAATCACCAGGGCGACAAACGAGAGGCAAAGACAATGATCAATTCGCGTCCGGCGGCGAAGACCGCCAACGTTTCCGACGATCGCCGCGAGGCTATCCGTTCCCTGTACATGGAATCGCTGCAGCTGGTCGAGCGGCTGCACCGCCGTCTGCTTGATGTCATCAAGGACGAATTCGACCGCAACGGCCGTTCCGACATCAATGCCATCCAGGCGCTGCTACTCTTCAACATCGGCAATTCCGAGCTGACCGCCGGCGAGCTGCGCTCGCGTGGCTACTATCTCGGCTCGAACGTCTCCTACAATCTGAAGAAGCTGGTCGATCTCGGCTTCATCAACCACCAGCGTTCGCGCATCGACCGCCGTTCGGTCCGCGTCTCGCTGACCCCGAAGGGCAATGAGGTGGCGGACGTGGTCGCCGGTCTCTATGAGCGCCATGTCGGCTCGATCGAACAGGTCGGCGGCATCAACACCGACGAGTTCAAGCAGATGAACCGCGCCCTGCAGCGCCTCGACCGCTTCTGGAACGACACCATCGCCTACCGGATGTAAGCAATCCACGAACGGCAGCCGCGCCGCAGAAGCGTGGCCGGAACAGCGACCTCCAGTCAGGGGCCGGTGCCGAAAAGCACCGGCCCTTTTTCTCGTCAAGGACAGCCAGCCGGCAGTTCGGTGGTCGTCTCTTGACCGATGCAGCACCGGAAGCCGGTCACCGGCGGCTTCCGCCGCCCGCTTTGCTTTCGCCTCGACAATGCTAATGTCGCCGCGCAAGGGGGACATGATGGGCTCGAGGAACTGCTTCAAAATCTGTTCGGTCGCCGCGGTGCTCCTGCTGGCACCGGAAATGGCCTTCGCGGAGGACTGGTGGAAAGACTCCTTCGCCATCGAAGGCAGCAGCCCCTGCGACAACAATGATTCCAGGGTGACCTTCACCGACAAGTCCGTGGACATGTGGGAAGTCGGCTGCACACTCGACAGGGTCCAGAAACTCAGGGGCCTGGAGGCAGTCATCATGGACATGACCTGCTCGGATGACGAGCAGAGTGTCGAGAAGAGACGCGCGCTGTTGCTCAAACTCGATGACAACAAGATATTGCGGTATCCCGAGTACCAGGTGCTGCAACGGTGTTCGGAGCTAAAGGCCAAGACCAGCCCGAAGCCTTAGCTGTCCGCGCCGATAGAACGCCGCGGTTCCCGCGCGCCACGTCATGGCCCTGACAATGCGAGGGCAAGGTGGGTTCGATACCGAAAAACCACGCCCCTTTCATTTCGCCACGCCGGTCGGCTCAAATTGGGCGCAAGGCCACGTTGCCGCCATATTCCAATGGAACCGAGGGTGGCAGTGATGCTGTCGTGAAGATCATGCGTCCACCCGCAACCGTATCGCGCCTCGTGCGTTTCTTGGCAATGTGATACGGGCCATGGTTGGCTAATTGTTAAGATTGCCAATTTTAGAGTGCGGGCGAGATCGCCCGATGATCGACACAGCAAATGATCGAACCGCTACCTATGTCTGGAACGTCCATGAGAACCAGCCGCCGCTTTTTCCTTTCCGGAGCCTCGTTGCTCGCCGCCGCCATGGTGGCCGGCCGTGCGAGCGCGCAGGATGTGATCGGGGATATCCTGAAATCCTCGGCCCGCGGCAATTGGGACGATCAGTTCGACGCCCGCGCCAGCGAAGGCGGCAAGGTCGCCTCGACGCTGCCGATCTTCAGCCCGCAGACCGTTGCGTTTACCGAGCAGGCGGTCGCGCAGTATCAGAACATTGTCGGGCAGGGCGGCTGGGTAGAGGTTCCCGCGACCAAGAAGCTGGAACTAGGCGTCGATGATCCGGACGTGGTGCCGCTGCGCAAGCGCCTGATGGTTGCGGGCGATCTGTCGCAGAGCGCCGGCATATCGACGGCCTTCGATTCCTATGTCGACTCGGCCGTCAAGCGGTTCCAGTTGCGCCACGGCTTGCCGGCTGACGGCTCCATGGGCAAATACACCTATGCGGCGATGAATGTTTCGGCGCAGGTCCGGCTCGGCCAGTTGCAGACCAACCTGCTGCGGCTGAAGGAGAAGGCCGGCACGCTCGGCAACCGCTACGTGCTGGTCGACATTCCGGCCGCTCAGATCGAAGCGGTCGAGAATGACCGCGTCGTGCTCCGCCACACCGCTATCGTCGGCAAGATCGATCGCCAGACGCCGATCGTCAATTCCAAGATCAACGAGATCATCGTCAACCCGTACTGGAACGCGCCGGTTTCGATCGTGCGCAAGGACATCATTCCACTGATGCGGAAGGACCCCAACTATTTGAAGAACAGCCATATCCGCCTGTTCGCGCCGGATGGCAGCGAAGTCGATCCGATGAATGTCGACTGGTCGACGGATGATGCGGCCAAGTACCGGTTCCGCCAGGATCCCGGTTCGGAAAACGCCATGGCGTCGGTCAAGATCAACTTCCCGAGCCCGGACGGCGTCTACATGCACGACACCCCGCAGCAGAGCCTGTTCGGCAAGATGATGCGCTTCGATTCCTCGGGCTGCGTGCGCGTCCAGAACGTGCGCGATCTCGTCACCTGGATCCTGCGCGACACGCCCGGTTGGGACCGCCAGCATTTCGAGGCGGCGATCAAGACTGGCCAGAACACGCCGATCCAGGTCACCAACCCGGTGCCGGTGCACTTCCTCTATCTCTCCGCCTGGTCGACCGGACCAGGGGTCGTCCAGTTCCGCGACGACGTCTACGCGTTGGACGGCGCCAGCGAACTGCAGATCACATCTTCGCTGTAAGCAGCTGATAGTCTTGACGAAAGGCCGCTCGAAGGGGCGGCCTTTTTGTTTGCGGGATTGTTAGATCAGCCGCTGGTTCACCAGCCGCGCCACCGCTTGCGCGCGGTTGACGGCGCCGAGCTTGCGCCTGGCATTGTCGACATGGAAGCGCACCGTCGCTTCGGCAATGCCGAGAATGACCGAGATTTCCCAATCCGTCTTGCCTTCGGCGACAAGCGCCAGGCTGTCGCGCTCGCGCACCGTCAGCCGGACGGTGGCGGTGGGCGGGGGCGTCGTCAGATCCATCAGCCGTTCGGTCAGCACGAGGCCGGCCATCTGGATGGCAAAACTCTCTTCATCCGTGAAGTCGCGCCGGTGGAAGCCGAGATGCAGCGAGGCTATGGCGCCATCCGCCCCATAGGAGGTGGAACAAAGCGCGTCGTTGATCGCCGCCTCGCCGAGCGCGTCCCAGTAGGTACCGAATTGCGCGCTGCCGCGCGGGGCAAAATCGGAGAAGCGGTAGCGCGTGCGGTTTTCGCGGATCGCGCCCAGCAACGGATTGCATTCGAAGCAGACATAGTCGAATGCCGGGCTGCCCGGCCAGTCCGCCGGCGCCAGCCGCGTGATGAAGCCTCCAGCCGCCCAATGGCTGGCCGAGGTCAGCGTCGCTGTCGGCCTTCGGTAGAGGCGGGTCTGCAGATACGAAGCGCCGAAGCTTTCCATCGCCGCGAAATAAGCGGTGCTTGCGCCCTCGGCCGTTTCCGAGGCCAGGGCCGGTTCGGCAAGTGCCATGATCCGTGACAGCATCGATCGAACCCCCGCTCGCCAGCCGTGATGCAGCGTGGCACAGCGGTATGTCGGCTGCAAGGCAGCCGCCCGGCGAAACCCCTCTGTCAACCCCGCGCTATCGGGAGGTTGATGCCGGACGATGCTCGATTATCCAGAAAGGAGCAGCGCCGGCATCCGGCATTCAAGTCCGAATGCCTGGACACCGGCGCCCCTGCATACGCACGTCAACGGGGGGCTGGCGTGCGGCCGGCCACCTGGTGCCCCTAGGCAGCCTTGCGCTGACGCCAGGTGCCGGCCTTTTTTTGGCGTCGGCCTGATGCCGGCCGCACGGTCTGCCGTGCTCCGGCAATCGCCGAGCCGGCGCTGTCTGGACGCGACGGCGACGATTGCGCATGGTTCCCCAAACAGCCGGAATCGCGCCATGCAAGCCGCCATCTTCGTCCTCGTCGTGCTCGTCTTCGTCGCCGTTTCCGGCGCGCTGGTGCGGCTGGTGCGGGTGCCGCTGCCGGTGCTGCAGATCGCCATAGGTGCTGCCCTTGCCTGGCCGGTGCGCGGCATCCATGTCGAGATCGATCCGGAACTGTTCCTGCTGGTGTTCATTCCGCCGCTGCTGTTCAGCGACGCTTTCGGCGCGCCCAAGCGAGAACTGATGGCGCTGCGCGGGCCGATCCTCGACCTCGCCATCGGCCTCGTCTTCTTCACCATTGTCGGCTTCGGCTATGCCTTGCACTGGCTGGTGCCGAGCATTCCGCTGGTCGTTGCCTTCGCGCTCGCGGCGGTGCTGTCGCCGACCGATGCGGTGGCCGTCTCCTCGATTGTGGACAGGAACGTCGTCCCGGCGCGGCTGATGCACATTCTGGAAGGCGAGTCGCTGCTCAACGATGCGTCGGGCCTGGTGATGTTCCGCTTTGCCGTCGCGGCGGCACTGACCGGCAGTTTTTCCTTTGCCGCCGCCTCGCTGAGTTTCCTCTACGCCGTGGCGGTCGGCATCCTGGCCGGCGTGGCGGCCTTGTTCGTCGCCGCCAAGGCGCTGCAACTCTTGAACCGCATCGGCGGCGTGCCGGCCGAGGCGCAGGTGCTGATCACCATCCTGCTTCCCTTCGTCGCCTATCTTGGCGCCGAGCATTTCGGCGCTTCGGGCATCCTGGCGGCAGTGACCGCCGGCCTCTTGACCGGGAGCACCGGCATATTCCGCTTCCTCGGCGTCTCGGCGCGCATGCAGACGATCTCGCTGTGGACGACGTTTTCCTTCGTCTTCAACGGCGCGCTGTTCATCGTGCTTGGCCTGCAGCTTCCCGAGATCATCCGCAAGGTTCCGCCCGAACTGTCCAGCCGCCATTGGTTTTTGGAACCGGTGCTGACGGTCCTGCTGCTGACCCTTTGCCTGATCGCGCTACGCTTCGTCTGGATCTGGATTGGCGACATCACGGCCGGTTTTGCGGCGCGGCTCGGCAAGCGGCAGGCCGAACCGTTCGGCATGCGCGTGCGGCTCGCCGGTTCGGTGGCGGGCGTGCGCGGCGCCATCACGCTGGCCGGCATATTGTCGCTGCCGCTGGCCTTGCAGGATGGTTCGCCATTCCCCGCGCGCGACCTGGTCATCTTCCTCGCCGCCGGCGTCATCATCTGCTCGCTCGTCATCGCCAGCCTGGCCTTGCCGGTGATCGCGCGCGGACTGGTAGAGCCCGGCGAGGACGCTGGTGCTGCCGAGGAACGCATGGCGCGCGTCGGCGCGGCAAAGGCGGCGATCGCCCACCTCGAAAGCATCGCGCAGACCGATGACGAAGGGGAGGGCGATGTGCCCGGCCTCAAGCTGGCCGCCGCCAACGGCATCGTTGCTGCCTATCGGCGACGCATCGCGGCGTCCGACGAGGCCGACGAGGCACGCGCCGAGATGCGCGAGGCGGGAAGGCTGGAGATCGATCTGAGGCTGGCCGGCATCGCCGCCGAGCGTGACGCCGTGCGCGCCATGCTTCGCCGCGGCGATATCAACGACCACACGGCGCGGGCGCTGTTCACCGAGATCACGCTCACCGAAGCCCTTTTGAACGGCAGGCAGACGCGGAAATAGCGCCGGCGATGCCCCAGAGGCGGTGGATTTGCAGTCTCTGCCGCAAACCGGCCAGCAAATTTCGCGCCGCAAACGTGGCGGGTCGAAAACAACTGTGTTAATGGCGCGGCAATGCATGTCGCCCAAAAGTGTGCAGCGGTTTTGGGGCAACGATAAGCATAGGTAAATTGCCCCGAACCGGAGGATTTCAGGCCATGGCAACAGCAGCGGCAGCGTCGAACAAATTCGAATCCTTCTTCGAAACCACGCTGGAAGACGCCGATCCGGAGATTTTCGGCGCCATCCGCAACGAGCTTGGCCGCCAGCGCCATGAGATCGAGCTGATCGCCTCGGAAAACATCGTTTCCCGCGCCGTGCTCGAGGCGCAGGGGTCGATCATGACTAACAAATACGCCGAGGGCTATCCCGGCAAGCGCTACTATGGCGGCTGCCAGTTCGTCGAC
This sequence comes from Mesorhizobium sp. 01N446, assembly GCF_056399285.1. NCBI lineage: Bacteria > Pseudomonadati > Pseudomonadota > Alphaproteobacteria > Hyphomicrobiales > Phyllobacteriaceae > Mesorhizobium > Mesorhizobium sp. 01N446. The sequence continues at coordinate 286,729 of NZ_JBFTRA010000008.1, read as the reverse complement.
GTGGCCGAGGAACTGGCCATCGAGCGGGCGAAGAAGCTGTTCGGCTGCAATTTCGCCAACGTCCAGCCGAACTCCGGCAGCCAGATGAACCAGGCGGTGTTCCTGGCGCTGCTGCAGCCCGGCGACACTTTCATGGGCCTCGACCTCAATTCCGGCGGCCATCTCACCCACGGCTCGCCGGTCAACATGAGCGGCAAGTGGTTCAAGGTCGTCTCCTATGGCGTGCGCAAGGAAGACCACCTGCTCGACATGGACGCGATCGAAAAGACCGCGCATGAGACCAGGCCGAAGCTGATCCTGGCCGGCGGCACCGCCTATTCGCGCATCTGGGACTGGAAGCGCTTTCGCGAGATCGCCGATGCGGTCGGCGCCTATCTGATGGTCGACATGGCGCATATTGCGGGCCTCGTCGCCGGCGGCGTGCATCCCTCGCCACTGCCGCACGCCCATGTGGTGACCACCACCACGCACAAGTCGCTGCGCGGCCCGCGCGGCGGCATGATCCTGTGCAACGACGAAGAGATTGCCAAGAAGATGAACTCGGCCGTGTTCCCCGGCCTGCAGGGCGGCCCGCTGATGCATGTCATCGCCGCCAAGGCGGTGGCCTTCGGCGAGGCGCTGAAGCCGAGCTTCAAGATCTATGCCGAGAGTGTCGCCGCCAACGCCACGGCGCTGGCTTCGAGCCTCAAGGAGACCGGCCTCGACATCGTCTCCGGCGGTACCGACAACCATCTGATGCTGGTCGATCTGCGCCCCAAGAACGCCACAGGCAAGCGCGCCGAGGCCGCTCTTGGCCGCGCCAACATCACTTGCAACAAGAACGGCATTCCCTTCGACCCGGAAAAGCCCTTCGTTACCTCGGGTGTGCGTCTCGGCACGCCAGCCGGCACCACGCGCGGCTTCGGCCAGGCCGAATTCCGCGAGATCGGCAAGCTGATCGCCGAGGTGCTGGATGGTCTCAAGGTCGCCAATTCGGACGAGGGCAATGCCGCGGTCGAGGCGGCGGTCAAGGCCAAGGTCGTGGCGCTGACCGATCGTTTCCCGCTCTATCCTTATCTCGGTTGACCATCCTTATCGATTGACCAGGCGCGAAGCGTCATCTTTTATCCGCCGGCGGTGCGCCACCCCTGATCGGGTGGCGCATGGAACTGGAGATTTGATGATGCGCAATTTTCGTATCGCCTTGCTCGGCGCTGTCGGCTGGCTGGCCATTTGCGGTCCTGTTTCGGCGCAAACGCAGCCCGCTCCGGACCTGCCTGCCACGAGCACCTTCGGCCGATGGACAACCATGGTCGATACGCTTGACACCGGCCAGGATGCGCACAAGACCTGCGCGGCCTCGACGGCGTTCTTCGATGCGAGCGGCAATTCGGGCACGCTGACCTTGTCGATCTCGACCGGCGATGCGCTGCCGCCTGATGCCTACCCGGCCATCATGCTCACCGTTGACAACAAGCAGTTGCCGACCGGCAAGAAGATAGCGGCGACGTTCGGCGATCCAGGCGTCAAGGTTTCCGCAACGGTCTATTCCAACGATGCCCTCATTGGCCGTCCAAGCTGGACGGTCGACAACCAGGCCAAGACCAGTCTCGCGCTGCTGCGAGCCATGCGCCAGGTCGTCTCGCTCGACGTGACTTTCGGCAAGCAGGCCTTCGCCAGCATCCCGATGGACGGCTTCACCAAGGCCTACCGCAATCTCGGAACGTCTTGCGGCTTCCCGACCAAGGACGTCGCGCCGTGACGGTCAGGTCGCAGTAGTGGGCCGCGGATGGATATTGTCTGGAAGGGTGTGGTCGGCGGGCTGGTGACGGCGCTGATCGTCTGGGCGTTCAAGCGCGGTAATGTCCTGCCGGGTATCCTGCCGCTGGCGCCCACCTTTGCCGTCATTGCCTTGCTCGCCGTCGGCGCCAATGGCGATCCGGGCGGTTTCCGCGATGCCTGCCTTGCCGGAATGAAGACAATTCCCGCCTATCTCGCCTTCCTCGGCGCCTGCTGGCTGTTCATCGACAAGGTCGACTATCGGCTGGCCGTTGCCGGCGGCATCGCTGTCTGGCTGGTTGCCGCGCTGGCAATCTTCCTCGCGCCTCGCTATCTCTGATGCTGCAGTCCGTTGACGAGACGGAACGGCTTCAATCCCGGCCGGAAAGGCTCTAAGCCTTCCGCCTCACCAGATTCGCGAACCCAAGGCTCTCCATGCGCTGTCCCTATTGCCAGTCCGAAGATACGCAGGTGAAGGATTCGCGCCCCGCCGAGGATGGCGCGGCGATCCGCAGGCGCCGTGTCTGCCCCGATTGCGGCGGCCGCTTCACCACGTTCGAGCGCGTGCAATTGCGCGATCTGGTCGTGGTCAAGAAGTCGGGCCGCAAAGTGCCGTTCGACCGAGACAAGCTGCTGCGCTCGGTCGAGATCGCTGTGCGCAAGCGCAATGTCGACCCCGAACGCATCGACCGCGCGGTGACCGGCATCGTGCGTCAGCTCGAAAGCTCCGGCGAGACGGAAGTGGCCTCCGGCGAAGTCGGCCGGCTGGTCATGGAGGCGCTGAAATCGCTCGATGACGTCGCCTATGTCCGCTTTGCTTCGGTCTACCGCAATTTCCGCGAGGCCAAGGATTTCCACGAATTGCTGGGCGAGTTGAAGGGCGACGAAGACAAGAGTGAAGAGGAAGCCGGCTGAGCATGGCAGCATCGCAACGGAGCGAGGCCGAACAAGCGGCCCTTGATCGTCGTTTCATGGCCGCCGCCCTGCGGCTTTCGCGCAGGAATGCCGGCCGCACCTCCACCAATCCTTCCGTGGGCACGCTGATCGTGCGCGATGACGGCGCCGGGCCGATGATCGTCGGCACCGGTGTCACCGCCGTCGGCGGCCGGCCGCATGCCGAGACAGAGGCGCTGGCCGAGGCCGGCGAACTGGCGCGTGGTGCCACCGCCTATGTCACGCTTGAACCTTGCGCCCATCACGGCCGCACCCCGCCTTGCGCCAACGCGCTGGTCAACGCCGGTATTGCGCGCGTCGTGGGGGCTGCCAGCGATCCGGATCCGCGCGTTTCAGGCAAGGGCTACGCCATCCTGCGCGCCGCCGGCATCGAGGTGGTCGAGAAGGTGCTGGCCACGGAAGCCGCCGAGCAGATGGCGGGCTATTTGATTCGATCCCTGCGAAAACGCCCGGAAGTGACGCTGAAGCTTGCACTTTCGAGCGACGGCAAGATCGGCAGGAAAGGCGCCGGCCAGGTTGCGATCACCGGTGAGATCGCGCGCCGTGACGTCTATCTGATGCGCGCGGAGTCGGATGCCATCCTGATCGGCATCGGCACGGCGCTGGAGGATGATCCGGCGCTGACCGTGCGGTTGCCGGGGCTGGAAAACCGTTCGCCGGCGCGCATCATCCTCGATCGCCAGATACGGCTCCCGGAAGCCTCGAAGCTTGTTTCCGGTGTCGACCGCGTTCCGCTTTATGTCGCTTCCTGTCTTGAAGCCGATCCGCACCGTCGCGCCGCACTCGAACGCGCCGGCGTGCGCTTCATCGGCACCGAAACGCATGACGGCGTCGTCGCCTTGCCGGAACTGCTCGAAGACCTGGCGGCGCTCGGCATGGCAAGCGTGCTGGTCGAGGGCGGCGCCCAGGTCGCCAGGGCATTCCTGGACGAAGAGCTGGTCGATCGCATCGTGTTGTTCCAGGGACCGGAGGCGATTGGCGAGGATGGCATTGCATCGCCGGTCGATGCCGACCATATCCCGGCAGGCTTCCGCAAACTGCGCGAAATGCGCTTCGGCGAGGACAGCTACGCCGAATGGGTAAGAGACCTCTAGACCATGATCCCGAAAAGTGGGACCCGGTTTTCGGACAAGGTCATGGTCAAAACGGGAAGATAGCATCGATGTTCACCGGAATTGTCACCGATATCGGCACCGTCGCGGCCGTCAAGCCGCTCAGCGAAGGCGTCGGTCTGCGCATCGACACCGCCTACGACCCCGAAACCATCGCCATCGGCGCCTCGATCTCCTGCGGCGGCGTCTGCCTGACGGTCACGGCTTTGCCCGAACATGGCTCGAACGCGCGCTGGTTCGAGGTCGAGGCCTGGGAAGAGGCCTTGCGGCTGACCACGGCTTCGGGCTGGAAATCCGGCAGCAAGGTCAACCTTGAGCGGGCGCTGAAGATCGGCGACGAACTCGGCGGCCACATCGTGTCGGGCCATGTCGACGGGATGGCCGAGATCGTCGAGCGCAAGGACGAGGGCGACGCGGTGCGCTTCACGCTGGAGGCGCCACGCCATCTGGCGAAATTCATCGCACCAAAGGGCTCCGTCGCGCTCGACGGCACGTCGCTCACCGTCAACAAGGTTGAGGGCGTCCGCTTCGACGTGCTGTTGATCCACCACTCGCTGACCGTCACCACCTGGGGCGAACGCACGGCCGGCGACCGCGTCAACCTCGAGATCGACACCATGGCTCGCTACGCGGCGCGGCTGGCGGAAGCGGCGAAAGAGGGGCTATAGCCTGTGACGGAAAGCGGGAATTCCAAAGAGCAAGAGCGGCTCACTCGGGAAGCTTTGGCCGATGTAGATGCCGGCCGTGTGGTGGATCACGAAGCCGTTGTTGCCTGGGCTGAAAGCGTTGGTACGGACTGCCCGGTCTTGGCGCCGTCCCCAAAGAGACGATAGGCCTAACGCACCTCCCTCAATCTTCCGCTTGCGATCAATCCGGCTTCGGCCTAAGTCACCGGCAACCCCCCGGAGATTTTTATGGCAGGCACATCCCAACACGGCAAAGCCTTCATTCGTCCGAAGGCGAAGGCGCATCTGCTGATTGTCGAAGCGCGCTTTCACGACGACCTTGCCGACGCGCTGCTCGACGGCGCGACGAGCGCGCTCGAGGAAGCGGGCGCGACCTACGACGTCGTCACCGTTCCAGGTTCGCTCGAAATTCCCGCAGTGATCACATTCGCGCTGGACGGCGCGGCGGAAGGCGGCACGAGTTATGATGGCTTCGTTGCGCTCGGCACCATCATCCGCGGCGACACCTATCACTTCGACATCGTCGCCAATGAATCCAGCCGCGCGCTGATGGACCTGTCCGTGCAGGACTCGGTCTGTATCGGCAACGGCATCCTCACCACCGAAAACGATGCCCAGGCCTGGACGCGGGCCAAGCGCTCGGAAGGCGACAAGGGCGGATTTGCCGCGCGCGCGGCGCTGACCATGATTGCGCTCAAGGAACAATTGGGGGCGCGCTCGTGAGCGAACCCGCTTCGCCCGGACAGCCCGCCGTGCGCCATGCCAACAAGCGCGGCGCGGCGCGTCTGGCCGCCGTGCAGGCGCTCTATCAGATGGATGTCGCCGGTAGTGGCGTCTTCGAAATCACCGCCGAATATGAGGCGTTCCGGCTTGGCAAGGAAGTCGACGGCGCGCTCTATCGCGAGGCGGATGCCCAATGGTTCCGCGCCATCCTGACCGGCGTCGTCGAGGACCAGAAGACCATCGATCCGGTCATCCGCCAGGCGCTGACCGATGACTGGCCGCTGTCGCGGCTCGATTCGACGCTGCGCGCCATCCTGCGCGCCGGCGTCTATGAATTGATGAAGCGCGACGACGTTCCGGTGGCGGTCATCGTTTCGGAATATGTCGACATCGCCAAGGCCTTCTACGAGGAAGACGAGCCGAAGCTGGTCAATGCCGTGCTCGACCGCGTGTCACGCCGGGTGCGTGGCGAGGGGCGCGGCAAGGACGCATCGTGACATCAATCGCCATCGAGACGAGCAGGGAGGCGCGGCGCACCGCGCTGATCCTCGCCGTCTCGCAGGCGATCATCGGCTCCGCGGCGCCCATCGCCATTTCCATGGGCGCGCTGGCGGGACAATATCTGCTAGGCGCCGACAAATCGCTGGCGACGGCGCCGATCACCGGCTTCAACATCGGTGTCGCGCTCGGAGCCTTGCCTGCCGCGGCCATCATTCGCCGGCTGGGCCAGCGCGGCGGCTTCATGACCGGAACCGTCGTCACCGCGCTTGGCGGCCTGCTTGCCACACTGGCGCTCTTCCACGGCAGTTTCTGGCTGTTCGCGTTCGCGCTGCTGGTGATCGGCATCGGTGGCGCCTTCGTCCAGCAGTTCCGCTTCGCCGCCGCCGACAACGCGCCGCCGGAGTTCAAGGCGCGCGCCATTTCCTTCGTGCTGGCCGGCGGCATCATCACCGCCATCCTCGGGCCGCAGATCGTCATCTTCACCCGGGAACTGTTCGCACCGGTGATGTTTGCCGGCTCGTTCGCCTCCATCCTGCCGCTGGCGGCGGTGGGCGCTGTCATCCTGTCGTTTCTGCGCCTGCCGGCGAAGACGCCGAGCAAGGTTGACGTTTCCGACGGCGATGCCAGGCCCCTGGCCGAAATCGTCACCAAGCCGCGCTTCGTCGCCGCGCTGTTTTGCGCTGTCGGCAGCTATGCGCTGATGAGCTTCGTCATGACCGGCGCGCCGCTGGCCATGGTAGGCTGCGGCCTGTCGGAGGACGACGCGACGCTGGGCATTTCCTGGCACGTCATGGCGATGTTCGCGCCGAGCTTCTTCACCGGCTCGCTGATCCATCGCTTCGGCGCCGAGCGCATCGTCGCCATCGGCCTGGTCCTGCTCATCGGCTGCGCCATTGTCGCCTTGTCGGGCCTTGCGCTGTGGCAATTCTGGACGTCCCTCATCCTGCTCGGCCTCGGCTGGAATTTCGGCTTCATCGGCGCCACCGCCATGGTGGCGGCCAGCTACCGGCCGTCGGAAAAGGGCAAGGTGCAAGGTTTCCACGACTTCGTCCTGTTCGGCTCCGTCGCTTGCGCGTCGCTGCTGTCGGGCATGGTCTACAACGCCTGGGGCTGGGAGATGCTGAACTGGATGGTCTTCCCGGTCACCGTCCTGTGCTTCGTGGCACTTGGCGCGCTCAAGTTGACCGCTTCGCGTAAATCAGTACCTGATCCCCTGGTCGATGCAGACCTGACATGATGCTGTCAGGATTGCTTCGGTTGAATTTGCCGATCTGAAACAAAATTATTGCGTCTGCACCTATTGTTATGAAACCGTGTGCCCCGACTGGCCGTTGAAGCCATGCTCATATGCGGCCGCCGCATTCCGGTTCACAGCAAGGGATTTTCACGATGTTTTCAGTCAAGGTTTTCGCCGGCGCGGCATTGGCGCTGGCCGTCACGGCAGCTTCCGCCAGTGCTCAGGTGGTCGTCTCCTCGAAGATCGATACCGAGGGTGGCGTGCTCGGCAACATCATCCAGCTCGTTCTCAACGCCAACAACATCAAGACATCGGATCGCATCCAGCTCGGCGGCACGCCGGTGGTGCGCAAGGCGATCACCGCCGGCGAGATCGACATCTATCCCGAATACACCGGCAACGCCGCCTTCTTCTTCGAGAAGGCCGATGACCCGGTCTGGAAGGACGCCGCCAAGGCCTATGAGACGGCCAAGAAGCTCGACTATGATGCCAACAAGATCGTCTGGCTGTCGCCGGCGCCGGCCAACAACACCTGGGCGATCGCCCTGCGCAAGGAAGTGACGGACGCGAACAAGCTCGTCACGCTGTCGGACTTCGGCAAATACGTCGCCGGCGGCGGCAAGGTGGTGCTCGCCGCTTCCGCCGAGTTCGTCAATTCGGCGGCCGCCCTTCCGGCCTTCCAGACCACCTACGGCTTCACACTGAAGCCGGATCAGCTGATCACGCTCTCGGGCGGCGACACGGCGGCGACCATCGCCGCGGCCGCCAACCAGACCAGCGGCGCCAATGCCGCCATGGTCTACGGCACCGATGGCGGCATCGCGCCGTCCGGCCTGGTCGTGCTCGAGGACGACAAGGGCGTGCAGCCGGTCTACCAGCCGGCGCCGATCATCCGCGAATCCGTGCTCAAGCAGCACCCGGAGATCGAGACGCTGCTGAAGCCGGTCTTCGCCAAGCTCGATCTCGTCACGCTGCAGGAGCTGAACGGCCGCGTGCAGGTCGGGGGCGAGCCGGTCAAGGGCGTCGCGGAGGACTTCCTGAAGAAGAACGGCTTCCTGAAGTAGGACGCTTCGGCGCGCCGCATGCGTGGCGCGCCGGAACCACCGACGGGGGAGGGCGTGAATATCCGTTTCGACAAGCTCGGCGTGGTCATCGCCGCGATCGCGGCCTATGCGGCGTTCCTCGCTCCCTTCGCCACGTTCCGCGCCAACCGCATCGTTCCGGGCCAGGCGCGCTCGATTCTCGAGGCGCTTCCGGCAACCGCCGGGCCGTTGCTTCTGGCAATCGTGGTCGTGGCCGCGCTCATAGCGCTGTTCAGGACACCGCTCGTGCTGCGCCTCGCCGCCGGTCTGGTCGCGCTTGCCGCGCTCGTGCTCCTCGTCGGCGTCGCCGGCACATTCCTGACGCCGGCCGGCAACACCTTTGCCAGAGTATCGCCGGCCTCCGGTTTCTGGATACTCATCTTCGCCTTCACGCTTTTGCTGGCGGACGTGCTGACGCGCCTGAATTTGTCGCCATTGGCCCGTGTCGGCGTGCTGGTAGTTGCCGCCGTGGCCATCGGCCTGCTCTTGGTGTCGGGAGCCTGGAACGACCTTTCCATCCTGAAGGAATACGCCAACCGCGCCGACAGTTTCTGGGCCGAGGGCTCCAAGCACGTGACGCTGGCGCTCGGCTCGCTATTTGCGGCGGTCACTGTCGGCCTGCCGCTCGGCATACTCTGCCATCGTGTCGAAAGGCTGCGCGCCGGCGTGCTCAATGTGCTCAACATCATCCAGACCATTCCTTCGATCGCGCTGTTCGGTCTGCTGATCGCGCCGCTCGGCTGGGTCGCCGCGCATGTGCCGGGAGCGGCCGCGCTCGGCATTCGCGGCATCGGCACGGCGCCTGCCTTCGTGGCTCTGTTCCTCTATTCGTTGCTGCCGGTCGTGGCCAACACCGTGGTTGGGCTCGCCGGTGTGCCGCGTGCGGCCAACGACGCCGCGCGCGGCATGGGCATGACCGACCGCCAGCGTCTGTTCGGCGTCGAGTTCCCGCTGGCCTTTCCGGTGATCCTGACCGGCATCCGCATCGTGCTGGTGCAGAACATCGGCCTTGCGACCATCGCCGCGCTGATCGGTGGCGGCGGCTTCGGCGTGTTCGTCTTCCAGGGCGTTGGCCAGACGGCGATGGACCTGGTGCTGCTCGGCGCCGTGCCGACCGTGGCGCTGGCCTTCGCCGCCGCTATCATCCTCGACGCAGTGATCGAAATGACCGCCACCAAGCACAGGGTTGAAACGGCATGATCGAGATCGAAGGCATTACCAAGCGCTATGACGCGACAACGGTTGTCGATGACGTCTCGATGGTCATCGAGCCGCGTACGATCGCCGTCATCGTCGGCACCTCGGGGTCCGGTAAGACGACGCTGCTGCGCATGATCAACCGGCTGGTCGAGCCGACATTAGGCATCATCAAGCTCGATGGCGCCGACAATCGTTCTGTGCCCGGCTACGAACTGCGCCGCAGCATCGGCTACGCCATCCAGGGCCACGGCCTGTTCCCGCACCGCACCGTGGCGCAGAACATCGCCACGGTGCCGGTGCTGCTTGGCTGGGACAAGGACCGCATCAAGGCCCGCGTCGATGAGCTGATGACGCTCTACCAGCTCGATCCCCGGGAATTCGGACCGCGCTATCCGCACGAACTGTCCGGTGGCCAGCAGCAGCGCGTCGGCGTGGCCCGCGCGCTCGCCGCCGAGCCCAACGTGCTGTTGATGGATGAGCCGTTCGGCGCGCTCGATCCGATCATCCGCACCAAGGCGCAGGAAGATCTGCTGGCGATCCAGAAGCGCTTCGGCACCACCATCATCCTCGTCACCCACGACATGGAAGAGGCCGTGCATATGGGCGACAAGATCGCCGTCATGGATGCCGGCAAGCTCGTGCAATACGCCAGACCCGCCGAGATCCTGGCAAACCCGGCCAGCAGCTTCGTCGAAACCCTGGTCGGCGCCAGCGAACGGCCATTCCGGCTGCTGTCGCTCGGACGGGTGCGTGACGCGGTGGAGAACGGCGCCGCCGAGGGCGAAGCCATTCCCGGCGATGCCAGCCAGCGCGATGCACTGGCCGAACTCCTGTGGTCGGGCCGGCCGGCGCTGCCGGTCCAAGGCGCCGACGGCAAGCCGCTTGGCCGCGTCACGGTGGACGGGCTGGTCAAGCGGGCGGCGAGGCCGGCATGAAAGCCTGGCTGCCCTTGCTGCTCAGGCTTGCGCTGGTGATGTTGCTCGTGGCCTTCCTCACCAATCCCGGCTGGTTCGAGCCGCTGCTCAAGCCGCTGACCGAAAACAACGCGCCGGTGATCTACAATCAGGGCAGCCTGCTGACGCTGACGCTGCTGCATCTGCGCACCGTGCTGATCGCCACCGTCGCCGCGACCATCGTGGCGGTGGCCCTGGCCATCCTTGTCACCAGGCCGGCTGGCGCCGAATTCCTGCCGCTGTCGCGCAGCCTGGTCAATATCGGCCAGACTTTCCCGCCGGTGGCGGTGCTGGCGCTCGCGGTGCCGGCCGTCGGTTTCGGTGAGAAGCCGACGCTGATCGCGCTGTTTCTCTATGGCCTGTTGCCGATCTTCGAGAATGCGCTGACCGGGCTGACGACGCTGCCGGCCAATGTCGTCGAGGCGGCGCGCGGCGCCGGCATGACCGGCTGGCAAAGGCTCACCAAGGTCGAACTGCCGCTCAGCGCGCCGATCATCCTTGGCGGCATCAGGCTCTCGGTGGTGATCAGCCTGGCCACCGCCACCATCGGCTCGACGGTTGCCGCCAAGACGCTGGGCGAGGTGATCATCGCCGGTCTCTTGTCCAACAATCTGGCTTTCATCCTGCAAGGCGGCCTGATCGTGGCGGCGCTTGCCGTACTGATCTATGACGGACTGTCGGCGGTCGAGCGCTATGCGGCGCGGCGGATGGGACGCGAGGCGGAGTAGTCCTTTGGGACGCTGATGGTCGTGTCGGACATGATCCCCTGGCGTCATTTCAATCGATCTAAATGAAGGGCCGTGCCGGCAGGGTGGCCGCGGCTTTTGTCTTTTGGGCGAAAGCCGGGCAAAAACTGAACAATATCTTGACGTTCCGAGCCCTGTTTCGCATACACCGATGCGAAGAGGTGGATTCCGTGCGCGGATTCCGGTCTTTGTCTCAACGGCCCAGGGAGGGGATCATTTGGGCCAACAATCGAGGAAAATTTGGCAATGACCATACTTTACGCCGTCATCGCCTGCGGCTTGCTTTCTGTCCTTTACGCCATCTGGGCGACACGATCGGTCCTTGCGTCCGATCAGGGCAATGCACGCATGCAGGAAATCTCTGCCGCCATCCGTGAGGGCGCGCAAGCCTATCTGGCGCGCCAGTACACCACCATCGCCATCGTCGGCGTGGTCGTGCTTTTGCTCGCCTGGTGGCTGCTTTCGATCACCGCCGCGATCGGCTTCCTGATCGGTGCCGTCCTGTCGGGCGCTGCCGGCTTCATCGGCATGCATGTTTCGGTGCGTGCCAACGTGCGCACGGCACAGGCAGCCTCCAACAGCCTCGCCGCCGGTCTCGACATCGCCTTCAAGTCAGGCGCCATCACCGGCATGCTGGTGGCGGGTCTGGCGCTGCTCGGCGTCTCGATCTACTACCTCATCCTGACCGGTCCCATGGGCTTGCAGCCCAATGATCGCATCGTCATAGACTCGCTGGTCTCGCTTGGCTTCGGCGCCTCGCTGATCTCGATCTTCGCCCGTCTCGGCGGCGGCATCTTCACCAAGGGCGCCGACGTCGGCGGCGATCTGGTCGGCAAGGTCGAAGCCGGCATTCCCGAGGACGATCCGCGCAACCCGGCCACCATCGCCGACAATGTCGGCGACAATGTCGGTGACTGCGCCGGCATGGCCGCCGACCTGTTCGAAACCTATGCGGTGACGGTCGTCGCCACCATGGTTCTCGGCGCCATCTTCTTTGGCGGCACCGCCGTTCTGCAGACCGCTATGCTCTATCCGCTCGCCATCTGCGGCGCCTGCATCCTGACCTCGATCGTCGGCACCTTCTTCGTCAAGCTCGGTTCCAACGGCTCGATCATGGGCGCGCTCTACAAGGGCCTGATCGTCACCGGCCTGCTGTCGATCGTCGGCCTTGCCGTCGCCACCTCGGCAACGCTCGGCTGGGGCGAGGTCGGCACCGTCGCCGGCATGATCATCACCGGCAAGAACCTGTTCATCTGCGGCCTGATCGGCCTGGTGGTGACGGGTTTGATCGTGGTGATCACCGAATACTATACCGGCACCAACAAGCGCCCGGTCAACTCGATCGCCCAGGCATCGGTGACCGGCCATGGCACCAACGTCATCCAGGGCCTCGCGGTCTCGCTGGAATCGACGGCGTTGCCGGCCATCGTCATCGTCGGCGGCATCATCTCGACCTACCAGCTCGCCGGCCTCTACGGCACGGCGATCGCTGTCACTACCATGCTCGGCCTTGCCGGCATGATCGTGGCGCTCGATGCCTTCGGCCCGGTCACCGACAATGCCGGCGGCATTGCCGAAATGGCCGGCCTGCCCAAGGAAGTGCGCCACTCCACCGACGCGCTCGACGCGGTCGGCAACACCACGAAAGCCGTGACCAAGGGCTATGCCATCGGCTCGGCCGGCCTCGGCGCGCTGGTGTTGTTCGCCGCCTATTCGAACGATCTGAAGTTCTTTGCCGCCAATGGCGACAAATATCCCTACTTCCAGGGCATGGGCGAGATCTCCTTCGATCTCTCCAACCCTTACGTCGTCGCCGGCCTGATCTTCGGCGGCCTGATCCCCTATCTGTTCGGCGGCATCGCCATGACGGCCGTCGGCCGCGCGGCGGGTGCCATCGTCGAGGAGGTGCGCAAGCAGTTCCGCGAAGATCCGGGCATCATGGCTGGCACGTCGAAGCCGAACTATGCACGTGCGGTCGATCTCCTGACCAAGGCGGCGATCCGGGAAATGATCATCCCGTCGCTGCTGCCGGTGCTGGCGCCGCTCGTCGTCTATTTCGGCGTGCTCTTGATCTCGGGTTCGAAGGCCTCGGCCTTCGCCGCCCTCGGTGCCTCGCTGCTCGGCGTCATCGTCAACGGCCTGTTCGTCGCCATCTCGATGACCTCGGGCGGCGGCGCATGGGACAACGCCAAGAAATCGTTCGAGGACGGTTTCGTCGACAAGGACGGCGTCAAGCACCTGAAGGGCTCCGAGGCGCACAAGGCCTCGGTGACCGGTGATACGGTCGGCGATCCCTACAAGGACACCGCCGGCCCGGCCGTCAATCCGGCGATCAAGATCACCAACATCGTCGCGCTCCTGCTGCTGGCCGTGCTCGCGCACGGCTGAACGCAGCCTGGCCGTTAGACAAAGCCCGCGGGGAGCAATCCCCGCGGTTTTTTTTGTTTGGCTCCGGGGCTCGCTCCATTGCTGGCAAGCCGCGCTCGCCGTGGCCAAACAAAAACCCGTGAGATCGCTCCCACGGGCTTTTGGTCGCCTGAGATGGTGCCGCTTCCCAGGGGGAAGCAGGATCTGATGATCAGGGAGTGCCGCCGCCGGGGATGCCGGGCGCCAGCTTGCTGGCGCCGTTGATGATCTGGCTGAGGAAGTTCTGGTCCTTGCCGCCAGTCGGCGTCGTGCGCGAGATGAAGTCGAAGATCTTGCCGTCCTTCATGCCGTAATTGGCGATCTGGGTGACGCGGCCATCAGCGCCGAAATAGACCGCGAGAACCTTCTGGTCGACGAGCCTGGGCTTGTCGAAGGCGACATAGCGCTTGCGCGTTTGCGTAATGTAGTAAAACGCCTCGTTGTCGAAGGTCGCCGTGGTCGACGGCGTGCCAAGCGCCAGAAGCACCTGCTCGCGGCTGGAACCGACCGGCACCGAATCGACGGCCTGCTGGTCGTAGACATAACCTTGCGTGAACGTCTCGCTCGGATTGAGGTCGCCGATCATCTTGTTGGTGTGACAGGCCGAAAGCGCCGAAACGACGAGCAGCAGCGAGATCGCGCCGGCAGGCCTGGACGAGAAGGTCGACTTGAAATTCAGCGCGCGCAACAACAATTCTCCATTATATCGCCGCAACTTGCGCTGGGCCGCAAAACCGGTAAACCAGCTTGCCTGCCGATGCAACAAGGCCAATTCAACAAACGGTCCCCGGGAGACCATCCCCATGTTCCAGCGCCTTTTTGGTCGCGAACGCCACGCCAACCGCGCCATCACGGACGCGCTTTACGCACAAATCGTGGCGGCGGCGCGGCAGACTGTATTTTATTCCCACTGGAATGTGCCGGACACGCCGCTCGGCCGTTTCGAGATGCTTTCGCTGCATATGTTCCTGTTCCAGCACCGCTTGCGTGGCGAGGGCGGCGTGGCGCAGGAGATCGCTCAGGTGCTGATCGACGAGTTCTTTCTCGACGTCGATCATTCGCTGCGGGAGCTGGGCATTGGCGATGTCGGCGTGCCCAAGCGCATGAAGAAACTGGCGAAGATGTTCTATGGTCGCACCGCCGCCTATGATGATGCGCTGGAAAGAAACGATCGCGACGGGCTGACCGCGGCACTTGCCCGCAATGTCCGGCCCGATGCCGGCACATGGCCGGAGGCGTCGCAATTGGCCGATTATGTCGCCGACGCCTGCCGGCAGCTGGCCGCGCAGCCGTCCGAATCGATCGTTTCCGGCACGGCGGTGTTTCCGCTCGCCAAGGGAGGTGCTTGATGAAACATGCTGATCCGCGAAGCCCGGTTTCCTTTTTCGCGAACGTCGCCCGTCTGCCGCAAAAGGGCCTGCCGGTGGTGATCGAGGCCGACGCCGCCCAGCGTGCCGCGCTCGCCGAGGAACACGGGCTGCTGTCGGTCGAAGCCTATCGCGCCGACCTTCTCGTGGCCTCCTGGAAGCGCAATGGCGTCAAGGTCAGCGGCCGTGTCGAGGCCGATATCACGCAGGCCTGCATCGTCACGCTCGATCCCGTCGCGGCGCATATCGACGAGCCGGTCGAGGCGCTGCTGCTGCCGGAGGATTCCAAGCTTGGACGGCAAGGGTTTGAAGGCGGCGGCGAGATCCTGCTCGATGCGGACGGCCCCGACAGTCCCGAAACCTTCTCCGGCGACACCATCGATGTCGGGGCCCTTGCCGAACAGTTCTTCGCATTGGCGATCGACCCCTATCCGCGCAAGCCGGGCGCGTCGCTGGACACAGGCGGTGAGACCGATGCGGTGGAGAATGAATTTCAGCAAAAACTGCGATCCCTGCTGGGAAAATCCTGAAAACCTCGCCCGCGACGGAAAAGTCGGTTGTGTGAAAACCCAAAACCGCTATTTTCGCCGAACCTTCGCGATCACTAAAGCGACCTGCCGCATAACCGTGAGATGAATACCGCGTGATCAGGATTTCCATCGATGCCATGGGCGGCGATCACGGACCAGCCGTGGTCATTCCGGCGCTCATGACGGTCGCGACTCGCCGTCCCGACATCCGCTTCGTCATCTACGGGCGTGAGGAGCTTGTGCGCCCCGAACTGGCCAAGTTCCCCAAATTGGCCGAGGTGAGCGAATTCTTCCATTGCGAGGTCGCGGTCAGGATGGACGACAAACCCAGCCAGGCCTTGCGCCACGGCCGGTGGAAGTCGTCGATGTGGAAGGCGGTCGAAGCGGTCAAGTCGGGCGCCGCGGATGCCTGCATCTCCGCCGGTAACACCGGCGCCCTGATGGCGATGTCGAAATTCTGCCTGCGCACCATGGCCACCATCGATCGCCCGGCGATCGCGGCATTGTGGCCGACATTGCGCGGCGAAAGCGTGGTTCTGGACGTCGGCGCCACCATTGGCGCCGATGCGCACCAGCTCATTGATTTTGCCATTCTGGGCACCGGCATGGCGCGCTCCGTATTCGGTGTCGCCCGGCCCACCGTCGGCCTGCTTAATGTCGGCGTGGAAGAGATCAAGGGCCAGGAAGAGGTCAAGGAGGCAGGGCGCATGCTGCGCGAGGCCAACATGGCCTCGATGAACTATCATGGTTTTGTCGAAGGCGACGATATCGGCAAGGGCACGGTCGACGTGGTGGTGACGGAGGGCTTCGCCGGCAACATCGCGTTGAAGACCGCGGAAGGCACCGCGCGCCAGATCGCAGGTTATCTGCGCGCCGCGATGAGCCGCACGCTGATGGCCAAGATCGGCTATGTGTTCGCTAAGGGCGCGTTTGATCGCCTGCGCGAAAAGATGGATGTCGGCCGCTCCAATGGCGGCGTCTTCCTGGGGCTGAACGGCATTGTGGTCAAAAGCCATGGTGGTGCCGATTCCGATGGTTTTGCCGCGGCGATCGAGCTCGGCTACGACATGGTGCGCAACAATCTGCTCGACCGCATCGAAGCCGACCTGGACCTGTTTCACGCGCGCAACCCGCATGCCCTGTCATCCCGGAAATCCGACGTCGTTACCGACGCGAAGGAATAGGAAAGAACTTTGATCAGATCAGTCGTGCGCGGCACGGGCGCCGCGCTGCCCCGCCGCATCATGAAGAATGCCGATTTCGAGGGCATGGTTGAGACATCGGATGAGTGGATCGCCCAGCGTACCGGCATCCGCCAGCGTCATATCGCGGCCGACGACGAGACGACGGCTTCGCTCGGAGAGGCCGCGGCCCGCGCCGCTCTTGCCAATGCCGGGCTGACGCCGGACGACATCGACCTGATCGTGCTGGCGACGTCGACGCCCAACAACACATTTCCGGCCACTGCGGTCGAGATCCAGAACCGGCTC
Organism: Mesorhizobium sp. 01N446; assembly: GCF_056399285.1. Lineage (NCBI taxonomy): Bacteria > Pseudomonadati > Pseudomonadota > Alphaproteobacteria > Hyphomicrobiales > Phyllobacteriaceae > Mesorhizobium > Mesorhizobium sp. 01N446. The sequence goes on along the minus strand of NZ_JBFTRA010000008.1, from coordinate 269,984 downwards.
GGCATGCATCACGGCTTTGCCTTCGACATGCAGGCTGTGTGCTCGGGCTTTGTCTATGCGGTGACGACAGCCGACCTCTACATTCGCGGCGGCCTGGCCAAACGTGTGCTGGTGATCGGTTCGGAAACATTCTCGCGCATTCTTGACTGGAGCGACCGCTCGACCTGTGTGCTGTTCGGCGACGGCGCCGGCGCACTTGTCCTGGAGGCGGGCGAGGGGGCCGGCACGATTGCCGACCACGGTGTCCTGGCCGCCAGCTTGCGCTCCGACGGCGTGCACAAGGACAAGCTTTTCGTCGACGGCGGGCCGTCGACCACGGGAACGGTCGGTCATCTCAGGATGGAAGGCCGCGAAGTCTTCAAGCATGCGGTCGGCATGATCACCGACGTCATCGAGGCGACCTTCTCGGCCGCCGGCATAACGGCCGATGACCTCGACTGGTTCGTGCCGCACCAGGCCAATAAACGAATTATTGACGCATCCGCCAAGAAGCTCGGGATAGCAGAGCAAAAGGTGGTGGTTACGGTCGATTTGCACGGTAACACCTCGGCTGCTTCCGTGCCGCTGGCACTGTCGGTGGCCGTTGCCGATGGCCGCATCAAGAAGGGCGACCTCGTCCTCCTGGAAGCGATGGGCGGCGGCTTCACCTGGGGCGCCGTTCTGGTTCGCTGGTAAGTGCCAAACGGCTCGGTTTCGGTCCTTGACCTTGCCGGATCAATTACTTAGGCTCTGCCGTTGTTGTGCCGATTTTACGTTTGAACTGATGGGACGGTCGCATGGGGGGAAAGACACTTACGCGTGCCGACCTGGCGGAGGCTGTCTACCGAAAGGTCGGCCTGTCGCGCACTGAATCCGCCGAACTGGTCGAAGCCGTGCTGGACGAAATCTGCGAAGCCATCGTGCGTGGCGAGACGGTCAAGCTGTCGTCTTTCGCGACGTTCCATGTCCGCTCCAAGAACGAGCGCATCGGGCGCAATCCCAAGACCGGCGAAGAGGTGCCGATCCTGCCGCGCCGGGTGATGACGTTCAAATCGTCCAACGTGCTGAAGAACCGCATTTTGCGCTCGCACCAGAACAGCAAGGCCAAGGGCGGCAAATAGCCTTCATTGTACGGTTGAAAACCGGCCCCGCCATCACGCCGGGCTTGAATATTGCTTCACAAACCGCTGGAATAAGGCCCGATTCGGCAGCATGGCCGGATTGGTGTTCCGCGTATGATCCATTCCGCGCAAATGGAATGAGCTTCTCTTTGTGAGCATGATCTCGCTGAAGACCGTTCCGGATCACGCTCCAGCGTGAGGATTTCGCCCATGGACAAGAGCCCTGACGCCTTCCGCACCATCAGCGAGGTCGCCGAAGACCTCGACCTGCCACAGCATGTGCTGCGCTTCTGGGAGACACGCTTCAACCAGATCAAGCCGATGAAGCGCGGCGGCGGCCGCCGCTATTACCGGCCGCAGGATGTCGAACTGATCAAGGGCATCCGCCACATGCTCTACGACCAGGGCTACACGATCAAGGGCGTGCAGAAGCTGCTGCGCGAGAACGGCAATCATTTCCTGGTTGCCATCGGCAATGGCGACATGGCCGCCGTAGAGGCGATCTCGCAACGAAAGCAGGCCGACCAAGTGCCGCTGACGCCGGCGGCGCAGCCGCGCGGCGGTGATGATGAGCTGGTTGGCCAGCCAAGGGTCAAGCCCAGCCGCCGCTTTTTTGGCCTGGGCAAGAGCGACGAGGAAGGTCCGGTTCAGCCGGACGCGTCGAAACTCTCGCGCGACAATCGCGCTCTGCTGCAGGAGGCGCTGTTCGACCTCCTGGAATGCAAGCGCCTGCTTGACCAGGTGCGCTGAGCGCGGCAAGACGCACTTTGAAGCCTCGAGACCGGAACCCGCCATGGGGTGAGGCGTTACGTTTCCTTCTGCAAGACTAAGGAAACGCATGATGGCATCATTTTCGACCCTTTCGGACATCGACCTCGAAAAGCAGGTCGCGGCCCTCTCGACGGAACTCGCGGCGTTGCGCAGAGCGGTGTCGAGGCGGGGTGGCGCTTACTACGAAGACGGCCGCGATGCCGCGCTCGACACATATTCCGATCTTGCGGGTCGTCTTCGCGATGCGATGCCGGCAATCCGTAGACAAGGCAGGGTGATCGAGAAATCGGCGCGCGACCATCCGGCGGCGGCCGCAGCAGTAGGCCTTGTGGTGCTCGGCCTTGTCGCCAGCCTGCTGTTCAGCAGGCGCTGAGAAGCCCTCTCGATCATAAGACGAGGAACTCAATCAAGAAAAATGGCGGCGACCCCGAAGGGCGAGCCGCCATTTCCGTTGCTGTCCGGTGGTTATTTCGCGAGCTTGATCTTGCCCTGCGGCGAAACCTGCGCGGTCTGGCTGCATTTGCCATAGACCGTGCCATTCTTGTCGGTGGCGTCCGTATAGGTGCCCTTGCACTCGATCGAGAGGACCAGACAGTGGCCTGCACCCTTGCAGACCGCGCCGCCGTCACCAGTGGGGTGCGTGCCATTGGCGAAAGCCGAATTCGACATCGACATCGAGCCGATCGCCGAAATGGCGATGGCGGCGGCGAGCGAGAGGCGCTTGAAGTTCGAGATGTTGGTCATTTCTGCATGTCCTTCCGTTGGATTGGGGATCGCCTTGCTGGCGTCCATGCAGGCTTAGTGAGGTCCTCGAAGGAAAGGTTCATGCGGGCGCGAAAAAAAAGCGCGCCCTCGGGCCGGGGCATTGCGAGCCGGCGATATCAGCCATGCCCTGTCATCCCGCGCAGCCATGGTTTGGCCTTACCGCGACCGGTCAGCAACCCCGCAGGGGTGTCGGCAGCGCCGCGGCCGCACCAAGGCGTTTCGGCATGGCGATCTCGTGGCAGGTGGCGCGGCTCATGGTGAGCGCGCGGGCGCGGCGGGATTGGGAAGATGGCCCAGCTTCAGGAAAAATCGCGCGACAAGGGGCGGCGTGGGCTGCAATCGCGCGACCGACAGGACAATGCGGTCTGTCCAGGCGATATCGGGCTTGGCCGTCATCGGAATAGCTGGCCCTGTTCGCGAACGCCTCGCGCCCGGCTTGGCGCTCCACACCAGGAGAAGACCTGCCTTGAACAAGGAGCCAAGGCGGGTCTTCTCCTTGGAAGTTCGTACTTAGTAGGCCTTCTTCACGTGGTGGTGGCGGTGATGAACGTGGTGGTGAACGCGGTGATGACGAACATGATGATGATGGACGCGATGATGACGATGATGCTTTGCCATCGGGGCCGCATCGGCGCTCGTCGCGCCGATGACCGGCGCCGTGAAAGCGAGTGCAACTGCAAGCCCGAGGGCCGAGAGGAGGGACTTCTTCATGGATCGTTTCCTTCTTTCGCCGGCGGATCTTAAAATCGGGTCATGGCCCGATCGCCGCGAATGGAATTACGCTCCTGATTTTTTTCGTCAGTATTTCCCGATTGTAGAATTTTGTTTCCGGGGTGTTTCCGGAGAGCCGGCTTCCCAACACTTCATTGTGAAGGCCGAAAATCCGGCTGTTGCCGCTAGTTTGGCTACATCGGCGGGATCACGCCATTGTTTCCCACCACGACGCGGCTGGAACTCAGTGTCCCGTCAGCCTCGCGCTGGGCGTTGACGAAGACAGTTGCACCCGGCTTGAGATCGGCCGGCGTGGCCGGGGCGAAGGTCACGACGGGCGTGCTGTCGGGGATCGAAATCTTCTTGGTCTGCCCGTTGTCGTAGGTCAGCGTCACGGCGCGCCCGCTTATGTCGGTGACGTCGGCCACGGTGCCGTTGGTCATGCGGCTGTTCGGCTGCAGGTCCCAGGGGCGGTCGCCCTCGCCGGTGCCTTTCAGGGCGGCGGGGAAGATCACCACTTCCAGCGCGCCGCTGCCGCCATCCGCCTTCGAGACGGAGGCGATGCCGAGGAAGTCGCCCTGCTTGATGTCCTTTTGCGAGGCGCTGGCGACGCCCGATATCTTCCAGCCGGTGTTGAGCTTGATCGCTGACGTATCGCCCTGGCGGGTTTTGACGGTGAGCTGCGATGGCTCGAAACTGACCACCGTGCCGCGCACGCGCAACGCGTCCGCCGCCTGGGCACCGCCCACGGCGGCAATGGAAAGGCTGGAGATCGCGCCAAGCACGACCATGAGTGTCTTGAAGTTCATTGCAGGATCCTTCTGGGAACGGGCCGGCTGGGACCGGATGGTTTCACGCCGGCGCATCAGAACAACGAACAGGTGGGCTTGAACCTTCGGGCAAAAAGGTGCCGGGTGTTCAAAAGAACTTGATGGCATGCGTGAGACCGCCTCGCGGGCACTCGGTTCACGATAGCGTGACGGCCTTTGGCTCTTGGCAAATCGCCGGCGAGCGGGCATGTTCCTGCTCGTCTCAGGCAACACTCCATTTTTGATCAAACTCTTTCAGCCAGCGGAGTTGCCAATGCCCAACAATGCAAAAAGCCATGCCCTCTCCGAACCGTTAGCCAGTGAGATCGGGCCGGATTACACCACCCTCAGAGCCATGCGGGAAACCCGCGGATACAGCGTGGAAGAGCTTTCCCTGACCTGCGGCCTCTCGGTCGGCGAGATCGAGGACATCGAAAACGGCCGGGCGGCCGATCCGTCGAAGCTGCGTCGTATTGCGTCCGCGCTTCGCCTGCCCCAGGACGCTCTCATCGCTTCCTCCGCCGCGCCGAAACCGGCCGCGCAAGGCCGACCCCTGGCATAGGCCAGAATCAGGCATGCAAGTGAACCCGCCAAGGCCTGCCTGGCGGGTTTCTTGTTGATGCGATGGCGTTCTCCGGCAAGCCGGGCTTGCCGATTTACAAATCGCGCGTGTTTATAGCTGCGGCATCCAAATCCGCGCCAATCACGCCTGCCGTGTCTCGAGGTTGAACCATGGTTTTTTCGATATGAGCCTGGAAACCGTCCGCGCCTTCTTCGCCGACCATGCGCCCGATATCGAGGTCATCGTCACGCAAGCGAGTTCGGCGACCGTGGCGCTGGCGGCGGAGGCGCATGGCGTGCTTCCGGCGCAGATCGCCAAGACCATCTGCCTGCGCGTCGGCGAACGCACCATGCTGGTCGTCACCAGCGGCATCGCAAGACTGGACAACCGCAAGTTCAAGGACCAGTTCGGCGGCAAGCCGCGCATGCTGGACGCAGACGAAGTGGTCGCCGCCACCAGCCATCCGGTCGGCGGCGTCTGCCCGTTCGGCCTGCCGGCGCCGCTGCCGGTCTATTGCGATGTGTCGCTGCGCGATTTCGATGAGGTCGTGCCGGCTGCTGGATCCACCAACGCAGCGGTACGGATTACACCGCGGAGGATGGTTGTGCTTACCGGCGCTGAGTGGGTCGATGTCTGTCAGGCTTAGGACGAGACCCAGTCTGGGTTGAACCACCATGGCCACGAAGAGGCGGCCACCAATATTCTGGCGCGATCATCGTCCAGCTAGTGAGGAGGGGCGTTCAAAGCATCAGCAACCAGGAGCATTGCTTCGACGTCTTCGGCGTGGGGAAGCCAAAGGGCGCCGGCTGTCATGTTTCTATCCCCTGATGCGGCTCCAAAGACAAAATATGATGCTGAGAACTGAGCGAGGAAGGCAAAAATCTCTTTCTCTGGTAATGCAACGTACCGGTAGCGGAACTGATCACCAATATTGGTATTTTGGCGTTTCGCGGCCACATACCCCGGCATCAGTTTGAATAACCCGGTGACTATCTTTTCCGCCGCAGCGTGGGTGACAGGCAACTGCTCCGTTCGAATCTTATATGAATTTGGAAGCGGCTGCCCTGTATGGCGATAGTAAAGAGCGCAGGTGAGGCGGCGAGCAAAAACCCGGAAGGTGTCTCGGTTTCTGTTGGGTAGTTCCACAATGGGCGCGTCGGCGTAGCTTTCGCTTGGGCCGCGAACGTATCCGATACGCTTGGCCGCGCTACGCTTGTAATTTGCACTCAAATCTAATCGAGGCATCCATGCAGGAGCGTTGTTCTGGACCCCGCGCACAAGTTTTTCAAATTGCCCAATGGAAGAATCTGCCGTGGCGTCTTGGTTTGCCATATGAAGATAAAGAGCCACTACTTGTTCTGTTGGCCCTGCCGAGTTGTTGCACCGCTTGCAAGCGGGAAATTCGAAGCCCTCTGGCCCGATCCCATTGTAGAAGCACTGGCGCGACGGCACATGATCTATCGTCTCCGCAGGGGCGGAGCAGAAGAAACATAATGGGTGCTCTGCCAGAAAGCGCACTCGTTTAGTCTTTCCCTCACTCACTTGGTTGCTTCCAGTTGTTCGGAAAAATTATGGCTCGGCTACCCCAGCGACTACCTTGTGTCGTTTGGGGGGGGGCGACGAGGGCTCCTTTGGTGCAAGTTATTGACTTCGCTAGGAGCGTGGCGGGGATCCAGTCGGAGAGCTCTTGACCGGTGCTCAAATGACTCGCCTGTCGATGTCTGGTCCACCTGGATCCTACGGATTCCGCAAAAGGCAACGACGTTTCAACCGGCTTTGCCGAACCACTGATCTGCAGCCGCATGCATGCCTATATACAGGGAGGTCAGAATTCAACTCGCCCTTGCAGAAGTTGCGAAGAGATCCATAATGCCAGTTACTATTTGGGGGGATAGAGAATGAAATTTTCTGAGCATTTTAATCTGCAAAAGCGTCAGTCGGAACTCGATTTCGTTGATATAGATCCTGACGAGGACCTGCCTCTGTTTCTTGACCCATACGTATTTAGCAAGGGCGAAGACGCGTGGTCGATTATGTGCAACGAGGCTGTCCTTTCGTTCTTCGATGCCGTTCTTGAAGCTATTCGGGAGGGTGACGATGAAACTGGGCGTGCAATTCTCGACAATTTGGGTGAACCAAATGAGACGTGCTTTGGCCTCTCAAGCGGGGCACCCGCCGGTCGCGGTGTTGGCCGAAATCAGGCTGACGAGATCTTTGATCGCCTTCGAGAGAGCAGGGCAGCGCGAAGTGGACTTTTGGAGGAGCTGTCGGATTGCGAGCTTTTCATCCGCGGGATAGGTCGCGACAAAATTTCCGACATAACAACAAACGTTATTCGTCGGCATCTAATCGAGTACACCCAAGTCCAATGCGATCTGCACCGCGTGCCGGTCCAAAGAGTAGCTTCAGGAATGATTTGGAATTCTGTCAATGTGGAGTGGACGAATCGATACGTCGAATTGCCCGTAGTGAGAGCCAAAAAGATCTTGTTAGTGCCGAAGGCAAGTGTTCGGTGGAATATGACGTTTTCGCATCATGATTACTACAATAACTTTGTGTTGCAATTCCTTCAGGGTGACAATCTGCGACGAAATACAGGACTCGTTGAGCGCCTAAAGAATGGCCGACGTCGAGTGACGAAGAAATTGCTAAAAGAAATCCACCCTCGTGAAAAAGACTTCCTCGCAGCCTTTTCAGAGGAGAACCCGGAGGTCCTTGAGCGTTATAAACTCCTTTTGGAACCCGGAAACGGCTTGAGCAACACGCAGCTCGATGAGGATTTCAATGAAAGCGCATTTGCCCAAGCGCTAGCTGAAACTCTGCCCACCATAGATCCAGGGAATGCCGCAGCAGGACGGTTCCACAGCTTCATGGTAGGTGCACTCGAATTCATATTCTATCCGTCACTAATTTACCCTGTGAAAGAAGACGAGATAAACCAACGAAGGAAGCGGATAGACATCTCCTATACCAACAATGCCAGGCAAGGCTTTTTCTTCAGGCGCCGGACCGAAGCGCGTGCGAACGCGGTAAAGGTCATGGTCGAATGTAAGAATTATCAAAAAGAGATGGCTAACCCAGAACTCGACCAGTTAGCGGGAAGGTTCTCGGACCAGCGTGGGCGTCTTGGCTTCCTAATTGGTAGATCGTTTGACAACCGAGCGCGCTTCGTTGCGCGATGCAGGGACACGGCATTAGCGAACAACGGCTATATCATCCCTCTGGTAGACGGAGATATCTTGGCGTTCCTCGCTTTGATTGGGCAGGGGAACAGAGCGCAGATTGACCGAGAACTCGAACGGCGATTCGCCGAATTGATAAACTAGGGCGACCGTAATGCCAATTCGAACTATCTCTTTGCCACCGGACGGTGAGGCGCTTGAACTCCTCTATACGAGTCGCCATCCCGAAGATGTTGCGTCCTACTTTAATGCGTTGCGCAGTGGGGTTGGGGTTGAAGCATTTAGGCCCGTCGCCGAGGCGATGATCCCTATTCATGGGCCACGCATCGCGAGGACGGTTTGCGATTGGCCAACTCCGTTTCAGGCGATGATTTCCCCGCCCAGTAGCCGAGGCGATGCAAAGATGCTGAGGGATGAAATCCGAAAAATTTGTTCAATCCCAGATCTGAGTGGGTGTTTCACCAGGAAGGACGAAATTAGGGCTGCCTACAGCGGAACCGTTGACGATTTGGTCCAAGAATTTGTGTACAAGACGTCCGGCGTTGAGGCCGGACTCCAAAATATCTTGATTGTAGATGAACTGGTTGCAACCGGAAAAACTGTCGCTGCGGTTCTACGCCATCTGAGAATGAATGGCCTGCCCACCGGATGCAAGATCGTCGTTGCCGCCTACGGCTGGATACCTCAGCGGACCGCGCCGGTAGAAGTGACCCCGGAAGCATGAGATTCGGGGGTGGCATTTGCAAGGTTTAGGCGCATTGAGCTACCCCAAATGTTACCCGCCATCGACCATCGCGAATCGCTGCAGTTTGGACTTCGGGGGTAAGTCCTTGTTTAAATTGGTCGGAGTGGCCGGATTCGAACCGACGACCCCTTGACCCCCAGTCAAGTGCGCTACCGGGCTGCGCTACACTCCGGACCGGTCGCGATGTATCGTGATAACCCCGCCCGGGTCAACCGAAATTCGGTGTTTATCGCGCGATCGCGGACACGTCTGGAAATGCCGGCCGCAACTGCCGCTGATGGCGGTATTCGAGCGCGATGGCGCCCCAGACCAGGCCGAGCAGCAGATATATGTGGCGCCAGTGGTCGATGTCGATGAAGGTGCCGAGTCCGATATTGCCGATGAAGGCGACATAGGCGCACAACAGATAAGGCTGCCACGGCCGGTCGCGCAGCAGGATGCGGAACCCGGCCACCATGGTCCAGCTGACCAGCGTCAGGAACGACACGAAGCCGAGCCAGCCATAGTCCATCAGCATTTTCAGCCAGATGTCGTGCGTGTCCTCGCCGAACATCTTGCCGAAGACCAGCGGACCGATGCCGAATGGACGCTCCATCGCCATCTGGAAGCCGATTGCATAGCGGGCGAAGCGGCCGAGGCGGGCGGTGTCATAGCTCTGTTCGAGATGCGCGCGGCTGGAGAACATCTCCGACACGCCGGGCAACTGCAGGATGACGATGATGGCGATCGTCAGCAATGACAGCGCGGCGATGGTCATGACCACCACGCGCAGCCGGAACTTGCCGCTGGCGCTCTGCAGGAACAGGCAGCCGGTGAGCAGCACGGTCGAGACGGCGAACATGCCCCAGGCGCCGCGCGAGAAGGAGAAGAAAATGCCCAATGTGATGATCAGCAAAGGCACCGCCAGCAGTGGCATGCGCGCGATCGAACCTGTCAGGATCAGGTAGAGCAGGTAGATGCCGGGCAGCACCAGGAACGGCCCGAAAACGTTCGGGTCCTGGAAGGCGCCGGCGGCGCGATCGTATTTGGTGAACATTTCGGCGCCGGGGAAGGCATGGAAATAGCCTGCTATGCCAAGCAGCGAGGTCGCCACCGCCGAGACGACATAGGCATTGAAGATCAGCCGGTAGAGGCCTGGCTGCGTGGCTGTCACTGAGGCGAAGAACACCGCGCTGAAGGCCAGAAACAGCGACACGCTGAGATAGAGCGGCGTGAAGGCGAGGTCCGCCATCTGCGTCATGGAGATCATGCCGCCGATGTTCATCGTCACCAGCAGCACCAGCAGCGGCATGGCCGCGCGCGAAATTCGCAGGCCGAAGAGCGCCCAGATGGCGATCAGCCCGGCCATGTAGATTTCATAAGGCGCCGGCTCGCTGATGACGAAGCCGGACAGAAGGATGCCGACCACCACCGCACTGGAGGAAATCAGGGCGATCAGCTTGGCGTTGACCGCGGCCTGCGGTAGCTCATGGGAAATCGCGCTCAATAGGCGTTTTCCGTGTTGAGCAACCGGATCGGCGTCAGGAACAGGATCCTGAGATCGAACAGCAGCGACCAGTTCTCGATGTAGTAAAGGTCGTACTCCGTCCGCATGCGGATCTTCTCGTTGGTGTCCATCTCGCCGCGCCAGCCGTTGATCTGCGCCCAGCCGGTGACGCCGGGCTTGACCTTGTGGCGGGCGAAATAGCCGTCGACCACCTCGTTGTAGAGCAGGTTGTGCGACTGCGCGGCGATGGCATGCGGACGCGGGCCGATCAGCGACAGCGAGCCCAGCAGCGAATTGACGAATTGCGGCAGTTCGTCGATCGAGGTCTTGCGGATGAAGCGGCCGACGCGGGTGACGCGAGGATCGTTCTTGGTCACCGTCCGCTTGGCCGTCGGATCCGACCGGTCGGTGTACATCGAGCGGAACTTGTAGACCTCGATGATCTCGTTGTTGAAGCCGTGCCGCTTCTGCTTGAACAGCACCGGTCCCTTGCTGTCGAGTTTTATGGCGATGGCGGTCGCCAACATCACCGGCGAGAAGACGATGATGCCGATCAGCGAGAAAACGATGTCGAAGGCGCGCTTGGCGACCGAATCCCAGTCGTTGATCGGCTTGTCGAAAATATCGAGCATCGGCACCGAGCCGATGAAGGAATAGGCGCGCGGCCGGAACTGCAGCGCGTTGGAATGCGCCGAAAGCCGGATGTCGACCGGCAGCACCCACAGCTTCTTCAACAATTGCAGCACGCGCGTTTCGGCTGTCAGCGGCAGCGACACGATCAGCATGTCGATGCGGGCGATGCGGGCGAACTCGATCAGCTCTGAAATGGTGCCTAGCTTGGGATAGCCGGCAACGATCGGCGGCGAGCGCTTGTCGGAGCGGTCATCGAAGATGCCGCAGATGCGGATGTCGTTGTAGGGCTGCTTTTCGACAGAGCGGATCAGGATTTCCGCCGCCTTGCCGCCGCCGACGATGACGGCACGCCGCTCCATGCGGCCATCGCGCGCCCAGCGCCGGATCAGCCTCGACATCACCAGCCTGAGGCTGAAGAGGAGGACGAAGCCGATGACGAACCAGGTGCCGAACAGAAGCCTGGAATAATCTTCCGACATCTTCGTGGCGAAGGCCGTCAACGCCATCAGCGCGAAGGCGCCCGCCCAGGCCAGCAGGATGCGACCGAAATTGGCGATCGGCCGCATCAGGGAGACGACCTGGTAGCAGTCGGTGACATCGAGCAGCACCACGGCGAGGAACGACGCGGTGGCCATCGTCAACGGATATTGCCAGGCGAGATAGTTGAAGAAACCGACAAAGTAGAAATAGACGCAGAGCCCCGAAAGGAACAGCACCCCGAATTCGACCATGCGCAGGACGCCGCTGACCATGATCGGCGACATCGTATCGCGCCGGTACTGCGACGCGACCTGCCGGGCGACGTCGTTCATGCCGCCGGGCACATCGCCATCGGTCGGGCCGTCGAATTTACGCACCGCTTCGGGTGAAAAGCGGTGCGCGGGGTCGATCTCATTCATGGAACAGTCCGCATGCTTCCCCAGGGTGATTAGCAAAAGAGAGCTAAGAAACCCTTGAAACAACGCGTGGCTTTGGAAAGGCTCCGACGTTACCTGCCGAGCGCGGCGAAATAGGCCTTCTCGATTTCGGCGGCCATGACGTCGGCGCCGAAGCGCGCCCTGAGGCCGGGGCCATCGGGCATCAGCCTGCCGTAAGCCGCAAGGTCGGCCAGTGCCTCGCCCATCTTGTCGGCGAGTTCGGCCGCATCGGGACGGATCAGGGCAGGGGAGCCGGAACCGAAGATCTCCGGTATGCCGCCGACGGCGGTGGCGATCATCGGTCTTGCCGCTGCAAGTGTCTCCAGCACGATATAGGGCATGGCTTCGGCGCGGGATGGAACGACCACCAGCTCGGCAAGCGCGAAGGCCTCCCTGGCCGGCATTGGCGACAGGAAGCGGACATGGCTTTGCAGTCCCAGCCGCTTTACCTGCGCGTGGTAGCGCGGCAGGTCGTCGCCGTCGCCGACCATCACCGCGCTCAGCGCGCGGCCAAGCCGTGGGCCGGCGGCGGCCAGGGCGTCGATGAAGATGTCGGGTCCCTTCAGGTCCCGCATCATGCCGATATAGAGCAGATCCGCTGCGTCGGGTTCGATGGGCACCGGCTCGAATTCGGCGGCGCGCAATCCGTTGTAGACCAGGATGTTCGGGATCGGCGGCTCGCCCACCTTCCTGCGATAGGTTCGCCGCTCGTAGTCCGAGACGAACAGCAGGCAATCGGTGAAATGCGCCATGGAGCGTTCCAGTGCGAAGAACAGCTTCCCCGTGGCTGTCGTTTCGTCATAGTGGAGGGAGCCGCCATGCGGCGAATAAAGGCGGGCTACGCGAGACCTTGATACCCGCAACAATGAGCCGAACAGACGGGCATAGGCGCCACCCTTGGCGCCGTGCCCGTGCAACACGTCCGGCCGCAATTCCTTGATGATCCTGTAGGTGCGCCGGGCCGAGGCGAGATCGCCCGGGCCGACATGGCGCTGCATCGGCGTGCGATGGATGCCGAGCGCCAGCATGTCCTTCATCTGCTCGAACAGGCGCTCCTCGAATTCGCCGCCGGTGGTCGAATCGCAGACGATGCCGACCACATGACCGGCGGCGACCTGCGCCTCGGTCAGGTCGCGCACATGCCGGAAAATTCCTCCGACCGGTGAACGAAAGCAGTGGACGATCCTGAGCTTGTCCGCCACGTGGTGTCTGTCAGAACAGGCGTTCGCGGACGTAGACGGTATCTCCGGGCAGCAGCGGATCGGATGTCACCACGCGGCCGGTCATCACCTTGCCGTTGATGTCGCGGGTGATGTCGACGCTTTCCTGGTTGGCGCGTGGCGAGAAGCCGCCGGCAATGGCGATGGCCTTCTGCACGGTCAGGCCGGGCACGTAGGAATACTGGCCGGCAGCCCCCACTTCGCCCATGACGAAGATCGGCCGGTAGCGATCGATCTCGACCGAGACGTCGGGGTCGCGCAGATAGCCTTGCCGCAATTTGTCGGCGATCTCCTTTTCCATCTGCTGCGCGGTGTGGCCACGCGCTGGAATGGCGCCGACGAGCGGGAAGGAGAGGTAGCCGGACTGGTCGACGCTGTAGGTGTTGGTCAGGCCTTCCTGCTCGAACACGGTGACGCGGATGCGGTCGCCGGCGCCAAGACGGTAAGGCTGGTCGAGGACCTCGTGGAAGGCAGCCGGCGTCGGGCGGTAGCTGGAGCAGCCGGCGAGCATCGATACGGCAAGCAGAGCGTGAAAGAGGGAAGCAGTGCTTTTCATGACCGGATACGTACCTTCGACTGGCCGCTGCAGCGTCGCAGCAAACATCAGGGATCGGGTTCGTTATCATCCTGTTAGGGTTAATGGCCGGTAAAGGAGCCTGTCGATAGAGCTGCGCGAAGCAGGGGTTTTGCCATTTTTATCGTTTTTCTTGGACGCCGGCAGTAATCCCTAATGGAGGATTACCGCGATCTTAACGGCTGAGTTACCATAGTTGTTTACGGTGCATCCTGACCCAGTTTCGGAGTAGGGATGCATGTCCGTTCAGTCCGCGGCCGCAGATGTCGACGTTGACCTCAGGCAGCTCTTCGCCAGCCTGGCGAGGAACTGGCTGCGCATATTGCTCTTCGTTCTGGTTGTGACAGGTCTGGCGTTTGCGTTCGCTTCATTGGCGACCAAGCATTACAAGGCCGAGACGCAGGTGGAAATCGCCCTGCGCGAATCCGTTTATACCCGTCCGGCCGGCTCCAACAATGACGGCGACAAGCCGATCCTCGATGAGCAAGGCGTCGCCACCCAGGTTCAGATCATTTCATCCAACGAAATCCTCAAGCAGGTGGCGCAGAAACTCGGCCTGGTGCGGCTGCGTGAGTTCGACGAGACGATCAACATGTCGTCGCTCAGCCGCGTGTTGATCCTGCTCGGGCTGAAGAACGATCCGATGGATGTTCCGGCCGACGAACGCGTGTTGAAGAAGATGCGCGAGAAGCTCAACGTCTTCGGCGTTGAAAAGACCCGCATCGTTGCCATCGAGTTCTCCTCCGAGGATCCGAAGCTCGCCGCCGCCATCCCCGATGCCATTGCCGCTGCCTATATTGCCGGGCAGGGCGCGGCCAAGAGCGAATCGAACACCGCCGCCGCGGACTTTCTGGCGCCCGAGATCGCCGATCTTTCGAAGCAGGTCAGGGATGCCGAGGCCAAGGTCGCGGCCTACCGCGCCCAGTCCGACCTGCTGATGGGCGGCAACAATGCCACCCTGGCCACCCAGCAGCTGGCCGAGCTGTCGACCGAATTGTCGCGGGTGCGGGCCAACCGCGCCGCGGCCGAAGGCACCGCCGACAACGTGCGCAAGGCGCTGCAGAATGGCGGCTCGCTGGATTCGCTGCCGGAAGTGCTGTCGTCCGACCTGATCCAGCGTTTGCGGGAACGGCAGGCCGAGTTGCGCGCCACCATCGCCGATCTGTCGACGACGATGCTCGACAACCACCCGCGCGTTCGCGCCGCGAAGTCACAGCTCGCCGATCTCGACGCGCAGATCCGCAGCGAAGCCCAGAAGATCATGAAGGGCCTTGTGATGCAGGCCGATGCCGCCAAGGCGCGCGAAAGCCAGCTCGTCTCCGACGTCAACCAACTGAAGGCGGCTTCGGCGCAGGCCGGCGAACAGCAGGTCGATCTCGACGCGCTGCAGCGCGACGCCGCCGCCAAGCGCCAGCAGCTCGAGCTCTATCTGACCAATTACCGCGAGGCGGCTTCACGCCAGGACCGCAACTATGTGCCGGTCGACGCCCGAGTCTCCTCGCCGGCTTCGGTGCCTTCCGAGCCATACTTCCCCAAGGTCGGGCCGATCGTTGGCGCGGCTGCTGCGGCGTCGCTTCTGCTGGCGGCCATATTCACATTATTGCGGGAGCTCTTCTCGGGCCGCGCGATGCGCCCGGCCCCAGGCGCCCGTTTTGCGCCGATCGATGAAGTGGCCATGCCGGCAACTGCCCGCCAGAAGCCGGACGCCCCTGAGCCGTCTGTCCGCCTGGAGCCGGCTGTCGCCAGCGCGTCCGCCGATCGTGGCGTCGAAACGCAATGGCCCGAAGCTGTCGAGGAACCGCAGATGGAGGCGCAGCCGCGGCCCGTCGCCGAGCCCGAGCCTGCCGTCAAGGTTGAACCTGCCGCCGAGGCCCAATCGGTCGCCGAGCCGGAGCCCGTCGCGGAGGCACAGCGGCCGCGCTCGGTGCTCGGCGAGATCGACATCGAAAAGGCCGCGGAAAAGCTGATCGCCAGCGGGGCTGCCCGCGCCATATTTGTTTCGCCCGAAGGCGACGAGGCAGCCGCGTCGGCGATCCTGGTGGCGCGCGAAGTGTCCGACGCCGGCCTGCGCGTCCTGCTGCTCGATCTCACCGCCTCGGGTGCTGCCTCGCGGCCGATGCTCGACAGCGGGCTTTTCCCGGGGATCACCGATCTGCTCGCCTCGCAGGCGCAGTTCAGCGACGTCATCCATGCCGATCTCTATTCCGACTGCCATGTCATTCCTGTCGGCACCGCCGATCCGGTCCGCGCCATGCGAGCCGCCGACCGGCTGCCGATCATCATGCAGTCGCTGACCACCGCCTATGATCTGGTGGTGGTCGAATGCGGGCCGGCCGATGCGCAAGGCATCAGCCGTCTCGGCGGCGAGGCCACAGAAGTGTTCCTGTCCATGCTCGAGCCGGATGACGAAGTGACGAAGGCCGCGGTCAAGCTGATCGAGAGCGGCTATCCCGACCTGACGCTGGTGACGCCGCTCGGCCACGAGCCGCCCGGAACGCCGGGACGGCGCTCCGCGGCCTGAAGGCGGCGCGCCCGGCCTATCCCAGCTCCAGCGTCGTCACGCCGAATACATTGGCCGCATCGAGCTTCGGTGGCGGCCCTTTGTACATGCGGGTGGTGCTGAAGGTCGGTGAGAAACCGGCCGCCCCGAGCGCCGCAATGAAATCCACCTGGGTGGCCGGGACATCGATGTTCAATTCGCCACCATCGCACGCGCCCGCCAACGCCTCGAGCAATTCCAATGCGGTCTCCGAGTCGTCTGCGAAGAGCGGGCCGATCTTGAAGCCGCTGCGGCAGGCTCGCGCCACCGCGTAGCCGGTCGTGCCCTCGGACGTGACCGCTGCAACGGCATGGTGTGGCGGCTGCAGCCATCGCTGCAGGAAAGAGCGCCGGGGAGCCGGAAAGCAAAGCGCATCATATCCGACGATGTCGGGCGTCGGCTGCGCGGTCGCCATGCGTGGCCGCTCGGCGCGGACGGGCAGGGCCGCGGGGCGCCCGCTGTAGCGGATGGTCTCGTAGACCGGTTTGAACCCCTTGCTCCGGTAGTTGGCCTGCTGCTCCTCGACGCCATCGAGGCCGATGGTGCGCCCGGCCAGCCGGTCCATGCCCGCGGTCCACACCGCCTTGCCATAGCCCTTGCCGCGCATGTCCGAGCGGCAGATGTAGAGACCAATGAAACCGAAATCCTGCCCATAGGCTACCGCCGAGATCGCGGCGACCATTTCGTCCCCGACAAAGGCACCGATGAACCCCTCCGGGTCCGCTGCCTGGAACATTACCGCATCCTCAAGGCCGGGGTTCCAGCCCTCGTCAGCCGCCCAGTCGATGAGATCAGTCAATTCCCCAAGCGACAGCGCGCGGATGATCGGTTTCATGGTGCTTACTCCGCCGCGACAGCTCCGGGCGAGAACGATTTCAGCATACCACGATAGGGCTTGGCCAGCGGGCTGGCATAGGCGCCGCGTTTCGATGTCGAGAGACCGAGCGCAATCAGCGCTTCGGCCTGCTTGATCGCGGCGCCGACGCCGTCGATGACAGGCAGTCCGAAATCCGCCTGCAACTGGTGCGCAAGGTCCGCCATGCCGGCGCAGCCAAGCACGATGGCCTCCGCACGATCCTCCTCAACGGCACGGGCGATCTCGTCGCGCAGTTTGCCAATCGCTCCCGATGCCGGATCCTCGAGCGCCAGCACCGGAATGTCGGCGGCCCGCACACGCGCCCGTCCCGCCATGCCGTAGCGTTGCACCAGTCCCTCCACCGGCACGCGCGAGCGTTCGGTGGTGGTTACGACAGTGAAGCGCTGAGCGATGAAGGAGGCCATGCTGAGTGCCGCCTCGCAGATGCCGATGACGGGAATGGCGGCCATGGCCCGCGCGGCGTCGAGGCCGGTGTCGTCGAAACAGGCGATGATCGCAGCCCGCACGCCGCGGCGCTCGCCGGCGGCGATCTCCATCAGAAGGCCCGGCACGGCCAGAGCCTCGTCATAATAGCCTTCGATCGAGGCCGGTCCCGTTGACGAGGTGACGGCGACGATTTCGGTCGAGACGCCGGCAACGCCGCGCGCGGCCGCGGCGATCGTCTCGGTCATGCTCGCCGTCGTGTTGGGGTTCACCACCAGGATCTGCACGGTCACGCTCTCGCCCGGCGGCGGCCGACGTAGAGGATGGCGCCCAGCGTCGCCAGGATCACCAGGAAGGAAAACACGGTTGTCACCGTGCCCAGCGCGTAGAGCACCGGCGTCGTGACGTTGGTGGTCATGCCATAGATCTCGAGCGGCAGCGTGTTGAAGGTTCCCGAAGTCATCAGCGTGCGGGCGAACTCGTCGTAGGAGAGCGTGAAGCCGAACAGGCCGACCCCGATCAGGCTCGGCGCGATCATCGGCAGCACGACATGAATGAAGGTTTGCCAGGAGGTGGCGCCGAGATCGCGCGCGGCCTCTTCGTAGGCCGGCGAGAAGCGGTTGAAGACGGCGAACATGATGAGCACGCCGAACGGCAAGGTCCAGGTCAGATGCGCGCCGAAGGCCGACGTATACCAGGCCGGGCGCAAGCCCACCTGCTGGAAGACCACGCCTATGCCGAGCGAAATGATGATGGAAGGCACGACGAGACTGGCGACCGCCAGATAGAACAGGGCGGTGGCGCCGCGAAATTTCTGCCGGAACGCAAGGCCTGCCAGCAGCGACACCACGACGGTGACGACCATCACCATCAGGCCGAGCACCAGCGAGCGCTTGAAGCTGCCGCCGAAATCGCCGACCGCCTGCCGCTCGAACAGATTGGCGAACCAGTGCAGCGAAACGCCGTTGAGCGGGAAGGTGAGGCCGCCGGTCTCGCCCTGGAAGGACAGGATCAGGATCGCCGACAGCGGGCCGTAGAGGAACAGCACGAACAGCGCGAAGAAGGCTGCCAGTACATAGAATTCGAGAGTGCGTTTCTCGTGGCTCACATCAAAGCTCCCGGCGGATATCGACGATGCGCAGGATGCCGGCGACCATCAACAGCACGAGCACCAAAAGCACCACGGCGTTGGCGGCGGCGGCCGGGTACTGCAGCAGCGACATCTGGTTCTTCATCATCAGCGCAACGGATGCGCTCTGGCCACCCGACATCACCTGCACGGTGGAGAAATCGGCCATCACCAGCGTGACCACGAAGATGGTGCCGATCGCCATGCCTGGCTTGGCCAGCGGAAGGATGACGTTCCACAGCACCTGCCAGCCGGAGGCGCCGGCGTCGCGCGCGGCCTCGACCAGCGAGCGGTCGATGCGCATCAGCGTGTTGAAGATCGGCGTCACCATGAACAGCGTGTAGAGATGCACCATGGCCAGCACGACCGCGAATTCCGAATAGAGCAGCCATTCGATGGGTTTTGGCACCAGGCCCATATGCACCAGCGTCGAGTTGATCAGCCCGTTGCGGCCGAGCACCGGGATCCACGAGATCATGCGGATGATGTTGGAGGTCAGGAACGGCACGGTGCAGACCAGGAACAGCACCATCTGCATGGCCGTGGTGCGGATGTGGAAGGCGAGGAAATAGGCGACCCAGAAGCCGATGAACAAGGTCAGCGCCCAGACGATGGCCGCGAATTTGATGGTGTTGAGATAGGTCTTCCAGGTGACCCAGGAGCCGAGCACGTCGGAATAGTTGGTTGTCAGGAAATCCGGATACATGGCGGCGAAGTCGTAATCCCAGAAGGACACGACGACGATCATGATGATCGGCAAAAGCAGGAACGCGCCGAGAATCAGCGCCAGCGGAGCCGACTGCAGATAGGGGGTGACGGCGCCGAGCGATAAGCGGCGGCGTCTCACGGGCCTGGCGGCAGCGATTGCAGGACGTTCGAGCGCAACTGTCATCAAGGCTCTCGGGTTTGGCTATGCGGCCTGAACCGCGTGCCCTTCTCCCGCTAAGGGGAGAAGGGAAGAGGAGGGCGCCTGTTCCTTACGCCGCGATGAATTCGTTCCAGCGCTTCACCATGTAGCGGTCCTCGTCCATCACCGAGTTCCAGCAGGCGACCTTGCCCATGCGCTCCTCGAAGGAGCCGCCATCGCGCACGGCGCCGGCTTTTTCCATGACCGTGCCGTCCGGCGCCTTGATCTCGCCCTTGGCCGGCTTGCCTTCGATCCAGTAGCCCCTCTCGTCCTCGGTCATGAACTTCTTGGCTGAGACCATGTTGGCCGAGTAGTAGCCCTGGCGGTTGAGGTAGCCGCCGACCCAGCCCGACGTGTACCAGTTGATGTATTCATAGGCAGCGTCGAGTTCGGCGCCCTTGAGGTGGGCGGCAAGGCCGAGGCCGCCGCCCCAGGAGCGGTAGCCTTCCTTGAGCGGCTGGAAGCGGCAGGCAATGCCCTTGGAGCGCACGGCGGCCACCGCCGGCGACCACATGGACTGGATGACCACTTCGCCCGACGCCATCAGATTGACGCTCTCGTCGAAGGATTTCCAGAAGGCGCGGAACTGGCCGCCCTGCTTGGCCTTGATCAGGAAGTCGATCGTCTTGTCGATCTCGTCCTTGGTCATGTTGCCCTTGTCGGCATATTTGATGTTGCCGGAGGCTTCCATGATCATGGCGGCATCCATGATGCCGATGGACGGGATGTTGAGGATGGCGGTCTTGCCCTTGAAGGCCGGGTCCATGATGTCGGCCCAGCTGGTGATGTCGCGGCCGACGAGGTCGGGGCGGATGCCGAGTGTGTCGGCGTTGTAGATGGTCGGCACCATGGTGAACCAGTTGGTCGGCGCCTTGGCGAAGGTCTTGGAGTCCTGCGCCTCGACATAGCCGACCGTGTGCGGCGCCGTGCCCTGGGCGATCACGCTGTCGGGGGTAAGCTTGCCGGTTTTGAACAGCGGCACCAATTCGTCGTAATATTTCAGCTTGCTGACATCCATCGGCTGCAGCACGCCGGTGGGGAACACCTTCTTGCAGATCCAGTATTCGATGTCGGCGATGTCGTAGCTGTCGGGCTGGGTCACGGCGCGCTGGGCAGCGGCGTCGGAATCCGTCGCCGTCATCTCCAGCGTGATGCCGAGGTCGGCCTTGCACTTGTCGGCGATGGCGTTGAGGTTCGACACGCCGGTGCCGAACTGGCGCAGCGTGATGTTGGACTGTGCCCAGATGGTCGGGAAGCCTGTGATGACGCCCGAGCCGGCGGCGAGGCCAACGGCGGCCGCACCTGTCTTGAGCAGCGAGCGGCGCGAAATGCCAGTCTTGGTTTGTGTATCTGTCATGTCTATTCCCCTGTCTTGTTTTGCTTGGTTGATTTCATGAATGAAGGCGGCCGAGGACGATCGAATCCCCGGCATCCCAGGCGAGCGGTACGGCGTCGCCAATGGCGACGGGTCTGGCGAAGAAGTTGGAATCGTCGACGATGACGGTGAAATCGTCGATGCCGGCACCGGTGACGGAGAGCTTCACCGTCGCGCCGCGATATTCGATGTTGGCGACGATGCCGGTGAAGCCGAGCCCGGGTGAGGGTGCCTCGCCGATGCGCACATGGTCGGTACGGATGGCGATGTCGATCGGCGCGCCCGCCTGCTGCGGCTTGCCGCTGGCGGCGAGCGAACCGCCGCCATTGACGTCGAAGACGACCATGCCGTCTCGGCTGCCGGTGACCCGGCCGGAGATGACATTGTGGTCGCCCATGAAGCGCGCGACGAAGGCCGTGGCCGGCCGTTCGAACACGTCGCGCGGCGGTGCTGCCTGTTCGATGCGGCCGTCATTCATCACCACGATCAGGTCGGCAAGCGCCATCGCCTCCTCCTGGCTGTGGGTGACGTGGACGAAGGTGATGCCGAGCGACGTTTGCAGTTTCTTCAGCTCGGCGCGCATGCGGATCTTCAGGAACGGATCGAGCGCCGAAAGCGGCTCGTCGAGCAGCAGCGCCTCGGGATCGGTGATCAGGGCGCGGGCGAGCGCGACGCGCTGCTGCTGGCCGCCGGAAAGCTGCGCCGGCCGGCGCGTCGCATAGGCCTCCATCTGCATCAGCTTCAGCATGTCGAGCGCCTTGGCGCGGCGCTTTTCCTTGTCGACGCCCTTCATCTTCAGGCTGAAGGCGACGTTGTCGATGAGGTCGAGATGCGGGAACAGCGCATAGGACTGGAACATCATTGCGGTGCCGCGCTTGGCCGGCGGCAGGTCGGTGACGACTGTGTTGCCGAGCCTGATGTCACCGGATGAGATGCTTTCGTGGCCGGCGATCATGCGCAACGTCGAGGTCTTGCCGCAGCCGGAGGGACCGAGCAGGCAGCAATAGGTGCCCGCCGGTATCTTCAGGCTGACGTCCTCGACGGCGGTCGTCGTTCCATAGACTTTCGAAACGGACACTATGTCGATCTCGGCGGCTTTGGACATTCAGGCTTCCCCTTTGGTCGCATTAACCAATGCATCATGCGTGCCAATATCGGGGTCACCAGCCAAGCATTTGAATTGTCTGAAAAATCAGGACTCATGGCTGCTGCCTGCCTGGTAGGCTATCTTGTGCGTTGCACAAATTGTGGGCGATTGTGCGCGATCTGCACAAAAATCGTATGCAATCTTTTTTGGCTTTGTGTTCACTTTGCCTCTCGTGCGCGGAAGGCGAGTCGCGCTAGAAGGGTGCGGGAACATCATCGCCATGAATATTGCCGACCAAATCTATTCCGCCGACAGCGCCAATCAGGATCGCGCGCAGGCGATCCGCGACAATCTGCGCGACGCCATCGTCGACCGCCGGCTGGCGCCGGGCACCAAGCTGTCGGAGGGCGAGGTCGGCACGCTGTTCGATGTGTCGCGCACTGTGGCCCGCGCGGCCCTGCAGATGTTGTCCTTCGAAGGCCTGGTGCGCACCGAGCGCAACCGCGGCGCGTTCGTCGCCAACCCCTCGCCCGAGGAGGCGCGCCAGGTGTTCGCCTCGCGCCGGCTGATCGAGCCCGGCATTGCCATTGCCGCCTGCGGGCGCGTCACATCAGCCGACATCGCTGCCTTCAGGGCGCAACTCGACGAGGAGGGCCGCTTCATCGCCGAGCGTGGTCCGACCGCGCGGCGCTCCGAGATCAAGGCATCAGGCGATTTCCATCTGCTGCTTGCTTCGGTCGCTGGCAATGCCATCCTGCAGCGCTTCATGGAGGAACTGGTGGCGCGCTCCTCGCTTGTCATCGCGCTTTACGGGCGTTCTGGCGTGTCGGCCTGCGGGCACAGCGAGCACACGGAAATCGTCGGTGCGCTGGAGAGCAGCGATTGCGAACGGGCAAGCCGGCTGATGCTGCACCACATCGACCATATCGAGGCCGATCTCGATCTGCGCGTCAGGGCGGGACCGGCGCTCAAGGAAGCCCTCAATTTCTGAGAATTAGCTCTCGTCTTCGCCAGCCGCGGGCGCTGCCTGTCCGGCCGCCTTGCGGCGCAGCATCTTGGTCAGCTTCCAGATCGTCGGGCTGTTCTTGACGAAGGCCTTCAGCCGCGCGCCCTGGCGAAGCGTCTGCGCCAGCGCGTGGCCCTTCAGCGTCAGCGGGACCAGCACCTCGAAATGCCGGGTTTCGACATCGCACCACTGCCGCTTGTAGGGCTCGTCGCCGACGGAGAAATCGTAGACGGCGAAGCCCGTCTCGCAGGCCTCCTGGATATTGTCGAAGAACAGGAAATCGCCGGGACTGCTGTAGGCGAGATCGTCCTCTGCGATCGCGCCGAACTCGCAGATCAGGCGTTTCCCGGAGCGGCTCGACCCGGTGACGGCGCGTAGCTTGCCGGCGACTTCCAAGCCATGCAGCACGAAAGAGGGTGCGTTCTCGGCCAAGGCCTGCGTGAACAGTGCCCGGAAGAAGGCGCGTGTCTGGTCGCTGCCGAAGACATTGGCGATGCCCATCTTGCGAAAGCGGAGTTCCTTCATCTCGAAGAAGGCGTCGAGCAATCTCTCCACCTCGTCCGCGCTGCGCGCCTCGATGCGCCGGTGGCTGCCGACGGCCTCGAATTTGCGCGTCTGCGACCGATGTTTTTTGCGTTTGCGCTTGCCGCTGGCGCGCAGCAGCAGCGCATCGAAGCCACCGGTGAGATCGACGGCCAGCGAAAGATTGGGGCTGGCGAAATGATCGAGCGATGCGAGCGGATTGGCGATGCCATCGAGGTCGGGCAGGAGTCTTTCCAGCGCGATGAGATCGATGTCGGGGCGAGCCTTGGCAATGGCCGCAAAAACCGAGCGGACGGCCGCGCCATCGGCCCCGGCCAGCCATTGCGGGTCGGCGGCGGAAAAATTGCCATTGGCGTGGCGGCCGCCCATGAAACGGGCGACCCGGAACGGCCCCTGGCTGACGATTTCCAGCGCCAGAGCGAAGACTGGTTTGCCTTCGAGGGTGAGCGTCGCCACGAGGAAATCAGGCTTGAGCTGTGCGGCCCAGTTCAGGACCCATGTCGCGCCCTGTGCCGGCGCGCTAAGCGCCGAGCGGCAGAACCCCGCATAGGCCGCCAGCCCGTCCGCACCGACGACGGAAACCGATGGCCCGGCGGCATCCTTCGGCAGGGCGCGTGGCGACGCCTCGGTCGCCGCAAGCCGATTGCCGTCAAATGACGCCATTGCGTCAACCATACCTCAATCCTTAAGGCGTATTGATCCCGATTTGGGGGGCGCTCAGGCGTATTCCGTGCTTGGATCAGCCTAGGCGCAAAAGGTGAATGAATGATCGACGGTGGGGAGGCAATCCGGAAACTGGCGCTCAACGTCGCCCGCTATACCGGCCTCGCACCGCTGGCCAGGCCGTTTGTCGGCGGCATCGGCGCCATCCTGATGCTGCACCGCGTGACGGCGACTCCCGAGAAGCCCGACAGCGTCAACCGGCACCTCAACATCGCGCCGAGCTTCCTCGACGCGGTGATCGCCGACATGAAGGCGGACGGCTATGTCTTCGTCTCGATGGACGAAGCCGTGGAGCGCATCAAGGCAGGCGGCAAGGGCGGCCGGTTCGCCACCATCACCGCCGATGACGCCTATCGCGACAACATGACCGAGGCCCTGCCGGTGCTGGAAAAACACGGCGCGCCGATCACCATCTATGTCGCGCCGGGGCTGATCGATGGCACCGCCGATCTGTGGTGGGATGTGGCCGAGGATATCGTCAACGCGTGCGACCGCTTGACTCTGTCGACCTCGAACGGTCCGACGTTGATCGATTGCGCGACCCCCGCCAGGAAAAGCCAGGCCATAACCCGGTTGCACGCCTACCTCGCCACCGAGGTGCGCGAGGAGGATCTGCGCGCCGTGCTGCGCGATCTCGCCAGTTCAAATGGCGTCGACGCGGATGCCTCGCGACTGCGGACGCTGATGAACTGGGATGAGATCCGCACCGTCGCCGCGCATCCGCTGGTGACGATCGGCGCCCATACGATCAACCACACCAATCTGAAGCGGCTTGCCGAAACCGATGCGCGGCGCGAGATCGGCGCCGTGAAGGACATGCTGCGAGCGGAGCTTGGCAGGGAACCACACCATTTCGCCTATCCCTATGGCTATGCCAGCGCCGTCGGCTGCCGCGAAGTCGGCTTTGTCCGTGACGCGGGCTATGCCTCCGCCGTGACGACCCGCCACGGCGTGCTGCGCGCCGAACATGCCGGCTTCCTGCATGCCTTGCCGCGCATTTCGATCAATGGCCGCTACCAGAACCTCGCCCACATCCGCACCATGCTGTCGGGCGTGACCACGCCGCTCGCCAATGCCGGCAGGATGGTGGTGACCATCTGACCGGGGTGCCCCTTCGAACCGAGACAGTTCGTTTCAGCGCTTCGCCCGCGGCTCCAGCATCAGCCACTTGATGATGCCCATCGCCGGCAGCACCCACAGCAGGCCGCTGAGCAGGAAGAACAGGAATTGCACCAACGCGCCGGACTCCGACAGCCGCGCGACCGCGAAGATCGAAGCGACCAGCGCATAGATGATGACCAGCGCCACCAGCAGGAACATTCCGATCAGCTTTTTCAGGCGAATGGGCATGGCTCAGCCTCGTTGATGGCTATCGCTTAGGCCGAACGCAAGACAGGCGCAACCCGCGACATCGGGCGCGACGGCGTGCCGCGCTGCATGGTCTTGCCAGCACGGATGCGATGGTCCACCAATCCGCGACACTCAACCGGACTGGACAGATCATGGCTGCCATATCAGCCGCCCACCCATACGTCGCCCGCGACCGCGACCTGTACAACCGCTCGCTTGTGCGCGGCTGGCTTTATGTCGTGCTTCTGGTGCTGTTTGCGCTGGTGCTGGTCGGCGGCGCCACGCGGTTGACCGAGTCCGGTCTTTCCATCACGGAATGGCAGCCGATCCATGGCGTCATCCCGCCGCTCAACGACGCCGAGTGGCAGGAGGAATTCCAGCGCTACCAGCAGATTCCGCAATACACCGAGCTCAACAAGGGCATGAGCATCGAGGCGTTCAAATCGATCTTCTGGTGGGAATGGGCGCACCGGCTGCTGGCGCGCAGCGTCGGCTTGGTCTTTGCCTTGCCCCTGCTGGTCTTCTGGGCGAGCCGCCGCATCGAGCGCGGCCTGGGGCCAAAGCTGGTCGGCATTCTGCTTCTTGGCGGCCTGCAGGGCGCCATCGGCTGGTGGATGGTGGCCTCCGGCCTAGTCGACCGCGTGTCGGTGAGCCAGTACAGGCTGGCGACGCATCTGACGCTGGCGGCGCTGATCTTCACCGCCACCATGGTCGTCGCGCGCGGGCTGGCCCCACATTCGGAGCCCGCCGCCGATCGCTCGACGCAGCGCCTGGCCGGCTTCATCGTGCTTCTGGCGCTGATCCAGATCTATCTCGGCGGCCTGGTCGCCGGGCTCGATGCCGGTTTGAGCTACAACACCTGGCCGCTGATGGACGGCAGGATCATCCCCGGCGACCTGCTGATCCTCGAGCCGGCATGGCGCAACTTCTTCGAGAACCCGAAGACGGTGCAGTTCATCCATCGGCTCGGTGCCTATACGGTTTTCGCCGTCGCGCTATGGCACATGATCGCCACGCGTCGTCGGCTGCCCGGCTCGACCCATGCCCGCCGCGCGACGCTGTTGTTTCTGCTGGTGCTGGTGCAGGCCTCGATCGGCATCGGCACGCTGCTGATGCAGGTACCGCTGCATATGGCGCTCACCCATCAGGGTTTTGCCCTGATCGTGCTGGGTTTTGCCGCCGCGCACTGGCGCGGGACGAAGGGCGCGTACCCCTTGCCGCAAGAGATCGCGCTCAGGAGTTGACGGGGAGCCTGTCGCCCCGTCCCTGAGTCAGAAATTCGCCCGTACCGCCCGGATCGCCTTGGCGATCGACAGTTCACGGTTCTCATCGACCGCGTTCTCGTCCTCGTGGTGCCAGGCCGCGGACAGGCAGCCATAGGCGATGGCATGGTCCAGTATCGCCGCCGGCGACTGCCCCAGCGTCCTGGCAAAGACTTCGGCCATATGCGCGATCCGCTGGGGATCGAGGCAGAGCGCGTCGCGGTCGAGCGGGTTGTAGAACATGTTGGCGGCGTCGAAGCCCGGGTCGCCGAGCACGCCCTTCGGGTCGATCACCAGCCAGCCGCGCGGGCCGTGCAGGATGTTGTCGTGGTGCAGGTCGCCATGCAGCGGCCTGATGTCGTGCGGATTGGACAGCAGCCGCTCGGCGATGGCTGCGGCCTCGACATAGAGGCTGTCATCACCGGCAGCGCGATCTGTCGCGGCTTTCTTGAACAGGCTGACGTACCGCTCCCTGAGTGGCTGAAGCTCGGGCGGGTAGGGGTGTTTGGATGGCGAAAACAGCTTCGCCATCACCTCCGCCGCGATCGCGGTCGCGGCGTTATCGCCCTGTTCATCGAGAACCCGCGCAAGCAACATGTCGCCGGCATATTCGAGCAGCATGCTGTGGCCGTCGCGCCCAAGCAGGCGCACCGCGCCTTCGCCGAGCCGCCAGGCGAGAAAATGTTCGCCACGCAGTTCGTCGGCGACATCGTCGAAAGGCTTGAGCGCCTTGACGACAGCCGGCGAGCCGTCTTCGCGAACAACCTTCCAGATGCGGCTCGAAAAGGTTTCGGCAATGAGTTCGGGCGCGCTGACTTTCCAGCGCGCCGGGAAGGCTGGTGCGTTCATCAAAGCCCGAGCATCAGGTCCATGTTCTGGACGGCTGCGCCCGAAGCACCCTTGCCGAGATTGTCGTAGACCGCCAGCAGCAGCGCCTGCGCGCGCTTGTCGTTGGCAAAGACATAGACCTTCATGCGGTTGGTGCCGTTGTAGATTTCGGGATCGATCTCCGGCATGCGCTCCATTTGCGCATAGGGCGCCACCTCGACCACGCCGCCCTTGATGGCGGCGAAATGGTCGGCAATAGCGGCATGAAGCTCGGCGCCGGTCGGCACACGGTCGAGGCTGCCAAGCTGCAGCGGCACCACCGTGATCATGCCTTGGGCGAAATTGCCGACCGCCGGCTGCATGATCGGATCGTGCGACAGCTTTGCGTAGGCCCGCAGTTCCGGCACATGCTTGTGCTGCAGGGTCAGGCCATAGGGCAGGAACTCCGAAGCGTCCTCGCCCTTGGCGACATAGTCCTCGATCATCGGGCGTCCGCCGCCCGAATAGCCGGAAATGCCGTTGACGGTGATCGGGAAGTCCGCCGGCAGCAGGCCGGCGGCAACCAGTGGCCGCAGCGTCGCGATAGGTCCCTGCGGCCAGCAACCGGGATTGGCGACGCGCTTGGCCGTGGCGATCGTCTTCGCCTGCTCCTTGTCCATCTCGGCGAAGCCATAGGCCCAGCCTTCGGCCACGCGATGCGCGGTCGAGGCATCGATGACCTTGGTGGTGTCGTTGGCGATCAGCGAGACGCTCTCCTTCGCCGCATCGTCCGGCAGACACAGGATCGCGATATCGGCGGCATTGAGGAATTCGGCGCGCGCCGCCGTTTCCTTGCGGCGCTCGGTGGGAATGGAAATGATCTCCAGGTCGCCACGCTCGGCAAGCAGCGCCCGGATTTGCAGGCCGGTGGTGCCGTGCTCGCCGTCGATGAAGATTTTCGGTTTCATGACCTGATCAAATTCCCTGATATTCCGAGACTATATGCCGTTGCCGTGATTCACCGCGGCACCGTTGTGATTGCCGTTGTTCATCTCTTCCTGCCGTGCCTTTCGTTCAGCCAGCAGGCCGAGATACTGCATGGCCACCATCGAGCCGGCGATCGCCGTTATATCGGCGTGATCGTAGGCCGGCGCAACCTCCACGACGTCGGCGCCGACAATATCGACCTGGTTGAGCTGGCGCAGCGTCGACAGGATCTTCGCGGAGGACGGCCCGCCGGCCACCGGCGTGCCGGTTCCCGGTGCATAGGCCGGATCGAGGCAGTCGATGTCGAAGGTCAGGTACGTCTTCTTGCCGCCGGTGCGGTCGACGATGGCGTAGGCGATGTCGGAGGCTCGCATCTCTTCGATTTCGTGGCCATAGAGGATCTTGATGCCGAACGCGTCGGGCGCGTGCGTCCGGATACCGATCTGGATCGAGCGGTCGGGATCGATGATGCCTTCCTTGACCGCGCGGCCGACGAAGGATCCGTGGTCGATGCGCTTGCCGTCATCCTCCCATGTGTCCTGGTGCGCGTCGAACTGCACCAGAGCAAGCGGTCCATGGATGGCGGCATGCGCCTTGAGCAGCGGCCAGGTGACGAAATGGTCGCCGCCCAGCGTCAAAAGGAAGGCGCCTGATTTCAGGATCTTGGCCGCCTCGCGCTCGATCGTGCCGGGCGTCTTCTGATGGTTGCCCGAATCGAGCAGGCAGTCGCCGTAATCGACCACCGCGAGGTGCTCGAACAGATCGCGCGAGAATGGGTATTGCGGGTCATTGTCGAGGATCGCCGAGGCGCGGCGTATAGCCTGCGGCCCGAATCGGGCGCCGGGCCGGTTGGTGACGGCGGCGTCGAAGGGGATGCCCCACACCACCGCATCCGCGCCCTTCACGTCCTTGGTGTATTTGCGCCGCATGAACGACAGCGCGCCGGAATAGGTCGGCTCAAGGGCGCCGCCCGTTTTGGAGCGGGCGGTGAAGGCGTGGTCGATGTTCTTGGTCGCCATTACTGGTCCTCGTTTTCATCGGGGTGCAACAACTACAGAACCGGCATGGAAGATGCCAGTCACAGCTTGGGGAGACGAAATGGCCCCGCCCGGGTGCCACGGCAAGACAGGATCTGTACCATCATGACGCAGGCCGCGTTTCTTAATCCGTCCGATGCCGTGGTGTCGACCCATGCCGGCACGATAGCGGGCGAGCGCTTCCAGGTTCTCGATTCGTGGCGCGGCATCTGCGCGCTTCTCGTGGCGCTGTTTCATTTCCCGACCGCTTCCGCGATCTCGCAGAGCAGCTTCATCGGTTCGTCCTATCTTTTCGTCGATTTCTTCTTCGTGCTTTCCGGCTTCGTCATCGCCAGCAGCTATGCCGATCGGTTGAACCAGCCGGCACAGGTTGCCCGCTTCGCATTGGTGCGTTTCGGCCGCATCTACCCGCTGCATCTCGTCATGCTCGCGGCCTTTGCGGGCTTCGAACTGCTGCGGTTGATGCTGCCGCAGCTGCATGGCGCCGGCGCTGCGCCCTTCACCGGCGGTTTCGATTTGAAGAGCTTGCTTGCCAATCTGCTCCTGCTGCAAGGGATGGGCTTCGAGGACCGGCTGACCTGGAATGCGCCAAGCTGGAGCATTTCGGCGGAGTTCTTCGCCTATCTCCTGTTCGCGGCCGTGGTCTTCGTCGCCGGCGCGCGTGCCTGGATATGGCTTGTCGCCGCTGCCGTCACCGCGCCGCTGTTCCTGCTCGGCTTCTCCACGCATCATATGGACGTATCCTACGATTTCGGCTTCATCCGCTGCCTCTACGGCTTCTCGCTCGGCGCCCTGCTGGCCTGGTTTCAGCATGATTCCATTGCAGGGGCGCGACAGCTCCTCGCCAGGAGCGGCCCGCGGCTGGGCTGGACCCTTGCCGAAGCCATCATGGTGACGGTCATTGTCGTGTTTGTCTCGCTGGCGGGCAGCAATGATTTCGGCATCGCCGCACCCCTGGTGTTCGCGCTGGCGCTGTTTCTCTTTGCCCATGAAGGCGGCTGGATTTCCGCCTTGCTGCGGGCGCCTTTCATGCTGACGCTCGGCGCGCTGTCCTATTCGATCTACATGGTCCACATCTTCGTCCAGGCACGCCTGATCAACGTTGCCGGGCTCGTCGAGCGCAAGCTCGGCCTGGGCCTGGTCGGCGACATCGTGCTGCGCGGCGAGCCGGCGACCGGCTTCGGCACTGGCTGGACCGGAACCGTGGCAATCGTCGTCATGCTCGTCGCCACCATCGCAGCCTCATGGATCACTTGGCGGCTGGTGGAGATGCCGGCCATGGCCTGGTTCCGCCGGCTGTCGAAGCGCATCTGACGCGGACATTTTGCGAAAGCCGCTAGCCGGCTTCGTTCACCCAGGTGTCACGGGCATCGCCTATTCCGGCTTCGATCCGGCAAGGAGCGATTCTCGATGCGGACAATCTGGCTGAGCCTTCTGCTTTGCACCGCCCTTGCGGCCGTCTCCGGTCAGGCCTTTGCGGGCGAAAGCCGCGCCAGGCAGATCCTCGACCGCTTCGAGCATGCCAACCAGTGGCGCGACCATGTCATGGTGGCCGCGCATCGGGCCGGCAGCATGCAGGCCGGCAAGACGCTCTATGCGGAAAATTCGCGCGCCGCTGTCGAAGGATCGATCGCGATGGGCGCCGAGATTGTCGAGGTCGACATCAGGCGCTCGAAGGACGGCGCTTTCGTCGTCATGCATGACAGCTGGCTCGACCGCACCACGACCTGCAAGGGCGAGGTGGTGAAATACACGCTGGCCGAACTGAAGGCTTGCCGGCTGGTGATCGAGGGCACCCGCGCCGTCACCGACGAGAGGGTTTCGACGCTGCGCGAAATGCTGATGGCGGCCAGGGACCGGATCCTCATCAATCTCGACAACAAGCTCGACGTCGGCGACCTCCCGGGCATGATCGCGGTGGCGCGCGATCTCGGCATGGCCGACCAGGTCATCGTCAAGGAAAACCTCTGGAACCAGACCAGGATTGCGACGGTGAAGGCGGCCATGGCCGCTATCGGCGGCGTCCAGTTCATGCCGATCATCGCCGATGACGCGGTGCATGATGCCGGTTTCGCCGAAACCGTCGACCACGCCTTCTCGCCGCGCGCGATCGAACTGATCAACTGGCGGGCGGGCGCCGAAACCCTGACCGAAACCGGTGGACCGCTGTTCAGCACGCGCATGCGCGCGGCCGCGGTTCGCGGCAACTGGCACATCTGGGCCGACACCTACGCCATCGTCAACAAGCCGGGTGGCTTCCTCGCCGGCGGCCGTGGCGACGAACTGGCGGTCCAGGCCAGCCTGCCGCGCGAAGCCTGGGGTTTCTGGGCCGACCGCGGCGCCACCATCATCCAGACCGACGAGCCGAAGGCGGCCATCGACTGGCTCTCTGCGAACGGTTTTCGCGTGCCTTTTGCCGGGACAGGCGAACGCATCGAGCCCGCCGCGACCGCCAGCATCAATTGATTTGCTGGTATCAGCATCCCGGCCTGATTGTCGCAGGCTGGCCTCTCCTGACGGAACGGTGTCAGTGACGAACCGTTACCCGTGGGCATGCCCGACACCATCGTTTTCAAACCCCGCGCGGCCTATGCCGCCACCGTCGCCGCCACCAGTCTCGGTTTCGTGGTGGTGCAGCTCGATGTCTCCATCGTCAATGTCGCTCTCAACAGGATTGGCGCCGCGCTTTCGATGGGCATAGGCGGCCTGCAATGGGTGGTCGACGCCTACACGCTTGCCTTCGCCTCGCTGCTGCTTGCCGGCGGCGCGCTCGGCGACAGGATTGGTGCCCGCCGTGTGTTCGTTGGCGGCATGGCATTGTTCAGCCTCGCCTCGCTGGTCTGCGGCCTGGCGCAGAGCCCTTGGGTGCTGATCGCGGCGCGTGCCGTGCAGGGCGCGGGTGCGGCCCTGCTGATGCCGTGTTCGCTGGCGCTGCTCAACCGCGCCTGCGCCTCCGACAAGCCACGCCGGGCGCGTGCCGTCGGCCTGTGGACGGCGGCCGGCGGTATAGCGCTGTCGGCCGGCCCGGTGCTCGGCGGCTTCATGGTCGCGTCGCTGGGCTGGGCCAGCATTTTTCTGGTCAACCTGCCCATCGGCGCTCTCGCCATCTGGATGGCCTACCGGTTTCTTGAGGAAACGCCGCTCAAGGCCGAGCGGCCACCGATCGACTGGGCCGGGCAGGGGCTTGTCGTGCTGACGCTGTTTTCGCTGACGGGCGCCTTCATCGAGACTGGCTCGTCCGGCTGGACTTCGATGCTTGTCATCGGCGGGTTGGTCGTGGCGGCGGTGGCCGGAAGCCTGTTCCTGCTGGTCGAGAGCCGGACCAGGGCACCGATGTTTCCGCTGAAGCTGTTTGCCAGTCGTGTACCGGCGGCGACCAGCCTCGTCGGACTGGCGGTCAACCTGACGCTTTACGGCACCATCTTCATGCTCAGCCTCTATTTCCAGCAGGAAAGGCATTTTTCGCCCGAGATGACCGGGCTTGCCTTCCTGCCATTCATGGCGGCGGTCACCGTGTCCAACATCGCTGCGGGACGCATAGCCGCCACCTACGGCCCGCGATTGCCGATGGCGATCGGCCTGCTTGTCGGCGCGGTCGGTTTCGGGCTGATGGCGCTGATCCAGATCGACACCTCTTACCTGTCGCTGCTGTGGCGGCTGCTGTTCCTGCCGATCGGCATCGGTCTTGCGGTGCCCGCCATGACCACGGCGCTGCTGTCGTCCGTGCCGACGGCGATGTCGGGAACAGCCTCGGGTGTACTCAACACCGTGCGCCAGTCAGGCGGGGCGATCGGGGTCGCGCTGTTCGGCTCCGCTCTGGCGCTGGGCACGATCCAGGGCATGCAACTGGCATTCCTGGCCTCAGCACTTGCCGTGGCCGGCGCGGCGCTCTGCGCGTTCCTGTTCATCCGCGATGCGGATCATTCCGCCGGATAGGAATGCGCCATGCAAAAAGGCCGCCCGGAGGCGGCCTTTTCGATTGCCTGAAGTTTCGTAGCGCTTAGCGCTTCGAGAACTTGGCCCCAAGCGCCCTTTAGCGCTTGGAAAACTGGAAGGAGCGGCGGGCCTTCGCCTTGCCGTACTTCTTGCGCTCGACGACGCGGCTGTCGCGGGTCAGGAAGCCGCCCTTCTTGAGCACGGCGCGTAGCGCCGGCTCGTAGTAGGTCAGCGCCTTGGAGATGCCGTGACGCACCGCACCGGCCTGGCCGGAGAGGCCGCCGCCGACAACGGTGGCGACGATGTCGTACTGGCCTGCGCGGTTGGAAGCGATGATCGGCTGGTTGAGGATCATCTGCAGGACCGGACGCGCGAAATAGGTCGCGAATTCCTTGTCGTTGACGACGATCTTGCCGGAACCCGGCTTCACCCAGACACGCGCAATGGCGTTCTTGCGCTTGCCGGTGGCATAGGCGCGGCCCGACTTGTCGAGCTTCTGGACGTGGACGGGTGCCGCGGCCTGCGTATTGGTGTTGCCGGTGGCGGCGCCCAGTTCTGCGAGCGAGGAAAGCTCAGCCATCTTATGCGACCTTCTTGTTCTTGGAATTCAGCTTGGCCACGTCGAGGACTTCTGGCTGCTGGGCGACATGCGGATGCTCGGCGCCTGCATAGACGCGCAGGTTCTTCATCTGGCGACGGCCGAGCGGGCCACGCGGGACCATGCGCTCAACGGCCTTCTCGACGACACGCTCGGGGAAACGGCCCTCGAGCAGCTGGCGCGCGGTGCGCTCCTTGATGCCGCCCGGGTGCCCGGTGTGCCAGTAATAGACCTTGTCGGTGAACTTCTTGCCGGTGAACACCACCTTGTCGGCATTGATGACGATGACATTGTCGCCGTCGTCGACATGCGGGGTGAAGGTCGGCTTGTGCTTGCCGCGAAGATGGTTGGCGATGACAGTGGCCAGGCGACCAACGACGAGACCTTCGGCGTCGATCAGGATCCACTTCTTCACCACATCCGCAGGCTTCTGCGAAAAGGTTGTCATGTTTTCTGCTCTCGGTTCTGACCTTCAAAGCGAAGGCGTTTCTTGTTGCTTGGATTGGCGATGAACGCTTGCCGCCGCCAATAACAAAACGGCGGCCTTGGCGGGCCGCTGGTTCGTGAGGGCTTATAGGCGAGGGTGGTTGTTGCGTCAAGGCGCGGGAAAAAGCAGGTGTCTACAAAAACTAAGCAAAAACAATAGGTTGAATAGAAGGTATTATTTTACCACATCGATCAACGATTGCTTGCTTGGGGTGATCTCAGTGCTTTGCCTCGATTTCCTTGCGAGCCGCGCTGGAAAGGAATGCTGATCGCGTTATGCCACGTTCCCGTGCCGCGGCGTCAATCGCCCGCAAAACACCGCGCTCGAAAGTCACATTCGCCCTCACGACCGCGCTGTCATTGTCGATGAGCGGCACCGAGACCAGATAGCCGCCTTCGGCAAGCGCGTTGCGTATATCGGGAAGAGCAAAAATCGCTTCGTGGCTGGACGGCTCTGGAACCGGCATATCCTCCGCCCACAATTGCAAGGCTTCAACCGCATTGGGTACGATGTCCTCGGCCGTATCCGCGGCCGAAAAACATCCGGGAATGTCGGGAAAGCGAATACCGAACGCGCTGTCGGGGTCTTTCTCGACCAAGGCGAAATAATTCTTCATGAGGGTCTCCGGCGCAACTTCGCCTATCCGATCCAACCAGCTTGCTTGGCGATCGCGCGAGCAGTGCCGGTAGGCAGGTCTTTTTCGGGATGCGGAACAATCAGCACGATCTCGCCCTTCCGGAATTTGTGGTGCGAGCCGCGTATGGAAATCAGCTCGAACCCATCCTCCTTAAGGCGCTTTATGATCTTACGGCTGTCACGCTCAAGCAAAAATCACCTATGCGCATATATATACACATTGCCCGGAAGTTTCAATGATCACACCCGCTTCGGCGGGATCGAATAGGTGCCAGTCGCGTGCGCGATCGTGTGTCCTTCCGGACCGGCGACGATGTCGATATCGAACACCATCAGGCTCTTTCCCAGCTTCAGGATGCGGCAATGGCCGTCGATCGGCCCGGCCTCGGCTTTGCGCACGAAGTTGATGTCGAGATTGACCGTCACGGAAAGCGCATCCGGCCCGGCATGGGAGAGCACACAGACATAGCCGCCAATGTCGGCCAGCGTGAACAGCGAGGGACCGGATACGGTGCCGCCCGGGCGCAAATGCCGCTCGCCGGCATTGAGCCGCACGGTGCAGCCGCCCGGAAACACGTCGATGGCCTCGTAATATCTGAACTGGTCGTTGAGTTGCGGATAGACGGTTTCCATCAGCGTGTTGACTTGCGCTGCGGTCAGCACCGGCTTGAGGTTGGTCTGGGCGGGCATCTCGTTCTCTCGCTTTTAGGCCAAACCTCTATGAGCGCGGCAGGGCGCCTCTGGCAACACCTTCAGCCATCTGGCGCAAGCGATGGGTGTTGGACGAAGCCCGATCCGATATTAGATAGTCTGCCAACGCCGACCGGAATCGCGGAGACCTTCCATGGCCGAAATCCTTGCCATCAAGCCTACCGCTGTCGAGGGTCCGGTTACGAGCAGGCTGGACAAGGGCGTGCTGCGCCTCACCCTCGCCAATCCGCCCGCCAACGCCCTGTCGCTGGCGGTGATGGCGGCGCTGACGGCGGAACTCGACCGCGCCAAGGCCGACAAGGCGGTTCGTGTCATCATCCTGTCGGCGGCGGGAAAAGTGTTCTGTGCCGGCCATGATCTCAAGGAAATGACCGCGCGGCGTGCCGATGCCGATCGCGGCAAGGCCTTCTTCGAAGAGACCTTTGCCGCTTGTGCCCAGCTGATGCAGACGATCGTGCGCCATCCCTTGCCTGTCATCGCCGAAGTCGACGGCCTGGCGACAGCCGCCGGCTTGCAACTGGTCGCCAGTTGCGACCTTGCAATCGCCTCGCATGAGGCGACCTTCTGCACGCCGGGCGTCAACATCGGCCTGTTCTGCTCGACACCGATGGTGGCGCTGTCGCGCAATGTCTCACGCAAGCAGGCGATGGAGATGCTGTTGACGGGCGAGACGATCGACGCGGCAACCGCCAAGGAATTCGGCCTGGTCAACCGCGTCGTGCCGCGCGAATACCTGAATCAGATCGTCACCAAATACGCGCAAACCATTGCTTCCAAATCATCTTTGGTGGTCAAGACCGGCAAGGAAGCCTTCTACGCGCAGGCCGAAATGGGACTGGCGGACGCCTATGCCTATACCGGCCGCATCATGGTCGAGAACGTGCTGGCGCGCGACGCGGAAGAAGGCATCGGCGCCTTTATCGGCAAGCGCAAGCCGGAATGGACGGACGAGTAACCTTGGAACCGCGCATCTCCATCATCACGATCGCGACGGACGATCTCGATCGCGCGGTGCGTTTCTACGAGGCAATGGGCCTGAAACGGCATGCCGGCATCACCGACGGCGTCGCCTTCTTCCAGATGGGCGGGGCCATTCTCGGCCTGTTTCCGCGCGTCAGCGCCGAGGCGGATGCGGGGCTTGCCTTCACCAAGGCGCCTTCCGCCGTCTATCTCGCCTACAACACCCGCTCCGATGCAGAAGTCGACGAGGTGCTCGCCATGGCGGAAAAGGCAGGCGGCCGCATCGTCAAGCCGGCCGGCCGCGCCTTCTGGGGCGGCTGGTACGGCTATTTCGCCGATGCCGACGGCCATGTCTGGGAAGTGGCGCACAATCCGGCCTTTCCGATCGCGGAAGACGGCACGATTTCGCTGCCTGGGTGATGGCCTACCGCAAGCAACTGACGCGGCTCAAGGCGCCCTACCTCAAGCGCATCCTGCTCGATCCGGAGCGGGTGTCCGACTGGGAAAAATACCCCTGGAACCTGCCGCTGTTTCGCGGCCACCAGTTCGAACTCGAATTCACGACGCCGATCACCATCATCGTCGGCGAAAACGGCACCGGCAAATCCACGCTGCTGGAAGCGATTGGCGCCCTGGCCGGCTACGACGAGGCCGGTGGCGGCAAAGGCTACCGCCCAGTCGACCACTCCGGCGCCATCGACAAGAGTGGCGCTGCGCTGGCAGACACATTCCGGGGTCACTGGCTGCCAAAAGTCACTGCCGGCTGGTTCTTTCGCGCCGAATCCTTCTACTCGGTCGCTCGTTACCTCGATCAGGCGGCGCTGACGTCTGGTGGGGCTCCGCCGGATTTCCTGTCCTGGTCGCATGGCGAAGGCTTTATCCGTTTCTTCGAGGAACGCTGCCGCAGGCAAGGCATCTACATCCTCGACGAGCCGGAAAGCGCGCTGTCTCCATCGCGCCAGATCGAACTGCTGAAGATGCTGCGGCGCATGGATCAGTCCGGCACCGCGCAGGTGATCATGGCGACGCATTCGCCGCTGTTGATGGCTTGTCCTGGCGCGCGGCTGTTCCGCATCAGCCGCTTCGGGCTCGAGCCTGCCGACTTTCGTGATACGGACCATTTCCGCATGTTGCGCGATTTCAGCAATGACCCGGATGGTTTTCTCACTGAGGCGTTGTATGAGGACGAGGCATGAATCACGATAGCTACGACAATGCCTACATCGGCGACATCCTCAATTCGGTGAAGACCATCGCCATGGTCGGCGCATCGGCCAATGACGTGCGGCCGAGCTATTTCGTGCTGAAATACCTGCTGGCCAAGGGGTTTTCGGTGATCCCGATCAATCCCGGTCAGGCCGGCAAGGAGATCCTCGGCCGGATGACCTATGCCAGGCTGGCCGATATTCCGGGGCCGATCGACATGGTCGATATCTTCCGCGCCGCGACTGCGGTGCCGGGCATTGTCGACGAGGTGTTGCGGCTCGACCCCTTGCCGAAAGTCATCTGGATGCAGCTTGGCGTGCGTCATGACGAGGCCGCCGCGCGCGCCGAAGCCGCCGGCATCAAGGTGGTGATGAACCGCTGCCCCAAGATCGAGTACGGCAAGCTCTCCGGTGAGATCGGCTGGACCGGCGTCAATTCAGGCGTGCTGTCGTCCAAAAAACCGCTGATGCGCCAGGGGTTCCAGAGTTTCGGCGTGCGCCAGAAATAGGCGGCGGCCGAGAAGCGCAAAATTATTCCGGCTAACGCCGTATTTTCCTGCGACTTGATCGAAGGTCCCACGCCGAAGGGTATTTTCTTCTTTGCATTCCGAGCCGGGCTTCGCCAAGAATGCCCGGCGATTTTCAGAAATTTCTCGAGGGAGGTTTTAAGTGACCCGTACGCCCGGTTTCAACACGCTCGCCGTCCATGCCGGCGCCAAGCCCGATCCGGCCACCGGCGCGCGCGCCACGCCGATCTACCAGACGACCTCCTTCGTCTTCGACGATGCCGACCACGCCGCGTCGCTGTTCGGCCTGAAGGCCTTCGGCAACATCTACACCCGCATCATGAACCCGACGCAGGCCGTGCTTGAAGAGCGCGTCGCCGCACTTGAGGGCGGAACGGCCGCCCTTGCGGTCGCGTCCGGCCACGCCGCGCAGGTCATCGTGTTCCACAATCTGATGCAGCCGGGCGACAATTTCGTCGCCGCGACAAGGCTTTATGGCGGCTCGATCAACCAGTTCGGCCATGCCTTCAAGAATTATGGCTGGGAGGTGCGTTGGGCCGACACCAACGACATTTCGACCTTCGAGAGCCAGATCGACGACAGGACCAAGGCGATCTTCATCGAGAGCCTGGCCAATCCTGGCGGCACTTTCGTCGACATCGAGAAGATCGGCGACATCGCCCGCAAGCATGGCCTGCCGCTGATCGTCGACAACACGTTGGCCTCGCCCTATCTCATCCGACCGATCGAGCATGGCGCCGACATCGTCGTCCATTCGCTGACCAAGTTCATCGGCGGCCACGGCAATTCGATCGGCGGCGTCATCGTCGATGGCGGCACCTTCGACTGGTCGAAGTCGGGCAAATACCCGATGCTGTCCGAGCCGCGCCCCGAATATGGCGGCCTCGTCCTGCACGAAACCTTCGGCAATTTCGCTTTCGCCATCGCCGCGCGCGTGCTCGGCCTGCGCGATCTCGGCCCGGCGATCTCGCCGTTCAACGCCTTCCTCATCCTGACCGGCCTGGAAACCCTACCGCTGCGCATGCAGCGCCATTGCGACAACGCCGTCACCGTCGCCGGCTGGCTGTCCAATCACCCCAAGGTTGCCTGGGTGAATTATCCCGGCCTTCCCAGCGACAAGAACAATGCGCTGCAGAAGAAATACTCGCCGCTGGGCGCAGGCGCCGTGTTCACCTTCGGCCTCAAGGGCGGCTACGAGGCCGGCGTCAAATTCGTCGAGGCGCTGGAACTGTTCTCGCACCTGGCCAATGTCGGCGATACCAAGTCGCTGGTCATCCACCCGGCCTCGACCACGCACCGCCAGCTTTCCGACGAGCAGAAGGTCAAGGCCGGCGCCGG
Organism: Mesorhizobium sp. 01N446; assembly: GCF_056399285.1. Lineage (NCBI taxonomy): Bacteria > Pseudomonadati > Pseudomonadota > Alphaproteobacteria > Hyphomicrobiales > Phyllobacteriaceae > Mesorhizobium > Mesorhizobium sp. 01N446. The sequence goes on along the minus strand of NZ_JBFTRA010000008.1, from coordinate 230,059 downwards.
CCCGGACACCGTGCGGCTTTCGATCGGCATCGAGGACGTTACCGATATTGTCGCCGACCTCGAACAGGCACTCGCCAAGGTTTGATTGCTGATGGCTGCTTTTCTTTCAGTCGACACCAAGAGCGTCGAACCCGAATCCGGCGCGCCCGCGCCGGACCGGCTGATCTCGGGCGATCCGAAATTCCGCACCTGGAATGTCGAGGAGCGGGATGGCGGCCTATATGCCGGCATCTGGGAATCGACCCCCGGCAAATGGCGCATCGTCTATGACGAATGGGAATTCTGCCACATCCTGTCCGGCGTTTCGGTGATCGCGGAAGATGGGGGGCAAGCTCACACCGTCAAGACCGGCGACAGTTTCGTGCTGAGGCCGGGCTTCAGGGGCAGCTGGGAAGTGCTTGAAACGACCCGCAAGGAGTATGTGATCAAGCTGTGATCATTTCACCGGAAACTGGCTGAGGCAGGCTTCCGACGCCTTGTCGTGCGCCGTCAGCAGATCGGCGTCCTGGGCCTCGATATCGGCGTCAGATATCTCGTCGCGATAATATTGCGCCAGGAGGTCGAGCCCCTGCTGGCTGACGCCATAGGTCGGGATTTCGCGCGCGACGCATCCGCAAAGCGCGAGCGCGCGGTCCGGCGAACCAGTCTTGTGGTTGGCCATGATGAAATCCTGCACCGGGCAGGCGTCGAGGAAGCCATTGAAGTTCAGCTTGTGCTGCGGCTGGTCCCCATGATCGAAATAGGCCGGCGGCCATTGGCTTTTGCCGCTCGCCACGTCACAGCCGGTGGCGACGTCCTGGGCACTTTTCGACAAAGCGAGCCAGGCATCTTCCTTGTCGCCTATTGGATACTCGATTTCCTGCCCGGCAATCGAAGCCGTGTAGGCATCAAGGTCGGCCTGTTTGAAGCCGACGACCTGAAATCGGTTGACCTGGCATTGGCATGCCGTGGCCGCCTGTTCCGCTTCCCCCTCGGCCGGCTGCTCGCCCAACTTGTTTTTCTGACAGGCGGCCACGAAGGCTGCGCCATCGAGCGTCGAAGCCGGGAAGGTGGAAGCGTCGAGATAGCGCTTTCCGTCCCACCCGATCGTCAGCGTGTCGGATTGGATGTCGAAAAAATCGTTACGTTTGAAGGGGCTGAGTGCGATCTTGTCCTGCGGCACCAGTCGCACGCCGGGAATGTCGCCCAGAACCTCATGATAGCTGTCGTCTTCCAGGACGAACAGGAAGTTGCCGCATTTGACCCCGTCGCAGCCCGGCGCATAGCGGTAGGCGAAGATTTCAGGCAAGCCGTCCAGATTGAGATCGACCTCGATGGCGAAGGACGCCAGCGGCAGGCCCTTCGATCCGGTCTGCCGTTCCAGGAGCACCATTGCCATCTTCTGGGCGATGGCCATGCTGTTCTCCCACGGGATATTTTCCGGCTGTTGCTGGGCGCGCGCCATGCCCAGGCAGGCGCATAGCAACGCCAATGCGAACGCCGTCGCCGGTCTCCAGAACAGTCTCATCGCGCAGCCCCAGGCTCGCGATCGTTCAGAAACCGACGGCGAGCGTTTCCAGCCCATGGAAGTGGTAAGTGTCGCGGAAGCGGGGCTGTTCGGCAAGATGCAGTTGCGGATGCCGTTCGAACAAGGTCTTCAGCGACACCTGCAGTTCGAGCCGCGCCAGCGGCGCGCCGATGCAGAAATGGATGCCGGCGCCGAAGGACACGTTCTTCTGGTCGGTGCGATCCGGCCGGAAGGCCTGCGGTTCGGCAAAGGCGCGCGGGTCATGGTTGGCCATGCCGAGCAAGAGCCCGATGGTCTGCCCCGGCTGCACGACGATGCCGGGTGCAATCTCGATCTCCTGATAGGCGTAGCGCATGAACATATGCAGCGGCGCGTCGAAGCGCAGGCATTCTTCGACGGTGGCAGCTGCCGCTTCCGCCGATTTGAAGAAACGGCTGGGATCGCCGCCTTGCGCCAGGATCGAGCGCACGGCGTTGCCGGTCTGGTGCACGGTGGCCTCATGGCCGGCATTGAGCAGCAGGATGGCGGAGGACACCATCTCATCCTCGGTCAATTTCTGACCGTCCTCTTGCGCCGAGATCAGCAGCGACAAGAGGTCGTCACCAGGATTCCTGCGCCGCTCGGCGACGTAGCCGCGCAGGAAATCGGCAAATTCGCCCGCGGCGCGATTGGCCGTCTCCTCGGTCTCGCGGCTACGGCCATGGATGTACATGGCGACCATTTGATGCGACCAGTCGAGCAGTTGCGGCCCCATCTCGACCGGCACGCCGAGCATTTCGGCGATGATGGTGATCGGCAGGGGAGAAGCGAAGGCGGGCAAAAGGTCGACCGGTCCGGCGGGATCGAAGCGGTCGATCAGTTCGTTGGCGAGCGCCTCGACCCGCGGCCGCAGCCGCTCGACCTGGCGCGAGACGAAGGCGCGGTTGACTAGTGTTCTCAGCCGCGTGTGCACCGGCGGTTCCAGTTCCAGCATGGAGTTTGCCTCGATGCCGTCGAATGCCCTGAGATGGCTTCGGTCCTGGCCGGCACCACGGCTGTCGGGAATACCGGCCGGGTTCTGGCGACCGAAGCGGCGGTCGCGCAGCAGCCGGTTGACGTCGTCGAAGCCGCCAAAGCACCAGAAGCCGAATTCCTCCCAGAGGAAGGCATTCGAGACGTCGTGCAGGCAGGCATAGGCCTCGTACGGGTTCAGGAAGAAAGCCGGCTCGTGCGGGTCGAGCCGCAGCTGGCGAGTGGCTGGATCAAAGGCCAGGTAGGGCAGCGTCGAATTGGTCATGCCAGACCCATAGCGCGGCTTGCCAGCCTCATTCCAGACCGTATGTTGGCGCCCGCCGTCCAATGAATTGAGCCAGCCGGCGCGGCCGCGGAAAGTCTGAACGCATGAATGTGATCGTTGTCGGCGCGGGTATTGCCGGTCTCTCCACGGCGTGGTCGCTGGTCAAGGCCGGCCACAGCGTCTCGATCGTCGAGCAGGGACCGATCCCCAACCCGCTGGCCGCGTCAGGCGACCATCACCGCATCATCCGCCGCGCCTATCGGACCGGAACCGGCTACGGCAGGCTGATCACCGAAGCCTATGAGGCCTGGGACGAGATGTGGACCGATCTCGGCGAAAGCCATCTCGATGCACGCGGTTTCGTCTGCATTTCGCGCGAACCGGGCGACGAGGCCGAGGAATACCGCGAGGGCCTGGAAGAGGGCAATTTTCCCTTCGAACTGTTCGAGCCCGAGGCCGCGGTCAAGCGCTGGCCTTTCCTTGAGCCGGGCACGTTCCGTTATGCCTATTATTCGCCGGAAGGCGGCGCGCTGCATTGCCGCAAGATCGCTGCGGGACTGGCGAAATGGCTGCGCGCCAACGGCGCCAATGTCTACGAAAACAGCAAGGTCACCGCGATCGACTCCGAAACGGGCCACATCGTGCTCGAAAGCGGCGAAACCATGCATGCCGACGGCATCGTCGTCGCCGCCGGCGCCTGGGTGCTGAAGCTGTTTCCGGAACTGGACGGCGAACTGAAGACCTATCGGACGGCCCTTGCCTATGTCGAACCGCCGGCTGACCTGAAGGCGGCCTGGGCGGCGGCACCGGTCGTCCTCGACGTCGGCGGCGCTGTCGATGGCTACGTGATCCCGCCCTCCGGCGGCGCCGGCATGAAATTCGGCTCTGGCCTGCACAGGGTGCCGACCAGCGACGCCGACTGGAACCGTCAGCCGGTGCCGGGCGAGGGCGAGGCGATCCGCAACCTGTTTTCGCCGCCGATCGCCCGTATCGCGGAGTATGAGGTGACCGAGGTCGTCACCTGCGCCTACACCTTCACCGCAGACGACAAGTTCATGGCGCATGCGAAGGGCAGGTGCCTGATCGTCTCAGCCTGCTCAGGCCATGGCTACAAGTTCGGCGCGGCAGTCGGCAGGCGTGTTGCGGCGACCGTCGGCAACGGCGATGTCGCCGGCCTGAAGCGTTGGCTGCGGGCGGAGGTCGCCTAATCCTGGCAGTGCCTGGGAATATGCACGCGCCGCCAGCCTGACGACCCTTCCCTGACCAGAACGCGCCGCGTGACGGTCTGGTAGGAGGCGGGGACATCGATGATGCGTCTTTGCTCCGGCCGCACCAGCACTTCCTCGGCGATCCGGTCGTATTGCGCCGGGATGACGACGCGACGCGTGCGCTCCGGCTGGATCACCACCGTCTCGGCGACGCGTTCATAGCGTGCCTTGTGCCAGACCTTGCACAGCACCTTGCGGCCATGGATGACGCGCCATTCCCAGGAATAGCCGCCGCCATCGACCCTCACCGTGCGGTAGACGGTGCGGGTGACGGCGGGCACGACCTCGTACGTCACCTGCGCTGGAACGGTCATCACCACGCGTTCGCGTGTGCCGTAGATGGGCGGGGTGTAATCGACCTGCTGGCCGGGCGGGCTGACCATCACGTCTTCATAGACGGTGTCGTAGACATCAGGCGTGCGGACCGGTTCGTAGCATTCCACCGCACGGCCGCCGGCCGCCGTCTGCGAAGCCGTGCCGAGCATGGCCAGCCCGGCAATGGCGAAGGATGCGCTTCTCCTGAACATGACACTCCCCCTGTTTGAACTTTAGGCGCAAGTTCAACGTTGAATTGTAGGGGAAGCGGTCCCGGAGAAAAGCGATTTTGCCGCATTTCGTTAAGTGACGCGGTTAAGAAACTGCTACGTTGCGGACCGGTACCGTCCGCTCCGGAGCGGCGTGGGCCTCCGGCGGTGCGATTCCTTGCCGTAAAGCTTGATTCGACTTACCCAGATGGCTAGGACGGGTCGGCCTTGCACAAGGATGAGCCGGCATCCTATCTACGGAACAACGATCCAGAACCGATTCTGCCCGATCTGCCAGCATTCCCGGCGCCGGAATCCCACCGCGAGATAAGAGATAACTGATGAAGAACCCCGTCGAAACCTACATGAACCTCGTTCCGATGGTGGTCGAACAGACCAATCGCGGCGAGCGGGCCTACGACATCTTCTCGCGCCTCCTCAAGGAGCGCATCATTTTCATCACCGGTCCGGTCGAGGACGGCATGGCGACGCTGGTCTGCGCGCAGCTCCTGTTCCTCGAAGCCGAGAATCCGAAGAAGGAAATCAACCTTTACATCAATTCGCCGGGCGGCGTGGTCACCTCGGGCATGGCGATCTATGACACCATGCAGTTCATCAAGCCGGCCGTGTCGACGCTCTGCATCGGCCAGGCGGCCTCGATGGGCTCGCTGCTTTTGACCGCCGGCCACAAGGACATGCGTTTCGCCACGCCGAACGCCCGCATCATGGTTCACCAGCCGTCCGGCGGCTTCCAGGGCCAGGCCTCCGACATTGAGCGCCACGCCATGGACATCGTCAAGCTGAAGCGCCGCCTCAACGAGGTCTATGTCAAGCACACCGGCAAGAGCTACGAGGAGATCGAACGTACGCTCGATCGCGACCATTTCATGACGGCCGACGAAGCCAAGGATTTCGGCCTCATCGACAAGGTCATTTCGTCGCGCGAGCCGGTGGAAGGCGCCGTGGCATAAGGGCTTGGTGGCAGTTGGATGACACCATCACGCGCTTTTGGCGCGTCTTGCGGCATTTCGGCCACAATTGGCTGTTCCCTCGACGGTCGGGATTGCCTACGTTAAGGCTATGTTGATTTTCGACGGCTTAGCTTTGTGTGGGGTTGCTGCGAATCATTGCCACGTTTTCTGATTTGTGTTTCGTACGGAATACGTTGCGGGAGCCGGGACACTGGCGGCGGCGGATTCCCGCGATAAATAGAGTATGCGCCCTTTCAGCCAGACCATCGGCGGGCGGCGATGAAAGGACAGGAAAATGAGCAAGGTCGGCAACAACAGCGGTGACTCGAAGAACACGCTTTATTGCTCGTTTTGCGGCAAAAGCCAGCATGAGGTGCGCAAGCTGATCGCCGGTCCGACGGTCTTCATCTGCGACGAATGCGTCGAGCTCTGCATGGATATCATCCGCGAGGAGAACAAAACCTCGATGGTGAAGTCGCGCGAGGGCGTGCCGACACCGCAGGAGATCCTCAAGGTTCTCGACGACTATGTCATCGGTCAGCCCTACGCCAAGCGCGTGCTGTCGGTGGCGGTCCACAACCACTACAAGCGCCTCGCGCATGCCGGCAAGAACAACGATGTCGAACTGGCCAAGTCCAACATCCTTTTGATCGGCCCGACCGGTTGCGGCAAGACGCTGCTCGCGCAGACGCTGGCCCGCATCATCGACGTGCCGTTCACCATGGCTGACGCGACGACGCTGACCGAAGCCGGTTATGTCGGCGAGGACGTCGAGAACATCATCCTGAAGCTCCTGCAGTCGGCCGACTACAATGTCGAGCGGGCCCAGCGCGGCATCGTCTACATCGACGAGATCGACAAGATTTCGCGCAAGTCCGACAATCCCTCGATCACCCGCGACGTGTCGGGCGAGGGCGTGCAGCAGGCGCTGCTGAAGATCATGGAAGGCACGGTCGCCTCCGTGCCGCCCCAGGGCGGCCGCAAGCATCCGCAGCAGGAGTTCCTGCAGGTCGACACCGCCAACATCCTGTTCATCTGCGGCGGCGCCTTTGCCGGCCTGGACAAGATCATCTCGGATCGCGGCAGAAAGACCTCGATCGGTTTCGGCGCCACGGTCGCCTCGCCGGAGGATCGCCGCACCGGCGACATCTTCCGCCAGGTCGAGCCCGAGGATCTCCTGAAATTCGGCCTCATTCCGGAGTTCGTCGGCCGTCTGCCGGTCCTGGCGACGCTGGAGGACCTCGACGAGCCGGCGCTGATCCAGATCCTGACCGAGCCGAAGAACGCTCTGGTCAAGCAGTATCAGCGGCTGTTCGAGATGGAGAATGTCGACCTGACCTTCCACGAGAACGCCCTGTCGGCGATCGCCAAGCGCGCCATCGAGCGCAAGACCGGCGCCCGCGGCCTGCGTTCGATCATGGAAGCGATCCTGCTCGACACCATGTTCGAACTGCCCGCGCTCGAAGGCGTGCGCGAGGTGGTGATTTCGGAGGAAGTGGTGACCGGCAGCGCCCGGCCGCTCTACATCTACTCCGAACAGAAGGAAAAGAAGGGCAATGTCAGCGCCTGACATGGCACCTGACCTCATATTTTTGTGGAACGGCGCCGTTGCGGCGCCGTTTTGCTGTGTGGGGCACGCGGCCTTCGCAATGGAGTGGATTTGCCGGCGATGTTAACTCTTGATCTTTGCCCCGCTTGCATCCACCTAACACGAGAAGGCCGAGGTGCCCGATTTCTGTGCTGTAAAACTCCCGTCACAAACGGTGGTAGGCGGAACGATCCCCGGTCGTTAATATAAGATTCGCGGTTGGCCTGATGGCGACCGCGACATGAAAGGTTGGACAATGGCCAAAATATCCAAGGCTCCCAGCGACGGCGTCTTCGCAGTCCTCCCACTGCGCGACATCGTGGTGTTCCCGCACATGATCGTTCCGCTCTTTGTCGGGCGCGAAAAGTCGATCAAGGCGCTGGAAGAGGTGATGGGTCAGGAGAAGCAGATCCTGCTTGCCACCCAGATGAATGCCGCCGATGACGATCCCGAGCCCGATGCCATCTTCGACATCGGCACGCTCGCCAATGTGCTGCAATTGCTGAAGCTGCCCGACGGCACCGTCAAGGTTCTGGTCGAGGGCGCTTCGCGTGCCAAGATCGTTTCGTTCACCGACCGTCCCGACTTCCACGAAGCCCGCGCCACCGCGCTGGTCGAGCCGGAAGAGGAAGAGGTCGAGGTCGAGGCGCTGGCCCGCTCGGTCGTCACCGACTTCGAGAACTACGTCAAGCTGAACAAGAAGATCTCGCCTGAAGTGGTGGGTGCCGCCAGCCAGATCGACGACTATTCCAAGCTCGCCGACACGGTTGCCTCGCATCTCGCCATCAAGATCCCTGAAAAGCAGGAGATGCTGGCCACGCTCTCGGTCAAGGAGCGGCTGGAAAAGGCGATGGGCTTCATGGAAGCCGAAATCTCCGTCCTGCAGGTGGAGAAGCGCATCCGCTCGCGCGTCAAGCGCCAGATGGAGAAGACGCAGCGCGAATACTACCTCAACGAGCAGATGAAGGCGATCCAGAAGGAGCTCGGCGAAGGCGAGGACGGCCGCGACGAGGCCGCCGAGATCGAGGCGCGCATCAAGAAGACCAAGCTCTCCAAGGAGGCCCGCGAAAAGGCGGAAGCCGAGTTGAAGAAGCTGCGGACGATGTCGCCGATGTCGGCTGAATCGACCGTCGTGCGCAACTATCTCGATTGGCTGCTGTCGATCCCGTGGGGCAAGAACTCCAAGGTCAAGCAGGACCTGGCTTACGCCCAGAACGTGCTCGACACCGACCATTTCGGCCTCGACAAGGTCAAGGACCGCATCGTCGAGTATCTGGCCGTGCAGAGCCGTCAGAAGAAGCTGAAGGGGCCGATCCTGTGCCTCGTCGGCCCTCCCGGCGTCGGCAAGACCTCGCTCGGCAAGTCGATCGCCAAGGCGACCGGTCGCGAATTCATCCGCATGGCGCTGGGCGGCGTGCGTGACGAAGCCGAGATCCGTGGCCATCGGCGCACCTATATCGGCTCGATGCCCGGCAAGGTCATCCAGTCGATGAAGAAGGCGAAGAAGTCCAACCCGCTCTTCCTGCTCGACGAGATCGACAAGATGGGCCAGGACTTCCGTGGCGATCCGTCGTCGGCGCTGCTCGAGGTGCTCGATCCCGAGCAGAACTCGACGTTCATGGACCATTACCTCGAGGTCGAATACGACCTGTCGAGCGTGATGTTCGTGACGACGGCCAATACGCTGAACATCCCTGCGCCCTTGATGGACCGCATGGAGATCATCCGTATCGCCGGCTACACCGAGGACGAGAAGATCGAAATCGCCAAGCGGCACCTGATGCCGAAGGTGATCCGCGATCACGCGCTGCAGCCGAAGGAGTTCTCCGTCGGCGAGGATGCGATCCGCGCCATCATCCAGACCTACACCCGTGAAGCGGGCGTCCGGAGCCTGGAGCGCGAGCTGATGAAGCTCGGCCGCAAGGCCGTGACCGAGATCCTGAAGACGAAGAAGAAGACGGTGAGCATCACGGCGGCGAACCTCGCCGACTACCTTGGCGTCCAGCGCTATCGCTTCGGTCAGGTCGAGGCCGACGATCAGGTCGGTGTCGTCACCGGTCTTGCCTGGACGGAAGTCGGCGGCGAGCTGCTGACGGTCGAAGGCGTCATGATGCCCGGCAAGGGCCGCATGACGGTGACCGGCAATCTGCGCGACGTGATGAAGGAATCGATCTCGGCGGCGGCCTCCTATGTCCGCTCGCGCGCCCTCGATTTCGGCATCGAGCCGCCGCTCTTCGACAAGCGCGATATCCACGTGCACTTGCCGGAAGGCGCCACGCCGAAGGATGGTCCGTCCGCGGGTGCGGCCATGGCCACCGCCATCGTGTCGGTGCTGACGGGCATTCCGGTCCGCGCCGATGTGGCGATGACTGGCGAGATAACGCTTCGCGGCCGCATCTTGCCGATCGGCGGCCTCAAGGAGAAGCTGCTCGCCGCACTGCGCGGCGGCATCAAGAAGGTGCTGATCCCGGAAGACAACGCCAAGGATCTGGCGGAGATTCCGGACAATGTGAAGAACGGCATGGAGATCATTCCGGTCTCGCGCGTCGGTGAGGTGTTGCGCCATGCGCTGGTGCGTATGCCGGAGCCGATCGAATGGGTCGAACCGGTCAATCCGCCGGCCACGACCGACAGTGTCGACGACACCGGAAAATCGCTCGCACATTAGATTTTTTCTAAGGTTGCAGTGCACAAACGGAAAGCCGGGCCTCGCGCCCGGCTTTTTCATGTGAAAAACCCCGGATTTCCGGGCTTTTTTCCACTTTTTCCAGGCTTTTCGACTTGGTTGCGGGAACGCTTCTTTCTAAAGTCCGTTTCCTGCCGGATGAGTCGTTAGTTCCGGTGTTCTCATGGAAGGGAATTTTTATGAACAAGAACGAACTGGTGTCCGCTGTCGCCGACGCCGCGAGCATTTCGAAGGGTGACGCGCAGTCGGCGGTCGATGCGGTATTTTCCGTCATCACCGGCGAACTGAAGAAGGGCGGCGATGTCCGGCTTGTCGGCTTTGGCAATTTCACCGTGTCAAAGCGTGCCGCCTCGACCGGCCGCAACCCGCAGACCGGCGCCGAAGTTAAGATCCCGGCACGCACTGTGCCGAAGTTCTCGGCCGGCAAAGGCCTGAAGGACGCCGTCAACTAAGCGTTTTTTCTTTTTCAGAGACAGAAAAGCCGGGCTTGCCCGGCTTTTCATTTTAGTGGCTGACCCCGACGCGAGGGGTTATGCGGTCGGCGCGTCGGCGCGCATCAAGCCTTCCTTCTTGAGGTCGGCCCACAACGCCGCCGGCGGTTTCGCGTCAAGCAGCGCCCGGTTGCTTTCGACTTCGCTCGGCCGCTGGCCGCCGGGGATCACCGAGACGACCGAGGGATGCAGCAGCGGAAACTGCAGCGCCGCCTCGATCAGCCTGACGCCATGGCGTTTGCAGACAGCCTCGATGCCGGCGACCCGCTCGAGAATGTCTTTGGGCGCCTCGGAATAGTTGTAGTAGGCGCCGGGTTTCGGTCCTGTCGCCAGGATGCCGGAATTGTAGGGGCCGCCAAGGACGATACCGATGCCGCGCTTCTGGCAGAGCGGCAGGAAGGATGTCAGCGCCTCCTGTTCCAGCAGCGTGTAGCGCCCGGCAAGCAGGAACAGGTCGAAATCGCCGCGCTCGGCCAGGGTCTGGGCAACCTGCCATTCGTTGATGCCGCCGCCGAACGCCTTGATCGCACCCTGGTCGCGCAGCGACAGCAGTCCGTAGTAACCGGAGCGCATGAATTCCTCGATGCGCCGGTCGGACGCCTCCTTGCTGCCATGGGTGAAGATGTCGACATCGTGCACGAACAGGATGTCGATCCGGTCGACGCCAAGCCGCTCGAGCGAGGCCTCGAACGAGCGCATCACGCCGTCATAGCTGTAATCGAACACTTCCTGGCGTGACGGCGTGTCGAAGAACTTGCCGATGCCCGTGCGCTGCTCCGGCGGGCAGGCGCGCATGAGGCGGCCGACCTTGCTCGACAGCACATAGTCGTCGCGCTTCTTGCCGCGCAGGAAGGGGTTGAGGCGTGTTTCCGACAGGCCGAGCCCGTAGAGCGGCGCGGTGTCGTAATAGCGGCAGCCGGTCGCCCAGGCGGCGTCGAGCGTGGCATTGGCGTCCTCGTCCGAAACAGCGCGGTAGAGATTGCCGAGCGGCGCCGTGCCGAAGCCGAGTTCCGTAAAGGTGATGCCGCCATTGCCGATGCGGTCGAAATGCCGTGTTTTCATGTCCTGCAGTTTTCCCGGGGGTTGATAGTCTGAGCTGATTTGTCTGACATGACATTATCACGCCTGAGATCGGGCAAAAGCGCCGCGCGGCGTTGGACACGCATTTTCGCGGTTGCTAGCATGAATGAAATCAAGCTGTTCATGAAAAATTCCAGAACGATTTCGAGGGTGCCGTGAGCGACCGGAACGAAAATCTGTTCGAGACCGCGCTCGACGAACTCGGCGGCGTACTGGCGCGCATGGACGGCAGCCAGATCAACGCTGCATGCAGGATGCTGGCCGAAGCCAGGCAGATCGTCGTCTATGGCTGCGGCCGCGAGGCCTTGCAGGTCAAGGGTTTCGCCATGCGGCTCTATCATCTCGGCCTGCCGGTCGCGGTGGTCGGCGACATGACCACGCCGCCCTTGGGGCCTGGTGACGTCTTGCTGGCCAGTTCCGGACCGGGAGAAACCTCGACGGTGCTGACCTTGATGCGCGTCGCGCGCGATGCGGGCGCGACCAATCTGCTGCTGACCGCCCAGGCCGGCGGCAGCGCGGCAAAACTGGCCGACGCCACGCTGCTCATCCCCGCCCAGACAATGGCCAATGACCAGGGGGCGCAAAGGACTTCGGTTCTGCCGATGGGCTCGGTGTTCGAAGGTGCGCTGTTCCTGCTGTTCGAGGTGATGGTGCTGAAACTCAAATCCTTGACCGGCGCGTCGCCTGAAGCCATGCGCGCGCGCCACACCAACATGGAATAGATCATGCGCTATGAACTGATGCTGCCGCACCAGATCCGCAAGGCGATTGCGCAGAATTGGCCGGTCGTCCTGCCGCTCGGCGTGCTCGAATACCATGGCGAGCACATGGCCGTCGGCATGGACACGCTGGCCGTCATCAAGACACTGGAGCTGTTCGAGAAGGAGAGGGAAGTCATCATCCTGCCGCCCTTCTATTACGGGGCCGCGAGCTACGCAGTGGCGCCGCCGGAAGGCTCGGGCTCGGTGCAGGTCGGCGGCAATCAGCTGGCGCCGTTCGGCGAGGAACTGTTCTACAGCCTGCTGCGCATMGGTTTTCGCAACATCCACGCCATCATCCACCACCAGACCGAGAATTTCGCCGCCGGCATGCCGACCGATCTCGCCTTCAAGACCGCCGGCCGCCAGGCGATCTTCCGCTTCCTCGAAAAGCAGCGCGGCGAGGGGTGGTGGGGCTCGAAGAACATGTCCGACTATTATGCCGGACACGCCGCCGGGGAAAATTTCTTCAACTGGGTGCAGGTCCATCCGCTGATGCCGGCGGTCATGAACGGCAAGTACCCGTTCGACCATGCCGGCATCGGCGAGACCTCGCTGATGCTGACGCTATGTCCGGAGGCGGTCGATGCCGCCCGCTTCGCCGACAATACCGGCTGGTACACGGCTGATGCCAAGGACGCATCGGCGGAGCTTGGCAACGAGGGCGTCGCCATGATCATGGACCACCTGCGCGCTATCCTGAGGGCCTAAAGGTTGTTTTTCAGCCGCTCCGCCCGGTGGTCGGCGATCGACTTGTCCGGGTCGCTCTTGGTGGCAACGGCCCAGATGAAAGTGGCGGCGCCGGCTATCGCCAGGATGACATAGAAGGCTATGCCAAGCGCCAGGTGATTGGCGTAGAAGCCCACCAGGGCCATGAGCAGGCCGCCGCACAGCATGGCCAGCACGAAGCCGGCGATGACGGCTCGACCTTGCCAGGCGATCGGCATGACGCCCTTGCCGTAGCGGTCATAGCCCTTGTAGCCGACACGGATGTTGCGTGCGAACCGGTATCGGCTCGTCACTTCACGGCTCCCGCGGTCATGCCCATGATGAGATAGCGTTCCAGCGCGATGCCGATCACCGCCAGCGGCGCGATCGCGGCGGTGGCAAGGGCTGCCATTGACCACCAGTTGATGCCTTGCGAGCCGGTCTGGCTCGCCACCATGACGGGAATGGTCTTGGCATCGGTCGAGGTCAGGAGGGCTGCGAAGAAATATTCGTTCCAGCACAGCACCATCGCCAGGATGAAGGCGGCGACCATGCCCGGCAGTGCGATCGGCATGACGATGCGGAAGAACGCCCCCCAGATCGACAGGCCGTCGACGAGCGCGGCTTCTTCCAGCTCGACCGGGATAGAGTTGAACTGGTCGCGCATGATCCAGATGACGATCGGCAGCACCATCAGCGTATAGAGCAGGATCAGCCCGATGCGCGTGTCGAGCAGGCCGACTTCGCGGTAGAGCACCAGGAACGGCAGCGCGAGCACGACAGGCGGCAGGATCAGCTGCGACAGGAAGAAGAAGGAGATGTCCTCGTTCTTGAACCAGGCGAACTTGTAGCGGTAGCGCGTCAGGCCGTAGGCGGCGAGGCTGCCGATGACGATGGCGAGGCTCGATGCGCCGACAGAGGTGATGACCGAGTTCATGAAGCGCTTGAAGAACTCATCACGCACCGTCGAGGTCTCGAAGATCGAATCGGGCGAGAGGCCGAGCGATCGCCAGCCCTTCCAGTCCGGCTGGAAGTCGACGAAGGGGATCAGATGGCCCTGGGTGACGTCGACCGCCGATTTGAACGAGGTCGTTAGCGTCCAGTAGATCGGGAACAGGCAGATGAAAGCCCAGAACACAAGCGCGCCGTAGATGAAGACGCGGCTGGTGATGAAGCTCGCCGGAGAGCGGATTTCGGATACGGTGTATTCGGTGGTTTGAACGCTCATGATCCCACCGCTCAGTTGACGTTGCGCACGAAGCGGTTGGCGAATTTCAGCAGCCAGGTGACGAACACGACGATGATGACCAGATAGGCCATCGCCAGCATGGTGCCGTAGCCGACATTCGAGCGGTCGCGGTATTCGCGGTAGATGAAGCTGGAGACGGAATCGGTGGCGCCACCAGGCCCGCCCGAGGTCACCGTGATGATGATGTCGGCCAGCTTCAGCTTGAAGATGATGCGCAGGATCACCGCCGTCACCGACACCGGCAGCATCAGCGGAAAGGTGACCTGCCAGAAGGTCTGCCACGCATTGGCGCCATCGACTCGAGCGGCTTCGAGGATCTCACGCGACATCGCCTGCAGGCCGGCGAGCAGCATGATCATCATGAACGGGATGAAGGTCCAGGCATCCAGCACCATGATCGAGATGCGGGCGATGATCGGATCCGAGAAGAAGGCCGGGTTTTCCCAGCCGAGATGGCGCGCCAGTGTCGCCGCCGGCCCGAAGCGATATTCCATCAGCGACTTGCCGACCATCCACGACACCGCGACCGGCGACAGCATCAGCGGCATCAGGAAGACGACGCGGAAGAATTTGCGAGCCCGGATCTGCGCGTTGAGCAGCAGCGCCAGTCCGAAGGCTATGACATATTCGACCAGCACGGCGAGCACGTAGAGCACCATGTTGAACAGGGCGTTGCGATAGTAGGGATCGGCCAGCATCTGCCAGAAATTGTCGAGCCCGTTGAACCTGCGGCCGCTGAAGGAGGAGAGGTTCCAGTCGGTGAGCGCGATGTAGAAGCCGAACAGCGTCGGGAAGATCACCATGGCGATGGTGAACAGCAGCGCCGGCAGCAGGAACAGCGCGCGCTGGCCGTCCTCGCCGCGTGTCAGCACCTGGCCGACGCCGAGTGCCACGCCCCACAGCACATAGGCGTAGACCACCGGCCGCCATGTCTCGAAGCCGATCGTATCGACCTCGCTCTTGTAGAGGATCTGGACCAGGATCGTTGCCAGCAGGCCAAGCGTCGCGGCTGCCATCACCGCCCAGCCCAGGCGTTTGCGGCCTGGCGGTATCAGGTCGGACGGGACGGCGTTTGCCGGCCAATCATTGGTGGGCAAAATCTGGTCAGCCACGCGTCTCATCCGGTTGCAGAAGGCACTTCGCGACCGGCGATGCCGGTCAAGACAGGGTCCGACGACTTTCGTCGCCGGACCCCAGGTTCACGCCACCATCAGGCCAGGCCGAGCGAGGCCTTGTAGAGCTTGATCTGCTTTTCGCGGCCGATCTGGTCGGTGAGCTTTTCCCAGGCGGCGGCGATGGCATCGGCGCCTTCCTGCGCCTTCATCTTGCCGGCGAAGGTGTTGGCCAGAATGTCCTCGGCGGCGGAATAGTACTGGAAGATGCCGGGGATGCGTGGCTCGATCGCCGCGTTCGGATGGTTGTAGCTGTCGCCTTCCGACTTCAGATACGAGGTGATGAAGGCCTCGTCGTAGCCGGCCGCCACCCATTCCGGAATGTCGAAGTGGGAATTGCGGTAGGGCTGGAAGCCGGACGGATACATCGCGGTCCAGATCGACAGGTCCTTGCCGCCGAGATGGGCGGCGGCGGACCAGGCCGCCTTCTTCTTCTTCTCATCCTTGTCGACGCGGGCCATGACGTAGACGCCCCAGCCGAGATAGGCGCAGTTCGGCGAATAGTTCGGCCCGCTTGCCAGCTTCTCCCATTTGCCGGTCTTGGAATTGTAGACGTCGTCCGAACCCGGCAGGATCGAGAAGCCGGTGACGTCGCCGATGACCGAGGAATCGTTGGTCTTGACGTTTGAGCCGATGTCGCCCCACCAGGGGATCATCGAACCCGTGCCGGCCAGGAACTGCTGGAAGCCGGTGGTGTTCGGGTCGGCGTTGATCTGGTCCGCCGGTTCGGAAGGCAGCGCGTCGATCACGTCCTGGATGGCGCGCACCCAGGCCGGATTGTTGATGCGCGGCTTCATCGTGTCGGCGTCGAACAGCCAGGCCTTGTCGTCGGGATGCTTGGCGTAGGCGGTGGCGCGGCTGCCGAGGAAGTAGAAGCCGAAACCGCCCCACGGCTTGGGCGCGTCGAGGTAGCCGTAAACGTCCTGGCCCTTGAATTTCTTGCCCTTGAGGAACTTGGTGACGGCCTGCACCTGTTGCCAGGTCTTCGGCACGCCCCATTCGCCTTCACCGCCGCCGTCCTTCCACTGCTTGGCGAGGTCGGCATCGGCGAACACGTCGGTGCGGTAGTTGAAATTGTGCGTGTCGCCGTCGATGGTGACGCGATACTGCTTGCCGTCCCAGGTGCCGACCGGCGGCTTCAGATAGTTGACCAGATCGTCGAAATCGATCTGCTTCTTGACCCAGTCGGGCATTTCGGAGGTGAGGCCCTTGCCGCAGACATCGCCTTCGAAGGGCGCGCCCATCTCGATGATGTCGAAGTCGACGGTGCCGGTGGCGATCGACTGCTGCAGGCGGGCGTTGTAGTCGGCCTGCGCCAGGTCGATCCAGCTGATCTTGGCGCCGGTATAGGCCTCCCACGGCTTCAGGAAGCCGCGGAACAGCACATTGTGCAGGTTCTGGTTGTTGAGGCCCATGAAGGTCAACTCGACCCCGGCGAATTCGCCTTCCTTGACATTGGCCTTGGTCGCCTCGAGGCAGAGTTCGCCGACCTTCTGGAAATCGGCATCGGTCGGCTGACCTTTGCCAACGCCGGGAATTTGCAGGATCTTCGAGCGCAGTTCGCTTGCGGCGGAAGCAGGACGCGTCAAGGCGCCGAGCCCGGCGCCGGATGCCGCCGCGATCGCGGCCATGCTGGCCGCACCCTTCAAGATGTCGCGCCGCGTGGCGCCGGCACGCACCAGCCTATCGTAAAGACCTGTTCTCATTGAACTATTCCTCCCAGAATCAGTGTGAATCGATGTGGCCACCTGTCGGACGCTGAAGCACAATTGTGCTACCGGCTCGGATATGAATTAGGCAGGACCCCACCCTGCGTCGATTTTGAATTCCCTGCGCATCGGTGCCGACATTTGGACCAGCGCCCACCACTATTCTCACAACCAAACGCCGTGTCAACGAGGCCGGGTTTTTATCTATAAGAGACCGACTTGCCCTGACAGGTCGCGTTGGTTAGCTTCTGCGCCTACGGCCAGTTGGAGCCGGTGGGGGAGAGATGGCTCAAGTCGCAATCAGCAAGGTGGCCAAGGCGTTTGGAACCGTCAAGGTTCTGCACGAAGTCAGCGTCGACATCGCTGACGGGCAGTTCGTGGTGCTGGTTGGCCCCTCGGGTTGCGGCAAGTCCACGCTGCTCAGGATGGTGGCCGGGCTGGAGACCGTTTCCGGCGGCACGATCGCCATCGGCGACCGCGTCGTCAACCATTTGCCGCCGGCAAAACGCGACATCGCCATGGTGTTCCAGAACTACGCGCTGTATCCGCACAAGACGGTCGAGCAGAACATGGCCTTTGCCCTCAAATTGCGCAAAACCGACCCGGCCGTGGTTGCCGAGCGGGTCAAGCGCGCCGCTGACATTCTCGACCTCAACCCCTATCTGAAGCGTTATCCCAGGCAGCTTTCCGGCGGCCAGCGCCAGCGCGTCGCCATGGGCCGCGCCATCGTGCGCAATCCGCAAGTGTTCCTGTTCGACGAGCCGCTCTCCAACCTCGACGCCAAGCTGCGCGTGCAGATGCGCACCGAGATCAAGGAACTGCACCAGCGGCTGAAGACCACAACGATCTACGTCACCCACGACCAGATCGAGGCCATGACCATGGCCGACAAGATCGTCGTCATGCGCGACGGCCGCATCGAGCAGGTCGGCGCGCCGCTGGAACTGTTCGACCGGCCAGCCAATCTGTTCGTCGCCGGCTTCATCGGCTCGCCGTCGATGAACCTGCTCAAGGGTGTCGTGCGCAAAGGCGACAAGCCCGGCGTCGACATATCAGGCACGGTGTTTCCGATTGCCGACAATGCCGCGCAGGACGGGCAGGCCGTCGTCTACGGCGTGCGTCCCGAGCATCTGGAAATCCATCCCGATGGCGTGCCGGCGAAAATTTCGGTGGTCGAACCGACCGGCTCGGAAACGCTGGTGTTCCTGCGCTTCGGCGACGGCGAGATGGTGGCGCTGTTTCGCGAGCGCCACGACTTCAAGCCCGGCGATACGCTGACCCTGAAGCCCAGGCTCGACCAGATTCATCTTTTCGACGCCGAGACCGGCCAGCGTCTCTGATCTCAACGTCTCTGATCTCAAACGAACTTCACGAGGACTATCATGCTCAAAGGCATCAATCCGCTGCTCAATGCCGACGTGCTGCAGGCATTGCGGGCGATGGGCCATGGCGACGACCTGATCATCGCCGACACCAATTTCCCCTCCGATTCGGTGGCGCGCCAGACGGTGCTCGGCCGGCTGCTGCGTATCGATGCGCCAGCTGCGGAAGTGGTGAAGGCCGTGCTGTCGCTCTATCCGCTGGATACGTTCGTCGACGACGCGGCCGCGCGCATGGAAATCGTCGGCAAGCCGGACGAGATACCGTCCGTGCAGAAGGAAGTGCAAAGAGAAATCGACGCCGCCGAAGGCAAGTCCTGGCCGATGCTGCCGGTCGAGCGCTACGCCTTCTACGAGCGCGCCAAGCAGGCCTATTGCGTCATCCAGACCGGTGAGCGCCGTTTTTACGGCTGCTTTGCCTTCCGTAAAGGCGTCATCCCGCCGGATGCGGAGTAGGGATATGGCCGCCGGAAAGCCTGTTGTCATTTTGGGCGTCTTCGTCGCCGATACCGCCTATCGTGCCGATCGCCAGCCGCGCATGGGCGAGACGATTCTGGGCAATTCGTTCAAGCTGGGCCCGGGCGGCAAGGGGTCGAACCAGGCGGTGGCCGCCGGCAAGCTCGGCGCCGACACCACCTTCCTGACCCGCCTTGGCGTCGATGCCTTCGCCGACATGGCCAAGCGGACCTGGCAGGATGCCGGCGTGAAAAGCGCCGTCATCGACACGCCGGACAGCTATACGGGCGCCGCCTATATCTTCGTCGAGGAGGGAAGCGGCAACAACGCCATCATCGTCAGCCCGGGTGCGGCCATGCTGATCTCGCCAGCAGACATCGAGGCCAATGCCGCCCTGATTCGTACTGCCGGCGTCTTCGTCACCCAGCTCGAACAGCCGATCGACGCGGCGCTCAGGGCGTTGGAGATCGCGCGCGGGGCAGGGGTGACGACCATCCTCAACCCTGCTCCCGCGGCAAGGCTTCCCGACCGCATCTACACGCTCTGCGATTATCTCACGCCGAACGAGACCGAGACGGAGGAATTGACCGGCATGAAGGTCTCTTCGGTCGATGAGGCGCGGGCCGCCGCCGGCAAGTTGCTCGAAAAGGGCGTTGGCACGGTCATCGTCACGCTCGGTGACAAGGGCGCGCTGCTGCACTCGAAGGGACGCTCCGAGCATGTCCCCGCCATCAGCGCCGGGCCGGTGGTCGAAACCACCGGCGCGGGGGACGCCTTCAACGGCGGCTTCGCCGCGGCGCTGTCGCGAGGCGTGGAGCCGCTGCAAGCGGTGCGCTTTGCCTGCGCCGTCGCCGGCATTTCGGTGACGCGGCCCGGCACCGCGCCGTCGATGCCGACGCTGCAAGAAGTCGAGGCACTGCTGGCGAAGGGTTGAGGCCCGCGGGACACCGGCCATCAGGCTGTTCCAGTCTCAGCGCAATTCCGGGAAAATACGCGGCGCCTTCCCTTTGGAATTGCGCCAAAACAAAGAGTTAGGGCAGTTTGCCGTTTCCGTAGAACGGCAAACTGCCCTGGATGGCAAGCAGCGATAGCCCGATCAGCTATTGCCTGACATAGCAGCGCTTTTCGTCGCCGGGAGCGGGATCGCCGAACGTATCATTGTCGCATTGGACGCCGTTGCGGAACACGTCCTGCGTGAATCGGCCGCGTGCTCCGTACCTGACCACCTTGCGGCCATAGAAATCGCAGAAGTCGCCTTCATCGGCACAGGGCTGCCATCTCTCGCGGCGCGGTTCGTCGTAATTGTCATCCGACTGGCCCCGGTCGCGCATCACGATGAAACACGACTTTGGCCTGCCCGGCGCCGGGTCACCAAAAACGCGATTTGAACAGGGCACCGCGTCTCGGTCGAAATAGCGCGAGGTTGTGCGGCCCCGGGCGCCATAGACCACTTCGGCGGGATACGGCAGACGGCAGATTCCGCCCTCGCGCGCGCATGGCTGCAACCGGTCGGCCGACGCGGTCGCGGGGAAGAGGGCGGTAGCGACAGTCGTCGCGCCGCCCAGGTACATGAGCGTGAATAATGTGCGCATAGGAATGTTTGGTGCGATTGACACGATAAGTCCTCCAAGCCGTTCAGGCAGCATATTAGTGCAGCTCCGCTACCTGCGAAATGAATCCAGCGCTTTGTGGGCGAATCCGCAAGTGGGATTCGCAAGGTCAAACGCGGCTCAAGCCCGAGTCGTTCCAGGAGCTCATTTCCAGCCTATTGGAGTGGCGTCGTGTTTGCCAGATTGCCGCGCAGRCATAGCTGCATTTTTGACACCGGCTGCGAAAACAGTCGGTCGCGCGATCCGCGCGGCGGYGAACGACCACCGACCACCAGGTCATAGAGCCGGCGACAGGCGCAAAAGACCGCGCCTTGGCACTTCATGTCTGAAAGTGGATTCTGACAATCCATGTCGGCATTTCCCTGTACCAAGGATTGCTATCCTTGAGGGAAATGGCGCGAGTGACGGGGCTCGAACCCGCGACCTCCGGCGTGACAGGCCGGCACTCTAACCAACTGAGCTACACCCGCGCATTGACGAGCACGTGTCAGCCGTGTTCGTCGTTGGGGCGCTGGATAAGGGGTTCGCCACCGGGTGTCAAGCGCACCAAACCATCATAACAACAAACTGGAGAAGGTTTTTTGACAGCCGGCGTTTTGTTGGCAAATCGGGCCTGCGGACAGGGTGTCACCTGTTCATTTGGCCTTGCGAAGCCGGCCCCGACCGCTTAAAGGTCCGCGCCGGAGCGGGCGATTAGCTCAGTTGGTAGAGCGCTTCGTTTACACCGAAGATGTCGGCGGTTCGAGCCCGTCATCGCCCACCATTCCAGCGTCGGCTAGCCCAGGCGCTCTCGCACAGGAATGATCGGAACAGAAGTCGCTCGAGAAGATCGACCAGACTCGACTTGACGATCGAATAGCTGGGGCGCGGCCGAGAGGCCCTTGTCTTCCGCGATCACACCATAGGCTAATGCGGTCACGCGGTTCACTATACAACCAGCAGCGGTCGATTCCTCCGGGATGTAGCCACTCCAAAAGCCCGCCGCGGGTCGCTCCCGTGGCGGGTTTTTTGTTGATCAGGGGTTGCAGGCCACCGGGGCGGGCTCCTGGCGCCACTTCTGGGCGGCTCGCACTGCATCGTGCGAAGGACCTGAGTTCTCAAGGCGGCACCATTCGGAAATCCTTGCCCTCCGGCAGCAATTGCCCGCCATCGACGACAATGGTTGTGCCGGTGATGTAGCTGGCGTCGTCCGAGGCAAGGAACAGGAAGGCATTGGCGACGTCGCGCGGGCTGCCGAGCCGGCCGAGCGGGATGGAATCTTCCATGTTCTTGATATAGGCGGCGCCGCGATGCTGCTGGATGGCCTCTGTGAGGATGTTGCCGGGCTCGACGCCGTTGACGGTGATGCCGTAGCCGGAGAATTCCAGCGCAGCTGCCCGGATGAAGCCGTTGATGCCGGCCTTGGTCGCCGAATAATGGCCGTGGCCGGGGCTTGTGACATGCGGCCCGGTGATGGAGGAGGTGTAGAGCATGCGTCCGGAGCGCTGCGCCTTCATCGGCGCCAGCGCGGCGCGGGTGGCGTTGAAGGTACCGCGCAGATTGACGGCCATGACGCGGTCCCAGTCGTCGGTGCTGGTGTTCTCGATCAATTGCCAGGGATAAATGCCGGCATTCTGCACGATGATGTCGAGCCTGCCGTGATGCTTCAGCGCCAGTGCCACCGCGGCCTCGGCGTCGCGCATTTGCGAGATGTCGGTGCCGATGAAGGGGACACCGAGCTCGTCGGCGCTCGCTTGCCCGGCCTCGGCCTCGCTGTCGGCCAGCACCAGCTTTGCGCCCTCTTCGGCGAAGCGAAGGGCAATGCCCTTGCCGATGCCGCGCGCGCTGCCGATGATCAGCGCCACCTTGTCTTTCAGTCGTCCGGTCATGCGAGCCGTCCTGTCATGCCAGTCTTTGGCGAATGGTTTGCTTGAAGGCGTCGAGCAGCACGGCCGCAAGCACCAGCAGGCCGTGAATGACCTGGGTGAAATTGGCCGGCAGCCCCATCAGATTGATCGCCGTGTTGATGGCCGAGAGCAGAAGCACCCCGGCATAGACGCCGGGCAGGGTGCCGACACCGCCCTTCAGGCTGACGCCGCCGATGACGACCGCGGCAAAGGCGTTGAACAGCAGGCCGACACCGAGATTGGCGGTGGCGCCCGAGGTGCGGATCGCCAGCAGCCAGCCGGCAAGGCCGGCAATGGCGCCGGCCAGCACGAAGGCGATGATGAGGTTGCGGTTGACCCTGATGCCGGCGCGGAAGGTCGCCGTTTCGTTGCCGCCGATCATCACCAGGTGCCGGCCAAACGGCGTCTTGGCCAGGATAAGCGAAAAGACGACGAAACAGGCGATGGCGATCCAGGCGGTGAGCGGCAGGCCGATCAGCCGCTGGATGCCGAACCAGCGGATCGCCGGCGCCAGATCCTGCGCCGAGCGGCCGCCTGAAATCACCAGCACCAGGCCGCGCACCCAGATGTAGGACGCCAGCGTGATGATGAAGGCGCTCATCTTGACCTTGACCACCAGAAACCCGTTGAAGGCGCCGATCAGGCCGCCCACGGCCAGCGCCAGCAGCAGCGACACCGGAACCATCAGCCATTCCGGATGCAGTTGAACGCCAAGGCCGATCCCGGACGAGCAAAACAGGATGCCCACCGCCATCGCGCTGAGCGCGGCGACCGATTCGACCGACAGATCCATATGGCCGGCGATGATGACCAGCGCCAGGCCGATCGACATGACGCCGAGCACGCTGGAGGCCTCGATGATGTTGGCGAAGATGCCGAGCTGGAAATAGTTCGGGATGAAGATGGAAAACACCACCAGCACGAAGACCAGCATGAACCAGACGAGGTTGTCGAGGACGAGCTCCAGGGCATGGCGGGTGCGAGGCTTCATGGGCTGATCCGGCTGGCGCATGACCCGGAGATGGTGCTCGAAGGGATCGCGCGCGGATTGGAATTGCGGGGAAACTGGCTCCGGGCCGAGAGGGCCCGGAGCGTATCGGGCGACGTGCCTATTCGACTGGCTTGACTGTATCGGTCGGCGGCTTCTGGTTGCCCCAGAAAGCGGGATTGTCGACGTTTTCCTTGGTGATGGCCGCACCCGGGATCTTGATGTTCGGGCCCCATGCCTCCTTGGTCACGGTCGACTTAAGGCCAAGCACATCGTATTCGCCGGGCTTGATTTCTTCCTTCTTGACCACCTTGTCCATGAACATGGCGACGGCCGCGGCCTGCGCGTAGAGCGGCTGCTCGACTTCGACGTTGAGCCAGCCCTTGCGTATCAGGTCGAGGCCGACCGGCGCGCCGTTCGAGCTCATCAGCATGACGTCGCCCGGCTTCTTGCCGGCGGCCTCGAGCGAGGCGACGGCAGCGACCGAGAGATGCGCGGCATGGCTGAAGATCAGGTCGATGTCGGGGTTGGCCAGCATCTGGTCGGCAACGATGGTACCGGCGTTGCTGGCTTCCCACTGCATGGCCGGAAGCGAGATGATCTTGACGTCCGGGAACGCCTTCATCTTCTCCTCGAAACCCTTCTGGATGTCGAGCGTGTAGGGATCGCCAGGGTCACCCAGCACCTGCAGGACCTTGCCCTTTACCGATCCGTTCTTCGCCTTCAGCAGCTTCTCGGCCTGGTCCGCGGCCACATAACCGATCTCGACCGTACCTGCCACCGAGGTGAAGTCGGAAGGCGTCGACGTGATCTGGCGGTCGAATTCGACCACCGGGATGCCTGCGGCGCGCGCCGCTTCGATGGACGGCTTCAGCGCATTGAAGTCGACGGCGGCCAGCACGATTGCCGCTGGCTTGAGCGCAATGACGTCGTTCATCTGCGATTGCTGGGCGTCGGTCTTGTTGTCGGCGTTCAGCGATTTGAAGTCGTAGCCGACCTGCTTCAGGAACAGCTCCAGAGCGCTCACCGAGCCGGTCTGAAACTCATCGAGCAATGTCGGTACCAGATAGTAGACGGTTCCCTTCGACTGGGCGATTGCCGGCGTGAGCGTGGCAAAGGCCAGTGCCAGGATACCGAAGACAGCAAGAAGTATTCGCTTCATGTCGTTCGCTCCTCTAGCGCCGGACCCCTCTTTGCCCCTCAGCCCGCCGGTCCGGCACCGGCAAGCGTCTCCCCGGTGATCATGTTGATCACCGCATCGGGACTTGTTTTGTTGCGTGCGACATCGCCGGCCACGATGCCTTGCCGGATCACAACGATCCGGTCGGCGACCTGAAAGGCCTGCTGCATGATATGGGTGATGATGACGACGCCGATGCCCTGGCTCGCCACCTGGCGGATCATGTCGAGACCGCGCCGCGTCTGCTCGACGCCCAGCGCGGCGAACGGTTCGTCGAGCAGCACCAGCTTGCCACCCCAATGGACGAAGCGGTTGAGCTCGATGGCCTGCCGCTGGCCGCCCGAGAGATGCTCGACATTGGTGCGCAGCGAGGGGATGCGGGTGCCGGCGCTGGCCAGCGCCTTGCCGACGACGGCCTCCATGGCGCGCTCGTCGAGCACGGGAATGCCGAGGACTTTCCTGGTGATCTCGCGGCCCATGAAGAAATTCGCCACCACGTCGACATTGGTGCAGAGCGACAGGTCCTGGTAGACGGTTTCGATGCCTGCCGCCTTCGCCTCTGCCGGCGACCTCGCCAGGAACTCCTTGCCCTCGAACAGCATGCGGCCCGAGGTCGGCTCCAGCCCGCCTGCGATGATCTTGACCAGCGTGGATTTGCCGGCGCCATTGTCGCCAAGCAACGCCACCACTTCGCCCTTGCCGATTGAGAAGCTGATCCCTTTCAGCGCTTCGATCGCGCCATAGTTCTTGGTGACGTTGTCGAGCACCAGCAGCGGTTCGCTCATGCCGCGATCTCCTTGGCCGCCAGAAGATCGCGGCCGCGTTCGCGCTCGGCGGCGAACATCTGGCCGAAGCGCGGCGACAGCACACCTGAAACCGCAAGGGCGGCGGCGCCGCGCAACACCGAATGTTGCCCGCCGCGCGCGACCATCAGCCGGGGTGCGATGCGGTCCTTGCGCGCCGAGACGGAGTTGTGCAGGCCGTCGGTCGAACCAGCCAGCCGTTCGAGCAGGTCCGTGGACGCCAGCCCGCCGAGGATGACCGTTTCAGGGTCGAACAGGTTTTCGATGACGGCGATCGCATTGTGAAAGATCGGCGCGACTTCCACGACCCAGTCGGCCTCCGTGCCGTTCCAGCGCCCAAGCGCCTCGAGCGAGAGGTATCTTTCAAGGCAACCTCGGTTGCCGCAGGGACAGGCCTCGCCGCCGGGAACGACAGGGATGTGCCCGACCTCGCCGGCATTGCCCCAGGCACCGCGCTGCACGCTGCCGTCATGGACCATGACGCCGCCAAGGCCGACGCCGAAATAGAGGTAGTAATAGTCGGAGAACTGAGCGCCGAGGCCGTAGAGCCGCTCGCCCATGGCCGCCGCAACCATATCGGTTTCGAAGAAGGCCGGCAGTCCGGTAGATGCCGCCAGCCGCTCGCGCAGCGCCACGTCCTTCCAACCGGTCATCGTGGTCGGACCGACAAAACTCATGGATTCGACACCGAACGGTCCGGGCAGGGCGAGACCAACCCCAAGCACCCGTCCGCCGGCGCGCAATCCGGTCAATTCAACCACCATCGCGCCGATCAGCTCGAACGCATGGTCCGGCGTTGCGTTCGGCGCTTCCCGGTAGATACCCTCGATCACGTCGCCGCTCAGATTGATCAAGGCGGCATCGATGCCGAGTGGGGTGATGTGGATGCCGACGGCATAGCCGCCCTCGGGATTGATGCGCAGGGTCGCCGGCGGCAGGCCGCGCCCCTTGGGCTCCTCGCGCAGGGAGAGGATGTATCCCTGTTCTTCCAGTTCGCGAACGATGGTCGATACAGTCTGGACGGTAAGCCCGACGCGGCTGGCGATCTCGCCGCGGGCGATCGGTCCATGCAGGCGGATGGATTCAAGCACGATGCGTCGGTTGTACGGCCGCCCGAACTCCTGATTGGTCCCCCGCAATGCCATGCCTTGCGCCCCTAGTTGACGCAAGGTTCGCATCAAAGATTTATTCAGTCAAATGGAATTCAAAAATAATTCGCGAGCAACATCTACCGAAGAATGYCGCAAGCCGCACCGGGCTTAGGACCTGTGCACTTGACGCCCTTGGCCGATTGCCGCCATGGCGAAACCGCTTCAATGGTGGGCGAAGCTCGCAACCGTTGAACACAGCATGGAGCAAAGATGATCGAACTGCCGTTTGCCCGCGACGAATACCAGCAGCGGCTTCGCAAAATCCGCGCTGAGATGGCCAAGCGCGGTCTCGAGCTCCTTGTCGTCAACGACGTTGCCAACCAGCACTACATCACTGGCTATGATGGCTGGTCATTCTACACGCCACAGGTGGTGCTGGTCCCCTTGGAGGAGGTTGAGCCGGTCTGGATCGGGCGCGCCATGGACGCGGCCGGTGGTCTGCTGACGGCCTGGATGAAACCCGAGAATGTTGTTGGCTTCCCGGAGGATCACGTTCAGCGCGCCGACCGCCACCCCATGGACTGGATCGCGAGCTGGATCGTCGCCAAGGGCTGGGGAAACAGGCATATCGGCATCGAGCTCGAGGCCTACTACTTCTCGCCGAAGGGGCACGCACGCCTCGTCGCCGGCCTTCCCAACGCAAAATGGCACGACGCCGATCTCTTGGTGAACTGGATCCGCGCGGTCAAATCGGCGCCTGAAATCGCCTATCTGCGCAAGGCCTCGACGCTCGCCGAAGCGGCTGTCGCGCGGGCCTTCGAGGTGATCGCGCCCGGTGTGCGCGAATGCGATGCGATTGCGGCCATCCAGGCGGCGCAGATCGCCGGCAGCCCTGATTTCGCCGGCGATATCACGGCCCTTCCGCCGACAATCCTCGGCGGCGAGAACGCCTCGGCTCCGCACATCATGTGGAGCGACCGGCGGTTTGGAGACAACGAAACGATTGCGTTGGAACTCGCCGGTGTCTGCCGCCGCTACGCCGCCGGGCTGGCAAGAACGATGCAACTCGGCAAGACGCCGACGCGGGTCGCGGATACGGCGAAGGCGGTGATCGAAGGCATGGACGCGGTGCTCGATGCGGTCAGGCCGGGAACGACTGCCGAGGCGGTCGAGGCTGCATGGCGCAAGGTCATCCAACGTTACGGACTGAAGAAGGAGTCGCGCATCGGCTATTCCATCGGCGTCGCCTATCCGCCGGATTGGGGCKAACACACCATCAGCCTGCGGCCTGGCGACAAGACGGTGCTTCAACCCGGCAATGTCGTCCATTCCATCCTTGGCATGTGGATGGATGGCTGGGGTATCGAGGTCAGCGAGACCATTCTGGTCACTGAAGCCGGCAACGAGACGTTGACGAAGTTCCCGCGAGAGATCCATGTCAAATCCTGAGGGGCTGCCCATGGCAGGCAGTGTTGCCAGTTCGGGCGCGGTCGATATCGATGCCGGCATCCTCGACCAGATGATCGAGATCCGCCGCCATCTGCACCGCAACCCCGAACTGTCGAATCGCGAGGTGGAGACGCAGCGCTATCTCAGGCAGATGCTGGCGGGCGAGGGGATCACTGACATTCGCGACGTCGCGGGCTTTGGCCTGTCGGTAGACATAGTCGGCACTGGCAAGCCGTCGAACCGCAAGGTAGCAATACGCGCCGACATCGATGCCTTGCCGATCGAAGAAGAGTCCGGCATCGATTATCCTTCGGCCAATCCGGGCGTGATGCACGCCTGCGGCCACGACGCCCACGCAGCGATGGGCTTCGCGGTTGCCGCGCATCTGCATCGTTCAAGGGCCGATTTTGGCGGCACGGTCCGCCTGATCTTCCAGCCGGCCGAAGAGGATTCGCCCTCGGGCGGCAAGCGGGTGGTGGAGGAGGGGCTGCTAGACGATATCGACGCCGCGATCTGCCTGCACGTCGACCCGTACACACCATCCGGCAAGATCGCCGTCCGTTCGGGTCCCTACACGCTGGCGTGCGATACGTTCGACGCCATCGTCACCGGCGAGGCGGCGCACGCGGCAAAGCCGTTTGAGGGGGTCGATGCGATCGCCGTGGCCTGCTCCATGGTCGGAGAATTGCAGAAGATCGTGTCTCGCGAGATCGACCCTTACGATCCGCTGGTCATATCAGTCACCGGCATCAATGGCGGCAGCGCCTACAATGTCATCGCCGGCAAGGTCGCCTTGAAGGGGACCATTCGCAGCGGCAGCGACGTAACCCGCGAGCGCGCCTGGCGGCGCGTTCGTGAAATCCTGGAGGGCATGGCGGCGAGCCACGGAGCCAATGTGGAACTCACCATCCACAAGGGTGAGCCGGGGGTCGTCAATGATGGCGAGTTGGCCGAACTGATTGCCGCCAGCGGCAAGGCCTGCATCGGCGCCGACAATGTTCTCGACACATCAGGCTGGACCATTGCCGACGATTTTGGCTACTACAGCGAGAAGCGTCCTTCGGTCTATTTCCGGCTCGGCATCCGCAATGAGGCGGTCGGATCGGTCTATCCGCTTCATCATCCCAAATTTCGCGTCGACGAGGCCGCCATGAAGATTGGCGCAGCCACGCTGGTTGCGGCGGCGACCGGATTTCTGTCAACGCAGCCGGAAAATACCGACTGATCAAATCGGTGCAAAAGTCGGCTTGTGCACGGCCTGCACGAGCCGGAAACATGCCTGCTCAATATTTGATGACCCGGCGCTCGACCAGCACCACGGCGCAGAACAGAACGATCGACAGGCAGGACGACAGCACGATCGCCGCGTAGAGCCGGTCCGACTGGTAGTTGAAGCTCGCCTGGATGATCAGCGCACCGAGGCCCTTGTCCGATCCGATCCATTCGCCGACGATGGCGCCGATGACGGCCGTCGCCGAGGCAATCCTGAGCGAGGAGAACAGCATCGGCAACGCGCGGGGCAGGCGCAGGCTCCAAAAAATCTCCGAACGCGTCGCCGAGAGCACGCGGAACAGCTCGTGCTCATTGTCGCTGGCCGAGTCCAGGCCACGGATCATGTTCACCAGCGTCGGGAAGAAGCAGATCACCGCCGCGATGACGATCTTCGGCGTCATGCCGAGCCCGAAGATCAGGATGATGATCGGCGACAGCGCCAGGACTGGAATGGTGTTGAAGAACAGCACGATCGGAAAATAGATCGCCTGCAGGATGCGGTTGTGCACGAACAGGATGGCCAGCAGAACGGCGGCCAGATTGCCGATGACGAAACCGGCCAGCGCCTCGATCAGCGTTGGCCTCAGATTGTCCATGAGCAGAGCGAAATTCTTCTGGAAGACGCCTGATATGGCGGTCGGGGTCGGCACGATATAGGCCGGCACGCCGAGAAGCGGCAGCAGATATTGCCAGGCGAGCAGAAGCGACGCCGCGCCGAGAACGGGCAGGGCGATGGATAATTGCGGCGAGAGCGGCGCCGGCCTCATGATGCCTGCTCCAGCGCGGTGCGCAATTGCGCCATGGCGGCGACGATGGCCGGGTCTTCGCGCGTGCAGCGATTGCCGTCCTGTTTGAGCGGCCGCATGTCCAGATCCTTGACCAGCCGCCCCGGATTGGCGGCAAGGACGATGACGCGCTCGCCGAGATAGGCGGCTTCAGCGATCGAATGGGTGACGAACAGGATCGTCGTGCCCGTGCGCCGCCACAGATTGAGAAGCTCGTCGTTGAGGCGGTCGCGGGTGATTTCGTCCAGCGCTCCGAACGGCTCGTCCATCAAAAGCAGCTTTGGCTGGCCAAGCAAGGCGCGGGCAATCGCCACACGCTGGCGCTGGCCGCCGGACAGCTGGTGCGGCAGGCGTTCGCCAAAGCCGGCAAGCCCCATCAGCTCCAGCAATTCTTCGCTGCGGTCCTCGATCTTGCGCGTCAGGCTGCCTTGCCCGACGCCAAGCGGCAGCCGCACATTGTCGCGCACCGTGCGCCAGGGCAGCAGCGTCGGGTCCTGGAAGACGAAGCCGACATCCCTGCGCGAGCGCACCGCGTGCGGCGTGTCGCCAAGCACGCTGATGGTGCCACCGAGCGGGTCAAGCAGGTCGGCCACCACCCTGAGCAAGGTCGACTTTCCGCAGCCGGACGGCCCAAGAATCGACAGGAAGGAGCCGGCCTCGACGGCAAGGTCGAGGCCGGAAAGCACCTTGGCGGCCGCCTGGCGGCCGCCATAGCCGACATCCAGCCGGCTGGCTACGATCGCGTTCGGTATTAGATCGGCATCACGTTTATTCGTCATGCCAATCTAATTCTTTGCTGGAGCATGATCTTTTCCAAAAACCGGTTCCCATTTTCTGGGATCATGCTCTAGGCGGCGGGCGCGTCGAGCATCGGCCGCTCGGCAGCCGAAAGTTCGAGGATCTTGGTGGTGTAGACGTCGGCCGCCTTCGGGCGTCCGTTCGGGTACTGGCCGACCTTGTCGAGCAGCGCCAGCTGTTCTTCGATCGAGGCGGGATCGAACGTGCCCCAGCCGTCCTTGGCCGTCGCGCCGTCGAAGGACAGTTTGAGCACCAGGTTGACGGTCTTCTCTTCCCAGCCAAGGTCCATTTCGGGATAGGCGGCGACCATCTTCTTCACCGCCTCCTGCGGGTTGGCGTGCACCCAGCCCCAGCCCTTGGCGACCGCGCCGATGAATTTGGCCAGCGTGTCCGGGTCCTTTTCGATCGCCGTGTCGGTGGCGAAATAGACATCGGCATAGGAACTCAAGCCGAGATCGCGCACCAGAAGGTCGATGCGGTCGTCGCCGACGACGCTGAGCGCCTGCGTGTTGGTGATCCAGCCGCCAATGGCGTCGACATCGCCGCGCACCAGCGGCCCCTTGTCGAAGCCGACATTGATGACGGTGAGGTCGGATGCGCTCATGCCGTTCTTGGCCAGGATCTCATCCATGACGAACCGCGCCGTAGGCTGGATGCCGATTTTCTTGCCCTTGAGGTCGGCGACGCCCTTGATCGGGCTAGAGGCCTTCGAGGTGAGCGCATAGGGGCCGGTGCGGAAGCCGCAGGCGATGATCTTCACCGGCACGCCGCTGGCGCGCGCCGAAAACAGCTGAGGCGTTTCGGAAAATTGGCCAAGTTGTGCCGCGCCCGAGATCACCGGCGGCACGGTCGAGGCGTTCGGGCCGCCCGGGCTGAATTCCACGTCGAGCCCGGCATCCTTGAAATAGCCGTTGGCGACGGCGACGATGTCGCCGATCTGGCCGTTGGACATCAGCCAGTCATACTGGATGACGACCTTGCCGGCGGCCTTCGCGCCGGGTGTCAGCACCAGCTGCAGTCCGCCCGATGCCACGGCAACAGCGGCCAGGCCGGACTTCATGAAGCCGCGGCGGTTCATGTCGTAGTTCCCATTCATTTTTCGCTCCTGTTGCAAGACTGTCTCGTCTCTTCATTGCGCGCCGTTCCCTTGGCGCGGGTGGTCTACGGCTGTTCGTCGTGATAGTCGCCGGGGCCGCCGTCGAGCCAGGCGTAGAGTTCCCAAAGCGTGTCGTCCGGGTCGGTGAAATAGGCGCAGCGTGCATTCCAGACATGGTTTTCGGGCGGGCCATAGAAAGGCACACCCTTGCCCGTCAGTTCGGCATGCAGCCGGTCGATCTCGCCGGGTCCATCGAGCTGGACGGCCACGCAAACCTTGTGCGCATGGCGCGGCGAGCGCAGTTTCGAGACGCCGGCATGCTGGCCGATATGGTCGATCTCCCAGGCGGCCAGCGTCACGCCTTCGCCGTGGAAGTCGGCGAAACCCTCGGCGCGGCGGCGCAGGCGGAAACCGAGCTTGTCGACATAGAATGCAACGGTCCGCTCGATATCCTCGACCAGAAGACAGACGTCGGAAATGCGGGTGATGCTTGCGGCGGCCAAGCTCATTTCCCTCCGCCCGTGCGTTCGCCGCGCGCAGAAGGCAGCTTGACGCCGACACGGTTGGCCGCGCCGATGATGTGCGCGCGCATCGCGGCTTCCGCCTTTGCCGGGTCGCCGGCGACCAGCGCCTCGTAGATGCGCACATGCTCGCCGACATTGACCTCCACCAGATCGTGCAAGGGATTGGTCTGCCGCGCGTAATAGATCGAGCGGCGGATCTGTTCGCAGACGAAGGAGATGAAGGTGTGGATGTAGCTGTTGCCGGTCGCGCGGGCGATTTCGCGGTGGAACAAAAGGTCGGCATCGATGCTGCCGTCTTCCCAGCGCTCTTCGCCGCTCATCCGGTCGAGTGCCGCCTTGATCGCGTCGAGATGTTCCTGCTCGCGCCGTTCGGCGGCAAGGGCGGCGGATTCCGCCTCGAGGATGCAGCGCAGCTCGAAGAGCCGCTCCATGTTCTGCCCCTCTTTCAGCGTCTCGCGGTCGATGCGGATCGCCGCGCGCTGTTCCGGCGCCAGCACGAAGGAGCCGATGCCTTGCCGCGCCTCGACCATGCCGTCGGCGCGCAACTGCGCGATCGCCTCGCGCACGACGTTGCGGCTGACGCCGAATTTTTCCGAAAGCTGCTGCTCCGTCGGCAAAAGGCAGCCCGGATTGAGGTCGCCGGACTCGATCTCGCGGCTGAGGAACGCCGCGACCCGGTGCGGCAACGCCTCGACAGTGCCGATGGCGGCCAGTCTCTGTTTCATGAAGAAGTCTCCGTCGCGGGAAAGAGGCAGCCGGGGTTCATCAGCCCGTCCGGATCGAGCGCATCTTTCAGCGTGCTGACGAGCCGGCGCTGGACAGCGGACATTCCGGCCCAATAGACGCTTTGGCGGGTGCGTCCGATGCCGTGCTCGGCGCTGATCGAGCCGCCGAGAGCGTTGACGATGTCGTATAGGCCAGTTGTGATGGCGGCGCCCCTGGCGCGGGCGTCGGGCTCGGCAAGGTCGACCGGCGGCAGGACATTGAAATGGATGTTGCCGTCGCCGGCATGGCCGTAGGCCTGGGAAATCCAGCCGGGGTGCTGCAGTTCGATAAACTCGCGGGCCCGGGCGATGAGCGTGGGGATGTCGGAGATGCGCACTGAAAGATCGGTGCGCACATGGTAGCCGCGCCTGGCCTGGCCCTCGACCAGCCCCTCGCGAATGGCCCAAAACGCCCTGGCCTGCGCGCAGCTATCGGCCAGAACGGCGTCGGTGACAAGGTCTTCTTCCATCGTGCTGGCAAGGAAATCCACCAGCAAGGCGCGCAAATCGATCGCGGCGCTCGACGACAATTCGATCAGCACATGGACTGGTGCGGTGACCAGCGTGACGACGTCCGGGTCGGCGAGGCGCGCCAGCTCCATGCATTCCGCGCCGATGATCTCGAAGGCCGATATCAGGTCGGAGCATTCGCGTCGGGCGCGCCTGAACAGCGATATAGCCGCGTCGAATGAGGGGAGCCCCAGATAGGCGGTCTCGACGCGGCCGGGTTTCGGAAAGAGCTTCATCTCGACGCCCGTGATGATGCCCAGCGTGCCCTCTGCGCCGATGAACAGCTGCTTCAGATCGTAGCCGCGGTTGTCCTTCCGCAGGCCGGAAAGACCGTTCCACAATTCACCGTCCGGCAGCACCACTTCCAGCCCGACAATGAGGTCGCGCGCCATGCCGTAGCGCAGCACGTTGACGCCGCCGGCATTGCTGGCGGCGTTGCCGCCGATCTGGCAGCTGCCTTGAGCCCCGAGCGCCAGCGGAAACAGGCAGTCCTGCTCGTCCGCCGCATCCTTGATGCGCTGCAGGATACAGCCGGCATCCGCCTGCAGGAGAAAGTTGTCGGCGTCGACGAGGCGGATCCTGGTCAGCCGCTCCAGGCTGATGACCACCGCGCCTCGAGCCGTGCCGATATCGATCGCACCCGCCACGAGCCCGGTGTTGCCGCCTTGCGGGATCATCGCCAACCCGAGCTTGCCGCAGAGCCGAACGGCGGCCTGAACTTCAGCGGCCGAAGCCGGTTTCAGCACCGCAAGGGCGCCACCATGATGATCGCCGGACCAGTCCACGAGGTATTTCGCCATGTTAGCCGCATCGGCAGCCACACCGTCTTGCCCCAGGAGATGCTCCAGGGCGGCAAGGACGTCAGTCGAAATG
Organism: Mesorhizobium sp. 01N446; assembly: GCF_056399285.1. Lineage (NCBI taxonomy): Bacteria > Pseudomonadati > Pseudomonadota > Alphaproteobacteria > Hyphomicrobiales > Phyllobacteriaceae > Mesorhizobium > Mesorhizobium sp. 01N446. Next base: position 195,608 of record NZ_JBFTRA010000008.1, on the reverse strand, counting down.
CCGTGAATGGTCATTGTTGGTGTGGCGCTGGTGTTGTGGCGTATGGTTATACATATCATCCTACAACTGGAATTGTGTCAACACCGGCAGGCCGAACGGCCGTGGACAAAGTCGCTTGCCAGATTGTCGGGATGAGGTCTCGGTCAAGGAAGCGAAGCGACCGGCTGACGGTCTAGGCCCGCCCGGATAGCGCTCACTCGATCCCGGATTGCTTGCAGCGTGGGGCAGACCTGGTTCGGGAGGTGTTGATGCCAATCAGGTCAGTGCCGGCGCAGCTCAGAGATACTGGGCGACCTTCTTGCCGACGGTGAGGAAGCGCAAGGGATCGATCGCTTCGCCATTGTGGCGCACTTCATAATGCAGATGCGGGCCGGTCGAGCGGCCGCTGCTGCCGGTCTTGCCGATGACGGCGCCGGCGTCCAGCTTCTCGCCCACGGTCACGTCGATTTCGCTGAGATGTCCGTAACGGGTCGCAAAGCCGTTGCCGTGATCGACTTCCACCATGCGGCCATAGCCGCCGTTCCAGCCGGCCTTGGTGACGATGCCGGGCGCCGTGACCTTGGCGTCCATGCCGATCGGTGCCCTGAAATCCATGCCCGAATGGAGTGCTGCGGTGCCGAGGATGGGATCGGTCCGCACGCCGAACGGGCTGGTGACGGAGTGGCCGGGCGCGGGGTTGGCAAGGGGCAGCTGGCGCGCTTCCTTCTTCAGCTGGTCGAGCGTGTCCAGGGCTTCGTCCAGTTCCTTGACCTTGCTGTCGAACATCATCGAACTGTCGAGAGGGATCAGCGGGCCGCCGACATCACTTTGGTTCTTGCCGAAATCGCTGTCGACGGGCAGTCCGGCGGCCTGCAGTGCCTGCTGGATGGCATCGGCGCTCTTGTAGGCGTTGTCCGCAAGTGTGCTGATGCGGGTCAGTTGTTCGGTTTCGATGGATTTCAGCGACTGGTTGATCGAGACGAACAGCCTGTCGGCACGATCGGCTGCTGTGTCGCTGGGCAGCGGGTCGGTGCGGGTCGACCACAAGGAGAACGGCCTTGTATCGGCAGCACCCAGGTCGGCAGCCAGGCTGGCGACCGCGTAGGTCTGCGCGAACTGGCTGATGCTGCCGGTCACCTCGGCGTGCTTGTCCGGTTTGGCGGCCGCGGCCGGATCCTCGGCGGGCGCCATTCCGACGTCATTTTCGGCGCGCTCGAGCAGCGGGCCGAGACGGCCATGGCGCTGGCTGAGTTGCGTCTGGCGTTCGATCAATTCGCTGACCTTGTTTTCCATCAATTGCTGGTCGAGCAACTGGCGGCTGGTGATGCGGTCGACCTGGGCGCGAAGCGCCGAGATGCGGTCTTCGTAGGCCTGCTGCATGCGCGCCTGGCGCGCGGTGGTGGCGCCGATCAGGTCGTCGCGCAGCACGAGATAGGAGGTCGCCAGGAGGTAGCCGATGGCAATCGCGGCCAGTGCCGAGCCGATGAATGCCGCGAGCCAGGGCCGGATCGTGAAATGCCTGATCTCATTGCCGCGGGCGATGATGACCGTATGGGGTTCCTTGCGCCTGCCGAAGACTGCGGACTGACCGGTTGCGTTCACGGGACCAAGCTTTCGTTTACGATACCACGACAGCCTGATTACACATCATTAAGGTTAACCGTCCGTTGACTTGGTACAACCCGTTGCAACTCAAGGGGGCGAGAGCGCTGGCGCCGCGGAAGCCAGCGTCTCGCGGTCCGTGATGTGGGAGGCGTCCGGCTAAAGCGGCTCGCAGAAGACGTGAGGGTTCTCGAACTGCGAGAGATAGTCGACGTTAAACGTTGTACCCATATCCGCCTCTTCGCCGAAGACATCGCCAAGGGCAGTGAAACGATAGCCGCCAAAGAATGCGGCCAGCGCGGATAGGGAGGCCATTCGATTTGGCGAGAGGAAATTGTGGATTTCCAGATCAATTATCGGACGCATGGCCAGGACGCGGCTCATACCGCTCAACGCCTCAACCTCAAATCCTTCGACGTCGACTTTCAGGAAATCGACACGAACATCGCCCGGCAGATCGCTATCCAGGTCAACGATGGAGATGGTGTCTCCACTATCCGAGCCGGCCTGCACCATGATGTTGCTCTGGTTGCGATCGTAACCAATTTGAGCGGGAGCGGCGCCAACGCCAACGGATCGAACCGTCACATTATGCAACCCGTTCAAGACCGCGTTGGCCCGGATCACGTCGGCATTCTCTGGCAATGCTTCATAGGCGATCACCCGGCCCGTGGGGCCGACTCGCTTGGCAAAAATCACGGTCATCATGCCGTGGTGGGCGCCGCAATCCACGACCGTCATCCCCGGCTTGATCCGATCATAGCACCACTTGCGCTCCGGCATGAACTGCTGCGGTGACGCCGCGTACCAGTGATGGCCGACCTCATTGGCGATGTGAAAGTCGAACACCAGGTCTTCGAACACTCTATCGCGGGCAATATAGGGCTTGAACGGAACGTCCGTTGGCGCGGTTTGTTCGATCGTTCCTTCTAATTTGGGCGCCGCTTCAACAGACGGAAACAGTTTCCTGGCAAGCGATTTAAACAAGGGTGGCCTCCAACGATCTGGTAGTGGGCAACCTATACTCGCACCTTTCTGGCAAGGCCACCTCAAACGCAACATGTTCCACCGGACACCAGCCTGGCTCCAGACCGCAGGAGGCAAGTACCATTGGACCGGAACTTCGCAGGGGCTCTGACCGGGTGGTGAAATCGGAAGACGGCCGGCCTGATGATCCGGCCGGTTCCAGCAGCGTCGACTAGGCTGTGTTCGACTTTGCAGTGAACAGTGACCCGGGCAGGGCGGCGAAATAGCCAAGGGGCATCCAATGCGGCGACGAATGCACGCTGCGCGGGCAAAGGTTGCATGAAACGGCCAAGGGCGCGGCCACAATGCCGTGAAATCATGGCGATGAGCACCAGTCGGCTGCCAGTAGAACGCCCGTTGATCGCGGATCAAAGTCTAGGATTCCTTAACTGTCTTCGATTGCTTTTAATTGACGGTTTTCGATTAAAAGCAGTACCGGGGTTTGGGAGGTACTATGGCGGCAGGAATGCTGGGCGATCTGGTTGGCAAGGTCCTCGACAAGATCTCGAGCACCAGTTTGCTGGCAACCGGGCTTTTGCTGTTGACTGCTTTTGTCAGCGCGCTCGTTGCCTATTGGCGCACCGCCGAGGAGAAGAGCTGGAAGGAGTTCTTCGAGTTCGTCGTCCCGCATGAGGTCATCACCCATCCCTCGGCGAGGGCCGACCTGCTGTTCTGGGTGACGAAGAAGGCCCTGATGCCCTTCCTGATGCTGCCCGCCGGCATAGTCTTCGTCTCGGCGGTGGGCTATGCGACCAACTGGCTGTTTTCGACGCTCTTCCAGTTCCAGCCGCCTCTGGTCGAAGGGCCGGCGGGGCCGGTGACGGTGCTGATCTTCACCCTCACCATGCTGCTCGCCTACGATATTTCCTACTATCTCTATCACGTCGCCCAGCATCGCTATCCGCTGCTTTGGGAATTGCACAAGGTGCATCACTCGGCCGAGGTGATGGTGGGGATCACCAAGGACCGGGTTCACCCGCTCGACGAACTGATGAATCGCGCCTGGGATGGCGTCGTCGTCGGTGTCTGCTTCGGCATCTGGTCGCTGATTTCGCTGAACCTTGTCGAACTGACCGTCTTTGGCGTCAACGTCTATGTCATGCGCAACATCCTGATGATGGATTTCGTCAGGCACACGCATTTCAAGATCTCGTTCGGCCCGCTCAACAATGTGATCCTGTGTCCTCACTGGCACCAGCTGCATCACAGCACCGATCCGCGCCACTATGACAAGAATTTCGGGCTGCTCTTCTCGTTCTGGGACCGGCTCTTCGGAACATTGTGCGTGCCGAGGCCCGACGAGGACTTCAAGTTCGGACTGGTCGACCGCGACGTGCGTGACTACCAGTCGCTCGCCGGCCTCTACGTCATGCCGCTGAGGCGGATGTGGGGACACATTGCCAGGCGCATCCGGCGTGCAAAGCCAAGGACCACGCGATCATCGGAAGAAGGGACACGGCCATGAACGCTCCCTTCGTGCTCGCCATCCCGCGGACACGCACCTTCGAAGTCGTGACATCGGCGGCGCGCCTGGCCGAGATCGCACCGGCCTGGGCCGCGCTCTGGCAGCGAGCCGGCGGGCTTGTCTTCCAGCACCCGGACTGGATCGGGGCCTGGTGGCGCACCACCCCGCATCAGGAGCGGCGCACGCTCAGGATCGGGCTTGCCTGGAACGGCGACCGGCTCGACGGCGTCATCGCGCTTGCGACTTTCAAGCGCTCCGGCATCCGCATACTCGAATGGGCGGCGAAGGATCACAGTGACTATGGCGACGCGCTGGTTGCGCCCGACAGCGATCCGCAGGTGATCGCCCGCCTCTGGCAGCACGTTTTTGATCAGGGCGGCTTCGACCTCATCTATCTCAACCGTCTGCTGCCGGATGCCGGTGTTCACGCCCTGCTGGACCCGGCCTCGCACCATGGCACGGCGCTTCGGCCCAACCACCGCACTGAAATCAGCTACCGTGTCGCGGGCCCCTGGCAGAGTGGGGCGGAATGGTTCGAGACGCTGTCCAAGAAGGCCCGGCAGAACTACCGTCGTGGCCGCAAGTTCATGGAGGAAGGCGGTGCATTGCGTTTCCGCCTGCTGGATGCGGACGAACCACGCGAGCCGGTGCTGGCGCGGGTCGCGGTGCTGAAGCGCCTCTGGCTCGCCCGGCACGGCCGTGTTTCGGACCTGTTCGACAAGGGCTCGCCGGTTCTCGCCGCGCTTATTTCCGTGCTGGCCGAACTCGGCCTGCTACGTATCTTCGTGTTGGAACTTCACGACACGATCGTGGCCGTCTCGATCAATTTCGAACAGCACGGCACGATGATGGCTTTCGTCACCACCTATGATCCTGAATATGAGCGCGCCTCACCGGGCATGGTGCTGATGATGGACTATATCCAGTGGTCGCTCGACCGCAGCCTTGCCAAAGTCGATTTTCTCTGCGGCGGCGAGGATTTCAAGCGGCGCTTCGCCACGCAATCGGTCACGCTGTCGTCGATGATCGGCGCGCGCGGCTTGCACGGCCATCTCGCCGCGCTGGCCGATCATGTGAACCATGTTTCGAAATCCTGGCGGACACGGCGGCAGCCGAAGGCTGAAACGTCAGACGAGTGAGGACGCCTCGTTCGGCGCGAGCGGAATTGCTGATTGCGTTCCTGGGTTATGACGCTTGGAGCGCGCGAACGGCTTCCAGCACTTCCTCGGCATGGCCTTTGACCCGGACCTTGCGCCAGATCCTTGCGATCCGCCCGTCACGACCGATCAGGAACGTCGCCCGTTCGACGCCCATATATTTGCGGCCATACATCGATTTCTCGACCCACAGATGGTAGGCCTCGATCACCTTGCGCTCCTCGTCGGCGGCAAGGTCGACGGTGAGATTGTACTTAGATTTGAACTTGTCGTGCTTCTTGACGTTGTCGGGTGACAGACCGATCACGACGGCGCCGGCCTTCTCGAACTCGGGTTTCAGCTGCGAAAAGCTGATTGCCTCTTGCGTACAACTCGTCGTGTCGTCCTGCGGATAGAAATAGAGGACAACGGGTTTGCCGGACGAGGACGAAAGGCTTAGAGAGCCGCCACCATCGCGGGGCAGATCGAATTGCGGCGCAAGATCGCCCACGTCGAGGTCAGCCATATCGATGCCCTTGTTTGAGGTTACGCGCGAAGCCACACCGATATAGTGTCGACCGGGGATTCGTCCACGAGCGAATTTGTACAACGGAAGATTGCGTGGATCAGGAGCAACCGCAGCACGAGAAGATCAGGTTCAGGCGTGACGAGATCACCGACCTGGGAGCCCTGCCGTCCGCGTGCCGCGTTCCGCCGCTCGGTCAGGCGTCGATTGGCCGCGGATTCCGCATCCTGTCGCGCGTGTTCGCCGGCATCGTCGCGTTCATGCTTTTGGCCGCGGTCGTTGTCTATCTGGTCGGGGCATCCGGGGTCGGCTCGGAGCGGCTTCGGGCCGAGGCGGAGACCGCCATCGAGAAGCTCGCTGGTGTCGATGTTGATGTGGCGGTCGGGCCGGCGCGCATCACGCTCGACAGTTCGAGCTTCGTCGCGCTTCAAGTCAGCGACGTCAGCCTGAAGACATCGGACGGCAAACCGATGGCGGACGCCGGCCGCGTCCGCTTCGGCATGCGCCTTATCCCGCTTCTTTGGGGAGAGGTGCGGCTGACCAGCGCCAGGATCTCGGATGCCCGCATCATGGTGGCGGCAATGCCGTCCGGCGGCGACTGGACGGCGCAATTGCGCAATGAGGACGGCCTCGTCGATCCGGAGAAACTGTCCGAGGCGGTGTTCGGCAACATCCATCGCGCGCTCGACGCCGTGCGGGAAGATTCCATGCGCCGGATCGATCTCGGCAATGTCGAATTCGTGCTGCCCGACGCGGGGGCGATCAAGCTGGTCAAGATCGCCGACGCCACTGTCGTTCAGTCGGGGCCGGGCGCCGTGGAGTTTTCCTCGGAGGCCGATGTTGACGGCAGGACGGTCAAGATTGCCGCCGCCGCCACCCGCGATGTCGCCGCGCATCGCGTGACCGCGCTGAATGCGAATGTCGATCTGGCGGCTGCCGACGACACTGCCGCCGGCGCCGGGAAGCTCGGCGCGATCGCGTTGAAGCTGACAGGAGTGGAAGGATCCGGCACCAAAGAATCGCGGCTGACGGCCTCCCTGTCGTCCGCCGGGTCGGTGCTCGATCTTGGCACGCGCGGGTTGCTGCCCGCCGATGTCGATGTCGATGCGACGCTTGTCCATGGCAGCAACAAGATCCAGGTCGACAGGCTGCTGCTGAAGACCGGCCGGTCCTCCTTCAATTTCGGCGGCTCGATCGGGCCAAAGCCGGCGACAGGGGCGGCAGGCGAGGAGCCCTCCTACCGCTACGACCTGACCAGCGACGGTTCGACCCTGGCGCCGTCGGAATCGCCCGAGCCCGCTCTCGCCTTCCTCGCTCGCATCGCCGGCGTCTATCAGACCAAGAGCCATAAATTGGTGGCTGAGCAGATCGCGGTTCGGTCCGCCGCCGCCGGCGAGGTGCTCGGCACCGCGGCCGTGGCTTTCGTTGACGGCAAGGCCCCCGGGATCAATCTGGCGCTCAACGTCCATGACATGCCGGTCTCGCACGTCAAGCAGCTATGGCCGTGGTTTTCGGCGCGCAATGCGCGGCTCTGGGTGCTCGACAATCTGTTCGGCGGTCGCGTCGTCGATGCCAGCCTCCAGTTCCAGGTCGTGCCGGATCGCCTCGGCAATGGCGTGCCGCTTTCGGCCGACGAGGTGTTCGGCCGCTTCCAGATCGAAGGCTCGCGTTTTGACACGGCCGGCCGCATTCCGCCGATTCGCGACGCGGTCGGCGTCGTTTCCTTCCACGGCAATGACGTCGACATCTCGCTCGCCTCGGGCACTGTCTTCATGCCCAGCGGCCGCACCGTGGCGGCCAGCAACGGCACCCTGGCGGTCAAGGCGGCGAACCGCCCGCCGGTCATCGGCGCCCTCGACATCGATGTGGAGGGCGAGGCGCCGGCTGTCGCCGAACTTGCCTCGTACGAGCCGATCAACGCCATGCGCCATGTCGGCTTCCTGCCGGAGGACCTGTCCGGCAACGTCACCGGCCATGTCCGGGCCGACATTCCGCTGCAGTCAGGCGTCGATACCTCGAAGCTCGACTGGCTGGTGTCGCTCGACTACACCGGCCTGTCGCTGGCCAAGCCGTTCGAGGGACAGATCTTGACGGATGCCGACGGCTCGATCACCGTCGACCCCGAAAAGGCGGTGATCTCCGCCAAGGCATCGCTCAACGGCATTCCTGCCGAACTCGACCTTATCGAGCCGTTGGCCGACGATGGGCCGGCGCGCAGCCGCAAGGTGGCCCTGGTGCTCGACGACAAGGTCCGTGCCGCGGCCATGCCCGGCCTGACGCCGCTGCTTGGCGGAACGGTGAAGGTCGCGATCGACAAGAGCGGCACCGGCAACCAGAACGTCTCGGCCGACCTGACCAATGCCAGGCTGGACATTCCCTGGGCCGGCTGGAGCAAGGGGGCAGGGGTTCCCGCCAGCGTCACCTTCGTCATGACCAAGGCCGGCGAGACCACGACACTGTCCGATTTCAACCTCGACGGCAAAACATTCTCCATCGACGGCAGCATCGTGCTGGTCAACGGCGCCCTGTCGTCGGCGAAATTCAGCAAGGTCACCTTGAACCGGGGTGACAATGTCGCGATTGCGGTGAAACGATCGGGCAAGGGCTATGCCGTCGACATCAATGGCAACGCGCTCGACGCCCGTTCGCTCATCAAGCAGTTCACGTCCGATGTGGATACCGCGACCAAGACGACCGGAACAGACAACATTTCCGTCAGCGCCGATGTCGAGCAGCTCACCGGCTTCCATGACGAGCAACTGTCCAATTTGAAGCTCGATTACAGCGCGGCGGGCTCGAGGGTGAACGGCCTGAAGGTCAGCGCCACGGCAAGTTCGGGCGCGGCCATCACCATCAGCAACACAACCGGCGATGGCCGGCGCTCGCTGAACGTGAAGTCAGCGGACGCCGGCGCGATATTGAGGTTCCTGAACGTCTACGAGCATATGGAAGGCGGCTCGATCATGCTGGCGCTGACCGGAGCCAGCGACGGGCCGATGAAGGGCAAGGTCGACACCAGCAATTTCTTCATCGTCAACGAACCAAAGCTCGCCTCCATCGTCTCGACCACGCCGGCCGGCGACAACCGCAGCCTCAACCAGGCGGTCAAGGGCAATCTCGATACGTCGCGGGTCAAGTTCGAGCKCGGCTACGCCGAGATCGAGAAAGGCGGCGGCTATCTGAAGTTGGCCAATGGCGTGCTGCGCGGCCCGCGCATCGGCACGACGTTCCAGGGCATCCTCTATGACCAGAACAACAATATGGACATGACCGGCACCTTCATGCCGGTCTATGGCCTCAACCGCATCTTCGGCGAACTGCCCATTGTCGGCGCGCTGCTTGGCAACGGCCGCGACCGTGGCCTGATCGGCGTCACCTACCGGCTGAGGGGCAATGCCAACAAGCCGGTGCTCGACGTCAACCCGCTCTCGGTGATCGCCCCGGGCATCTTCAGGTCGATCTTCGAATATCGGTAAACGGCCTCAGGCCGGCCGCACCAGGACGTGTTTTTTCTTGCCCAGTGAAAGCTTTACGACGTTTTCCGGACTCAGATCCTGAAGCGTGATCATGCGGCGGTCGTCACTGACCGACTGGTCGTTGATGCGAACCGCGCCGCCCTGTATGTGCCGCCGTGCCTCGCCATTGGACGACGCAAGTCCGGCCGTGACCAGCAGCGACAGGATGCCGACGCCGGCTTCGAGCGCTGCCTTGTCGGCCCCGACGGTCGGCAAGGTTTCGGCGAGCGCGCCTTCCTCGAAGGTTTTTCGCGCCGTTTCCTCTGCCTGGTTCGCCGCTTCGCGGCCATGGACGATCGCCGTCGTCTCCGTCGCCAGGATCTTCTTGGCTTCGTTGATCTCGGAGCCGCCGAGCGCGGCCAGGCGTGCGATCTCGTCGAGAGGCAGGCGCGTGAATATCTTCAGGAAGCGCTCGACATCGGCGTCCTCGGTGTTGCGCCAGTACTGCCAGAAATCATAGGGCGAGAAGAGGTCGCCGTTGAGCCAGACCGCACCCTTCGCCGACTTGCCCATCTTGGCGCCCGACGATGTCGTGAGCAGCGGCGTGGTCAGCGCGTAAAGCTGCGGCGTGCCCATGCGGTGGCCGAGATCGACGCCGTTGATGATGTTGCCCCACTGGTCCGACCCGCCCATCTGCAGGCGGCAGTTCTGGCGCCGGGCGAGTTCGACGAAATCATAGCCCTGCAGGATCATGTAGTTGAATTCGAGGAACGACAGCGACTGCTCGCGGTCGAGCCTGAGCTTGACGCTGTCGAAGGTCAGCATGCGGTTGACGGAGAAATGCCGGCCGACATCGCGCAGGAACTCGACATAGTTGAGCTTCATCAGCCAGTCGGCATTGTTGACCATGATGGCGTCGTTCGGACCGTCGCCGAACCGCAGGATCCGGCCGAAGATGCGCTTTATGCCTTCGATGTTGGTGGCGATCGCCTCGGGCGTCAAAAGGCTGCGCTGGTCGTCGCGGAAGGATGGGTCGCCGATCATCGACGTTCCGCCGCCCATCAGCGCGATCGGCCGGTGTCCGGTTTCCTGCAGCCAGTACAGCATGGTCGCCGAGATCAGATTGCCGATATGCAGGCTGGTGGCGGTGGCGTCGTAGCCGACATAGGCGGTGACCGTTTCCTTGGCGAAAAGCTCGTCGAGGCCGGTCTCATCCGAAATCTGGTGGATGAAGCCGCGCTCGCTCATCGTGCGCAGGAAATCGGATTTGAAGGCAGGCATATTTTGTTTCCCGAAAGCGTCCAGCCGGTCTGACACGGCCCACATGAAGGCGCGCGTTTAGCATCCAAGCGCGATCAGCAAAAGTGGAATCCGGTTTTGCGGCAGATCGCGCTTCAATCAGGGACTCGCGATCAGCAAAAGTGGAATCCGGTTTTGCGGCAGATCGCGCTTCAATCAGGGACCCGCGATCAGCAAAAGTGGAATCGGGTTTTGCGTCGGATTGGCTATGCGCAAAGGATCCCAAGATGTCCGAGATGATCACCCGATCTTGAAACGCCGCGCTGCGCCGTCCGGCACGAATGCTTGCTTCATCGTTTCGGCTGGCGTAATGAGGCGCCGCGCCAAAGGTTCTTGCAGCCCACGACCTCGAGCGGCACCGCACGGCATCCACCAATGCCATATCCGACGACAGAGCCCCGACGCGACATGCCGGACGCATTGATATCCATCGTCATTCCTTGCAGGAACGAGGCGGCAAACCTGCCGCTCCTGATCGACGAGATCGAGGCGGCGATGGCCGGGCGCGACTTCGAACTGATCATCGTCAATGATGGCTCGACAGACGATACCGCTGCCGTGCTTGCCGAGCAGACGGCACTTCGCCCGTTCCCGGTGCGGGAGTTGCGGCACCAGAAATCGGCAGGCCAGAGCCTTTCGGTGCGCTCGGGCGCCTGGGCGGCGCGCGGCGGCATCGTCGCCACGATCGACGGCGACGGCCAGAACGATCCGCAATATATTCCCGTGCTGGTCGACGCCTTGCGGCAGTCCGGTCCCGATTTCGGCGCCGCCCAGGGGCAGCGCCTCAAGCGTCGCGACAGCAAGGTCAAGCAGCTGGCGTCGCGCTTCGCCAACTGGCTGAGAAACGCCATCCTGCATGACGAGACGCGCGATACCGGCTGCGGCCTGAAGGCTGTGCACACCGATATCCTGCGCAAACTGCCGTTCTTCGACGGCACCCACCGCTTCGTTCCGGCTTTGGTCATCCAGGAAGGCTACCGGGTCGTGCATTGCGATGTCGTCGACCGCTCGCGCCGTCACGGCAAGTCGAATTACGGCATTTTCGATCGCGGCCTGCAGGGCGCGCTCGATCTCGGCGGTGTCTGGTGGCTGCGCCGCCGGCGCCGCAGAATGCCAAAAGTAGAGGAAATCAAGCGTGTTTAACGTGCTTCAGGAACTGGGGACCTGGCTTCACCAGGTCTTCATCAAGCAATTCGATGCGTGGATCCTGCTCGGCTTCGTTGCGCAGTTCTTCTTCACCATGCGCTTTGTCGTGCAGTGGCTGGCCTCGGAAAAGGCCAAGCGCAGCGTCGTGCCGGTGGCCTTCTGGTTCTTCTCGCTGTTCGGCGGCGGCCTGCTTCTGATCTATGCCATCCAGCGCCAGGATCCGGTGTTCATCGCCGGCCAGGCCATGGGCATGTTCATCTACATCAGAAATCTCTGGCTGATCGCCAATGAGCGCAAGGCGGCGATGACCAAGGTCGATTGAGCGGCCCGTCGTATAATCTTTTGCATGTCGTCTTCCCAAAACCGCGGCACACTTTTGGGCGACATGCTGGTGAAAATGGTCACAGAGGCTAAAGCATGGCGTTGAACAGGAACTACATTCTTCTCTTCCTGTTCAGCCTGGTGATGACGCTTTCGGGGCTGGCGTCGCTGCCGCCGATCGACCGCGACGAGTCACGCTTTGTCCAGGCGACCAAGCAGATGGCCGAGAGCGGCGACTATGTCGACATCCGCTTCCAGGAGGCCTCGCGCTACCAGAAGCCGGTTGGTATATACTGGCTGCAATCGGCGGCCGTGACGCTAAGCGGCAAGGGCGCCGAAGCGCCGATCTGGGTCTATCGCACGATCTCGGCGCTGGGCATTGCTTTTGCGGTGCTGGCGATCACCTGGACGGGAACCAATCTTTTCAGCGCCAATGCCGGCATCGCCGCCGGCCTCGTCATGGCCGCGATCTTCGCCACGGCCTTCGAGGGCCGCGACGCCAAGACCGATGCGATGCTGCTGGCCTGCTGCGTGGCGGCGCAAGGCGCACTGGCGCAGATCTATCTGGCATCGCGCCGCAACGAATCGATCGCCGGCCATCTCTGGTGGATTTTCTGGATCGCGCAAGGCGCGGCGATCCTGATCAAGGGGCCGATTGCACCGCTTTTATCGGCGCTGACCGTCGCGGTGCTGTTCGCCTTCGAACGCGACGGGCGCTGGCTGTCGAAGCTCCGGGTTGGGCGCGGCCTGTTGCTTGTTTTGGTCATCGCGCTGCCCTGGCTCGCCGCGATCACCTGGAAAAGCCACGGCGCTTTCCTGCAGCAGGCGGTCGGCAAGGACATGCTCGGCAAGGTCGCGTCTGGCGAGGAATCGCATGGCCTGCCGCCCGGCTTCTACATGCTGACCTATTCGCTTTTCATGTGGCCGTTCGGGCTGATCGCGGTCGGCGCCGGCCTCCAGGCCCTCAACCGTCTGCGCGACGATGTCAGGCTGCGCTTCTGCCTCGCCTGGTACATCCCGTTCTGGCTGGTGTTCGAGCTGATCCCGACCAAGCTGCCTCACTATGTTCTGCCGGCCTATCCCGGCATGGCGCTGCTGATCGGCTGGCTGCTGACATTGCAGCCGGAGGATGCCAATGCGCCGCTCAAACGCTGGCAGCAATGGCTGTGGTGGTCGACCGCCTTCGGCCTGGTCGTGGTCAGCCTCGGCCTTGCGGCGGTCTGCATCGGAGCGCCGATCTATCTCACCCACACTTTCTCCTGGTGGAGCATTCCGGCGGCCGCCGCCGCATTGGGCACGGGCTATTTCGCGTTTTCGCGCCAGTGGCAGGTGCCGTTGCCCCGTATTGGCGCCACCGCCGCCTGTGCCGGCATCACCTATGCCTTGCTGTTCGGCGTCATTGCCCCGTCGCTGAAGCCGATCTGGCTGAGCCCGGCGATCAAGCAGGCGGTACTCGCCAACAAGCCTTGCGACACGACGGTGCTGGCCTCGGCGCGGTATCAGGAGCCGAGCCTGGTGTTCCTGGTCGGCACCAAGACGGTGTTGACCGATGTCGGCGGCGTGGCGCAGCATCTGCTTGCCGATCCTGCCTGTGCCTTGGGCCTAGCGCCGATCGAGGACGAGCAGAAACTGAACGGCATGCTGTCGGTGCAAGGCAAATCGGCGAACCGCGTCGCCGAGATCGACGGCCTCAACTATTCGTCGGGAGACAAATTGTCGCTTGGCCTCTATCGTGTGGCCCCATGACGGCTCGTCGATGCCCATGACGGCAACAATGGGGTCGAATTCCCAATGCTCGTAAAATCGCGCCCTTCAGTTTCCGGTCGGCTCCTTGGGGTAGGGCGCCGATCCCTGAGCAATTTTGGCGACACCACGCGGATCGTGAGAGGGCGCTTTGCCACCCGTCCCGCGCGTTACCCCAATATCGCATGGCCGCTCTGGAGCCTGGTCTGGCTGTTGCTGACGGCGGCGGCATTTGTTCGCCTCGATACGCCGGCAGGGATGGTCCATGGCCAATGGTCTGGAGCCGGGGTGGCCGAATTCCTGACCCAGTTCGCACTCGGTGGCTGGTACCTGATCCCGGCGGCGCTCTTGCTCGTCGCTGCCAATCTGACCGATTGGCGAAGCCTTTCGCGGCGATCGCTGATGCTTGTCTACAACTGGACTTGCCTGGCGTTTCTGGTGCTGAGCGCCGTCGGCCTGTCCGGCCTGCTGGTCAATGTCCTGAAATATGCGATCGGCCGGGCGCGCCCGCTCTACTTCCAGGATTTTGGCGTGCTCGCCCTGCATCCCTTCGCCTTTGACGCGCGCTTCGCCGGTTTTCCATCCGGCCATGCCACGACGATGGGGGCGGTGTTCGGCGTTCTCCTGCTCTTGTTTCCGCGGCGCTGGTATATCGCCCTGGTGATCACCGCCTGTCTCGCCTCGACCAGGGTTTTCGTCGGCGCGCACTATCCGAGCGATACGGTGGCCGGCTTCGGCCTTGGCTGCGCCTTCGCGCTGGCCAGTGGGCTGGTGTTCGCCCGGCTCGGCTTCATCTTCCGTCCGACGCCGTCAGGATTGCCGGTCCGCAAGGCGTCCTTCCGGCTGATTGCTCCGGAAAGATAGGTCGTTGCCAGATTAATTGCTGTCCAGGCCGCCGTAGGATCTTACCAGGCGCGCCATGTCGGATGCGTTGGCGACTTCGCTTTCCAGCCCCTGCGCCACGCCGGCGCGATCGGCGACCGGTCGGTTCTGGCTGACCTTCCACTTGCCGTGGATCTCGCTGATCTCGATCTCCAGCCCGATGATGCCCTTGATCTGCGACTGGATGAAGGGTGGCGGCGCATCGGTCACCGCCCAGGGCGCCTCACGCGCACCTTCCTGGGAGGTGGTCAGATCGGCGATCTGCTGTGCCAGCCAGTCCTGGTCGTCGATGACTTTGGCCGTGCCGCGCACCTGCACGATGGCGTAGTTCCAGGTCGGCACCACCTTGCCGGTCTCGCGCTTGGTCTCGTACCAGGACGGCGTCACATAGGCATCGGCGCCCTGGAAGACGATCAGCACGGGCAATGCCGGATTGTCGGCGATGAGGCGCCAGTGCGGATTGGCCTTGGCCAGGTGAGCCCGCAGTCTGCCATTTGGCGACGCTTCGGCGTCGATCAGGAAGGGAATGGCGTTGGCGACCGGGCCGTCAGGCCCGTTCGAAATCAGCATGCCGAGCGGATGCGCCCTGATCAGGCCATGCAGCGCGTCGGGCCGCGTTTCCTGGAAATGGGGAGGCTCGTACATCGGCGCTGCGCCTTCCCTGTCTATCTCAGCCGCTTCGGCCTTGGATCGGACAACTCGCCCGCCAGCCGGCGATCGAGATAGTCGGCGCATTCCTCGATCAAAAGATCGGCGTGGTTGGCGAAAAAGTGGTTGGCGCCGGGCAAGGTCTTCTGCGTTATGGTGATGCCCTTCTGCGTGTGCAGCTTGTCGACCAGGCCCTGCACATCCTTCGGCGGCGCCACCTTGTCGGCGTCGCCATGGATGATCAGGCCAGATGAGGGGCAGGGCGCCAGGAACGAGAAGTCATAGGTGTTGGGCTGCGGCGCGATCGAGATGAAGCCCTCGATCTCCGGCCGGCGCATCAAGAGCTGCATGCCGATCCAAGAGCCGAAGGAATAGCCGGCGACCCAGCAGCTCTTGGAATCCGGGTGCAGCGACTGGACCCAGTCGAGTGCGGCGGCGGCATCCGACAATTCGCCGGTACCGTGGTCGAATTCGCCCTGGCTGCGGCCGATGCCTCGGAAATTGAAGCGCAGCGTGGTGAAATCGCGCTTCTGGAACATATAGAAGAGGTCGTAGACGATCTTGTTGTTCATCGTGCCGCCGAACTGCGGATGCGGATGCAAGACGATGGCGATCGGCGCGCTCTTTTCCTTGGAGGGCTGGTAGCGTCCCTCCAGGCGGCCGGCCGGACCGGTGAAAATGACCTCAGGCATGAAATACTCCACTTGGGTAATACGAATGCGCGGCGCCCGGAACGAGTCTTCCTCTGGCCTTGACGCAGGGCGAGCGTCTTCTTAGAAGCTAGTTTAGAACTATTCAAAACTGAGTGGCCAGACGTCGAGCCCGGCCACCCGCGCCGCAAGCCGCGTAAATAGGACGGCTCGCCTTGGAATTTCAAGGAAATAACGCCATACGACGACCGAATGGCTTCTGACGGGATCAACTGGACGAAAATGGCCGCAAAACGCGCCTATCTCGACTATAATGCCAGTGCGCCGCTGCTCCCAGCGGCCCGCGAGGCCATGGTCGCGACGCTCGACGTGAGCGCCAACCCGTCATCGGTCCATGCCGAGGGGCGCGCCGCGCGGCGCCTGATCGAGACGGCAAGGCGCGAGGTCGCGGCTCTGGTCAACGCCAGGCCCGAACATGTCGTTTTCACCTCCGGCGCGACCGAAGCTGCATCGACGCTTCTTTCTCCGGATTGGCAGATGGGACGCGGCAGCGTGCGCATGAGCCGGCTCTACGTTTCCGAGGCCGATCATCCCTGCCTGTTGAATGGCGGGCGCTTCCCGGCGGCGCAGGTGACGCGCATCGGCGTCGATGCCGACGGCATTGCCGACCTTGACGCTTTGTCCGCGGCGCTTGCCGGTCACGACAAGGCCGATGGCCTGGCGCTGGTCGCCATCCATGCCGCCAACAACGAGACCGGTGTCATCCAGCCGATCGATCGCATCGCCGAAATCGTCAAGGCAGCTGGCGGCATTCTTGTCGTCGACGCGGTTCAGGCCGCCGGGCGCGTTTCCATCGACATGTCAGCGGGTTACGCCGATTACTTGATTCTGTCTTCGCACAAGCTCGGCGGTCCCAAGGGCGTCGGCGCCATCGTCGCCGCAGCCGATCTGATGATGCCGAAGCCCCTGATCAATGGCGGCGGCCAGGAGAAGGGCCATCGCGGCGGCACGGAAAACCTCGCGGCTATCGCGGGTTTTGGCGCTGCCGCCCGCGAAGCGCTGGCCGGACTGCCGGCGATCGATGCGGTGCGCAAGCGCCGCGACGAGATCGAAGCGATCGTGAAAATGCTGGTCCCGGACGCGGAAATCTTTGGAACCGGCGCGCCAAGGCTTGCCAACACGACATTCTTCGCTATTGCGGGCGTCAAGGCCGAAACCGCGCAGATCGCCTTCGATCTTGCCGGTGTGGCGCTGTCGGCCGGCTCTGCCTGTTCGTCGGGCAAGGTCGGACCGAGCCACGTGCTGAAAGCCATGGGCTATGGCGACAGTCTTGGCGCCTTGCGCGTGTCGATCGGCCCGGCGACGGGCGCCGAGGACATTGAATTGTTCCGCACGGCGCTGGCGGGAATTGCCCAGCGTCGGGCGGGCAGGGAACAGGCCGCCTGACGCGGTCAAAGGAATTCAGGCTTCGCAGCCTGGTAGAGCCGTGCGTTTGCAAGTGGCCGGGTGAATTTCCGGTCGAGACGCACTATATGGAACTTACGCCGCTTCCGGCGCCTCCAGGGGCAGCCATTCGCGGTGCCATAGTTTGAAAACTGTCGGGCCTTGACCCCGGCGTGGATGGAGAACGCATATGCCTGCTGTGCAGGACACGATCGATCGGGTCCGAAAGATCGACGTCGACCAATACAAATACGGGTTCGAGACCGAGATCGCTGTCGACAAGGCCCCCAAGGGCCTGAGCGAAGACATCATCCGTTTCATTTCGGCCAAGAAGGACGAGCCGTCCTGGATGCTGGAATGGCGCCTGGAAGCCTATCGGCGCTGGCTGACGCTGGAAGAGCCGACCTGGGCGCGCGTCCATTATCCGAAGATCGATTTCCAGGACATATACTATTACGCGGCGCCCAAGAGCACGCCTGGCCCGTCCTCGCTCAGCGATGTCGATCCTGAGCTGCTGAAGGTCTACGAGAAGCTCGGCATTCCGCTGCGCGAGCAGGAGATCCTCGCCGGCGTGCAGAAGACGGATGCGTCCGATCTTGAGGAGCCCAGCGACAACGTCTACAAATCGGGCCGTGTCGCCGTCGACGCGGTGTTCGATTCCGTCTCCGTCGTCACCACCTTCAAGAAGGAACTGGCGCAGGCCGGCGTCATCTTCTGCTCGATCTCGGAGGCCATCCGCGAGCATCCGGAGCTGGTGCAGAAATATCTCGGCTCGGTCGTTCCGACGTCAGACAATTTCTACGCCACGCTGAATTCGGCTGTGTTCACCGACGGTTCCTTCGTCTTCGTGCCCAAGGGCGTGCGCTGCCCGATGGAGCTGTCGACCTATTTCCGCATGAACGAGAAGAACACCGGCCAGTTCGAGCGCACGCTGATCATCGCCGAGGAGGGGGCTTACGTCTCTTATCTCGAGGGCTGCACGGCGCCGCAGCGCGACGAGAACCAGCTGCATGCCGCGGTCGTCGAACTGGTGGCGCTCGACGATGCCGAGATCAAGTATTCGACGGTGCAGAACTGGTACCCCGGCGACGCCGAGGGCAAGGGCGGCATCTACAATTTCGTCACCAAGCGTGGCGACTGCCGTGGCGACCGTTCGAAGATCTCGTGGACGCAGGTCGAGACCGGTTCGGCGATCACCTGGAAGTATCCGAGCTGCATCCTGCGCGGCGACGATTCCCAGGGCGAATTCTATTCGATCGCCGTGTCGAACGGTTACCAGCAGGTCGATAGCGGCACCAAGATGATCCATCTCGGCAAGAACACGTCGAGCCGCATCATCTCCAAGGGCATCGCCGCCGGCTTCTCGCAGAACACCTATCGCGGCCAGGTCTCGGCGCACCGCAAGGCGACCAACGCCCGCAACTTCACCAACTGCGACAGTTTGCTGATCGGCGACCAGTGCGGCGCACACACCGTGCCTTACATGGAAGCCAAGAACTCGACGGCGCAGTTCGAGCACGAAGCGACGACGTCGAAGATTTCCGAGGACCAGAAGTTCTACGTCATGCAGCGCGGCATTCCCGAAGAGGAAGCCATCGCGCTGATCGTCAACGGATTCGTCAAGGACGTCATCCAGCAGCTGCCGATGGAGTTCGCCGTCGAGGCGCAGAAGCTGATCGGTATCTCGCTTGAGGGCTCGGTCGGCTGACCGGACAGATATTCAGGAAACAGAAGAATGCTTGAGATCAAGAACCTCCATGCCCGCATCGTCGATGACGGCACCGAAATCATCCGCGGCCTGAACCTGACGGTGAAAGCCGGCGAGGTCGCCGCGATCATGGGCCCGAACGGCTCGGGCAAGTCGACGCTGTCCTATATCCTCGCCGGCCGCGAGGACTATGAGGTCACCGAAGGCGACATCCTCTACAACGGACAGTCGATCCTCGAAATGGATCCGGCCGAGCGCGCCACGTCGGGCATTTTCCTCGCCTTCCAGTATCCGATGGAGATACCGGGCGTGGCGACCATGGAATTCCTGAAAGTGGCGATGAACGAACAGCGCAAGGCGCGTGGCGAGGAGCCGCTGAAGATCCCGGAATTCCTGAAGCGGGTGAAGGAAGCCGCCGCCTCGCTCAGCATGGACATGGCGATGCTGAAGCGGCCGCTCAATGTCGGCTTCTCCGGCGGCGAGAAGAAACGGGCCGAGATCTTGCAGATGAAGCTCCTGGAGCCGAAGCTCTGCGTGCTCGACGAGACCGATTCCGGCCTCGACATCGATGCGCTGAAGATCGTCTCCGACGGCGTCAACGCGCTGCGCGCGCCGGACCGGGCCTTCCTGGTCATCACCCACTACCAGCGCCTGCTCGAACACATCGTGCCCGACAGCGTGCACGTGCTCTACAAGGGCCAGGTCATCAAATCAGGGGACAAGTCGCTGGCGCTCGACCTCGAAGCCAATGGCTATGCCGGCGTGATCGGCGAAGCCGCGTGAGATGCCAGAAGGCAAGGTCAAACTGATGAATATGCACACACAACCGCAGCGGACACCGGCCGAAACGGCGTTGATCGACGCGTTTGGCGATCGGCTGTCGCTGCTGCCGGGCGACGGCGCGGTGATGCTGAAGCGCGACGACGCGATCGAGGCGATCAAGCACGGCCTGCCGACGCGCCGCGTCGAATCCTGGCACTACACGGATCTGCGCCGGCTGTTGAACGCGGTGCCGGATTTTGACCCGGCCGCCATGGCCAAGGCCGTCGCGCCGATCGTCGAAGGCTCCGCCGTTCTGCCGGTCCTGAACGGCAAGTCCGACGCCAGGACGCCGGAGCTTGAAGGCGTTACCGTCCAGCGCATGTCGGAAAAGCTGATTGATGGCAGCATCGCGCCGGGGCTCGATCCCTACGGCAGCGACGATGCGATCGGCGCGCTGAACACCGCCTTCGTCGCCGACGGCTATTTTGTCGACATCGCCGACGGCACGGAATTGGAAAAGCCGGTCGAGCTGCAGAATTTGCAGGCCGGCGGCCAGACCCATGTGCGCCTGGCTGTTCGCGTCGGCGCCGGCGCCAAGGCGGTTATCGTCGAGCGTCAGGCGGGTGATGGCGCCGCGCTGGTCAGTTCGGTCAGCCAGCTGGTGCTCGGCGAGGGCGCCGAGGTGACGTGGCTGATCGTCCAGGAGCAGCCGGAGACGGCGACGCATCTGGCGCAGTTCAAGGCCCATATCGGCAAGAACGCGAAACTGACGCTGTTCGTCATGAACGCCGGCGGCAAGCTCGTGCGCCAGGAGGTCATGGTCAAGACGACGGGCGAAGGCGCCGATTTCAAGCTGCGCGGCATCAACCTTCTGGCCGGTGATACACATAGCGACGTGACGATGGTGCTCGACCACGCCGTGCCGCACACGACCTCGACGGAGATCATCCGCAACGTGGTGACGGGTAAGGCGCGCGGCGTTTTCCAGGGCCGCATCAACGTCCACCAATATGCGCAGAAGACCAACGCCAAGATGGCCTGCAACACGCTGCTGTTGTCGGACGATGGCGAGTTCTCGACCAAGCCGGAGCTCGAAATCTTCGCCGACGACGTCGTCTGCGGCCATGGCGCGACGGTGACCGAGATCGACCACGACCACCTGTTCTACCTGATGGCGCGTGGTGTCGACGAGAAGTCGGCCCGCGGCCTGCTGGTCAAGGCCTTCGTCGCCGAGGTGATCGAGGAACTGGACGATGAGACGATCGTCGAGGCGCTGGAAGCGAGACTCGACGACTGGTTTGTGACGCATGGGTGAGGAGCGGTCGGCGTAGCCGACAAAAAGCCAACGATTTGGCTTTTTGAGCGACGAACGCCCGGAGCCATAGCGAAGGGCCGGCTGACGCTGGAGCCCGGGTATCGAAAGACAGACGATGGACCAGAAAGTCGAAGCCACCCCCTACGACGTCGAGGCGATCCGCCGCGACTTCCCGATCCTGTCGCGCGAAGTCTATGGCAAGCCGTTGGTCTATCTCGACAATGGCGCCTCGGCGCAGAAGCCGCAGGTGGTGCTGGATACGATCCAGCATGCCTATTCCCAGGAATACGCCAACGTCCATCGCGGCCTGCATTTCCTGTCCAACGCCGCGACCGACGCCTATGAAAAGGCGCGCGAGACGGTGCGCCGTTTCCTCAATGCGCCGAGCACCGACAACATCGTCTTCACCTCGAACACCACCTCGGCGATCAACACGGTCGCCTATGGCTACGGCATGCCAAACATCGGCGAGGGCGATGAGATCGTGCTGTCGATCATGGAGCACCACTCCAACATCGTGCCCTGGCATTTCATCCGCGAGCGGCAGGGCGCCAAGCTGGTCTGGGTGCCGGTCGACGATCTCGGCGCCTTCCACATCGAGGAATTCGAGAAGCGGCTGACCGACCGCACCAAGCTTGTCGCCATCACGCAGATGTCGAACGCGTTGGGCACGGTGACGCCGATCAAGGAAATCGTGCGCATCGCGCATGCGCGTGGAATTCCGGTGCTGGTCGACGGCAGCCAGAGCGCCGTGCATATGCCGATCGACGTCCAGGATCTCGACTGCGATTTCTTCGTCTTCACCGGCCACAAGGTCTACGGGCCTTCAGGCATCGGAGTGCTCTACGGCAAGAAGGACATTCTTGCGGGCATGCGCCCCTTCATGGGCGGTGGCGAGATGATCGAGGAGGTGACGGAGGACATCGTCACCTACAATGAGCCGCCGCACCGCTTCGAGGCCGGCACGCCGCCGATCGTCCAGGCGATCGGGCTGGGTGCGGCGCTGGAATACATGGAAAAGATCGGCCGCGAGCGCATCGCGGCGCATGAGGAAGACCTCAAGACCTACGCGCATGAGCGGCTGCGCGCCATCAACTCGCTGCGCATCTTCGGCGATGCGCCTGGCAAGGGCGCGATCATCTCCTTCGAACTGCAAGGCATTCATGCCCATGACGTGTCGATGGTGATAGACAGGCAGGGCGTGGCCGTACGGGCCGGCACCCATTGTGCCCAGCCGCTGTTGAAACGCTTTGGCGTAACCTCCACATGCAGGGCATCGTTCGGCATGTATAATACCAGGGCCGAAGTCGACGCTTTGGCCGAGGCGCTTGAAAAAGCGCGCAAGTTTTTTGGGTGACGACCATGGATGATGCGAGCATCGCTGCCGAGACCACTCCGGAAACCGGCACGAACGCCGTCGTTTCCGCCTCAGCCATTCCCGCCGACGAACTGGCGCGGCTGACCGACGACATCGTTTCGGCGCTGAAGACGGTCTACGACCCGGAAATCCCGGCCGACATCTACGAGCTCGGCCTCGTCTACAAGATCGACATCGAGGACGACMGTTCGGTCAAGATCGACATGACGCTGACCGCGCCGGGCTGCCCGGTGGCCGGCGAAATGCCCGGCTGGGTCGAAAACGCCGTCGGCGCCGTCGAAGGCGTGTCCGGCGTCGAGGTCAACATGACCTTCGATCCGCCCTGGTCGCCCGACCGCATGTCGGAAGAGGCGCAGGTGGCGGTTGGCTGGTATTGAGGGGTGCTGCTGGTGGAGGAGTGGGAAATAGACGTTCCCGAGTTCTTGCCGCCCGCAACTATGAAACTTATGCAGCGCTGGGGTGGTGTTCGGTTTCTGGATGCCTGCAACGCGCCAAACGAGTTTCATTCGATCCTGCAAGAGTTGCCAGCCGATGTCGTCGATGTCCTTTGTGCGGACCTGCTACTCGGCGATGTCCTAAATGGAAGCTTCCACCAATATTTCCACAACTCCCTTGGAATTACGGTGGATCGGGCCATATCCGCGATGCAGGCACTTGGCCTGCCAGATCATGCCGAGGCTGCTAGACGTGCATTGATGGTTTTTGGCGCAGACTTTCCTCAAGATCGCCTTGCCAGAATGGACAAGATGGATGAATTGCCGGAGACGGCATTCGACGAGGCGACTGATCGATTTTATGCAGCTGAAGACAGCCATCCGATAGGAATGCACGAGGTACTGCAACGGCAAGCCAGCCAATTGCTGTTGAAGGCACACTGAACGGACCGGGGTTGCGCCGGCCAACATTCTTCACCATTTTAGGTGAAGACTCATTCCACAGGCCTTGAACCTGTGTGAACGCGGAGAACAAGAATGGGACGCTTTGCCGTCATCACGATGACCGAAAAGGCCGCCGACCGGGTGCGCGAGATCGTGGCTACCCGTGACAACGCGCACGGCATTCGCCTCGGCATCAAGAAGGGCGGCTGCGCCGGCATGGAGTACACGGTCGACCTGGTGACCGAGCCCAATACCAAGGACGACCACATCGAGCGCGACGGCGCCCACGTTTATGTCGCGCCGGAAGCCGCGCTGTTCCTGTTCGGCACCGAGATGGATTTCGAGCAGACCACGCTGCGCACCGGCTTCACCTTCCACAACCCGAACCAGAGCTCGGCCTGCGGCTGCGGCGAATCGGTCGAACTGAAGCCGGCCGACCTCAAGGCGCTGGCTGAAGCACGCGCCTCGGCCTGATACCTCGTCCCTCTCCCCGTAGAACGGGGAGAAGAAAATCTCAGTCCACCCACATCCCAGTCCGCTTGTGCCAGTCCGCGATCGATTCTTCGGGGTAGACGTCGAACGTCTTGTCGCCATTGCCGATCTCAGGCTCGACCCAGTTCGCCTTGTATTTGAGCATCAGATGCACCTTTTCAGGAGCCTTCGGCAGGTCGCTGTCGATCGCCGAGGCGAAGGGGTGCACGAGCTCCGGCCATGTCGGGTCGTAGAGCCAGAGCGCCGACCCGCATTTCTTGCAGAAATTGCGCTCGCCGGTCGAGACCTCGCAATGGGGATGCTCGTCGTCCTCGATCTCGGCCCGATAGACGCCAAGGCTCCTTTTGCCCCTGATGTTCAACGTCTCGTAGTCGGCGCCGAGATTGATGGCGAAACCACCGCCACCCTGCTGCTTGCGGCAGATCGAGCAGTAGCACAGCATGAACGGCACGGGTGTGTGGCTTTCCACCTCGAAACGGACGGCGTTGCAGCGACAGGACCCCTTGAGTAGAAGCGGCATTGCAAAAAACTCCGGTGGAATGGCCTCAACCTGTCAGCATGGTTTTGGTTGCGCGATGACAATGTCAAATGCCGGTGACATGATCGCGGCATGGACAATGAACGCATCGCCGAACTCTTCGCCGGCCTCGGCCCGGTCAGCATCCGCAGTCTGTTCGGCGGCAAGGGAATCTATTTCGACGGCGTCATCGTCGCCATCGTGCTGCGCGGCGAGTTGCTGCTGAAGGCCGACGAGCAAAGCGCGCCGGATTTCGAAGCCGCGGGCTGCCAGCAATGGACCTATACCGGCAAGCGCCACGGCAAGCTGGTCGCCATGCCCTACTGGAGTATTCCCGACAGCGCCTTTGACGATCCCGACGAGATGACGGTGTGGGCACGCCGCGCCTATGAGGCGGGCCGGCGCGCAGGGAAGTGAACTACAGGGCCTTGGCGATCTCGGCCGCCAGCCGCGCATTGTTTTCGACCAGCGCGATGTTGGTCTTCAGGCTGCGGCCGCCGGTCAGTTCCAGGATTTTTCCCAGCAGGAACGGCGTCACCGCCTTGCCGGTCACGTTGAGCGCCTCGGCGGCCTTTTGCGCCGCTTCGATATAGCCCGCCATCTCCTCGGCCGGGATTTCGTGGTCTTCCGGCACCGGGTTGGCGATCAACATGCCGCCACCCAAGCCCAGTGCCTGCCGCGTCCGGAAGAAATGCGCGATCTCTTCAGGCTTATAGAGGGTCAGCGGCGCGCGGAATGGCGACTGCCGCGACCAGAAGGCGGGCATGGTCTCGCAGCCATGGCCAACCACAGGCACGCCGCGCGTCTCCAGCACTTCAAGCGTCTTTTCGATGTCGAGGATCGCCTTGGCGCCGGCCGAGACGACGATAACCGGCGTGCGCGCCAGTTCATCGAGGTCGGCGGAGATGTCAAAGCTCTTCTCGGCCCCCTTGTGCACGCCGCCGATGCCGCCGGTCGCGAACACCTTTATGCCGACCATATGGGCCGCGATCATCGTGGCGGCGACGGTCGTGCCGCCGGTGCGTCCTTGCGCGACGGCGAAGCCGAGATCGGCGCGCGACAGCTTCATGGCGTCACCCGTCATGGCCAGCGATTCGCGCTCGCCGTCGGACAGGCCGATCTTGATGCGACCGCCGACCACGGCGATCGTCGCCGGCACCGCGCCGCCGTCGCTGATGATCTTCTCGACATTGGCTGCCATGGCGCCATTGTCGGGGTAGGGCATGCCATGGGTGATGATGGTGCTTTCCAGCGCCACGACAGGACGCCCGGCGGCCAGGGCTTGCGCCACCGGCGCGTGGATATCGATGAACGGGCGGGCTGTATCTGGGGTCATCTGGATCTCCAACCTGGAGCGCCCACGTCCATGTCGACGCTTGGCTGCACTCCGGACTTATGAATTTGCCGGTCTCATGCCACTTCCCTGGCATCGGGCACAAGAGCCAGTGCTTCCGCGAAGCTCGCCGCGGTGAAATCGGGAATGGCGTTGGCGCTTTCGATGGCCAGCGTCGCCGCCGCAACACCTTCGCGCAGGGCCTGGCGTAGCGGCAGGCCGCGCAGCAAGGCCGCGATCGTCGCGCCCGCCAGCGCATCGCCGGCGCCGGTGACGTCGGCGATTTTTCTCGGAGCAGGGGGCAGGATCGAAAACGCGCCCGTTTCATCGAAACCCAGCACCGGCGCGCCGCCTGCCGTGACCACGCCGTTGGCAAGGCCGCTGCATCGCAGGCCGTCGACGACATCGCGTTCGCCGGCATTGGCGTTGACGCCGGCCAGCACGACGGCCTCGCGCCGGTTCATGAAGACCAGCGCCAGCGCGCCGAGCACCGGTATCAGCCGCACCACCTTGGCCGGCGAAATAGCTATGGCATAGACCGGCTTGCCGGCGGCAAGCGAAACCAGCCGCTCCAGTGCCGCCGACGGCAGATTTGCGTCGCACAAGATGGCGTCGGCGGCAGCGATCGCCTCGCGGACCTTGGAGCGCCTCATCTGCTTGGGGAACGCCAGATCATAGAGCGCCATGTCGGCGAACCCGACGATCAACTCACCCTCGCTGTCGATCAGTGCCGTATAGCTCGGCGTCGTGCGGTCTAGGAAGACCGCCGAAAGGTCGGCGATGCCAGCCTCGGCGATAGCGCGGGAAACGGTATCGCCCGCCGCATCGCCGCCCCGCATCGAAAGCAGCGAAGCGGAGACGCCGCGCCGCACCGTGCTGCGCAGCGCGTTGAACACGCCGCCGCCGACATCCTCGCGCATCGTGCCGGGATTGGACGCGGCCGGCACGTAGGCGCCGGACACCTGGCCACGCCGGTCGATGTGGGCGCCGCCTACGGCCAATATCTCTACGGATTTCACCATGCCGGCGATATGCCCTTTGTTATTGCAACTGCACAAGCGCTAGACTGCGTTGTGGACCTTCGCCAGCAAGATGGCGATTCGGCGGGTCGATACAATCGAACAGTCTGGCCCAATGCGGGGTGCGGTCCTGTTAGGTCTCTTGGTACGAAAAAAGAACAAATCCGGATATCATTTGTTTTTCAAATATTTGATCCCTCTTGCCAAACGAGAACAAAAAAGGTACAAAATGGCAGGGATTGCGGATTGTCCGGCCTTCATTGACGACCAAGGGGTGATGTATCATGGCTCAGAATTCTTTGCGGCTTGTAGAGGATAAGGCAGTGGACAAATCAAAGGCTCTGGATGCGGCGCTGTCGCAAATCGAGCGGGCTTTCGGCAAGGGCTCGATCATGCGGCTCGGCGCGAACGAGCAGGTCGTCGAGATCGAAACGGTGCCGACCGGCTCGCTCGGCCTCGACATCGCGCTCGGCGTCGGTGGCCTGCCGCGCGGCCGCATCATCGAAATCTACGGGCCGGAAAGCTCGGGCAAGACGACGCTGGCGCTGCACACGGTGGCCGAAGCCCAGAAGAAGGGCGGCATCTGCGCCTTCGTCGACGCCGAGCATGCGCTCGATCCGGTCTATGCCCGCAAGCTTGGCGTCGATCTCGAGAACCTGCTGATCTCGCAGCCCGACACCGGCGAACAGGCGCTGGAAATCTGCGACACGCTGGTGCGCTCCGGCGCTATCGACGTGCTGGTGGTCGATTCGGTGGCGGCACTGACGCCGCGCGCTGAAATCGAAGGCGAGATGGGCGATTCGCTGCCCGGCCTGCAGGCCCGCCTGATGAGCCAGGCGCTGCGCAAGCTGACCGCCTCGATCTCGCGCTCCAACACCATGGTCATCTTCATCAACCAAATCCGCATGAAGATCGGCGTCATGTTCGGGTCGCCCGAGACCACGACCGGCGGCAACGCGCTGAAATTCTACGCATCGGTGCGCCTCGACATCCGCCGCATCGGCTCGGTCAAGGATCGCGACGAGGTCGTCGGCAACCAGACCCGTGTCAAGGTGGTCAAGAACAAGCTGGCGCCGCCCTTCAAGGTGGTCGAGTTCGACATCATGTATGGCGAGGGCGTGTCCAAGACCGGCGAACTGGTCGATCTCGGCGTCAAGGCTGGCGTGGTCGAGAAGTCGGGCGCCTGGTTCTCCTACAATTCGCAGCGCCTCGGCCAGGGCCGCGAAAATGCAAAACTTTTCCTGCGCGACAATCCCGATACCGCACGCGAGATCGAACTGGCGCTCAGGCAGAATGCCGGGCTGATCGCCGAAAAGTTCCTCGAGAATGGCGGCTCTGAAGGCGGCGACGACGGTTTTGAGGACGAAGCCGGCGCGATGTAGTGCAACCGGACAGAGTTCGGCCATAAAGCCGGCCTATGATCTGATGCTTAAGTAATCGAGTTCTTAGTACCGCGTTCAAAACCGCCGGCCTTCGCGCCGGCGGTTTTCGTTTTGGCGGACCAATGGACTCCCTGGATTGGCCCAGTTCCGTGTTTCTGGACAGGCTCGGGCGTGCCCGCTAAAAGGCCAAATCTATTTCTGCAAAGCAGAGACCAGTTTCCGCCGGCCGCGCCGGCGGTTTTCGCGAAAAGGCAGCAGTCATGAGTGGCGTGAACGAGATCCGGTCGACCTTTCTCGACTATTTCCGCAAGGAGGGCCACGAGGTCGTGGCCTCGAGCCCGCTCGTGCCGCGCAACGATCCGACATTGATGTTCACCAATGCCGGCATGGTGCAGTTCAAGAACGTCTTCACCGGCCTGGAGAAGCGGTCCTATTCGCGCGCCACCACCGCCCAGAAGAGCGTTCGCGCCGGTGGCAAGCACAACGACCTCGACAATGTCGGCTACACCGCGCGCCACCTGACCTTCTTCGAGATGCTCGGCAATTTCTCCTTCGGCGACTATTTCAAGGAGCGCGCCATCGAGCTTGCCTGGAACCTGATCACCAAGGAGTTCGGGCTGAAGAAGGACAAGCTGCTGGTCACCGTCTATCACACCGATGATGAGGCGGCCGGCTTCTGGAAGAAGATCGCGGGTTTCTCGGACGATCGCATCATCCGCATCRCGACCTCGGACAATTTCTGGGCGATGGGCGATACCGGCCCTTGCGGGCCGTGCTCGGAAATCTTCATCGATCGCGGCGAGCAAATCTGGGGCGGACCTCCCGGCAGCCCGGAAGAGGATGGCGACCGCTTCCTCGAATTCTGGAACCTGGTGTTCATGCAGTATGAACAGGTGACGAAGGAGGAGCGCATCGACCTGCCGCGTCCGTCCATCGACACCGGCATGGGTCTGGAGCGCATGGCCTCGATCCTGCAGGGCGTGGAGAGCGTCTTCGAGACCGACCTTTTCCGTCATTTGATCGATGCGGCGTCCTCCGCGCTCGGCCGCGCTCCGGATGCGGAAACGGTGGCGTCCTACCGCGTCATCGCCGATCATTTGCGCTCGTCCTCCTTCCTGGTCGCGGACGGCGTGCTGCCGTCGAACGAAGGCCGCGGCTACGTGCTGCGCCGCATCATGCGCCGCGCCATGCGCCACGCGCAGCTGCTCGGCGCGAACGAACCGCTGATGTGGAAGCTGGTGCCGGCGCTGGTGCGCGAGATGGGCCAGGCCTATCCCGAACTGCCGCGCGGCGAACAGCTGATCACGGAGACGCTGAAGCTCGAGGAAACGCGCTTCCGCAAGACGCTGGTGCGCGGCCTCGGCCTGCTCTCCGAGGCGACGGAAACGCTGCACGCCGGCGACATGCTGGATGGCGAAACTGCGTTCAAGCTCTACGACACCTACGGCTTCCCGCTCGACTTGACGCAGGACGCCCTGCGCCAGCGCAGCATCTCGGTCGATCTTGCCGGCTTCACCAATGCGATGGAACAGCAGAAGGCCGAGGCGCGCAAGCACTGGACCGGGTCCGGCGAGGCCGCGACCGAGACGGTGTGGTTCTCCGTGCGCGAACAGACCGGCGCCACCGAGTTCCTCGGCTACGAGACCGAACAGGCGGAAGGCCTGATCCAGGCGCTGGTCAAGGATGGCAAGACCGTCGACAGCGCCGGCAAGGGCGACGCCGTTGCGGTGGTCGTCAACCAGACGCCGTTCTATGGCGAGTCCGGCGGCCAGATGGGCGACACCGGCATCATCTCGGGCGAGGGGTTCTCGATCGAGATCTCCGACACGCAGAAGAAGGCCGACGGGCTGTTCGTGCATCTGGGCAAGGTGGCGAGCGGCACGGTCAAGACCGGCGCCGCCGTCGAGCTCAAGGTGGACCATGCGCGCCGCACCAGGCTGCGCGCCAACCATTCCGCCACGCACCTGATCCATGAGGCGCTGCGCGAGGTGCTGGGCACCCATGTCGCGCAGAAGGGCTCGCTGGTCGCGCCGGAGCGGCTGCGTTTCGACATCTCGCACAACAAGCCGATCTCGGCCGAGGAGCTCGAAGAGGTCGAGCGCATGGCGAACGAAATCGTCGTGCAGAACAGCCCGGTGACCACGCGGCTGATGTCGGTCGACGACGCCATCGCCGAGGGCGCCATGGCGCTGTTCGGCGAGAAGTATGGCGATGAGGTGCGCGTCGTGTCGATGGGTACGGGGCTGCACGGCGCCAAGGCCAACCGGCCCTATTCGGTCGAACTCTGCGGCGGCACCCATGTCAGGGCGACCGGCGATATCGGTCTGATCCGCGTCGTCTCCGACGGCGCGGTCGCCGCCGGCGTGCGCCGCATCGAGGCGCTGACGGGCGAGGCGGCGCGCAGACATCTCGACGAGCAGGACAGGCGCCTGAAGGCGGCGGCAGCCGTGCTGAAGATCTCGCCCGCCGATGTGCCGGCGCGTGTCGAGACGCTGCTCGAAGAGCGCAAGAAGCTCGAGAAGGAACTGAGCGAGGCGCGCAAGAAACTGGCGCTCGGCGGCGGCGCCGCGGCGGGTGCGCCCTCGGAGAACGAGACGGTCGCGGGCGTCGGCTTCCTCGGCAAGGCGGTCTCCGGCGTCTCGCCGAAGGATCTGAAGCCGCTGGCCGATGCCGGCAAGACGTCGCTCGGCTCCGGCGTCGTCGTCTTCGTCGGCGCTGGCGAGGACAACAAGGCCAGCGTCGTCGTCGCAGTCACCGACGACCTCGTCGGCCGCTTCAGCGCCGTCGACCTGGTGCGCGTCGCCTCCGCCGCCTTGGGCGGGCAGGGCGGTGGCGGTCGGCCCGACATGGCTCAGGCCGGTGGCCCGGATGCCTCGAAGGCCAATGATGCGATCGCGGCTGTGAAGGCAGCGCTCGAAGCGGCTTAAGCTGCGGGAATCGTCCCACTTTCGGGGCAATGCTGCCCCTCATCTGGCTGCCGCCATCTACTCCCCGTTGAACGGGGAGAAGATGCTGTCATCGCGGCTTTCGCTAATCGCCAACGTTGCAGGAGAGGTACCGGCGTCGGGGCCAGCCTCTTTCGCCCCGTTTACGGGGAGAAATGCCCGGCAGGGCAATGAGGGGCGGCGCTGACATCAAAAAAAGCTCGCTCGACAGCCATGACGAGAAGCGTGCTCATTCGGCCTTTTCAGTCTTCACAAAACCGTGCCGTGCGGCAATCCGCCCGTACCAGTCCTGAATATCCGCGAACCGCGCCAACAAATCTCGCCCCTCGGCGACCTTGACGAAATAGCCGATGACCGGCGCGGCATGCAGGTCGGCCAGCGTCAGCCGATCACCAAGCAGCCAGGGTCCATCCGCCTTAAGTGAAGTCAGAACTTTCAGCACGGTCTCCGCCTGGCGGAGTCCGTTGGCAATCAAAGCCTCGTCTGGCTCCGCCTTTTCCAGCCGCTCGACGGCAACGTCCCAAACCATGGGACGGTAGCCATAGGCGTCGAGCATGCCTGTCATCTGGCCCATCCTGGCGCGGCCGCGCGCATCGGCGGGCTGCAGCGCCGGACCGTCGAAGGCCTCGTCGACATAGCGCGCGATCGCATTGGTCTCGAACAGCCGGAAACCGTCATGCTCGAAGGCTGGGATGCGGCCGAACGGGTGATGCTCCAGATACCAGGCCGGGATGCCGTCGGCGGCAAAGATATCGAGCGGCACCAACTCGTAGTCGACGCCCTTTTCCTCCAGCGCCATGCGCGCGATGCGCACATAGACGCTGTAGTCCGCGCCGTAGAGGATTGGCCTGGTCATGCTGTCAGCCCTTCGCTTTCGCTGGCGCCAAAAAGCGAAGGCTCCTTTCGGAGCCTTCGGCATGTGGGTAGTTAGGCCATGGCCTTCTGCAAATTCTCGTCGATCTTGTCGAGGAAGCCGGTGGTCGAGAGCCAGGGCTGGTCGGGACCGATCAGCAGTGACAGGTCCTTGGTCATGAAGCCGCTCTCGACCGTCTGGATGCAGACCTTTTCCAGCGTCTCGGCGAAACGCTTCAATTCGGCATTGTCGTCGAGCTTGGCGCGGTGGGCGAGGCCGCGCGTCCAGGCGAAGATCGAGGCGATCGAGTTGGTCGAGGTTTCCTCGCCCTTCTGGTGCTGGCGGTAGTGGCGGGTGACGGTGCCGTGCGCGGCTTCCGCTTCCACCGTCTTGCCGTCCGGCGTCATCAGCACCGAGGTCATCAGACCGAGCGAGCCGAAACCCTGCGCCACCGTGTCGGACTGCACGTCGCCGTCATAGTTCTTGCAGGCCCAGACATAGCCGCCCGACCATTTCAGGCTGGAGGCCACCATGTCGTCGATCAGCCGGTGTTCGTACCACAGCTTCTTTGCCTTGAACTCGGCCTCGAATTCAGCCTCGTAGACTTCCTGGAAAATGTCCTTGAAGCGGCCGTCATAGGCCTTGAGGATGGTGTTCTTGGTCGACAGATAGACCGGATAGTTGCGCAGCAGGCCGTAGTTCAGCGAGGCGCGGGCGAATTCGCGGATCGACTCGTCGAGATTGTACATGGCCATGGCGACACCGGCGCCGGGCGCGTCGAACACGTCGTGCTCGATGACCTTGCCGTCCTCGCCGACGAACTTGATCGTCAGCTTGCCCTTGCCGGGGAAGCGGAAATCGGTGGCGCGGTACTGGTCGCCGAAGGCGTGACGGCCGACGATGATCGGCTTGGTCCATCCGGGCACCAGGCGCGGCACGTTCTTCATGATGATCGGCTCGCGGAAGATGGTGCCGCCGAGGATGTTGCGGATGGTGCCGTTCGGCGACTTCCACATCTTCTTCAGCTTGAACTCCTCGACACGCTGTTCGTCGGGGGTGATGGTCGCGCATTTCACGCCGACGCCGTATTTCTTGATGGCGTTTGCCGAATCGATCGTCACCTGGTCGTTGGTGGCGTCACGGTGCTCGATGCCGAGGTCGTAATATTCGAGCTTCAGGTCGAGATAAGGGTGGATCAGCTTGTCCTTGATGAACTGCCAGATGATGCGGGTCATCTCGTCGCCGTCGAGTTCGACGACCGGGTTCGCCACCTTGATCTTCGCCATGGAAAGAATGCCTCGTTGCTGGGATATGGGACGGCCTTGCCCGCGTGGCGTTCGGCCGGGAGATGCCGCCCGTATATCAAAGCGTTTTTGGCCGCGCAAACGGCGATCGGTCACGAATGTGGGGCCATGGCCGCCATCATTTGCGAATGCTTCATTTTCGCGGCCGAATATGGCAGGGGACGCTGAAATGCCGCAAACAGCAGTTCATTGACAATCATGCCCGTCACCAAAGATCCCGATAATGCTCCCGCCGCCGGTCCGGCCATCATCCTCGTCGAGCCGCAGCTTGGCGAGAACATCGGCATGGTTGCTCGCGCCATGGCCAATTTCGGCTTGGCCGAACTGCGCCTGGTGAACCCGCGCGACGGCTGGCCGAGCGAGAAGGCGCGTGCCGCCGCAAGTCGCGCCGACCATGTCATCGACGCCGTGAAGGTGTTCGACGATCTGGCCGCCGCACTTGCCGATCTGAACTTCGTCTTCGCCACCACCGCCAGGCAGCGCGACGGCTTCAAGGCCGTGCGCGGGCCCGTGGAGGCGGGCAGGGTGCTGCGCGCCCGTCATGGCATGGGGCAGCGCACCGGCATCCTGTTCGGCCGCGAGCGCTTCGGCCTCTACAATGACGAAGTCGGACTTGCCGACGAGATCGTCACCTTTCCCGTCGACCCTGATTTCTCCTCGCTAAACATCGCCCAGGCGGCGCTGCTGATGTCCTATGAGTGGATGAAGTCCGGCCTGGAGGACGAGACCCAGACCAATTTCACCGGGCCGGAGATGAAACCGGCCAGCAAGGAAGAACTGCACGGCCTGTTCGCCTATCTCGAAGGCGCGTTGGAAGCGCGCGGCTATTTCCGGCCGGCGCCGAAGAAGCCGAAGATGGTCGACAATCTGCGCGCCGTGCTGACGCGCGCCGGCTTTGCCGAGCCGGAGCTCAAGGTGCTGCGCGGCATTATTTCCTCGCTGGACAGGTTCTCGCCGGCAATGCCGCGCGGCGACGGTTCGCCGGGCGACGATCCAAGGCGGCTTCCGGCCGCCGCGCGCGCCGGCAAGGCAGAGGCGGAACGCCTGGCACACAAGCCCGCCGGCGACGATGAGGACGCGCCGCCGCTTGGCGGCAAGGGAACCGACAATGACTGAGCAGCCGATCCTGATGTTCGATTCCGGCGTCGGCGGCTTGACCGTGCTGCGCGAGGCGCGGGTGCTGATGCCGGACCGGCGCTTCGTCTATGTCGCCGACGATGCTGCCTTTCCGTTCGGCGCCTGGGAAGAACCGGCGCTGCGCACCCACATACTCGAGCTCTTCGCCAAATTGCTCGACAGGTTTGCGCCGGCGATTTCCGTCATTGCCTGCAATACCGCCTCGACACTGGTGATCGATGCGCTGCGTGACAGATTTCCCGGCCATCCCTTTGTCGGCACCGTTCCGGCGGTGAAGCCGGCAGCGGAGCGCACCCGCTCCGGCCTGGTCTCGGTGCTGGCGACGCCAGGCACGGTGAAGCGGCAATACACGCGCGACCTGATCAGCAAATGGGCGCAGAAATGCCATGTCCGCCTGGTCGGCAGCGACAGGCTGGCGGGCCTTGCTGAAGTCTATATGCGCGAGGGTTTTGTCGACGAGGAGGCCGTGCGCGCCGAGATATCGCCCTGCTTCATGGAACATGATGGGCTCAGGACCGACATCGTCGTGCTGGCCTGCACGCATTATCCGTTCCTGGTCAATCGCATGCGCAAGACCGCGCCCTGGCCGGTCGACTGGATCGATCCGGCCGAAGCGATCGCCCGGCGAGCCCTTTCGCTGCTGCCGCCCGTCGACGGGGCGGTGCCGCAAGGCGAGCCCGATATCGCCGTCTTCACGTCAGGCAAGGCCGACTTTGCCGTCAGCCGGCTGATGCAAGGGTTCGGACTGGTCGTGAGCCAGACGGCGGCGGAAACGTCTGCCGCTTAAACGGGTTCGAAGACGATGCTGCGTTGATCCGGGTCGGCCGAGGCCAGCTTTAGCGTCACACCGTCGCCCTGCCTGAGTCCGGAGGCCTTCACTGTGGCAACGACAGGCATGTCGGCAAGCTGGACGCGCACGCCATGGTCGACGAAGTCGGTGACGACGGCTTTGAACGTTTCCCCTTCGCGTCCCCTGAGCATCACCGCCTCGGCAAGGTCGATGGCCGCATGGTTGATCTGCGAAGCGCGGGCATCCGCGCGTCCCATCACCTTCGGCAGTCTGGCGAACGCATCGCTGACGGCCTGCGGCACGGGCTGGCCGTTGGCGATCGCCAGCGCGCAGCGCACGACGTAGCGATCGGCCAGCCGCCTGAGTGGCGCGGTGGCATGGGCATAGGTCGCGGCCATCGCCTCGTGCCAGGGGACGACGCCTTCCTGGTAGGGCTGGTAGGACGCGCCATTGCCCGCGCGGCGGATTTCCAGCATCAACGCCGCCTGTTTGGGATCAGCCGGATCGAGCGTGCGCTGGTAGTCGCGCAGGTTGGTTGAGGCAGGCCACGACAGTCCGAGCGCCTGTGCCGCATTGCGCAATCTCTGCACTTTGGACGCGTCCGGCCCGGACATCACGCGGAACAGCCCGGTCTTGTGCCCCAGCATGGCGTCGGCAATCGCCATGTTGGCAGCCAGTGAAAGCGCGGCGTTGTCCTGCTCGGATTGCAGGATCGGTCTGAACGAGAGCCGGAAACTGCCATCGGCAAGCCTTTCCACCTCCTGCTCGGGCGGGTCGACGCGGGAAGCGCCGCGCCGTTCTTCGTTTGCCGCCATGCGCCGCGCCAGTTCGCCGAAGCCGACTGGTACGTCGGAGGCCGTCACGCTGTCATAAGCGAGCTTGGCGCGGCTTCGAATGATGGCCCGCTCCGCGCCATCCAACTTTACCGCACCGTCCTCAGCGACCCGAACCGTGAAGATAACAGATGGGCGCGGTCCGTCCGGCAGCAGGCTCGCCGCCGCCTCGGCAATTGCCGGCGGATAGAGCCCGGCCTTGCCGTCCGGCAGATAAAGCGTCTCGCCCCGCGTCCAGGCTTCGAGATCCAGCGCGTCGCCGTCCTCGACAAACCAGGCCACGTCGGCAATGGCGTAATGCAAGAGAAGATCGCCCCCGCTCGCTTCGATCGAGAACGCCTGGTCAAGATCGGTGGAGGTAGCGGGATCGAGCGTGACGAAGGGCACATCGGTTCGATCGGCATGCTGGTTCGGCACACGCCTGGTCGCCGCCTCCGCTGCTGCCGTGACGTCGGCAGGAAATCCGTCCGCCACGTGGAATTCGGTGCGGATTTTCGCCAGGCCGGTGGAGAGCGCTTGTGAGGGGTCTGTCAGAGACTTCATTCAGCCGTCCTACACCGGAGTTCCGGATACGGGAAGGCTGCCGGCGAATCGCCAAGCCGGCCGCCTGACGAGCTCGCACAGCCCGCCGAGGAACCGGCCGGCCGGCGCTGGAACCGCCGCCGAAGCGCGGCGTTTCACCTGACAGAAAGGAGAAACCGCCATGCCAGCCACCTCGAAAGCCCAGCAAAAAGCCGCCGGCGCCGCACTCTCCGCCAAGCGCGGTGAGACGAAAAAGAGCGAACTCAAGGGCGCTTCCAAGGGAATGTACGAATCCATGAGCGAGAAGCAGCTCGAGGAATTCGCCGAGACGAAGCGCAAGGGATTGCCGGAAAAGAAGTCAAAAGACTGACCGCGTCGTTCACGACACGCTGGCCCAAACAGACCAAGGCCCGCAGCGAAACTGCGGGCCTTGCCTTAAGCAATCTCCGGGCAAATATTTGCCTTACCAGCGATGGCAGCGCCTTACCTTTGTCACGATCACCTTGCGGTGGCCATGCCGCCACACCACCCTTTTCTTGACGATGACGCGGCACACTTGTTTGTGGCCGTGCCAATGGCGCGCCATGGCCGGTTCGGGCGCCACCGCCATCGAACCTGCAAGCACCGCGGCGCCTGCCAAGGTAAGGAAGAACTTCTTCATGCTGATTGGACTCCTCTAGCTCCAGATCCCTTCCTGGTGCCGTTGGCGCAAAACCTCCCGCCTCACAAGCTTGACACCGGTTAAATCTCGGTTTAACCAGCCGCCAACGCCGGGCAGCGATGTCCGGTGTTTGTTTTGTATGCGCAAGACCGGTTGCCTTGGTTTCTGGTTTTGTTTGAACTGACGTGTCCCGTGGGTTTTCCGCCGCGTTGCGTGGGAAAACCCTGTCAGGTCTCGAAAACGGAGGCCAGAGGAGGGCGCGTTTCCTTCACCCGGACCATGAGGTGCCGGGTGTGTTGTTTTGAAAAGGGAATGCGATGAGCAAGCGCGAATCCGCGAAATACAAGATCGACCGCCGTCTCGGCGAAAATATCTGGGGCCGCCCGAAGTCCCCGGTCAACAAGCGTGAATACGGCCCCGGCCAGCACGGCCAGCGCCGCAAGGGCAAGCTTTCCGACTTCGGCCTGCAGCTGCGCGCCAAGCAGAAGCTGAAGGGTCACTATGGCGACGTTTCGGAAAAGCAGTTCCGCAAGGTCTATGAAGAGGCCGACCGCCGCAAGGGCGACACCTCGGAGAACCTGATCGGCCTGCTCGAATCGCGTCTCGACGCGGTCGTCTACCGCGCCAAGTTCGTGCCAACCATTTTCGCGGCCCGCCAGTTCGTCAACCACGGCCACGTCAACGTCAACGGCAAGCGCGTCAACATCGGCTCGTACCGCTGCAAGCCGGGCGACGTCGTCGAAGTGCGCGAAAAGTCGAAGCAGCTGGTCATCGTCCTGGAATCGGTCGGCCTGGCCGAGCGCGACGTTCCGGACTACATCGAAGCCGATCACAACAAGATGGTCGCGACCTTCTCGCGCATCCCTGGCCTGGCGGACGTTCCGTTCGCCGTGCAGATGGAGCCGAACCTGGTCGTCGAATTCTATTCGCGCTAAGCGAACGCTTTTCTGCGATACCGGAAAGGCCGCCCTCGAGGCGGCCTTTTTGTTTGGCGCATCCGCTTTGCCGTTTCGATTTTCCGGCCGATGCGCTAATGCGGGCGGACGTTACATCCTGGGGCCGCCGCGCCATGAACATGCAGCCAGACATCGAGACTCTTGAACCGGCCGCCGAAGGCGGCTCCCATCCGCTGTTCGCCGATGTGCCGTCGTCCGTCGAGTTCAACAAACTGCGCAAGCGGTTGCTGCGGCTGACCCGCCAGGCGATCGAGGATTTCTCGATGGTGGAGCCGGGCCAGCGCTGGCTGGTCGCGCTGTCGGGCGGCAAGGATTCCTACGGCCTGCTTGCCACGCTGCTCGACCTCAAATGGCGCGGGCTGCTGCCGGTCGAATTGCTGGCCTGCAATCTCGATCAGGGCCAGCCGAATTTCCCCAAGCACATCCTGCCGGATTACCTCAACGCCAACGGCATCGCCCACCGCATCGAGTACCAGGACACCTATTCGGTGGTCACCGACAAGCTGCCGCAGGGCAGCACCTATTGCTCGCTCTGCTCGCGGCTGCGGCGCGGCCATCTCTATCGGATCGCGCGCGAGGAGGGGTGCTCGGCGCTGGTGCTCGGCCATCATCGCGAGGACATCCTCGAAACCTTCTTCATGAACCTGTTCCATGGCGGCCGTCTCGCCGCCATGCCGCCAAAGCTGCTCAACGACGAGGGCGACGTCATGGTGCTGCGGCCGCTGAGCTATTGCGCCGAGATCGACCTCGAGAAATTCGCCGCCGCGATGCGGTTCCCGATCATTCCTTGCGACCTCTGCGGGAGCCAGGAAGGCCTCCAGCGCAACGCCATGAAGGCGATGCTGGAAGACATCGAAAAGCGCATGCCCGGCCGCAAGGACACGATGATCCGCGCGCTGTCCAACACCAGGCCCTCGCATCTGCTCGACCGGAAACTGTTCGATTTCGCCGCCCTGAACCACACCCTCATCACAGGACAAGACGCATCCGATGACATTTGACGACAACGCGATCGACTGGCTGGCCAGCCTGCTGGCCGAGGCAGCCGACACGGAAATCATGCCCCGCTTTCGCCGGCTGGGCGACGGCGACATCAGGCAGAAGACCTCCGCCGCCGATCTGGTGACGGAAGCCGATGTCAACGCCGAGCGGCTGATCACCGCCAGGCTGCGCCAGCGTTATCCCGACGCCATGGTCGTCGGGGAGGAAGCCTGTTCCGACGACCCGGCGCTGCTCGACGGTCTGGGCGATGCCGATCTGGCCTTCGTCATCGATCCGGTCGACGGCACCTTCAACTTCGCCTCCGGTGTGCCGCTGTTCGGCGTCATGCTCGGCGTCGTGGTCAAGGGCGAGACGGTCGCCGGCATCATCCATGATCCGGTCGGCAAGGACTGGCTGATCGGCGCCAAGGGCGCCGGCAGCCATATCCGCCATGCGCATGGTACGCTGGAGAAGGTGCGGGTTGCCGCAAGCGCGCCGATCTCCGGGATGACCGGCGCGGTCTCCTGGCAGTACATGGCCGAGCCAGACCGCACGCGGCTGGCCTGCAACCAGACCAAGACGCTGTCGCAGTTCAACTACCGCTGCGCCGCCCACGAATACCGCCTGCTGGCGAGCGGCCATGGCCATTTCGTCGTCTACAACAAGCTGATGCCGTGGGATCATCTCGCCGGTGTGCTGATCCATGCCGAGGCCGGCGGCCATGCCGCGCGTTTCGACGGCACGCCCTATCTGCCGTCGCATGTCGGCGGCGGCCTGCTGGTCGCCCCCGATCGCGAAAGCTGGCAGGAGTTGCGCCGCGAACTGTGGGCTGCGTAGGATCATTTCCCAGGGCCGGCGCTTGACTGCCGGTTTTGTGCGGCCGAAGAATTGGTGCGCACGCGGGGCCCTCGAATGAAATCTCGGTTCGCAATTCTTGCGGCGGCTCTCGCCGCGATCGTGTTTACCAATGCCAACCCGGCAATCGCACAAGAGCGTCCCTGCCACAGTACCGATCCCGTCGACACGCTCAAGGAGATGTCGGAGGCGATCTATGCCTGTTGGAAGCCGCCAGCGGGAACCGCGGGCATGTCGCTGACGCTGCAGTTCTCACTGCGCCGCAACGGCACGCTGATCGGCAAGCCTCGCGCCACCTATTCCGATCTGGGGACGGATCCGCAACTCAGCCGGGCTTTCGTGGCATCCATCCTCAAGGCACTCGACGAGTCGCTGCCATTGCCCTTTTCGGACAGTATGGGCGGAGCAATCGCGGGGCGCATGCTTGCGCCTCGCTTCACGGCGGCGATTGAAGGTGCATCCTGACGCAATTCGTCTAATGCAAGTCGGTGATATGCCCTGAAACGGGTGGGTTGTGCGGCTGGAACATCTTGCCGCGTTCGGCGATCAGGATCATCAGCAGTGCCGCGACCGAGACGCTGCAGAAGCCGGCGGCAAGCGGCGTCACCGTGCCGTTGAACGCCTGGCCGATCAGCGTGCCGAGGATGCCGCCGAGAAACGTCTGCATGAAGCCCAGTATGGACGACGCCGTGCCGGCCAGTTGGCCGAGCGGTTCCATGGCCAGCGCGTTGAAATTGGCGCCAAGCGCGCCGAAGGGGAGCATGGCGCAGGCGAAGAAGGTGATGAACAGCCAGAGCGGCATCTTGATTTCCAGCGAGACCACCAGCCATGCCAGGCTGATGACCAGGAACAAAAGCAGCGCGCTCTGCGACAGCCGGCGCATGCCGATGCGGCCGACAAGGCGCGAGTTCAGGAAATTGGAGAAGGCGAGCACGCCGGCGACCCCGGCGAAGATCACCGGAAACATCTCGCCGACGTTGAAGATGTCGACATAGATCTGCTGCGCCGAGGCGATGAAGCCGAACATGGCGGCGAAGATGAAGGTGCTGGCAAAGGCGTAGCAGAGCGCGATGCGGTTGGTCAGCACGATGCGGAATCCGCCGAGGACGGAGGAGACCGTCAGTTGCCGGCGATATTCGGGGCGCAGCGTTTCAGGCAGGCGCAGCAGCGACCACGCCGACACGATCAGCGCGCCGACGGCCATGGTGACGAAGATGTAGTGCCAGGTCGCGAACAGCATGATGAACTGGCCAATGCCCGGCGCAATGACCGGTATCGCCATGAACACCATGAAGATTAGCGACATCACCTCCGCCATGCGCCGGCCTTCGAACGTATCGCGCACGATCGATACCGCGATGACGCGCGTGGCGGCGGCCCCGATGCCTTGCACGGCGCGGCAAATCAGCAGCGTTTCAAAGCTTGGCGCGATCGCTGCCGCTGCAGCCGCCGCCACATAGATGATCAGACCCGCGACGAGCGGCGAGCGGCGGCCGAACCGATCCGAGATCGGCCCGAAGAACAGCTGGCCGCCGCCAAAACCCAGAATGTAGGCGGTGATCACATATTGCCGGTGGTTTTCATTCTCGACGCCGAGCGAGGCGCCGATCTGCTGCAGCGCCGGCAGCATGATGTCGATGGCCAGCGAATTCAGCGCCATCAGCGCCGCGCACAGCGCAATGAACTCCCAGCGCGGAATAGGCAGCTTGCTTGCCGGCGGCAAGGTGCTTGCTCGTTGCGGCGCTGTCGATTGCTGGTCCACGGCAAGTCCGATCTCTCAAACGAAAATGCGCCGGCGGGCCGGCGCATTGGCTCGTCTTGGGTCCCGATACCGGGACATGTAAATTGCCGAGGTGGGCTGCCCCGGTGTGCAGTCGTTACGACATGCCCAAAACCGAAATCAGGCGGCGCCTTTGACGCTCACGCCCTTTTCGACCAGAAAGGTCTGCAATTCGCCGGCCTGGAACATCTCGCGCACTATGTCGCAACCGCCGACGAATTCGCCCTTTACGTAGAGCTGCGGAATCGTCGGCCAGTTGGAATAGTCCTTGATGCCCTGGCGCAGTTCAGCCGAGTCCAGGACATTCACGCCTTTGTAGTCGGCGCCGATATAGTCGAGGATCTGGACGACCTGGCCGGAAAAACCGCACTGCGGAAAACCGGGCGTGCCCTTCATGAAAAGCACGACGTCGTTGCCCTTCACTTCATTGTCGATGTAGTCGTTGATACCGCTCATGGAAAATCCTTTCACGCCCGTGGGAGTCAGGCTCGAAGCATGTCTTTCAAATAAACCCATAGGTTGCCCGAAACAAGACATTAGCCGCGCCATGGCCGAAATGGCGCAAAGGATGGGCGGGTTTGGGCCAAGCGGGAGTTGGCCCGAACGGCCTCAGTCGGGAACGCTGGTCTGCAGCGCCAAGGCGTGCAGCACGCCGCCCATATTGCCCTTCAGCGCGTCATAGACCATCTGGTGCTGCTGGATGCGGCTCTTTCCCCGAAAGCTCTCGGCGACGACTTCCGCCGCATAGTGGTCGCCGTCGCCGGCGAGGTCGCGGATCGTCACCTTGGCGTCCGGAATGCCGTCCTTGATCAGTTTTTCGATGTCGTGGGCATCCATTGCCATTGCATAATTCCTGTTTCGGGCGGGCGGCAGCGTGGCCGTCCGTGCGATGAGAGTCGGGGTAAACTAAAGCCTTTCCGGCCGCGATTGAAGCCGTTCCATCCCTCGCCCGCGCGATTGTCGCCTAGGACGCGTTCCGGTCCGGATGGACCGTCTCGGAAGCGGGGTCGTCTTCGCGCGTCGAGAAGGTGCGGCCAAGGCTGAAGACCAGCACGTAGAGGGGGATGTTGACCACAAGATTGGCGATCGGCAGGTAGCTGGTCATCTGCCAGGCTGGCGAGAAGAGTGGTTGGCCGTAGCCGTCGCAGACAAGCGACGAGCCATACTCCCAAAAGGCCCCCAGCACGGCCGCGACAGCGAAAAGCTTGATGCAGGTGAGGACCCGGCTTGCCCGCGCCGGCTCCGGCAGAAGCCGGTTCCAGAGCAACAGGCAGACGATCGGAACCGCGTAGATGAGGTTCTGCAGCGCCAGCATCGGCAGCGCGCCGTTGGCCGCGTCAAGGAATTCGGCGCGCGTCTCCAGCCTCGGGCAAACCTCACTCGAGGTCGTCGACAGCAGGAAGAAGACGAACGGCCCGAGGAACCAGAAGAAGAACAGCGACGGCCAGAAGACGACTGCAAGCAGCGCCCGGGCAGCCAGTCTCCTGTGATTGAGCATGATCTTTTTCCGAAAACCGGGTTCCACTTTTCGGGATCATGCTCTGCTCAACTGGCCTGGTCCATGAAGCGGGGGAACCAGCCTTCATGGGCGGCCTTCAGGTCGCTGACCGGGACTGCCCTTGCGTCGCCGAGCTTCAGGTCGCTTCCACCGGTCGAGCCGATCCACGGCGCGAAGATGCCGAGTTCGCCCT
This sequence comes from Mesorhizobium sp. 01N446, assembly GCF_056399285.1. NCBI lineage: Bacteria > Pseudomonadati > Pseudomonadota > Alphaproteobacteria > Hyphomicrobiales > Phyllobacteriaceae > Mesorhizobium > Mesorhizobium sp. 01N446. Next base: position 152,195 of record NZ_JBFTRA010000008.1, on the reverse strand, counting down.
GCTGCTTGCGGATGGCGTCCCATTCCTCGCCATGCGGGTCGATCGACAGTGTCAGCAGATACCGGCCCTGATCCTCGCCGAACCAGACCGGGATCGGATCGGTGCCGACAAGCCCGGGAACGCTCGCGCCGATGCCCGACGCCATCGCCATTTCGGCGAGCGCCACGGCGATGCCGCCGTCGGAAACGTCATGCGCCGCGGTAACGATGCCCGACGCGATCAGCGAGCGCACATGGTCGCCGACGCGCTTCTCATGCGCGAGGTCGACCGGCGGCGGCGGGCCGTCCACGCGACCATGGATGTCCCTGAAATAGACGGACTGGCCAAGATGCGTGCCCCAGGAGGCGGGCGCGCCGACCAGCAGGATCATCTGCCCCTCGGCCGCAAAGCCGGTGCGTACCATCTTCGACCAGTCGGCGATGAGGCCGACGCCGCCGATGGTCGGTGTCGGCAGGATGCCCTGGCCGTTGGTCTCGTTGTAGAGCGAGACATTGCCCGAGACGATCGGGAAGCCGAGCGCGCGGCAGGCATCACCGATGCCTTTCACCGCGCCGACCAGCTGGCCCATGATCTCGGGCCGTTCCGGGTTGCCGAAATTGAGGTTGTCGGTGGCGGCCAGCGGCAGCGCGCCGGTGGCGGTCAGGTTGCGCCAGCATTCGGCCACCGCCTGCTTGCCGCCCTCATAGGGGTCGGCCTCGCAATAGCGCGGAGTCACGTCGGAAGAGAAGGCGAGCGCCTTGGTCGCATGGCCTTCCACCCGCACCACGCCGGCATCGCCGCCGGGCAGCTGCAGCGAATTGCCCTGGATCAGCGTGTCGTACTGCTCCCACACCCAGCGGCGCGACGACAGATCCGGTCCGCCGAGCAGTTTCAGCAGTGCATCCGCGACATCGGCCTGCGGGATGTCATTGGTGGCGAGCGGAGCCGGTTTCTTCGGCTCGACCCAGGGGCGGTCATATTCCGGCGCCTTGTCGCCGAGATCCTTGATCGGCAGATCGGCGACCTGGTCGCCCTGGTGCAGCACGCGGAAGCGCAGATCGTCGGTGGTCTTGCCGACAATGGCGAAGTCGAGGCCCCATTTGTGGAAGATCGCCTCGGCTTCCTTTTCCTTCTCGGGGCGCAGCACCATCAGCATGCGCTCCTGGCTTTCCGACAGCATCATCTCATAGGCGYTCATACGCTCCTCACGCACCGGCACCTTGTCGAGATCGAGCTCGATGCCGAGGTCGCCCTTGGCGCCCATTTCGACCGCCGAGCAGGTGAGGCCGGCCGCACCCATGTCCTGGATGGCGATGACGGCGCCCGAGGCCATCAGTTCGAGGCAGGCCTCTAGCAGGCACTTTTCGGTGAAGGGATCGCCGACCTGCACGGTCGGGCGTTTTTCGTCGATCTTGTCGTCGAACTCGGCCGACGCCATGGTGGCGCCGCCGACGCCGTCGCGGCCGGTCTTGGCGCCGAGATAGACGACCGGCAGGCCGACGCCCTTGGCTTCCGACAGGAAGATGGCATTGGTCTTGGCAAGGCCCGCGGCAAAAGCGTTGACCAGAATGTTGCCGTTGTAACGGGCGTCGAAATTGACCTCGCCGCCGACCGTCGGCACGCCGAAGGAGTTGCCGTAGCCGCCGACGCCTGAAACCACGCCGGCGACGAGATGCCTGGTCTTGGGGTGGTCGGGAGCGCCGAAGCGCAGCGCGTTCATCGCCGCGATCGGCCGCGCGCCCATGGTGAAGACGTCGCGCAAAATGCCACCGACGCCGGTCGCCGCACCCTGGTAGGGTTCGATGAAGGAGGGGTGGTTGTGGCTTTCCATCTTGAAGACGACGCAGTCGCCGTCGCCAATGTCGACCACGCCGGCATTCTCGCCCGGTCCCTGGATGACCTGCGGCCCGGTGGTGGGCAGCGTGCGCAGCCATTTCTTGGAGGATTTATAGGAGCAGTGCTCGTTCCACATCGCCGAGAAGATGCCGAGCTCGGTAAAGCTCGGCTCGCGTCCGACGAGGTCAAGGATGCGCTGATACTCGTCTGGCTTCAGCCCATGCGCGGCAATGAGCTCGGGGGTGATCGGCACGGAATTAGAAATGGTCATGGGCGGCGATGTATGTCCATGGAGCGGGGATTTTGAGTCCCCTCTTATCGCAAGCTTTGCGGCCGATACACCCGTCCATCGGTGAAAAAAGACAGAAAGCAACAAGGTGATGATTGGGGTGGGCCCGCATCGGGAGCTTTCAGGCGCTGTCGGCCCGGCGAGGATCAGCAGGTCACCGTGAGGAATGCAGAACTGAATGGGGAACGCTATGGCATCCCGGCCGTTGGGTTTCCAACCACTCAGGAGACCCGGACCATGGCTACCAAGCAAGGCAAGAAAGACAATCGCCTCTCGGACAAGGAGGCCATGCAAATCGCCGAAACCACCGACGTTTCGCCCGGGCAGGCCAAGGAACTGGCCGAGAAGCACGGCAAGGACAAGGCCAAGAAGGAAGCCGCCAACTTCAAGGCCGAGGGCTGACCCAGGTTCAAGTCTCTCAGGAGAAGCTGTCGTAGCCGGCGCGGCCTTCGTCGAGAAGGCGCCGGATGACCGCAACACCGCTAGCGACATCGCCGCGCTGTCTCGGCTGCGAGGTGCCGAAGCGGACGCCGTGAAAGACCTGTTCGGATCGGCCGGCCTTGAACTCGTCCTCGTCGTCGATCAGCACGCCGTGTTCCAGGCAGGCATTCTTGAAGGTGCCGGAAAGCCAGGGATCTGGCAAAGTCAGCCAGACGAAGGGCACCTTGTCGTGTGACTTGAACGCGAAGCCGGCCAGCGTCTCGCGCACGATCGCGATGCGGGCGCTGATTTCGGCGATGCAGCGCTTGCGGATATCGCTGGCCTGACCGGAAAGCACCAGCCTTGTATTCACCTCAGCCAGCAGGAAGGGCATGCCGCCGGTCATCATCTTGTGGGCGACACGGATCCGGTGGCGATAGGCGGGAGGGCAGGAGAGCCAGCCGCCGCGGATTCCGGCCGCGACCGATTTCGACAAGCCGCCAGCAACGATGGTTCTCTCCGGGGCATATTCGGCAAGCAACGGTGTCGGATCGTCGGTCAGGTGGCCGTAAAGATCATCCTCGATCAGGATGACGTTGTATTCGCGCGCGACACGCGCGATCGCCTCGCGGCGCGCGGCGGACAGTGTCGTCAAGGTCGGATTCTGCGCCGTCGGCATCAGGAAGATCATCCTGGGATGCTTTTGCGCGCAGACGCGCTCGAAATCGGCCGGGTCGAGGCCTTGGTCATCCGACGCCACCAGCGCGGTGCGCCGGCCGATCAGCCCGGCACTGCGGGAGATCTGCGAATAGGTGAGGTGTTCGAAGGCGACATAGTCGCCCGGAGTGGTGAGCGCGGCGATCGCCGCCATCACCGCGGCATGGGTGCCGAGCGTCGGAACGATGCTGTCGGCGGCGGGGCGGAACGAGTTCCGCGACAGCCAGCGGGCCCCGGACTCGTACCAGCGGCCTGGAAAATCGCGCGTATAGCTCGAGATTTCATGGGGATGATCCTGCGCCGTGCGCGACAGCACATCGGCGACGTCAGTGCCCTGGCCGACATCGGGCGCCGCCGTGCTGTCGAAACGCAGCTTGCCCTGCGGCGCATCGACCGGGCGCGTGCCTTCCACTGCGACGTCTGGAGCGTCCGGTTTAACGCCATCGGCGCGCCGGCCAAGCACATAGGTTCCACGTCCCACTTCGCCGCTGACCAGTCCGCGCTCGCGCAGCAACTGATAGGCGCGGCCGACCGTGCCGACCGTGGCGCCGATGTCGTAGGCGAGGTCGCGCTGCGGCGGCAGTTTTGTCCCGGCGCCGATCACGCCCTGGTCAATGCCTGCCTCGACCGAGTCCGCAAGGCGTTGATAGAGCGGCCCGGTGCCGGTGGTCAGATCTGGAAGCCAATTTGTCATGGTGACAATTTTCTATATTGCACCGAAATGTGAGTCAATACATATCAATCGCGCACCAAAAAGGGTGCAATTGAGAGTTTTGGCAGAAAGAAAATGGATACAATCGCGACAATCCGTCATTCCAGAGCTGCGTTTCCAAGCGAGACGCTGCGCTCGTCCGGCCAGCGGGGCTTTGCCAGTCGTCTGGTGCGCCTGGTCAGGTCGCTGGCACGGTGGATCGACCATTTGCTGGAGCGCCGGCGCGGCCGGCTCGCATTGCTGGAGATGACCGACGATCAGCTCAAGGATATCGGCATCTCCCGCTGTGATGCCCATAGTGAGGGCATCAGGCGTTTCTGGGAATAAAGGCCAATCTCAATTGAGCCGTTTGGTCCCGCGCCGGCCGACGCCGCGATCGATAAAAACGGCGACGATAGAGATCACCAGGAACAGCGCGGTGATGGCCAATACCGCAATGGCGACGCTGGCAGCGCCGTTCTTGGCGACATCGAGGAAGGGGTAGGGCACCTCGCCCGCGATCGGCGCCCGTACCAGCACATAGGCCAGATAGGCGATGGGATAGAGCACCCACCATGAAATATCGCTCCATCTTGTTCTGCCGTCGGCGCCTGCCGCCAGCCACCACAGCACGAACAGCACCGGCGTCACATAGTGCAGCAGCACATCGCAGAGCAGGAACAGGCCTTGCGGCTGCCAGAGACGTGCCAAAATCGTGGCATAGATGATGAAGACGAGGGTGATCGAAACCGCGACTCCCGCACGCGTCCTTGGCCCGGCGAAGGCCGGCAGCCAGGCATAGCCGGTAAATGACAGCAGGGATGTGTACACCAGTACGGCGCCGATGTTGCTCAGGATGGTGAAGAAGCTGAAGTAGAACACGATCGAGCCGAGCAGGCTGCGGCCCGCCTCCATCGACGCCGGAACGGTGATACAGAACTGCAGGACGAGGCCGGCCAGACCGATGGCCAGACCCGCCACCTGCAGGAAGCGGCCCATGGTCAGGCGGTCGCGGCGCAGGCCGGATTGCCCGTCTGCCAGCGGGCAATGTCCGAGCCGATGCGCGCGCCGAGCGGGTCGTTCATCAGCGGTCCGAACACGTCGACGCGGCTCGAATTGCCTTGCGCCTGCACGACCAGCAATGGCTTGCCGCCATAATGCTTGGCCGGCACCAGAAGGAAACGCGGCGTGCCGCTGAACGAATTCAGCTCATTGGCCATCTGATATTGCTTGAAGGCCGGGTCCTTGCTGGCGATCCAGCATTTGTGGGCTGATATCGCCACCTGTTCCATGGCCAGCAGTGCCGCACTCTTGCCCGACGGCACGGGCGCGCTCTTCGGGGTCGATTGGCAGGACGCCAGGGCAAAGCCCGCGGCCGCGACGAGAACGATAGTCTTGCTCTTGATCAAGCGGCACCCATCTCGAGTTCGGACAGAAAGATCTTCAGGCCGTCGGTCATCTCGCCCCATACGCGCGACAAGGCCGGATGCTGCGAGGCGATCTGCTCATAGGCATCGAATTTGGGATAGGCGTCGAGCAGGTCGTGGCGGCCCGTCATGGCGCGGAAATTGTTAAAGATGAACCGGGTCGGCGTCAGCCAGGCATCGGCAAAGCTGATGTTGTTGCCCAGCGCAAAGGGGCCTTGCGCCATGCGGGCCTCGATCCCCGCCAGCCCATGATGCAGGCGGTCGAATTGGGCGTCGATCTCGGCATTGTTGCGCTTCGGCACGAAATGCAGCTCGAAAAGCTTCATTGTCGGCGTCAGCACGTCGAGATCGGTGATGCGGGCGAACATGCGCACCAGCGCGCGGTCCTTGGAATCGGGCGGCAGCAGGGCCGGCTCCGGGAACCGCTCCTCGAGATATTCGGCGATGACCACCGATTCGACGATCGTTTCGCCCGAACCGGTGATCAGCACCGGAATCCGGTTCATCGGCGAAATGGCCCGAAATTCCTCGGGAATCGGAAAACCCGGCGGCGGCGCGATGATCTTGAGCGGCACGTCCTTGATATAGGCCAGCGCCCGCACGATCGACGAATAGGGCGACAACGGCCGCGAATAGAGTTTCATGACCGTCTCTCTCCCCAAGGCAATGGACTTGATGTCCCTATAAAATTGACCGCATTCGCAGCTGAAATCGTCAAGCGGCGATACCGAGCGCGCCTTCGAAGAGGGCACGGCCGTCGCTACCGCCATGGGCGGCTTCGATCAGGTTTTCCGGATGCGGCATCAGGCCAAGCACATTGCCTTGTTCGTTGATGATGCCGGCAATGTCGTTGATCGAGCCATTGGGGTTGGTGCCCTCGGCATAGCGGAACACCACCTGGCCTTCGCCTTCGAGGCGGGCAAGGGTTTCGGCGTCGGCGAAGTAATTGCCGTCATGGTGCGCCACCGGCGAGCGGATGATCTGGCCCGGCTGATAGCGGCGGGTGAACATGGTGTTGGCGTTGGTGACCTCAAGCTTGATCTGCCGGCAGACGAATTTCAGCGAGGTGTTGCGCATCAGCGCCCCCGGCAGCAGGCCGGCCTCGACCAGGATCTGAAAACCATTGCAGACGCCGATGACGGTCACGCCCTTGGCGGCCTTTTCGGCGACGGCCCGCATCACCGGCATGCGCGCGGCGATCGCGCCGCAGCGCAGATAGTCACCGAAGGAGAAGCCGCCAGGGATGGCGATCAGGTCGACGTCAGGGATTTCGGTGTCGGTCTGCCAGACGGTGACCGGCGGCTTTCCCGAAATCTTGGTCAGCGCCGCGATCATGTCGCGGTCGCGGTTGAGGCCAGGCAGGAGGACGACGGCTGATTTCATTTTGGTTCGTAAGGTCCCTGGGCTTCGGCTAGCTCGCGCAGGTCGAGACGTCTGTCTATGCGCTCAAGACGCTCGTCTTGTCTGGCGAGAATGCCATAAACGTTGTGGATATCGTTTTGCGTGGCCACCATGTGACCCCGCATCACATTCAATTCCCTTTTCGTTTCGGAGACATCCTGACGAAGCTCACCGATTTCGTGGTGCGCGCGCTTCAGAAGCTCGAACGTCAGCTCATTCGTGACTTCCGACATAGTGCCTCCGACACAACCTCAGGTAAGTGTCACACTATAATTCTCAATCACCGTATTCGCCAGCAGCTTGTCACACATGGCTTTGAGATCGGCCTCGGCCTTGGCCTTGTCGCTTTCCGCCAGTTCGACGTCAAACACCTTGCCCTGCCGCACCGCGCCGACGCCGCCGAAGCCCAGACCGGACAGTGCGTGTTCGATCGCCTTGCCTTGCGGGTCGAGGACGCCGTTCTTGAGGGTGACGGTAATGCGGGCCTTGATCACGCTGGACATGCTCCTGTTCTAGGTATCGGATCGCAAGCCGCACTCAGTGCGGCTTGCCTTTGACGACATCGGTCGAGGCGACAAGCACAGGACCGGTCGGGCGCGGCGGCTCGTTCTCGTTCATGATGCCGAGGCGGCGGGCGACTTCCTGGTAGGCTTCGACGAGGCCGCCCATGTCGCGGCGGAAACGGTCCTTGTCGAGCTTGTCCTGCGTTGCCACGTCCCACAGGCGGCAGGAGTCCGGCGAAATCTCGTCGGCGACGACGATGCGCATCATGTCGCCCTCGAACAGCCGGCCGCATTCGATCTTGAAGTCGACGAGCTGGATGCCGACGCCCATGAACAGGCCGGAGAGGAAATCGTTGACACGGATGGCGAGCGCCATGACGTCGTCGATCTCCTGCGGGCTAGCCCAGCCGAAGGCGGTGATGTGCTCTTCCGAGACCATCGGGTCGTCGAGCGCATCGGCCTTGTAATAGAATTCGATGATCGAGCGCGGCAGAACGGTGCCTTCCTCGATGCCGAGGCGCTTGGACAGCGAGCCGGCGGCGACATTGCGCACCACCACTTCGAGCGGAATGATCTCGACTTCCTTGATCAGCTGCTCGCGCATGTTGAGCCGGCGGATGAAGTGGGTCGGAATGCCCATGCGGTTCAAATGGTTGAAGATGTACTCGGAAATGCGGTTGTTGAGCACGCCCTTGCCGTCGATGACCTCGTGTTTCTTCTTGTTGAACGCGGTTGCATCGTCCTTGAAGAACTGGATCAGCGTACCTGGTTCGGGTCCCTCATAGAGGATCTTGGCCTTGCCTTCATAAATGCGGCGGCGATTTTTCATCTGATTTTTTCTCTGGATTTGCGGGCAGGCGGCAAGCGACCAGTTCCTGTCCGTCCGCCTATATTAGTGCGGCGACGGCGGGGTTCAATGCCGGGTCTATCCCAATCACACCGTTTGCTCAATCGGCAAATCCGTCCAATCAACCGCTTTCGGGACTGAAATGCCGCAGCGCAGCATATGACGAAGCGTATTGACCGGCTCGCGACCTTTTGGTTTGTGCTTTGGCAACACACATATCTCTTGCCAACGAATCGGATTTGACCCGGAGGGACGCCATGAGCAGCATGAAAGATCGCGAAGAAGGCTTCGAGCGCAAATTTGCATTCGACGAAGAGCTTCGGTTCAAGGCGGCGGCGCGCCGCAACAAGGCGCTCGGCCTGTGGGCCGCCGAAAAGCTCGGAAAATCGGGTGCCGACGCCGATGCCTATGCCAAGGAAGTCGTTGTTTCCGACATAGAGGAAGCCGGCGATCACGACGTGTTCCGCAAGATCCGCAAGGATTTCGATGCCGCCGGCGTCGAGCAGTCGGACCATCAGATCCGCCGCACCATGGACGAACTGATGGCGCAGGCGATCGAGCAGATCAAAAACACCTGATCCCAGCCGACGCAGGTTCCGCAAAGTGCCCCACCGTTTGCGACAGGACCTGCGGCGAAAAGGATGACTGGACCAATCGACCGCCCGGCCAAGCCGGGCGGTTTTTCTTTGCCTTTGCCGTGGTTTCCGGCTGAAACTGCCGAAATTAACGAGGAAGAGATTAGATGTCGCTGAAGTCCCGCCTAGCCGCCGATGAAACGCTGGTCACCGCCTGGTCCGGAGTGCCGGATGCCCTGACCGTCGAGATCCTCGCCAAACAGGGCTTCGATGCCGTCACGCTCGACATGCAGCATGGCGGTCATCACGAGGACAGCGTGCTGCGCGGTCTCATGCCCGTGCTTGCCGCCAACAAGCCGGCGCTGGTGCGCATCCCGGTCGGCCGTTTCGACATGGCAAGCCGGGCGCTCGATTTCGGCGCCGAGGCGGTGATCGCGCCGATGGTGAATTCGGTGGCCGATGCAAGGCTGTTCGCCGCGGCGATGAAATATCCACCGCTTGGCGAGCGCTCGTGGGGGCCCACCTACGCCTTTCCGCGCCACGGCAAGGGCGACCATGCCGAATGGCTGCGCGACACCAACCAGCGCACCATGGCCTTTGCCATGGTCGAGACGCGCGCTGCGCTCGACGCGCTCGACGGCATTCTCGACACGCCGGGCATTGACGGCATCTTCCTCGGGCCGTCGGATTTCTCGATCGCCTGGACCAATGGCGCCACGGTCAGTTCGACGCTGGAGAGCATGATGGAGACGGTGGCATCGGTGGCCGAGCGCACGCGCAAGGCCGGAAAACATGCCGCGATCTATGTCGTCGAGCCGGCGATTGCCGGTCGTGTCGTCTCGATGGGCTATCGCCTGCTTGCCACCGGGTCCGAGCATGCGTTGATTTCGTTGGGAGCAAAGACCCTGCTCAAGGGCATACGGGACTCGATCGAAGCCTGAATCCGAGCCGGGAGAACTGCCGTCACGGCGTCGGGCGGTTAGGCGTTCGCTGCGGCAGGCGTCGCGGCCATAGGTCCGCCGCGCCTGAACCTGTTGAACAGGGCGCCGAGCACCTGGACCCACCAGTTGTTGAAGACCGTGAGCGGCAACGCCACGAGGATCGAACCCAGTATGGCGGCGGCGGCGCCGAGTGCGGTGGAGCCGCTGGCCAACAGCGCCCATGATCCCAGTGAGCAGATAACGGGCACGTGCACGAGGTAGAGGGGGAAAGACAGGTCGCCCAGGAAACGTGCCGGCCTGCCCGAGAGCCATGATGGCGGCTCATCCATACTCAGAACCGCGTAGACCAACATGATGCTTGCCGGGATGGCCACGCAGGCTTGCCGCAGGCCTTCATCATCGGAGACCGCAGTCTCAAGCACGGCAAAGGGCCAATATATGCCGACACCATCCCCTGCATAACCCAGCAGCGCCAGGGAAACCATCACCATGGCGCCTCTCACCCACCGATTCGGGCGAAAACCCATGGCGAGAAGCGGATAGAGCAGGAGGCTGGCCGGAAAGGCACAAAGCAGGAAACTGACTTGCAGCGCCAGGAACACGGCTGCTGCTATGCAGACCCAGAAGAGCAACGTCCAGCGGTCCAGGAGGAAAAAGACGATCGGGGCGAGGGCGAAGGTCAGCATGCTCCCCCAGAACTCGACCGTCATGGTCCACAGGCTGCTGTCATAATATTTGTCGCCGTAGATGAACGTGCGCCAGGCTCCTTGCAGGAACGCGTCGGAAAAACTCGCTGTCTCAGGCGACAGCACCTTTGAAGCATTGCCGAATCTGCTCAGCCATTCGGATTGGGTGACATCGGCCGCATCCTGGAAGAAATACAGATCGAGCTTGAAGATGAGGCAGGAGGACAGAACCGTGACAAGCACTGGTCCGGCCAGACGAGGCAAACGCTTTATCGCACCCAGCCGCAGATCTTGCGCCTCGCGGGACTGGAAATAACGCTTCACGAGCACATAGGAAGAGAGGACAAAGAACACATAGACGGCGGAGCCGCCATTGAAGGCAATGAAGGCCAGACTTGTCCTGAGCGATTGCGCGGCGTTGTCTGCGTCGCCGCCCGCCGCCGACGGCGCAAAAGCACGCAAAATATGACCATTCAGAACGACAAGCGCCGCGGCACCCCTCAAGAATTCGAGCGAAGCGTCCTTGCGCAAGCACTTACCTTCATTTGAGCGTAAAGAATTGTTATTTAGCAATCTCGCATATAATTGCGCGGCGAACAGAATTCGCCGCGCACAATGAAGTTATCGCCAGCCACATTAAATTATTGTTTATGGGAGCCCGACGGTTTCTTCGGGGCACTCTGTGCCGACTTGGGCCTTTATTACAGATCCGTCAGGAACTTGGCGAAGGTCATGGAGCCTTCGGGCCAGGGGCCGAAGCCCGAATCCTGGTTGAGATGGCCGGTCTCGCCGGCATCGATGAACAGCGAACCCCAGGCGCCGGCAATGTCCTCGGCGACATCGAAGGCGCAGAACGGGTCGTTGCGGCTGGCGATCACGATCGACGGAAAAGGCAGCGGCTCGCGCGGGTAGGGGCCGAAGGTCATCAGGTGCTTCGGCTTGATCCCGGGGTTGGCGACATCGGGCGGCGCCACGAAGAAGGCGCCGGCGACCGGCTTGACGAACTGTGGAATGGCTTGCACCGCCGCGGCCACACCCAGCGAATGCGCGACGATGACCACCGGCCTCTCGGCCTCGTTGACCGCTTTGGCGACGCTCGCCGTCCAGTCCTCGCGAACCGGCTTCGACCATTCGGCCTGCTCGACACGACGCGCCGTCGACAGTTTCGACTGCCAGCGGGTCTGCCAATGTTCAGGCCCCGAATTGGTGTAACCCGGGACGATCAGGATATCTGCATCTTTGACTTTCATGGCGCTGAGATAGCGAGCGCGATTGCCTCATGCAACCGTCGATGGGCATGCACCCGGCCTGTAATAGTGAACACCATGTTCGCTTTTCGCCATCTTGTGTGAACGATCGCGATCGACGATCTGTCGTGGGGAGAGAAACAGCCGTGAAGGACCGGGATTTTGGCGCTGACACGACGTACAATGATCGGCGGCGCCGGGCTCCTGGCTTTGGGAGCGTCATCAAGCGTTGCCGCAATGGAGACTATGATGAGCGAACTGCCATTTGCCGCCACCACGCCGGTGAGCGTTGCCCGCGTCGGGCTGAAGGCGCGCGACGCCGAAAGCCTCGCTGCCTATTACCGCAGGGTTGTCGGCCTGCAGGAGTTGAGCCGTACCGACGGTGCCATCACGCTCGGCGCCGGCAGCCGTCCGTTGCTGGTGCTTGAGCCGGATGCTTCCGCCAAACCGGACGATCCGCGCAGCGCCGGCCTGTTCCACACGGCTTTCCTGCTGCCCAGCCGCGCCGACCTCGGCCGCTGGATCAACCACGCCATATCAGACAAGATCGCCATCGAGGGCGCGTCCGACCATCTGGTCAGCGAAGCGCTGTACCTGACCGACCCCGAAGGCAACGGCATCGAGATCTATGCCGACCGCCGGCCGCAGGACTGGAAGTGGAATGGCGACAAGATCGCCATGGCGACCGAGCGGCTGAACATTCCTGCCGTCGTCGGCGAAGTGCCGGCCGGCGACGCCGGCTGGCAAGGCGCACCGGAAAACAGCATTGTCGGCCATGTCCATCTGCGTGTCGGCAGGCCGGAAGAGGCGGAAGCCTGGTGGAATCAGGAATTCGGCTTCGATACGGTGGCCAAGTATGGCGGCCAAGCGGTATTCCTGTCGTCAGGCCACTACCACCACCACATCGGCGCCAATGCCTGGCAGAGCGCCGGCGCCGGCCGCCGCGACCCCGCCCGCTCGGGTCTCGCCTGGGTCGAGATGCGCTCGGACAATGTGACCAGCGAGAGCAGCCGCGAGGATCCCTGGGGAACGTTGATCAGGACTGTTCCTGGAAAGGCTTGAGCGGCTTTTGACGCGAGCGTCTTTCTCCCCGTCATATACGGGGAGAAATGCCCGGCAGGGCAATGAGGGGCGGCGCCGAGTTGTGAAATTGTCAAAGCGTGAATGGGTGCGATCATCGCCGAAGTGGGCGCTGCCTCTCATCCGCCTGCCGGCACCTTCTCCCCGTATAGAGACGGGGAGAAGGAAAGCTCGCCTCAGGCTTAGCCAAACACCCGTTTGAAAATCGTGTCGACATGCTTGGTGTGGTAGCCGAGGTCGAATTTCTCGCGGATTTCCGCCTCGGGGAGCGCGGCGGTCACTTCCTTGTCGGCCAGAAGTTCCTCAAGGAAATCAGCGCCTTGCTCCCACACCTTCATGGCGTTGCGCTGCACCAGCCGGTAGGAGTCCTCTCGCGACAGGCCGGCCTGCGTCAGCGCCAGCATCACGCGCTGCGAATGCACCAGGCCGCGGAACTTGTTCATGTTCTTCAGCATGTTCTCGGGATAGACGACCAGCTTGTCGATGACGCCGGTCAGCCGTGACAGCGCGAAATCGAGCGTCACCGTGGCGTCCGGGCCGATCATGCGCTCGACCGAGGAGTGTGAGATGTCGCGCTCATGCCAGAGCGCCACGTCCTCCATCGCCGGCAGCGCCATGGAGCGTACCATGCGGGCAAGGCCGGTGAGGTTTTCCGTCAGCACCGGATTGCGCTTGTGCGGCATCGCCGACGAGCCTTTCTGGCCCGGCGAAAAATACTCTTCCGCTTCCAGCACTTCGGTGCGCTGCAGATGCCGGATCTCGGTCGCCAGCCGTTCCATCGACGAGGCGATGACGCCGAGCGTGGCAAAGAACATGGCGTGGCGGTCGCGCGGGATGACCTGCGTCGATACCGGTTCCGGCTTCAGCCCGAGCTTTGCCGCGACATGCTCCTCGACATAGGGTTCGATGTTGGCGAAGGTGCCGACCGCGCCGGAGATGGCGCAGGTGGCGATATCCTCGCGCGCATGCACCAGCCGCTCGCGGCAGCGCGAGAACTCGGCATAGGCCTGCGCCAGCTTGATGCCGAAGGTTGTCGGCTCGGCGTGGATGCCATGGCTGCGGCCGATGGTGACGGTGTCCTTGTGCTCGAAGGCACGGCGCTTGAGCGCGGCAAGCAGGCCGTCAATGTCGGCGAGCAGGATGTCGCTGGCACGGGTAAGCTGCACCGCAAAACAGGTGTCCAGGACATCCGAAGACGTCATGCCCTGGTGGATGAAACGCGCGTCCGGCCCGACGAATTCGGCAAGATGGGTGAGGAAGGCGATGACGTCATGCTTGGTGACGCGCTCGATCTCGTCGATCTTCTCGACGTCGAATTTCGCGGCACCGCCCTTTTCCCAGATGGTTTTGGCCGCTTCCTTCGGGATGACGCCGAGCTCGGCCAGCGCGTCGCAGGCGTGGGCCTCGATTTCGAACCAGATGCGAAACCGGGTTTCGGGCGACCAGATGGCGACCATTTCCGGCCGGGAATAGCGAGGGATCATACGGATCGATTTCCAGCATCACGTTGCGTTGGCCGCGTCCTAACAGAGGCGGACAAAATGCTCAACGCCGCTGCCGTGCAAACCAGAGGCTGGCGGCAAACAACACGACGAAACCGAGCGGAAAATAGAGCCGGATGCCCAGCACCACGAACTGGTAGGACGCCACCGCCATCGTGAAGGCGAGTTGAAACCCCCAGGTGAGGGTGAAGACGGGTGCATGCCATTCGGCGTAGTAGGACCGGTATTGCAAGGCATAGAGCCCGGCGGTCAGCCCGATCGTCGCGGCGGCAAGGCACACCATTGCCGCCGCGAAGGCGACCTCTCGGCCCCTTCCGAGAGAGACCAGCCGCGCCGCGAACAGGCCAACCGGAAAGGCGAGGGCGCCGCCGCCCGCGAACAGCAGCGAAACCGTGCGGATTTTCTCAGGCGTCACCCAATTGTCCAGCAACAGGTTGAGGAGCGCGCTGGCGCCCATGGCTGCGGCCCATGCCAGCGAGCCGAAAAGCGTCGCGCGCCACCCCGGCAAGGCGCCGCGGACGTGATTCACGTTGCGGCTGAGTATGGCGGCCTGCGAGCTCACAGGCGGCCGGTCACGGCGATCCAGCGGAAGTCCGGCCCCTCGAAGCCATATTGGCGCACCGCGATCAGCACCGCATAGGCACTGAGGCTGTCCATGGAGAACGTCTGGACCGCGCCGATGCGGTAGCCGTTCGGGCAGCCGCGGCTCTTGGGGATGGACTTGTCCTCGTGCAGCAATTTGGTGGTGCCGCCATCCTGCGCCTCGACGCGCAGCAGCCGGAACCCATTGATCTCGCCCTGGCTGTCGCAGCCTTCGGTGTTGTTCATGCCGATCTCGTCAAGCCGGAACTCGAGCGGTTGGTCGACCGGAGAGAAGATCGGCCGCGGATTAACCGCCATCCGGTGCGGATCGGCCGAAAGCTCCGTCACCGGGTTGAAACCGGCGGTGATGCCGCGATTGGCGCTCAGCTCGGCCTGGCTGACGATGGCCTCGCCCTTTTGCCGGGCCTGAAGGCGCGCCGCGTCCAGTTTGGCGTTCTCGTCGTCGAGCCGGACCCGGATCGGTGTGCCCTTGAGAAAGCTGTCGGTGCTGGTGTCGATGTAATAGCGGTTGGCATAGGGAAAGCCCGATCCGTCCTGGACACCATACTCTTCGAAGGCGAACACCCCGCCGTCCTTGGTGAAGCCAAGGATTTCGAGCTCGGCGACATCGCCGGCCTGGGCGGCGATCGACGCCACAAACTGTCCGGCCAGGGAAACGGCAAACAGGAAAAGCATTCGCATCGGTTGTTCCCCTTAACAGCGGCCATCAATGCCATCCCTAGCATGGCCGAATCAAAACGTCGTGCGGCTGACAAGCCGATGCATCCAATCGGCTCGTCATTTGTTATTGTCGGCAGTCCCAATGGAGAACCACCATGACCGACACCAGCAAAATTCGTGAGCACATGGAAGTCGTCGGCGCCGATGGCGTGCATGTCGGCACTGTCGACAAGGTCGACGGGCAGCGCATCAAGCTTACCAAGGCCGACAGCGGCGAGGGCGCTCACAAGGGTCATCACCACTACATTCCCCTGGCCCTGGTTGCCGAAGTCGATGGCAAGAAGGTGTGGCTGTCGGCGAATTCCGATGTTGCGGTGACGTTCGAGGAAGAAAAATCCGATCCGGTCTGATCGATCGAGCTGGAGCAATTCCAGGGAAAGTGTAAAGCGGTTTTCCGTCCGGAATTGCGTCAAAAACAAAGAGCTAGAGCGGTTCGCCGTTTCTGTGAAACGGTGATCCGCTTTAGCGGCGCGACGACCAGACGGGAAACAGATCGTTGTCGGCTGGCGTCGCGGCAAACACGCCGCGGCTGATGGCCCGCGCCATGGTGGCACCGGCCGCGGCATAGAGATCGATTGCGGCATCGGCTTCGAGCCGGATGCCACTCGTTCCCGTCGCCAGGGCGAACACCAGGTCGCCGTCGGCCGGCGTGTGCGTCGGCCAGATGGCGCGCACGAAACCGTCATGTGCCGACATTGCCAGGCGCTTCGCCGCTGCCTTGGTGAGAACCGCATCCGTGGCAATAACGGCGATGGTGGTGTTGCCGCCGGTTTCCATTTGCTTGGCCGCATGCTGGCCGCGGTATTTCAGCAGGATGCGCTTGGCGTCGTCCGGCATGGGCGAGGGATAACCCAGTCCGCCGAATTCGTCGCCGATTTCGAAGGGCGCCGCCCAGAAATGGCGGCTGCGGCTGACGGTCACCGATCCGGTCGGATTGACAGCGGCCAGCGCGCCGATGGTGACGCCACTATCCAGCAACGTCGAGGCCGAACCCAGGCCGCCCTTCAGCCCCGCGGTGAGCGCACCGGCGCCAGCGCCGGCGGTGCCGAACTGGAAATCGACAGCGGCGGATTGCGCTGCCTCATAGCCGAGATCTCGGTAGGGTGGATAACGGCCCCAGTCCTTGTCGCCGCCATTGCGCAGGTCGAACAGGATCGCCGCCGGCACGATCGGCACGCGAAAGCCTCCCACCTCGAAGCCGATGCCGCGCTCGCGTAACGCCGCCTGCACGCCGGACGCGGCGTCGAGGCCGAAAGCCGAACCGCCCGACAGCACCACGGCATGGATCGACTCGATCGAATTGTGCGGTTCCAGCAGGTCCGTCTCGCGCGTGCCCGGCGCGCCTCCCAGGATCTGGACACCGGCCACCGCGGGTTCGTCGCACAGCACTGCCGTCACACCGGACTTCAGCCTGGCGTCGGCAGCGTTGCCGACGCGCAGGCCGGCAACGTCGGTGATCAGGTTGCGCGGACCGGTGCGGAACATCAATTGCTTTCCAAAGGCACGAAGCGTGTGCCGTCGAAGCGGAAGACGCGGTAAGGGCTCTGGCTGAGGTCGCCCTTGGCATCGAAGCGCACCGGGCCGATTGCCGTGGTGAAATCAGGCCCGGTCAGCGCCTCGGTCAGCGGCTTGCCCGAGGACAAGGCTGCCTTGGCGATCTCCACCGCTGCATAGGCCGGCAGCGTGTAGCCGTCCGGTACGATTTTCTGCGCGGAGAAGCTCTCCAGCACCTTTGGGTCGGCGACATCGGCCCATTCCGGTGGCGCGATCATCAGCGTGCCCGTCGCATAGGGCACGTCGCCGGGCGGCGTGCGCAGATTTTCGCCGCCGGCAAGGACGATGCCGGCCTGAAGCTGCGCGGCGTCGCGGCCCATAATAGCGATGTCGTCGCCGTCGCCGCCGGCAAAGACATGTGTGGCGCCGGCTTTCTTCAGCCGGCCGACCAGGCCGATCTGGTTGTCGAGTTGGGGCCGGAACGTGTCGACGAACACCGGCTTCAGCGCCGCTTGCTCGGCGGCCGCGCGAAATGTCTCGGCCATTTCGCGCCCGTAGATGGTGCCGTCGTCGATGATGGCGAACAGCTCCTTCTGCCACAGGCGGGTAAGGGTGGAGGCGACGGCGTTACGCTCATCGTCGCCGCGCGGCCCCAGGCGATAGACCGGCCAGCCGGTTTTGGCGCGGCGGTCGGTGAGGCTTTCGGTGCGCACGCCGACGGTGATGACCGGGATATTGGCGTCCTTGAGGATCGGCATCGCCGCCTCGATGGCTTCGGTGCAGAGGAAGCCGACCACGACACTGACCTTGGCCGCCGCAAAAACCCTGGCCGCGGCAGCGCCGCCATCGGCGGTGCAGGCATCATCCTCGGTCTTGAGTTCGACGCCGTTTGCCTGCGCCGCGAGTTCCGCGCCGGCCTTGATCTGCTTGCCGAGGATGGCTGACGGTCCCGACAGAGGCGCGGCAACGCCGATCGTCAGCGTCTGGGCGCTGGCGGCGCCGGCCAGGAACAGCCAGGCCAGCGCGGCGGATATCGTTGCCCCGGGTCGCATCCTGCCGAACAGTTCCTCCCAAGCCCGCGATAACGGCGCGGGCACCAATTCCCGCCAAGACCTAAAGGCTGCCCGCCCTTGGTGCAACACGCGAATTTGGGGATATGGGCCAAGCACTTCGCTTGTGGCCTGTCATGTCTGGCCATATATAGCGGTAGTGTTCTGGCTATGGACAATTTCCGGTGCTGAAGAAGAATGACATTGGACCGCAGGCCTATCGCGACGCGATGAGCCATTTCGCTGGCCACGTCCATGTGGTCACCACCGACGGACCGGCCGGCAAGCGTGGCACAACCGTGATCGCCGCCTGCTCGGTGTCGGACACGCCGCCGACCATTCTGGTCTGTCTCAACCGCGAAAATGCCAAGAACGAGCTGTTCGTGAAGAACGGCCGGTTTGCCCTGAATACGCTGGCCTCGCACCAAGAACCGCTGTCGGTCGGCTTTTCCGGCATCACCGGCCTGCCGGTCGAGGAGCGTTTCGCGCTCGGCGAATGGGATGTGATTTCCACCGGCGCGCCGACGCTGAAGGGCGCGCTCGCGGTGTTCGACTGCGAACTGATCGACACCAAGGACCTGGCGACCCATCGTGTGCTTTTTGGCAAGGTGACAGGCCTTCGCATGGGCGATAATTTGCGGCCGCTGATCTATCACGCCCGCGGCTACCACGTCCTGGACAGCGGAGTGGCCGCGTTCACGGAGAAAGAATGACCGAACTGAAACCGCGCCCCGTACCGCGGACGATCGACGAGACGCTCGATCTCCTGACCGGCGCGGACTATGTGGCGGACCGATCGCTGGCGACGGTGCTTTTCCTGTCGCTGCGCATGAACCGGCCGTTGTTCCTCGAGGGCGAGGCCGGCGTCGGCAAGACCGAGATCGCCAAGGTGTTGGCGCAGGCGCTTGGCCGCCGGCTGATCCGCCTGCAGTGCTATGAAGGGCTCGACGTATCGTCTGCCGTCTACGAGTGGAATTACGCCGCGCAGATGATCGAGATCCGCATGGAGGAGGCGGCCGGCAAGGTCGACCGCTCCGCCATGGAGCGCAACGTCTTCTCGGAAAAATACCTGATCCGCCGTCCGGTGCTCGATGCGCTGACCGGCAAGGCGGGAGCTGCCCCGGTCTTCCTGATCGACGAACTCGACCGCACGGACGAAGCCTTCGAAGCCTTCCTGCTCGAAATCCTCTCCGACTTCCAGGTGACGGTGCCCGAACTCGGCACCATCAAGGCGGAAGAGCCGCCGATCGTGATCATCACCACAAACCGCACCCGCGAGATCCATGACGCGTTGAAGCGGCGCTGCCTGTATCACTGGGTGGATTATCCCAATGCCGAGCGCGAATTGGAGATCGTGCGCCGCAAGGTGCCGCATGCCAACCGGCGGCTTTCAGCGGAGGTGGTCTCCTTCATACAAAAGCTGCGTCAGGTCGAATTGTTCAAGGTGCCGGGCGTCGCCGAAACCATAGACTGGGCCGGCGCGCTGACCGAACTCGACAAGGTGGCGCTCGATCCGGAGACCGTGTCCGACACGATCGGCGTGCTGTTGAAATACCAGGACGACATCGCCCGCATCGGCACGGGCGAGGGCCGGCGTATCCTCGACGAGGTCAAGGCCGAGCTCGCGGCGGCGGAGTAGCGGCAATGAACGCGCCGCGTCCCGACCCCAGAGAGGCGACCGCGGACGGACGCATCGCCGACAACATCGTCTATTTCGCACGCACCTTGCGCAAGGCAGGCATGCGGGTCGGGCCGGCCTCGGTCAAGGATGCCATCGAGGCGGTGCTGGCCGCCGGCATCGGCTCGCGTGACGATTTCTACTGGACGCTGCACGCGGTGCTGGTGTCCAGGCATGAGGATCACCCGGTCTTCGACGAGGCCTTCCGGCTGTTCTGGAAATCCCGCGAACTGATCGAGAAACTGCTGGCGATGTTTTCGCCGGTGGCGCCCGACTCCAAGGAGAAGCAGAAGCCTCGCGCGGCCGAGAACCGCGTCAGCCAGGCCATGTTCGAAGGCCATCAGAAGAACCAGCCACCGCAGGAAGTCCCTGAGATCGAGGTCGATGCCCGTTTCACCTTTTCCGGCAACGAAGTGCTGCGCGGCAAGGACTTTGCGCAGATGAACGCCGCCGAAATGGCCGACGCCAAGAAAGCCATCGCCGAACTGCGACTGCCTTTCGACATGGTGCGGACCAGGCGTTTCAAGGCCGACGCGCATGGCCGCCGCATCGACCCGCGCGCCATGATGCGCTCTGCAGCGCGCACCGGCGGCGAATTGATCCTGCCGAAATTCCGCTCGGCGCGCGAAGTCCATCCGCCTCTGGTGGTGCTGGCCGACATTTCCGGTTCGATGAGCCAGTACACGCGCATCTTCCTGCATTTCCTGCATGCGCTGACGGAAAAACGCCGCCGCGTACACACCTTCGTGTTCGGCACGCGGCTGACCAATCTCACCCGGCAGATGCGCCACCGCGATCCCGATGCCGCCCTTGCCGACTGCTCGGCGGCGGTCAAGGACTGGTCCGGCGGCACGCGCATCGGCGACACGCTGGCCGAGTTCAACCTGATATGGTCGCGGCGCGTGCTGGGCCAGGGCGCGGTCGTGCTTCTGATCACCGACGGGCTGGAGCGCGACGATGTCGCCGGCCTTTCCGAGGAGATGGAGCGGCTGCACAAATCCTGCCGGCGGCTGATCTGGTTGAACCCGTTGCTGCGCTTCGACGGTTTTCAGGCGCGCGCCCGCGGCGTCAAGGCGATGCTGCCGCATGTCGACGAATTCCGCTCGGTGCACAATCTCGATGCGCTCGCCGACCTTTGCGCCTCGCTGGACAAGAAATCGGCACAGTCCGTCGATCCGCGCCGATGGCTGGAAGCTGGCGCGAGGCACGCTGCGTAGCCATATGTTTATCCACCGCAAAAACAGACTCTGAGAGAAGCGATAATGGACGACAGCATCTATCTCGATGAGGCCCGCGACCCGCTGATCATCGCGGAAGGCTGGATGAAGGACGGCAAGGATGTCGCCATTGCCACCGTAGTCGAGACCTGGGGTTCGGCGCCGAGGCCGGTCGGCAGCCATCTGGTCATCGATGCCGACGGCAATTTCCACGGCTCGGTCTCGGGCGGCTGCGTCGAAGGTGCGGTGGTGAGCGAGGCGGTCGACGTCATCGGTTCAGGGAAAGCAAAAATGCTCGAATTCGGTGTCGCAGATGAAACCGCCTGGCAGGTCGGCCTGTCCTGCGGCGGCCGCATCAAGGTGTATGTCGAGCGGTTGGGCTGATCGCAGATGGATCCATACGCCCTTAAAACCTTGAATGCCGAACGACGCGCCCGCCGCGCGGCGATCCTGGTCACCGATCTCGGTGACGGCCGCGACCGCGTCGTGCGCGAGGGCGACCAGGTTGCGGGCGACCTTGGAGCCGCGATCGCCAGGGCGTTTCGGTCGGGCAATTCCGGTTCCGTCGAGGCGGAAGGGCGGACCTTCTTTCTCAACGCGCATCTGCCGCAACCGCGATTGTTGGTGATCGGCGCGGTCCATATCAGCCAGGCGCTGGCGCCGATGGCGAAAATCGCCGGCTATCCCGTCGAGATCATCGATCCACGCACGGCTTTTGCCACGCCGGACCGCTTCCCCGATGTCACATTGCATGCCGAGTGGCCGGAAGATGTGCTGAAGCGCCAGCCGCTCGACAGCTACACCGCACTTGCCGCCGTTACCCATGACCCGAAGATCGACGATTTCGCGCTGAAGGCCGCACTCGACGCCAACTGCTTCTATGTCGGCGCGCTCGGCAGCCGCAAGACACACGCCAAGCGCGTCGAGCGCCTGCTGGCGCTGGGCGCCAGTGCCGACCAGATCGCCCGCATCCATGCGCCGATCGGGCTCGATATCGGCGCCGCCAGTCCGGCCGAGATCGCCGTCGCCGTTCTCGCGCAGACCATCTACGCCTTCCGCTCGCGCGGCCTTGATCAAAAGGGCGCAGTGGCGTGAAGTTCGGTCCCATCCCCATTGAAACCGCCGAAGGCGCGGTGCTGGCGCATGCCACCACCGCCGGTGAAAAGCGTTTTCGCAAGGCGCACAGGCTGAGCGCGGAAGACGTCGAGACTCTTAAGCTGGCAGGCATCGCGCAGGTCGTTGCGGCCGTGCTGTCCCCGGATGATCTGGGCGAGGACGCCGCGGCGCAAACAATCGCCGAGAGCATGATTTTCAGCGGCATCGAGGCGCGGCCCGCCGCCACCGGCCGGGTCAATCTCCACGCCAAGGCATCGGGCATCTTCACGGTCGACGCGGCTGTCATCGACGCGATCAATGCCGTCGATCCCGCCATCACCCTTGCCACGTTGGCGCAGCACGCTCCGGTCGAAAAGGGTCAGATGGTGGCGACGGTGAAGATCATTCCCTTCGCGGTCGCCTCAAGCCTGGTCGACACTGTTAAGAAAATCTGCGCCGGCGGCGAGATCTTTGCCGTCAACGCCTATCAGCCGGTGCGTGTGGGTGTCATCCAGACGGTCCTACCGGGCATCAAGCCCAGCGTGCTCGACAAGACGCTGCGCGTCACCGAAGCGCGGCTGGCGCGCTCCGGAGGCAGGCTGACGGCGGAACGCCGCACGCCGCACGAGATCGCGCCTGTGGCACAGGCCGCCGCCTCGCTGGCGCGCGACAATGACCTGGTGGTGATCTTCGGCGCCTCCGCAATGAGCGATTTCGCCGATGTCGTTCCGGCGGCGATCGAGATGGCGGGCGGGACCGTCATCCGCGCTGGCATGCCGGTCGATCCCGGCAATCTTCTGGTGCTCGGCACGCTCGACGGCAAGCGCATCATCGGTGCGCCCGGCTGCGCCCGCAGTCCCAAGGAAAACGGCTTCGACTGGGTGCTCGACCGTCTGGTTGCCGGCCTCGACGTCACCGCGAAGGATATCGCCGGCATGGGGGTCGGCGGCCTGTTGATGGAAATCCCGACGCGGCCCCAGCCGCGCGAACCGCTGCCGGCCAAAAGCCGGCTCAAGGTGGAGATCGTGCTTCTGGCTGCGGGCCGGTCGAGCCGCATGGGCGGACCCAACAAGCTCATGGCGCTGTTCGACGGCAAGCCGCTGGTGCGCCGCACCGCCGAGCGCGCGCTCGCCTCGAAAGCGTCAGGTACGATCGTCGTCATCGGCCATCAGCGCGAGCGGGTGCGCGCGGCGATGGCGGGGCTGGATGTGACCTTCGCCGACAATCCCGATTTTGCCGATGGCCTGTCGACCTCGCTGAAGGCCGGTATTGCCTATCTGCCCGAAGACATTGCCGGCGCGATGATCGTTCTGGGAGATATGCCAGGAGTCGCGTCAGACGATCTCGACCGGCTGATCGATGCTTTCCGCAAGGCCGGAGGCAATTCCGTGGTCCGCGCCTCGCATCAGGGCAAACGCGGCAACCCGGTCCTCCTGCCGCGCGCGCTGTTCGCGGCCATCGCCCATCTCGAAGGCGATACCGGCGCACGCCATCTGGTCGAGGCCGAAGGGCTCGACGTCATCGATGTCGAGACCGGCGAGGGCGCCTCTGTCGATGTCGACACCCGCGAGGCGCTCGAAGGCGCCGGCGGCGTGCTGCAGGATTGACAAACCCCGGCCGAATTACGCAAGCCTGCGATATGGCTTTTCGTTTTCTTTCCTCACTTCACGGCTTTCTGGCCGCGGTATTTGTCCTTTGCCTTGCCGGCCAGGCCAATGCGCTGGAGCTAAAACCCTTCAAGGACGATCTCTTCGCTTATCCCGCGACATTGTCGAGCGGCGACGGCGGCGCCTACACCGTCATCGACTATCGCGAGATGCGCGACATCAATCAGCGCGATGAGGTGCCGGAAAAGCGCGTGCACCCGCAATACACCGACACCGGCGTGCGCAAGGTGCAGCAGGATCTGATGCTGAAGACCGATGCCGGCGATGTCAGGCATATCGCCGTCGGCAAGACGCAAGGTGCCGCCATCATCGTGCTCTATCTGCACGGGCAGGGCGGCAGCCGCAAGCAGGGCGTCGACGACTTCACCTTCGGCGGCAATTTCAACCGGCTCAAGAATTTGATGGCCGCCAATGGCGGGCTTTATCTCTCGCCGGATTTCCCCGATTTCGGCGACAAGGGTGCCGCCCAGGTCGCGGCGCTGATCGATCACTACGCCGAACAGTCGCCCGGCGCGAAAATCTTCGTCGCCTGCGGCTCGATGGGCGGCGCGCTGTGCTGGAACCTTGCCGCGCGCAACGATACCGGCCGGCGCATCGACGGGCTGCTGCTGCTCGGATCCTTATGGGACGAGAGTTTTCTCGCCAGTCCCGCCTTCAGGCGCCATGTCCCGGTGTTCTTCGGCCAGGGCAGCCATGACGTGGTCTTTCCCGTGGGTAACCAGGAAGCCTTCTTCCGCTCCATCATCGCTAGGTCGAAGGCCTATCCCTATCCGACCCGTTTCGTGCGCTTCGAGACCGGCACGCACGGCACGCCGATCCGCATGGTCGACTGGCGCGGCACGCTGAACTGGATGCTGTCGAAGGCGCCTTGACTCCCACGTTCTTCAAGGCGCGGTGTTGTAGTCGACGACCGTCTGCGGGTTCTCCTCGCCGTCATAGGACGCATCGACGTCGTACTGGACCAGCGAGAAATCGCCGTTGCGGAACAGATAGGTTCCCGAATCGGAGGCATCGCCGACGCCGCGCCACTTGTTGAAGGTGGTGATCGTATGGGCGTCCGCATCATAGTCGGAATTGACCGCCCAGCCGGTCGTCTCGAAGCCGACGATGCTCATACCCAGCAATTTGCCGTCGCTGTCATTGTTTTCGTAGCGGATGTCCATCTTCGGTTCGGCGAACTGCAATTGCCGCACTTCAGACAATTCATCGGTCATGTAATAGACCGAACTTTCATTGTAGGCCGCGGCCGAACAGGAGAAATGGAATAGCCGCGTTTCCTTGTCGGGATCGCCGGGCTGTGCATCCTTGTCCTTGTACTTGATCGAGAAGATCTCCGGTTCATCACCCAGGAACTGTTTGTCGCACTGGTCTCCATAAGTAGCCAGGAAGGCCTTCTTGACCTGCTCGAGTGCCGTATCCTTCTTCGGCGGCGGCGGACCGTCGCCGCAACTCGGCGGCAGCGCCTGCTCGAAATCGGCGGTTGAGGGTTTGAGCGCGCCTTTTTCGATGTGGATCGGATCGAAGGGCGGCGCGGCCTGGATCTGGGCATTCACCTGGCGCAGGGTGTAGCAGCCGGCGAAAACCTTTTCGCCGCCGCTCTTGTCGGTGGCGCGGATGGCGACCGGGACATTGTAGAAGATACTGCCGGCGGCACCTTCGTCCGAAATTGCGCCCGTCGCGACTTCCACCTTGTCGGTACCGTCATAGCCTTTGACGAAACTGTCGAAATCCTTAGCCGGCTTCGCATCACCGTAATAACCCCAGGCGCGGGCGAATTCGTGCCGGTTGATGGCGCTGTAGAGCGAGCGGATGACCGCTTCGGCGCTCGACCGGTCGTCGACATAGGGCGCTTCTGGCGTGTCGTCGGCGGCGAGCGCCGCTTGGCCAGCAAGGGAGAGAAAGGCAGTCGCTGCGAGAAGGGCGCGTCTCATCGGGAATCTCCGCTCGATAACGGAAATTCTACCACGGCGATTGCGGCGGCGCGGTGACGCGGAGCCCACGGCGCTTGAAGAATCGTGTGGGGAGGCGCTACGTCGCTGCGCCGGCGCTCAGACCGGACAGGAGATTTGACGTGACGATATCGATGTATGAGGCATCCGTGCCCGTGTTCTCAGCAAGGCTGAAAGCACTTTCCAATGTGCTGGCGGCTGCCGAACAGAATGCGCTTGACCGCAAGATCGACCCGCAGGTGTTTTTGACGGCGCGGCTTGCGCCCGACATGTTCGCTTTGACCCGGCAGGTGCAGATCGCCACCGACCATGCCAAGGGCGCGCCGTCGCGGCTGGCCGGTCGAGAAGTGCCGAAATACGAGGACAATGAGGCAAGCTTTGCCGAGCTCGAGGCGCGGATCGCCAAGACGCTGGCGCTTCTGGAGACATTTTCCGCCGCCGATATGGACGGTTCCGACGATAAGATGATCGAGCTGAAACTCGGCGGACGCGAGACGACATTGGCGGGCATGCAGTATCTGCTGCATGTGGCCATGCCCAATTTCTATTTCCACCTCACCACCGCTTACGACATCCTTCGCCACAATGGCGTGCCGCTCGGCAAGGCGACGTTCCTGGGATCGCGTTGACCGGCCGATGCCTTGAGATGTCCCGGATCGGTCCGGGACATCTCGCGAGGCGCATCTAGCGAATGGACATTTCGCGTGCGACGCGCGGAAAATCGGCGGGCTTGATGCCGATATCGGCGCGGTCGGCATTGCTCATCGAATGAAGCAGCGCGAGCGCCGCGCGGTATCTCAGATGTTCCTGCGGGCGCGGCCGGGCGAACATTTCCGTGAAGAAACCCATGATTCAGGCTCCTGGTTGGTCCTCCACACCAATCAATATAGATGAATCGTGACGATTGTGCAGTGCAGCATTTGCATGCCTGCTATGTCCGGACAATTTTCAAAAAATTTTTGCCGCCCGCTGAAACTTCCGCGCCGCACGAACCGTAGGCTTCGACGCTGGCTCATGGCCAGTTTTTCCTCGCCACTCCTGGCGAATTTCCGGGCTGCATGAAAATGCAGTCCGGCTTTTTATTTTGAGGGATCGGTCGCGATCTCGAATGGCTAAATTCATTAAGATCGGTGGTATGTATTTTTAACGAGCCGGTTCTATGGTCTGGAAACCTGACGGTCAGGCAAGGGGGAGGCTGACATCGCTACCAGCGCCAAGCGTGATTTCGCTTCGCTGCTCGACGACCTCTTCGTCGCCTCCGACAAGGGCGACGGCATCGAGGGCGGCGACGAGGCCGGCGCGCGTCCGTCCATTCCGTTCGACTATCTCTCGGTCGCCGATGAACTCCATTCCGGCCGCATCAAGGTATCCGCCGCCGAATATCGCGAGACCGGTGCTGATCTGGCGAGCGAATTCGCCGCCCTGCTCGAACACGCCAAGCTGGCGCTGGCTGCCGAGGACCCGAAGCCGGAGGAAAAACTGCCGCCGATCGATCCGGAATCGATCGCGGCCGAACTGGGACTGAACCAGCCCAAGAGCGCCGCCGATTTCGGCCGCATGCGCCGCAGCTTTGCTTTCACCAACCATCCCGATCGCGTCGCGCCGCATCTCCGCCAGCGCGCCATGATCCGCATGCAGGTGGCCAACATGCTGATCGACGAGGCCAAGCGCCGCGCCCTGGCCGGCGCACGCCGCTAGCCAACAGCTGGTTCACGCAAAAGTCGGCCTGGCGAGGCTTGGAGAGCGTCGTGGCTTTCCCTATACATGCAGCCTCCTTCCCGCGCAGACTTTCCCTCCGGAGCAGAATTCCATGCACAAACGCCGTCTCGGTCGGACCGATCTTCTTGTTACCCAGATCTGCCTTGGTTCGATGACCTGGGGCCAGCAGAACACCGAGGCCGAAGGTCACGCACAGATGGATCTGGCTTTTTCGCGCGGCGTCAATTTCATCGACACCGCCGAACTCTACCCGATCCCGCCCAAGGCGGAGACGCAGGGGCGGACCGAAAAGATCATCGGCAGCTGGATGAAGGCGAAGGGCAACCGTGACAAGGTGATTCTTGCCTCCAAGGTCGTCGGCCGCACCGCCAACTCCTGGTTTCGCGGCAACAGGCCGTCGCAACTGGTGCGCGCCGATATTTTTGACGCCGTCGACAAATCGCTGGCCAAGCTCGGCACGGACTATCTCGACCTCTACCAGATCCACTGGCCGGAACGGGATATCCCCTGGGGTGCCAACCCGACGCGCATCGGCGCCGTGGCGCGCCGGCCCGATGCCGACGGCGCGCCGGCCAACGAAACACCGATCGCCGAGACCCTTTCAGTGTTCGACGAACTGGTGAAGGCAGGAAAGATCCGTCATTTCGGCCTGTCGAACGAGAGTTCCTGGGGCCTCATGCGGTTCCTGGCCGAGGCCGACAAAGGCATTGGCCCCCGCGTTGCGTCGATCCAGAACGCCTACAATCTCGTCAATCGCACCTTCGAGGTGAACCTTGCGGAGGTCTGCGAGCGCGAACAGGTGTCGTTGCTTCCCTATTCGCCGCTGGCGCAGGGTTACCTCTCAGGCAAATACGACCATGGTGCCCGCCCGCAGGGCTCGCGCTCGCAGCTGTTCAATCGTGGCCAGCGCTACGAGACGCCGAATGCAGCCGAAGTGCTGCTCGAATACAATGAACTGGCGCGCTCATTCGGCATGGAGCCGGCGCTGTTTGCCAACGCCTATGTGTCGAGCCGGCCCTTCGTCACCTCGAACATCATCGGCGCGACGACCATTGCGCAGCTCGAAATGGCTTTATCTTCGGTGGATGTGGTCTGGACCGAGGAGATGCAGAAGGCGGTGGATGCGATCCACCAGCGGGTCGGCAATCCCTGTCCCTGATCCGCGGGGATAGAATTACCAAGGAATAACAGAGAGGTGGAGAGAATGGTGGATTTCCCGATCGAGGTCGTGCGTGGACAATTTCCAGCGCTCTCCCTGACCGACAAGGGCCGCCGTCGCATCTATCTCGACAACCCTGCCGGCACGCAGGTGCCGCAGGCGGTGGCCGATGCGGTGTCGCATTGCCTGCTCACCACCAATGCCAATCTCGGCGGCTATTTCGAAACGACGGTCGCGGCTCAATCTGTCGTCGACGAGGCGCATCAGGCGATGGCCGATTTTCTTGGAGCGGCGAGCCCGCAGGAAATCATCATCGGCGCCAACATGACGACGCTGACCTATCACATGTCGCGCACGCTTGGCCGCACGCTGAAACCGGGCGACGAGCTCATCCTCACCCGCATGGACCATGAGGGCAATGTCTCGCCCTGGCTGCAACTGGCCGAGGATTTGGGCCTCGTGGTGCGCTGGCYGTCGTTCGACGAAAAGAGCTGGCAGGTTGAGGAGGCGACGCTGATCGGTTTGCTGTCCGACAAGACACGGCTGGTCGCGTTGAATTATGCCTCGAACCTCACCGGCTCGATCAACCGGGTCAGGTCCCTGACCGCCATCGCAAAACAGGCCGGCGCCCTGGTCTATGTCGACGCCGTGCAGTTCGCCCCGCATGGCCTGATCGACGTGCAGGAGCTCGGCTGCGATTTCCTGATCTGCTCGGCGTACAAATTCTTCGGCCCGCATATGGGCATCTTGTGGGGGCGGCTGGATATCATCGAGGGCCTGAAGCCCTACAAATGCCGTTGCTCTTCGAATAGCCTGCCGGAGCGCTTCGAGCTTGGCACGCCGCAGATCGAGCTGATGGCCGGCCTCACGGCTGCGGTCGACTACTTCGCCGAACTGGGTGCTGCGGCGGGCGAGGGTGGTTCGCGCAGGCTGAAGATCGCCAAGGCGTTCGAAGTCGCGATAGCCTATGAAAACCCGCTGGCGCAAAGGCTGATCGATGGCCTGTCCGACATTCCGGGCCTGACCATCCACGGCATCACTGATCCGAAACGGCTCGCAGATCGTGTGCCGACGGTCTCCTTCACCGTCGACGGCATCGTTCCCGAGACGATCGTGCGGCAGATGAACGCCGAGAACATCTTCCTGTGGTCCGGCCACAACTACGCCTGGGAGATCGTCCACCAGCTCGGCATTCCGGCCGATCAAGGCGTCGTGCGCATCGGCATTGCCCATTACAACACGGCGGCTGAGATCGACGAGACGCTGGAGAGCGTGCAGCGGGTTATCGCCATGCTCAGGCAGCAGCGCTCCTGACGATAGCTTTGACCTTCAGCGCGCCTTGCCGCCGAAACCGGTGAGGAAAGCGGTGAGGTTCTCGCCCAGTGCGTCGCAGAGATAGCCGCCTTCCTGGACGATGACCGTCGGCAGGCCGAGTTTGCCAATCGCCTCGCCAATGCGCGAGAAGCCGGGCGTCGTCACCGAAAGCCCTCCGAACGGATCGCCTTCGAACGCATCAAGACCGAGCGCCACCACCAGCGCATCGGGCGAGAAGGCGCGGATCCGCTGGAACGCCACCTCAAGCGCTTCCAGAAACGCCGCGTCGGCGGATTTACGCGGCAGCGGCAGGTTGAAATTGTAGCCAAGGCCCGGGCCTTCGCCACGCTCGTCGGCATGACCCCAGAAGAACGGATAGAACCGCACCGGATCGGCATGCAGCGAAACGGTGAGTACGTCGGGCCGCGCGTAGAAGATGCCTTGTGTGCCGTTGCCGTGGTGCAGGTCGACATCGAGGATCGCCACCCGCGCCACCTGCTTGCGCAGCACCTGCGCCGCAACAGCCGAATTGTTGATGAAGCAGAAGCCGCCGGCGACATCGGCAAAGGCATGGTGGCCAGGCGGGCGGCACAGCGCATAGGCGGCCGATGCTCCCGCCATCACCGTTTCGGCGGCTTCGACCGCGCTCCAGGCGCTCCACAGCGCGCTTTGCCAGGTCTCCCCCGAGATGGGACAGGCGGTATCGGCCATGTGATAGCCGGCCTGGCCGACGGCGGATGCGGGATAAGAGCCGCTGCGCGCGATCGGGTGGATGTTGGGGATCACTTCGGCCGAAGCGCCATCGATCCGCTGCCAGCGCTCGAAAATGTGCTCGAGGAAGTCGAGATATTCGGGCGTGTGCACCGCCGAGACCGGGCCGAGCCCATGATTGCGTGGCCGCTCGATCGTGCAGCCCGCAGATTTTGCGCCGGCTAACAGTCTCTCGACGCGCTCGGGCTTTTCCGGGTTCGGCTGCGCCGCTCCACTGGAAAGAAACGCCTTGGGGTCGTGGCGTTTCTGCTCCTCGGCGTAAAAGGCTTTCATTCTTGCTCCTCGGGCGCGTCGGCGAAGGCGAAAAAGGCCTCGCCGATGATCTTCTGCGTTTGTTCGTAACTCGACCAGGCAATGCCCAGCCTCTCGTAAAAGGCCTTGGCGCCTTCATTGTCGGTGTCCACCGACAGTCTGAGATAGACGCCGCCATCCTTCCGGCACTCTGCCGCGACACGCCGCAGCAGCCGCTCGCCGATCTTCCGGCCACGGAACCGGTCCTCGACATAGAGGTCCTGCACATAGACGCCGGGCCGTCCCATCCAGGTCGAAAAGATCGGGAAATGCAGGCACAGACCGGCGAATTCGCCGTCCACCTCGGCGATCAGGGTCGAGAAGGCAGGCTTTTCGCCAAAGCCGTAGCGGCGGATATCATCCGATGTGGACGTGATCTCCTGATGCGCGCCGATATGGGTGCCGAGTTCGAGAAGCGCGGCGTGGATGGTATCGGCGTCTTCAATGGTGCCGGGACGGATGACGGTATCGCTGGTCGCGGTCTGGTTCTTGTCTGCCATGGATCAGGCCGCGTTTTCGGCTGAGCCGGGCTTGGTCAGGAGATCGTCAAGGTCGCCGATATCGTCTTCCGAAAAGACGCGAATGCCATTGGCTTCCAACAGAGCGGTGGTCGTGCCGCGACCGGCTACGCGCTTGCCGGAAAAACTGCCGTCATAGACGAAACTGCTGCCGCAGGACGGACTGCCGTCGGTCAGAACCGCATAGCGGCATCCTGTTTCCCGGGCGAGGTCGAGCGCGAGCTGCCCGGCTTCGAGATAGAGTGCGGTCACATCGCCTCCCGTCTGCTCGACCACGCGACCCTGGCCCTGGAGCACAGCGTCGGCCGTGCCGTGAATTTCAGCCGCAGGGCGCGGCGTGGAGAAACCTGCGGCAACCTCCGGACAGATTTGCACGACGCGTCCTTCCGCCTGCCAACGTGTCAGGACCGGATGGCCGTTCAGGCGATAGGAGCCGTTATAGCGGACATGGCTGCCGAGCAGGCAGGCGGAGACGAGAACCCTTTCCATATCAGCTCCTCCCTCGCTTCTAGAAAGCCACCCTGTCGCCACCCTTCAGCGCCAGCATCTGACGCGCCTCGGCCGGCGTGGCAACCTCCAGTGACAGGCCATCGAGAATGCCACGGATACGGCGCACCTGGTCGGCATTGGATTTCGCCAGCTGGCGGCCATCGTAGAGACTGTCTTCCAGGCCGACACGGACATTGCCGCCCATCGCCGCGGCGATCGAGATCAGCGGCATCTGCTGGCGGCCGGCAGCGAGCACCGAGAACTGGTAGCTGTCGCCGAACAATTTGTCGGCGATGCGCTTCATGTGGATGAGATTGTCCGGATCGGCGCCGATGCCGCCCAGAATGCCGAGCACGAACTGGATGAACAGCGGTCCCGACACCAGCCCGCGGTCGCGGAAATGCGCCAGTGAATAGAGGTGGCCGACATCGTAGCATTCGAATTCGAAGCGCGTGCCGCACCCCTTGCCCAGCCTTTCAAGCACGCCTTCCATATCGGCGAAAGTGTTCTTGAAGATGGTGTCGCGCGTGGCTTCGAGCAGCTTCGGCTCCCACTCGTGCTGCCATTCGCGTGGCTTGTCGAGCATCGGAAACAGCGCAAAATTCATCGAGCCCATGTTGAGCGAGCACATTTCTGGCTCCGCCCGCAAGGGGGCTGCCAATCGCTGGTCCAGCGTCATCAAGGAAGAGCCGCCGGTGGTGATGTTGATCACCGCATCGCTCGCTTGCTTGATACGCGGCAGGAACTGCATGAAGACGTCGGGATCGGCGGTCGGCCGGCCATCCCTGGGGTCCCGTGCATGCAGATGCAGGATCGAGGCGCCGGCTTCGGCCGCGGCGATGGCATCCGAAGCGATCTGGTCCGGCGTCACCGGCAGGTAGGGCGACATCGATGGCGTGTGCACCGAGCCGGTGACGGCGCAGGTGATGATGACTTTTCGCGGCGCCATTCCTTTACCCCCGGCCTTCGACCGGCAGGTCGAGTTCTGACGCCAGGGCCTCCAGCGAGTCACCGATGATGGAAATGATCTCGCCGAGCTGTTCGCTGGTGACGATCATCGGTGGCGCGACCATGAAATTGTCGCCGTCGACGCCGCCTTTGACGCGGCGGCCATAGATGATCAGCCCGCGCTCATAGGCGAGGTCGAGCAGCCGCTGAGTGGCTTTCTTGCCCTGGTCGATCGGCCGCAGCGTCTCGGGATCGCCGACCATTTCGGCGCCGGTCAGCAGGCCCTTGCCGCGCACGTCGGCGATGAACGGAAAGCGCTTCGCCAGCCCCTTCAGCCCGTCCATCAGCACGTCGCCCATGGCGGCCGCATTGGTAATCAGGTCGAGCCGGTCCATTTCGCCAACCACGGCAAGGCCGGCGGCGCAGGCCAGCGGATTGCCGGCATAGGTATGGCCATGCTGGAAGCCGCCGGAGGCGAGCAGCGGCTGCACCAGCCGCATCGGCGCGGCCAGCGCGCCGAGCGGCGCATAGCCAGAGCCCAACCCCTTCGACAGCGCGACGATGTCCGGCTTGCAGTTCCAGTGGTCGCCGCCGAGGAATTTGCCTGTGCGGCCGGCGCCGCTCATGACTTCATCGTGGATAAGCAGGATACCGTAGCGGTCGCAGATCTCGCGGATGCGCGCATAGTAGCTGTCCGGCGCGACAAGGGCCGCGGTCGCGGCACCGCCAATCGGTTCCATGATGAAGGCCACGACACTTTCCGGCCCTTCGGCAAGAATCTTCTCTTCCAGCATGTCGGCATAGCGGACGCCGCGCTGTTCCATCGAAAGATTGTCGCGGTCGCGCCAGGCGGTCGGCGCCGGCACGGTTGGCATCACCCGCATCATCGGCTCAAAAGTCTCGGACAGCGCGTCGTCGCCGGTGATCGACAGCGAACCCAGTGTGCCGCCATGATAGGAGGGAAACCGCGTGATCACCTTCCAGCGGCTGGCCTGACCGGTGGCGACAGCCCATTGTCGCGCCAGCTTGATGCAGGATTCCGTCGCCTCCGAGCCGCCCGAGACGAAGAAGATGCGGTCCATGCCTTCCGGCAGCTTTCCGGCCAGTTCCCGCGCGAGTTCTTCCGCCGGCTCGTTCTCGAAATGCAGCCGGTAGGCGAAGGTGGCACGGTCCATCTGGCGCTTCATGGCGTCGAGAACATTGCGGTTGGAATGGCCGATATTGGCGACCATCGGCCCGCTCGAGCCGTCGATGAAGCGGCGGCCGTCCTGCGTCCACATATAGATGCCCTCGGCGCGGTCGATCAGCGGCCGGCGCAGGCTGGACAAATAGAACAGATGCGATTCTCGGCGCGCCTCGGTGACTTGAGCGGCGGTCTGGATCTTCGACATGTCAGGACTTTCCAAGGTAGCGATCGAGAACATTCTGCGTGACGCGTTCGACCATCGGGTCTTGTCTTAGCAGGCCGGCCACCCATTCGCAGCTTCCGGCGTGGAACACCTCGCCCTTGCCGCGCGGGAAATTGACGATCATGCCATTGCCGCGTTTGACTTTTTCAAGATTGGCATCGCTTGCCTCGCCAAACAGCGTCTCGGCGGTGAAGCGACCGTCCTCATCGGTGAGGAACTGGTCCTCGATCGGAATGTCGGCGCTCTCCTCGACCTGGGACGCCATGCCGACGGCCAGAACCTGCAAGCCGTCCGGCGCGCCGCTGGTCGCGGTGGGATAGGGCAGGCCGCCACGGATTTCGAAGTCGAGCCCGTCGACCTCGTAGCCATAGACATGGCTCTCGGCGCCGAGCAAGTCGCCATAGTAGATGCCGGTGCCGGCAAAGGCCCAGTGTTCCGGCCGGTAGACCGGAAAGCCACGCACGCCGCGCGGCGCGCAGCCGCCCCAGCCGGCATAGACGCCGCGCGTGGCGTTGAGGCCGAAGGTCGACGAGCCAGACCGGCCGATTTCCGGCGCTTCCCAGGAATTGGTGGCGCGGGTGACGTCGCCGCCTTGGAGATAGGCGGGATCCTCCTTGCGCGCGCGGTATTTGTAGCAGACCTGCCGACGACCCTCGTCCTCCAGCCGCGTCTGCCACATGAAATTACCGGCAAAGCGCGCCGCATGGCCGCCGCGCTCGACGTAGCTGTCGACTGCGTCGCGCATTTCCCAGGTCCAGTATTCGTCATGGCCGACGAAGACCGCGCAGTCATAGCCGTCGAGAATGTCGGGCGAGAAATGCAGGTCATGCTGGCTCGCCAGATCGACTTCGTAGCCGGCCCGTTCGGCGAACCGGAAGAAGTGGCTGTCATAGCTCGCCCAGCCGGACGAGGCGTATTTCTTCGAATGGCCGGTGGCCAGCGCCCATTCCATGTGGGGGTAGCGTGGCACCGTCTTTGGCGGCACGGCGACCTCCAGCGGCACGCGCGGCGCATTCTTGGGCAGCACGACGAAGCCACGACACCAGGGGCGTTGCGTCGACACGATGGGCGAATACTGATTGCGGTCGGGACCGGTGATGCCCTGATAGTGGTTGGAGCCGCCCCAGGTGTTGTAGGCAAGCCAGGTGCCCGTCGCCGCCACCTGCAGCACGCGGCCTGGCTTCCTGCCTGGCTGCGGAGAGACGATGAAAAGGTGGTGGCTGTGGATCGGCTTGCCGTCGCGCCCGTCTGCGGTCAACGTCACCCGGTAGGCGCCGGACGGCCAGTCGCTGCCGACACGGAATTCGAACGACGCTTCCCAACCGCAGCCCTCGGCCGAGCACTGGTCCGGACTGTCCTGCCAGCGCGACGCAATGCCCGATTTCTCGAACACCTTGGTCTCGGCGTCTCCGTCGCGGATAATCGTCATGCCGAAGGACGGAGCCGTCGAACTGACATGCAGTGTCACTGTCTCGCCGGCGCGATAGGAAAACCGGTCGCTGTAGCACCAGATCTCGCCGCGCTCGCCGTCCATGCCTGGCCACTCGTAATAGTGGCCGCGCACCGCGTGGCGGCGCTGCTCGGCCGTCAGTCCGAAATCGGGGAATTCCGTAGGCAATCTGGTCATCATCGTACTCAGGCGGAAAGATATTTCTTGAGAAAGCCGCGGGTGCGTTCCTTCTGTGGCGCGCGGAAAATGTCGGCCGGCGGGCCTTCCTCGACGACCACGCCGCCATCCATGAACAGCACCCTGTCGGCCACCTCACCGGCAAAGCGCATTTCATGCGTTACGATGAGCATGGTCATGTGTTCGGCGGCAAGCTGTTTCATCACCGCGTTGACTTCGTCGACCAGTTCCGGGTCGAGCGCCGAGGTGGCCTCGTCGAACAGCATCACCTTGGGCTGCATGGCCAGCGCACGCGCAATCGCTACGCGCTGCTTCTGGCCGCCCGAAAGCCTGGAGGGATAGGCGTCGATCTTGTCGGCGAGTCCGACCTTGGACAAAAGCCCATGCGCCAAAACCCGGGCCTCGCCTTTCGCCATGCCTTTCAGGATCACCGGCCCCATGGTGATGTTCTCGATGACGGTGAGGTGCGGGAACAGATTGAAGTGCTGGAACACCATGCCCATCTGCTGGCGCACCCTGTTGATGTGCCTTTCGAAAGCCTGGCCGCGAAGCGGCTGGTTGACCTGCATGCCATCCAGCCAGACTTCGCCACCGTTCAACGTCTCAAGATGGTTGACCGAGCGCAGCAGCGTGCTCTTGCCGGAGCCGCTCGGCCCGATGATCGCCACGATCTGCCCACGCTCGACCGACAAATCTATGCCCTTCAGGACCTCGACGGCGCCAAAGGATTTGCGTGCACCACGAACCTCGACCATCGGCTGCCGCAAGCTCATCGGGAAACCTCCACATTGCGTTCGAAGCGACGCAGACCCGCTTCGAGCACGAGATTGAGAACGTAGTAGAGCGCGGCGGCCGTGATGTAGAACTCAAAGGGGCGGAAGGTTTCGCTGATCGCCAGCTGGGCCGAATGGACCAACTCAGCGATACCGATGACCGAGACGATGGAGGATTCCTTCAACAGCGCGATCAGGTTGCCGCCGATCGGCGGAGCCGTGTTGCGGATGGCTTGCGGTATCACGACGTAGCGCAGCGTCTGCCACTTGCCGAAGCCGATGCTGCGCGCACCCTCGGTCTGGCCGACATCGACCGCCACGATGCCGGCGCGGATGACATCGGCATTGTAGACGGCGAAATGCAGGCCAAGCCCGACGATGCCGGCGGCGAGCGCCGGGATGTCTATGCCGACCTGTACCAGGCCGAAATAGATCAGGAACAGTTGCAGCAAGAGCGGCGTGCCCATGAACAGCCACGTGAAGGCGCGCACGGGATAGGCGAGGATTGCCGGGGCATAGAGCACGATGACGGCAAACAGTATGCCGAAGACGAAGCTCAACCCTCCAGCTGAGACGGTCAGCACGGCGGTCCACCACGCACCTGTCAACAGCAGGTCCCAATAGGGCGCGACGACGGTAAAATCGAGACTTTGCATCGCGCTCTCCGATCAGACGATTGCAAAGCGCTTGTCGAGAAAATCGACGATGCTGGCGACGGCGTAGACCATGACCATGTAGAGCAGAGCCGCGACGCCAAAGATCTCGAACGGCTTGTAGGTCGAGCCGATGAAGCGTTGGGCGGTGTAGGTCAGCTCCACAACGGAGATGGTGGACACCAATGCCGAGCCCTTCAGCAGCGCGACCGTATTGACGCCAAGCGGCCGGATCATCAGGCGTGCTGCCTGCGGCAGAACGACCTTGCGCAAGGTCTGCAAACGGCTGAAGCCGATCGTGCGGGCAGCCTCGGTCTGGCCCCGGTCGACCGCCACCACGGCGCCGCGGATCGATTCGGCCATATAGGCGCCGATGTTGAGGCCAAGCCCGATCACGCCCGCTGAGAACGGATCCAGATTGATGCCGATCTGCGGACCGCCGAAATAGAGTACGAAGAGCTGGATGAGGCAGGGCGTGCCGCGAAACAGGCTGACATAGGCCGTGCCAACGGCACGCAGGATCGCGGACCTCGACATCCTGGCGGCCGCGGCCAGGGCAGCCGCAAGCAGGCCGAGAACCAGGGCCAGCACTGTCAGTTCCAGCGTCACCAGCGCGGCTTCCACGAAGAACGGGAAGACGCGGCTCATCAAGGAGAAATCCATGGGGATAGCCCGGCAGAAATGGCTTTTGGACTCAGGCGAATTTGCGTCGCCCGAGGCCTCAGGAAATTAGCGGATGTCGCTGCCGACCCACTGCTTGGAGATCTTCTCGTAGGTGCCGTCGGCCATCATGCCGTCCAGTGCCTTCTGCATGGCCGCCTTGAGCTCCGGATTGTCCTTGCGGATGGCGATGCCGATGGCGACGCTGCCGCCCTCGATGTTGGGTGTGTCGAGCTTGCGCACCTTCTCGCCGGTTTCCTTGACGGCGACCATGACCGGAATGTTGTCGACGACGATGGCGTCGACACGGCCCGCTTTCAACTCCAGCAGCAGTTCCGGCAGGCCCTTATAGGTGCGGACATCCCAGCCAGCCTGTTCGCGCGCCCATTTCTCATGCGTCTCGCCGAGCGTTACGCCGAGCGTCTTGCCCTTGAGCTCGTCGAGGCTCTGCACCTTGGAATCCTGGTTCACGAACACCGCACGGCCGGCACGGTAGTAGGGGCCGACGAAATCGACCACTTTCTCGCGCTCGGGTGTGATCGTCATCGAGCCGACCACGGTGTCGTATTTGTTGGCCAGCAGCCCGGCGATGATGCCGTCCCAGGCCGTGGTGATGATGGTGCCCTTGACGCCGATGCGTTCGGCAATGGCCTTGCCGATGTCGGCGTCGAAGCCAACGACTTGGTTCTGGTCGTTGACGAAGTTGAACGGCGGATACTGCCCGCTCATGGAAATCTTCAGTTCGCCCGCCGCCTTGATCTTCTCGAGATCGTCGGCCTGCGCCGAAACGGCGGTGAAGGCCGACGCGAGCAGCAGCGCCGCGACCGCAATGCTGGAAAATAGTCTGTTCATCTGAATTCCTGGTCCTCTGGATGGAGCGCGAAGGCTTGTTCTTGGGAGGCGTTGGGGCGCTCTCCTGAGGCCGAGGATTGCCTTTGCGATAGCATTGCGCAAATAGATAATGGAAATAAGGAGCATAGATTTCAGGAATGGCTTTGCCGCGCCCCGAACGTCTGGTCTGGGACCTCGACTGGAACCTTCTGCGGACGTTCGTCGTCATCGCGGAGGTGAAGAGCATCACCCGT
Source organism: Mesorhizobium sp. 01N446 (assembly GCF_056399285.1). NCBI lineage: Bacteria > Pseudomonadati > Pseudomonadota > Alphaproteobacteria > Hyphomicrobiales > Phyllobacteriaceae > Mesorhizobium > Mesorhizobium sp. 01N446. The sequence continues at coordinate 113,166 of NZ_JBFTRA010000008.1, read as the reverse complement.
GCCGCCGAGCGCCTCAACCTCAAGCAGCCGAGCGTCAGCAACGCCTTGCGGCGCCTGGAGGACAGGGTTGGCCGCCGGCTGGTCGAGCGCGACGCGACACGCTTCGAACTCACCGAGGTTGGGCGGCTGATCTATGAGCAGAGCGTCGAGGTCTTCGGCTCGATATCGCAGCTGCCGCTTTTGATGCGGGGGATTAGCGACGACGTTACCGGCCACGTCATGATAGCCACCGCGAGCCACGTCGTCTCACCACTGTTCGATCGGGCGCTGGCGGAGTTTCATCGCAATTATCCGCGCGCCAGCATCACCATTTCGGTTTCGGCAAGCACCGAAGTCGCCAAGCAGGTGCGGGAACGCCGTGCCTCCTTCGGCATCTGCCTCGTCAGCCAGCGCGACCCGGCGCTGGACTATGCGATGGTCTACCGCGAATTCTTCGGCTTCTTCTGCGGCCCACAGCACAGGCTCTACGGGAAAACCGGACTGACGCTTGACGATCTGCGGGGCGAGCCTTCGGTCTCCTTCCAGACCGACCATATTTCGGACGCGTTGCGGCCGGTTGCCCTGCTGCGCAGCGAAGCCCGGCTGAATGCCGATGTCGTGGGCGTGTCCTCCAGCCTGGAGGAGGTGCGGCGCATGATCATCGCTGGGCTCGGCATCGGGCCGCTGCCCCTGCATGTGGCGCAACGCGACGTGGCCGATGGCACGCTGTGGCGGCTGCCGCCCTACGACGCGCCGCCGGCCATCGATATTTTCCTGCTCACCAATCCCGACAAGGCGATGAACCGCGCCGAAAAGGCGCTGCTGTCCGGGCTGCAGGCGCTGATCGACGAGACGCCGTTCGAGGAGCGGATCTACAATGGTTGACCAGCCGCGGCTGATCTACTCGACGAGATAGGCCGCAGCACGGCCGCGCATCGGCTCATCCAGCGCCACCGAGACACGCGCGGCAAGGTCGAAGCGCACGCTGGTCGTCCGGCTCGATGCATGGACGATGCCGTCGAGCGATCCCGACATCACCTGTTCGAAGGTAATGGATGTTCGCCCGATCTTCACCACATGCGAGCGGATGGTCAGCAGCGATCCGGCTCTCGTTTCATGGCGATAGTCGATTTCGGTGCGCACATCGGCCCATCCGGTTGCCGAGGCCTGGCTGCCGTCCTGTCCGGCGATATGGCCAAGAATCTGGAAACTGGCATCGTCGAACATCGCCGCATAGTGGCGCACATTCATGTGACCCATCACATCGCACATCCAGGGATGCGCGACACCGACAAAGGTGACGAGAGATTTGCTCATGGAGTTCCGCGCCTTCGTTGAAGATCGCGAGACGCCATATCGAAATGCGCGACGACAGGCAAACCGGCGGCTCGGGCTTGGTATTCGTTGACCGCGCTCTTGGCCGCACAAGGCAAAGCGACTATCTCAGGCGAGGCGGTATTCTCCGCCTTGGGAACCAGAATGCTCAGAGTGCAGAAGGTCAAGGTCGACGAGATCTACGTGCCAACGGCGCGCAAGAAGACATTGCACCCCGAAACCGTCCGGCATCTGGCCGAGGATATTCTGGAAAACGGCATGAAGACGCCGATCCAGGTCCGCCACGACGGCAAGCGCCACATCCTGGTCGAAGGCCTGCATCGGCTGGAGGCGGCTAAGTGGCTCGGCGAGACCGAGATCGACGCCTATCTGGTGCAAGCCAAGCGTCATTGACGCGAGTTGGTTCGCGGTTCTCATCGCAATGGTCTCCAGAATTTGTTGCCGGGTTTGTCGGGTTGTGTTCCGTCGGCTCGTCCGATCGCGCCTGGGCTCAGGAAGCGTTGGCGCGGCGTGGCAGGCGCAAATGCTTGATGCCGCTCATCTCGACGAAATTCGTCGCGGACTCCCAGAGATAGTCGCCGTAGAGAAACGGCTCGAAGGGATCGGCGCCGCTCAGTGGCAAGGGCGCGATCTCGGCATCGACACGCGGTTCGTAGAAAAACGGGATTGAGAACCGTGCTGTCTTCGGTGCGATCACCCGGTGACGCGTCGCCCGCACACGCCCGCCGGACCAGCGCTCCAGCAACTGGCCGAAATTGACCGCCAGCGTGCCGTTGGCGGGCGGCACGTCGATCCATTCGCCGGCGAGGTTCTTGGCCTGCAGGCCTTCGACGCCGTCCTGCGCCAGCAAGGTGACGAAACCGGAATCGGCATGCTCGCGGCCGATGATCGTACGTGTCTCGCCCTTGTGGACGACTGAGAAGTCAGGCCCGGAGATGTCGATGCCGGCATTGGCGTCACGCAAGGGATAGCGGATCAGGCGCAGCGTCGAAATGCCGTGCTCGAAATAAGGGTCGAAGATCGTTTCCGGCAGGCCAAGCCCGCGCGCGATCGACCGCATCAGTGCGTTGCCTACCATCTCCATTGCTCGATAATAGTCCGCTGCCGCCATACGCCAGCCGGGCAAGGCGTCCTCGGCCGGCAAGGGCGTCGGCTCGCACAACGGATCGTCGGATAGCGAAACATGCGCCGCCGCGGCGATATCCGGGCCCATGTCGATGCCTTCCTTGTAGGAAACGGCCGTCGGCTGCTGCGGAAACCAGCCACGATAGACGTTCTTCCTGGTGCGGTCGAAATTCCAGCGCAGCAATTTCTGCTTCTCGGCATCCGGAAGGGCGAAGATGCGTAGCAATCGCGCTCTGTTGTCCRGCGTCAGCCAGGCGTCGCCGGGAAAGTCCCGGACCGCCATGAAGCCGATGCCCGAGGCGGCGGCCATGATGCTGGCGTCGGCGCGGTCGCGACCGGGCGAGGGCGGCCCGAACAGATGCGCAATGCCGATGGTCTCGATGTCTTGCGTCATGGCTGAAATTCCGCCCATCACGGTAATCGATGGCGTTGTATCAAAGCTTTTCAATTGACCCAATCGGTCTCGCCATTTACCTCGACCGCACACTCTCGTCATGGATAACGGTGATGGCTAAATATCAGGGCGGGTGCCTGTGCGGAGCGGTGCGCTACAGCGCCGACGCGGCGCCCATCAACGAACGGGTCTGCCATTGCCGGCTTTGCCAGAAGGCGATCGGCGCAGCTTTCAACGCGCGCGTGCTGTTTCGCATCGATGACGTGACGATCGAGGGGTCCCTGGCGACCGTGAACACTTCGCCCGATCTCAAGCGCGGGTTTTGCCCAAGCTGTGGCACGACGATGTTTTCGCGGCGCGACTCCGCCGGCATCATCGGCATCACCACCGGCTCGCTCGACGATCCCACTTTCTTCAGGCCGCAGATGCATATTTTCACCGCCTCGAAACAGCCCTGGGTGGTGCTCGATGACGGCCTGCCGCAACACGAAGGTGCTCCGCCCCCGGGCTAAGTTTCCCTTCTCCTCAAGAGGAGAAGGGAAAGGTGAAACCATGACCAAAAATTAATCCAAAACACCACGCCATAGCCGGCAAAACGTCATTGGTGGGCCATCATTGTCTTCCTATCTATGCTGCGCGGGCCGGCATTCGAGGAGACGACGGATGAACGACAGCATCAGCACCCTGGACGAGCTTTTGAGCGATCCGATGGTCCTGCTTGTCATGGAGCGCGACCGAGTGCGCCCGGAACAGGTGCGCATGCTGCTCGAACGGGCCCGCAGCAGGGCAACCGATGACACGCGCGCCGATCTGCCGGTCGTTCCGCCAGCCCATATCGTGGCCAAAAGGTGTTTCCAGCAATGGCTGCGCAGTTAGGCGCGGTCAGTTGGAGCTAGGCGCCAAATAGCTGTAATGGCTGCGGAAATAGGCGATTCTGAAGCCCAGCCGTGCGTAGTTGCGATAGGCCGGGCCGTCGCGCTCCTCGTGCGGCGCCTCGATGTCTGCGACGAACAGTTTCGCGCCGGCCGCAATCCCGTCTCGCACCAGCGCTTCTCCAAGCACCGCGTCGAGGTCGAAGCTCGGCGCCATGATGCCCGGCACCGGCGCTTCGATGCCGCTCCAGGCCGCACCGTCGGCGCCGATGAACAGCGAGCGCACCGCCGCCACCGCGCCATTCCGCCTGGCCATGTAGTGATGCCAGCCCTGTCGGCCGACCAGCGCCAGCAGCCAGGGCGAGGTGGGCAACCGGTAGCTTCTGTCGATGAAGCCGGCCCAGTCGCTTGCCGAGACCTTCGTCACGCGTTCGACCGAAACCCCGTCAACCGTGAAGAGCGGCTCGGACGGGAGCGGTTCGGCCTCGCGGTAAATTCGCTCCCATCCACCCTGGCGCTGCAGGCCGCGCGCCTCGAGCCAGCATCGCAGGCGTGATGGTTCGGTGTGCGGATTGACATAGAACCAGGGTCGCGAAATGCCGGCGGCGCGATAATGCGCCAGCAGCGCGTCGAGCCGGCTTTCCGAGGCCGGGCTGTCGACGCCGAAATTCTTCACGCAGTTGAAATGGACGAAGGGGATCGTCGTGCAGGTGGTCCAGGTGAGGTCGCCTTCTCCCGCTATCGAAAGGCCTTGCCTTGCGGCGAAATCGGCCGGCGCGGCGGCATAGAGGTCGAGCCAGGCGTTCACCTCCGCGCGCTCGATAATCCGGCTGAGGTCGCGCGAGACATCCTCGATCGCGATGCCAGGCGGGTGCGGTTCGGGCAGGGGCTGTAACTCTGACAGGGCGGTCGGCACGGCTCTCCTCCGTCATTTAACTTACAGTGTAAGATTAGCAGAGAATAATATGAACGGGCGGCTTGTCAAGCGGCGCCTTACAAATCCGTAAATAGGATTCCGGGGATCGCCAGACTATTGCTCGGCGGGGATCGACCCGCATGACTATTCGACAGAAAGGCTCGACATGGCTGACATCTGCACTCAAGGCGTAGACACCGGCTTTGTCGGCCTGGGATTTGCCAAGGTCGCTTTTCTCGGCCTTGTGCAAGGCATCACCGAATTGCTGCCGATTTCCTCGACCGCCCATATGCGCATCGTGCCGGCGGTGCTCGGCTGGCAGGACCCTGGCTCCGCCTTCTCCGCCGCCATGCAGCTTGCCGCCCTTGCCGCCGTGATCAGCTATTTCTGGGGTGATGTCAGGGATCTCCTGTTTGGCTCGCTCGACGCTCTCGTGCGCCGCGATTTTTCCGACCGGCATTTCCAACTGGTTTCATGGATCGTGCTGGCGACGATCCCGATCGTCATTGCCGGCGTCGCGTTATCGGGGGTTCTCAACGCCTGCAATTCGCCGCTGCGCAGCCTGAGCGTGATCGGCTGGTCCTGTATAGTCATGGCGATCCTGCTGGCGCTCGCCGAGATTTTCGCCCGCCACAAGCGGACGATCGGCGAAGCTTCGCTCGCCGACGCGCTGCTTGTCGGCGTCGCGCAGATCGGCGCGCTGATCCCCGGCGTCTCGCGCTCGGGCTCGACCCTGACGGCCGCGCTTGGGCTTGGCTTCAAGCGGGCCGAGGCGGCGCGTTTCTCGTTCCTGCTCGGGCTGCCGGCGATCGCGCTTGCCGGTCTCAAGGAACTGTGGGAACTGCACAAGGTTCACCTCGACGCCCATGGCTGGTCGGTTCTTGCCACTGGGCTGGTCGTCGCCTCGATTTCCGCCTTCTTTGCCATCTGGGGGCTGATGCGGGTGCTGGAACGCTTCTCCGCCTGGCCTTTCGTCATCTATCGCGGCCTGCTCGGCGTCGTCCTGTTGTTCGGCCTGGCGTTGGGGTGGCTGGCTTAGCCGGCCCAGTGTTGCGTGACGGCACCAGTTGAGCGCGTGAGTCGATCCCTCGGAGATGTGATCGCCAGGGTTGGTTGACTTCGGAATATAACAGCCCTTAACATTCTGTTAACAAAACAGATGGGTGGGGCCGGATGGCATCCTCGATGGGTTGGCGCCGCAAGGCGAAGGGGCTGGGGTTGGCGGTTGTCGTGACCGCTTTCTGTTCGGTGGCGGGTTCGGCCTATGCCGCGCCTGCTTCCATGATCGTCGGCGGCTCGACCTCCCAGCCGATCGGCCACTATGATTTTTGCAAGATCCATGTCGCCGAATGCTCGATCCGCTCGCCCAACGGTGTCCCGGAACACCTGAACAGCAAGCTGCTGCACGATATCTCTGCCGTGAATCTCTCGGTCAACACGCGCGTCAAGCCGATGAGCGACATGGACAATTACGGCAAGGACGAGTGGTGGGCCTATCCGGACAACGGCTTTGGCGATTGCGAGGATTACGCGCTGGAAAAGCGGCGTGAGCTCAACAGCCTGGGCATTGCCATAGCCAATCTCTTGATGACGGTGGTCCGCAAGCCTGATGGCGAGGGTCACGCCGTGCTGACGGTGCGCACCGACAAGGGCGACTTCATCCTCGACAATCTGACCGACAAGGTCCGCCTCTGGAACCAGACCAGCTATCGCTACCTGAAACGGCAGGCGAGCGACGACACCGGACACTGGGTCTCCATCCTGGGTGGCGACGAACAGCTGGTCAGCGCCGTCAAATAGTCTGATCGGCTCCGCCGCGTCCGGGGCGTGAACCACGTCCGATCCTTTCGTGCCGGTCTTCCATGGCGCCAGCAGGTGGTGATAACCACGACAGCTGATTGAAGCTGGCATCCGCAGGCGCATGGACTTTCTGACACTTCTCGACTCGGCGCCCCTGCTGCTCGGCCTGATCAAAGCCGCGCTGCCGCAGGCCGTCGCCGGTACAATAGCGTTCAGCCAATGGTTCGTGTCGCTGCCGCCGTGCCGCGACTTCGCCTTCGAGGCGACCAGCTATCTCGTCTGTGAGGTCGATCCGAAGCTGTACTCGATCGAGCTGTTCTGGAAGGATCCGGCCGGCAAGCCTTTCCAATCGCTGCACAATCTCGACGCTGCCCAGCGCGCGGCCGGCCGCACCATGCTGTTCGCCATCAATGCCGGCATGTACCATCCCGACCTCAGGCCGGTCGGCCTCTATGTCGAGCGTGGCCAGGAAATGGCCGGTGTTAAGACGGGATCGGGGAGCGGCAATTTTTCGCTGCAGCCGAATGGCATCTTCTACATCAGCGGCGGCAAGGCCTCCGTCCGGGCAACAAGCGACTTCGTCAGGAAGCGGCCGTCCACCGACTACGCCACGCAATCGGGACCGATGCTGGTGATCGACGGCCAGCTCCATCCGAAATTCCAGTCCGACGGCACCTCGCGCAAGACCCGCGACGGCGTCGGGGTGCGCAAGGACGGTGTCGCGGTCTTTGCCATTTCGAATGGCACGGTGAATTTCCATGCATTCGCCCGGCTGTTCCGCGATGCGCTCGGCTGCGACAATGCGTTGTTTCTCGACGGCACGATATCGAGCCTGTTCGCGCCCGCGATCGGCCGCAACGACGATTACTGGAATCTGGGGCCGATGATCGGGGTGTTCAGGAAGAGGGGTTAGGCCCGGGCGGTTCCTTTGCCCCGAAACTTGAAAATGATCACCGCAACGACGATCAAGGCGACTACGGCGATCGCCGCCAGCCCGAACAGGCTGGTCACATCGAGCTCGGGGACGCTGCCGGCGCCCTTGGCCACCAGCCATCCCGGCGACAGCACGACCGGCGCCCAGATGATCGCCGACAGGATGTTGGCGATCTGGAAGCGGCGCCGGTGCATGCCCATCATGCCCGCGACCAGCGGCACGGTGGCACGGACCGGGCCGAAGAAGCGGCCGACGAAAACCGCGGCAAAACCATAGCGGTGGAAGAACAGCCGTGCCCTGGCGACCTCGCGGCGGTAGCGGTTGAGCGGCCATTTGTGGACGACGCCCCGTCCCAGCCATCTGCCGAGGAAATAGGAGATGGTATCGCCGAGTGCCGCCCCGATCATCGCGGCCAGAAGAACGGGCAAAGGCTGGACGATGCCGGCTCCGACCAGGCCGCCGACGATGATGAGCACCGTGGTGCCGGGCAAGAGGATGCCGACAAGCACGAGTGACTCGCCGAAGGCCAGCAGCCCGACCACGAGACCGGCCCACGCCTGATGGTTCTCGATGAAACAAACGCTCTGGTCGATGAACGACTGCACGCAAGCTCCTGTTAAAAGCGTCTATCAGCTGCCGCTGTCGAGCAGGCTTCTGAGTTCGTCGAGCTTGTCGTTGACGAGCCAGCCGTAATAATTCTCGACCGGCAGCTTGCGGCCCTTGCCGCCGGCAACCGCCGCGCGCAGGTCGGCGGCCCGCTGCCGGGGCTGGCCGACATTGTAGAGCGTCGCGGTGATGCCTGGATTGCCGGAGATGTCGAAGCCCTGTTCCTTGTAGGCGTCGATGGCGTCGCGCACGATCGCGGCGATGTAGACGATGCTGCGGTCGGGATCCATGACATCGCGATAGATCGCCTGCGGATGATCGGGCGTGAGCTTGTCGTAGCCGCTGACCCTGTTGACCAGATCGGTGACCTCGAGCGCGGTCAGCGGGCTGATCTGGCCGAGGCCGAATGTCTGGCCGGCGAAGAAGGGCTGGAAGAAGGCTTGCTGGAAGGTCTGGGCGTCATAGGCGACGCCGTCGACGGTCTTGCCGCGGAAATGTTCGACCCAGACCCTGTCGCGGCAGCTCCACAGAGTGGCGCTGTCTTTCGCCTGCGCACAGGCGGCGAATTCCGGCCGCTGCACGAAGGTCTGCACCGGCACGCCCTTGTAGCGGAAGGCAAAGTCGAGGCCGGAATAGGACAGCGCCTTCACATAATAGGTCTGGACCGAGCCGACGGCCGTCACATTGTAGGTGTGTTCGCCGACCAGCGCGCCGACGATATGGATAGGGTCGATATCGTAAGCCGCCGCGACCTGCTTGATATGCGCCACCAGCTTCTTCTCGCGTTTCAGCAGCGCGACGATCTTCTCGTATTTTTCCGCATAGGTGGTCTTGAAGGCGCGGGTTCGCGTCGCCGATGCATCCGGTATCGGCGGTTGCGTCTCGGAGCGATTGCCGGGGGGGACGACGATCAGCGCGCTGGCATGCGCGGCCTCGGCCAGCAGCGCGCCGCCGCAGGAGAGGGCCGCGAGCAGGAGGGTCGGGAGAAGCCGCTGCAACGCAATCATCGGGTGCCTTTTTGGGATTCGTGGGAAATGCCGACGCCAAACGCCGCCTCCCGTCTCAACAGCCACATCATGGCACTGTCAAGGCTGGGCCGCCGCCGATGGCGATGTCTGAAACGGGTCACAGTCATGGTAAAAAATTGATTCAAACTTTATTGGTAATTTCTCGTTCATAACTGGCCCGGTTGTCCGTCGGCCGTTGCCTTCGGTCTGTTGTGTTCTGAGTACAGGTCCAGATGCGGTTACCAGGCGCCATCAGTTTCGTGATCGCATCGCTATGCCTCGCCGGCTGCTCGTCGACATCGGGCATGGACGCGCTCGACATGCAGAAGCCGTCGAATGAAACCACCAGCTCGGTGGTGCGGCCAAGCGCGCCGATCGCATCTGTCCCTGTGGCCAAAGCCAAGGCACATAAGCGAATCGAGGCAGCGCCCGTGGACGAACCTGCTCGGCCTTTTGGCCTGGCGGAAGAAGAAACGGTGATGCTCACGACACCTGAGTTGCCCGACAGTGTCGAGCCGCCGGTCGAAGCGGCTGCGTTGGTGTCGCCATCGAAGTTATTGAGCCGCAACGGGCCGCCCATGTTTGCTGGATCAATCATGCGCTACGGCTTTCGCGATGCCAAGCCGATCAATTTCGGCCGCTCGTCGCCCCGTCATCTTGCCGTGCATGGCGTCGACGTATCGCGCTGGCAAGGCGACGTGAACTGGGAAAAGCTGCGAGCCCAGGGCGCCAACTTCGCCTACATCAAGGCGACCGATGGCGGCGATCATCTCGATCCGATGTTCATGAAGAACTGGCGGAATGCCGATGCCGCCGGGCTGAAGCGCGGCGCCTATCATTTCTTCTACTGGTGCCGCACCGCCGGCGAGCAGGCCGACTGGTTCATCCGCAATGTGCCGAAGGTCGATGGTGCGCTGCCGCCGGTGATCGACGTCGAGTGGAACGGCGAGTCCAGCTGCAAGCGGCGCCCGTCACGCGAAAAGGTGCTGGAGAAGATGCAGGTGTTCATGGACAAGCTTGAACGCCATTACGGCCAGCGTCCGATCATCTACACCGCGCCGGATTTCTATCGCGACAACCTCCAGGGCGCCTTCCTCGACTACCCGTTCTGGCTGCGCGCGGTGGCGCGGCACCCGTCAAAGGTCTATCCCGGCCGCAAATGGCTGTTCTGGCAGTATTCCGGCTCAGGCCTGTCGCACGGCGTGACCGGCCGCATCGACCTCAATGTCTTTCATGGTGATGAACGGCAATGGCGCGCCTGGGCCGGCGGCGGCGGCCGTCAGATGATGGCCGACGCGGATTAGGTTCGCGTCGCCCTTCGCTCAGTCCCGCCGTCTATTGGAGCTGGTTGCCCCCGGCATTCCTGTCCTCGCTCAGCCGCAGCTGTCTCCTCAATGCCATGATCTCGGCGATCGCGGCATCGATCATGGTGAGGAGCGTAATCGTATCGTGCTGGGTGGGATCGGCCCTGACATAGGCGAGCTGGTTGACGATGTCGGTGTCGTCGTCGGTTTCGTCGCTCATGGCCGCTTCCCGGTTGTTATCTTCCAGACGTTGTCATTTCATCTGATCCGCCGTCAAATTGCACCTATATCACTTCATCGTGTGGATGGCCGCCCATCCAACCGGTCCGATCGTCTTACCTTGAGTGACGGCGACGCGATTCGTCGAAGGTGGCGAAAGCCAGAACTGCCGAAAATGACGCGAAGCTGAGCAGGACAGCGGTGATAACCATGAGGTCGTAAGTCGACACGTTCGTTCTCCTTGGGATGATAGCCAAGGAGACAGCACGGGCGATGCGTTCGCGTTGATCTGGATCAACCGATCTGCCGATGCCGGGCCGCGCGCAACGCGGGGTGGCTGGCCGAGGGCAGAAAGAAGCGAGATTCATATCACCCTTCATCCTCGGCTCTTATTGGCGCCCTAGGATGCAGCCGCGGGCTCGTTGACCATCGCCTCGATGTTGTAGCCGTCGGGGTCGAGCACGAAGCAGGCGTAGTAGTTCACCGCATAGTCGGGACGCGGGCCGGGTGCGCCATTGTCTTTGGCGCCGGCTGCCAGCGCCGACTGGTGGAACGCATCGACCTCTGCCTTGCTGCCGACGCGGAAGGCAACATGCAGATGGGTGAGCGGCGGCGCCTCGCCGGTTCGCTGGATTTCGAACAGGCAGCCATTGCCGACGTCGAAGGCCCAGAACACGCCTTCCTTGCCGAAGGACAGGCGATATCCCAAGGGCGCGAAAGCGCGTTCGTAGAAGAGCCTGCTCTTTTCCAGGTCGCCCACTTCGATGGTTATGTGATCGATCATCTGGTCCTCTGTCGCGAGTGAGCCTTGCAAGCCTATGTCTGGCGCGCTTCCTGCACCCGAATCTCCGCGGTCTGGGCCAGCACCCAATCTCGGAACACCTTGATCTTCGGTGTGTTGCGGCGGCTTTCCAGATGCACCAGCCAATAGCCGTCGCCGTCGGATCCAAGGACGTCGAACGGCTGTATCAACTGACCGTTCGCCAGCAGGGCGCTGTAGATATTGCGGGTGAGGATGGCCGCGCCCCGATCGGTCAAAGCCGCCATTGCATCATAGGCCTGCGAACCCAGCATCGGGCCCGCAATGACGCGATCGGGTTCGAAAGGCACACCGGCGGCTTCGAACCAGATTTTCCACCAGGGATCGTCGGCGCAGCACAGCGGCACCTTGTAGAGATCCTCGGGGCGGCGGATGCCGCCCACGCTTTCGGCCAGTTTTGGGCTGAGCATGGGCGTGTAGTCGGCCTTGAACAGATAGTGCGCAGTCAGACCGGGCCAATTTCCGGTGCCGGTCCGGATGCCGATGTCCATGTCCTCGCGGACGAAATCGACCAGCCGGGGCGATGTATTGACCTTCACCGCAAGATCGGGATGCATCAACTGGAATGTTCCGAGCCACACGGCCAGCCAGTTCGTCGCAAAGGTTTCCATGGTCGTCACCGACAGCACGCCGGTCGCTCCGCCCTTGGTGGCGACCCACGCATCCGCCAGCGCCGAGAACGCGCCGGAAGCATGCGGCGCCAACTGCTGGCCGGCCTCGGTCAAGGCAATCTGCCTTGTTTTTCTTATGAAAAGCGGCGTTCCGGCACGTTCTTCCAGCACCTTGATCTGATAGCTGGCCGCCGATTGGGTCATGCCGAGTTCTTCGGCCGCCTTGGTGAAACTGCCCAGTCTGGCTGCGGCTTCAAAGACCCGGATGGCCCCTAAGGGCGGTAGTTCCCAACTCATGACGCATCAATCCTCCTGATGCATGGTACGCGACGTTCGATTGGAATCCAAGGCCGCGAACAGGCATGCTCTGGTCATCAACACGAACCCGAAAGGACCACGGCAATGACCCTCTACAACACGCTTCGCCGACCGGTGCTCGACCTCTTTACCGCGCCGTTCAGACCCCGCAGGCGCGGCCTGCTCGACCAGCGTTCGCTGTCGGATCATTTCCTGCGCGATATCGGCGTGCTCGACGGACACGTGCCTCCCGGCACCATTCGCTGAAGAAGTTTTTTGACTCACATGGACGCAAGGGAGGGAAAGATGGATGAGTTGTCGCAAGCTCTGGAGAAGAGCCGCCAAACGATCAGCGCCTATGAGGATTATGCCGATCGCTACGATGCCATCGTGCGGCATGTTCCCAACGAGAGAGAGCAGGCATCGCTGAAGCGGTTTGTGGCGATGGCCGGCACGTCAGGCCGGATTCTCGAAGTCGGGTCGGGAGCCGGATACGATGCGGACTTTCTGGAAGACCTGGGCGTCAAGGTTCGCCGTACCGACGCGACAAAACGGTTTCTCGAACTGCAGGCCGCGCGCGGCAAACACGGTGAGCTTCTCGATCTCCTCACCGACGATCTCGGCGGCCCCTATGACGCCGTCCTGGCGCTCGCGGTTCTGATCCATGTGCCGCGCGACCAGATCGATCAGGTGCTCGGCAAGATAGCCCGGTCGCTGCGGCCCGGCGGCGCCTTCCTCGTATCGATGCGCAATGGCGATGGCGAGACATCAGGCGAGTATCACACGGTCTACTGGCGCAGGGACGACTTCGCGGCCCGTCTCGAAGCCGCCGGGCTGGTGCTTCTCAGGGACGATTTCAACATTGGCCGCAACAGCGAGGAATGGAACACCTTCCTGACTGTAAGGCCGGCATGAAGGGATCTTTTCTCTTCTCCTATAACGGAGAAGGAGAGAGAGCGCGTGACGTCCGGCCGCTTATCTCGCGACCTTGCGAATAAGCGAGACATTGCCGCCGCAGTGCTGTCTAGTACCGGTTCCTGCACTCCGGGGGGATCAGGGTGGAGCTGGAACTCAAATTTCTGCTTGTCGGATTTGCCTGCGCGGTCTACGGCATGCTGTCGCTCATCACCTTCTTGAAATGGCGCGAGGTTCGGGCGCTCAGCCGCTGGCTGCCGACGCCGGGAAAGATCATCTCGTCGCGCGTCGAGGCGCGTGAGGTTAGAAACTCGGGCGCTGGCTCGGACAGCAGCGATACCACCGAAATGCGCAATTTTCCGGCCATCACCTTTGAATACAAGGTGGGAGGCAAGAAATTTCAAAGTTCGCGCTACAGCGTGAAGGAGAATTTGGGGAATTTCGAAATCCCCGAAACCCTTGCGCAGTTTCCCCGGGGCGCGGAGGTCACCGTCTTCTACAATCCGGCCGACCCGAGCAAGGCCGTGATCGAGCGCACCATGCCGGACGGCGCCTTCAAGTTCATGTTCCAGCTCTCGGCCGGGTTGGTGATCGGCACGGCGGTTCTGGTGTTTTCCATCGGCGGCGTGCTCGAGGCGATCCGGCCGCATCTGCCCAAGCCGCAGAATCTCGGCGCCGCGGCATTGCTGCTGTTCATGGGCCTGTTCGCCCTGCGTATGGGTTTCGTCCAGAAATCGCTTGCCGAGCAGGCAGCCAAATGGCCGGTCACCGCCGGCCGTATTGAGTCCTCAGGTCTGCAAGCGCTGCGAAACTACAGCAGCTATCGACGCTGGCGCACGGTTTTCAAATCCCGCATCGTCTACAGCTATGGCGTCGCCGGCCAGCGCTACACCTCCGACCGCGTCACCTTCGGCGCCACGATCACCGCTTCGCTGCCTGGCCTCGTCAGCGATCAGGCACGAAGCTATGCCGAGGGCAGCCAGGTCGACGTGCACTACGACCCCGCCAATCCTGGCTCGGCGGTGCTCGAATGCCGGGTGCGCGGCCTCTGGCTGCTGTGGGTCTGTTCGGCAGGATTTCTCGGCGGCGCTGCCTTTCTGGTCGGGCTGGTGTGAGGACAGGTTTTTGGCTTCCAGAACGCTCTCCCGGAGACATCCCGTGATCCTTCGCAAACTGGCCTTCATTTTCTTGGGCCTGCTCGGGTCTATCGAGGTGGCAAGCGCCGACGAAAGTCTGCTGAGCCACGCCACCTACCGCGAGTCGCGTTCGGGCGCCGTTCTGCAATTCCGGCCGCTCGACCATGAGCCGGCGGCGCTGACGGCGCAGGTGTTTTCGCTGCGCGTGCCCAACACGGACAAAAACCTGCCGGCCGACATCACCTGGACCAACGGCAAGAATTCGTTTCCGCTCGGCACCATCCGCCACACCTGCACCGGGGCCGAGATGTCGCTCTCAAGGCCCGACCTGCGGCCGGGTCCAAGAGCGCTGCACCAACGAATCTGCCAACCCATCAGCGACATGCCACCCAGTCGCAGTCGGGGGCGGCTACGGCGCTATTGAATGGCGCGCCGCCCCCGACAGCTTCACTGCCTTGCCTGCGTTGGTGGAAAAGTATGCCAAGCAGACAGTCGGCATACTATGAGCAGCCCGATGTACTTCCGCACGTGTCGCACTTCTCACAGGTCCCGTTCCGCACCATGGTGAAATTCTGGCACTCGGAGCAGGAATTGCCGGTGTAGCCTTGCAGCAGTGACTTGGCGCGGCGGTCGGCGGCGAGTTTCTTGGCTTCGGCGGCTTCGTTCGCTGCGGCGTCGGTGAACAGCGCCGCCGTGGTGTCCGAGGCTACGGAAGCAGAGCCCGCCGCTTCCTCGAAGGCGATGTCTTCCGCCAGTTCCTTGGCCCGCTCCTCATAGTCGCGCTTGTAGGCGACCGCTTCGTCGCTGGCCGGCTTCAGCGCCAGAACGTTGGAGCCGGAGAAGGCGGTGGGCGCCGAGCGGGCAGGGGTGCCGGGGCCGGCAAAGCCCTTCGGCTCGTTGCCGATTGCCCTCGACACCAGCTTCACCGGCGAACCACGGGTCAGGCCCTTCGAAACAGCGTCGGTCTTGCCTTCGCTGATGCCGCGGCCGAGCGCGGTGTTGGAGAAGTCCGACTGGTCGACATGGGCGAGGTCGTTGCGGCCGAGATAGGAGATGGCGAGTTCGCGGAACACGTAGTCGAGGATCGACGTCGCGCTCTTGATGGCATCGTTGCCGATGACCATGCCGGCCGGCTCGAACTTGGTGAAGGTGAAGGCGTGCACATATTCGTCGAGCGGCACGCCGTACTGCAGGCCGAGCGAAATGGCGATGGCGAAGTTGTTGAGAAGGCCACGCAGCGTGGCGCCTTCCTTGTTCATGTCGATGAAGATCTCACCGAGGCGGCCATCATCATATTCGCCGGTGCGCAGGAAGATCGTGTTGCCACCGATCTTGGCCTTCTGGGTGTAACCCTTGCGGCGGCCGGGCAGCTTTTCCTGCTCGCGCGACACGCGTTCGATGATCCGTTCGACAATACGTTCAGTGATCTGCGCCGCACGCGCCGCGGCCGGGGCCTGGATCAACTGCTCGACCGCATCGTCCTCGTCCTCCTCGCCATCGGCGAGCAGCGAGGCGTTCAGCGGCTGCGAAAGTTTCGAGCCGTCGCGGTAGAGCGCGTTGGCCTTCAGCGCCAGCTTCCACGACAGCATGTAGGCGCCCTTGGCGTCTTCAACCGTCGCATCGTTGGGCATGTTGATGGTCTTGGAGATGGCGCCCGAGATGAAGGGCTGCGCCGCCGCCATCATCTGGATGTGGCTGTTGATCGAAAGCGAACGCTTGCCGATCTTGCCGCAGGGGCTGGCGCAGTCGAACACGGCGAGGTGTTCGGCCTTGAGGAAGGGCGCGCCTTCCAGCGTCATCGCTCCGCAGACATGGATGTTGGCGGCCTCGATGTCCTTCCTGGAGAAGCCCATCGCCGGCAGCATCTCGAACGAGAAGTCGTTGAGCTGCTCGTCAGTGAAGCCGAAGGTTTCCTTCACCCAGTCGGCGCCGAGCGTCCACTGGTTGAAGACGAACTTGATGTCGAAGGCCGACTTCAGCGCCGCATTGAGCGCGGCGATCTTGTCGTCGCTGAACCCCTTGGCCTTGAGCGAGCCGGGATTGATGCCGGGCGCCTGGTTGAGATTGCCGTGGCCGACGGCGTAAGCCTCGATCTCGGCGATCTGGCTCTCGGAATAGCCGAGCGTGCGCAGCGCCTCCGGCACGGCGCGATTGATGATCTTGAAGTAGCCGCCGCCGGCGAGCTTCTTGAACTTCACCAGCGCGAAATCGGGCTCGATGCCGGTGGTGTCGCAATCCATGACCAGGCCGATCGTGCCGGTCGGCGCGATCACGGTTGCCTGCGCATTGCGGTAGCCATGCTCCTCGCCAAGCTCGATGGCGCGGTCCCAGGCCGCCTTCGCATGCTCGGCAAGCGCCTGTTGCTTGAGGTCGGAGGCGACCAGCGGTACCGGATTGACGGCGAGCTTCTCATAGCCGTCCTTGTCGCCATAGGCGGCGCGGCGATGGTTGCGCATGACGCGCAGCATGTTCTGGGCGTTGCGGTCGTAGTCCGGGAAGGCGCCAAGCTCGGAGGCCATTTCCGCCGAGGTGGCATAGGCGACGCCGGTCATGATGGCGGTGAGTGCTGCGCAGATGGCGCGGCCTTCTTCGGAATCATAGGGAATGCCCGAGGTCATCAGCAGGCCGCCAATGTTGGCGTAGCCGAGACCGAGCGTGCGGTATTCGTAGGAGAGCTTGGCGATCTCCTTCGACGGGAACTGCGCCATCATGACCGAGATTTCGAGAACGATGGTCCACAGCCGCACGGTGTGCTCGTAGGCAGCGATGTCAATCGTGCCGTCGGCGTTGCGGTAGGGCAGTAGGTTGATCGAGGCGAGGTTGCAGGCCGTGTCGTCGAGGAACATATATTCCGAGCACGGGTTGGACGCCCGGATCGCACCGGCCGAAGCGCAGGTGTGCCAGTCGTTCATCGTCGTGTTGAAATGCAGGCCCGGATCTGCCGACGCCCAGGCGGCATAGCCGATCTTTTCCCAGAGATCCCTGGCCTTCAGCGTCTTCAAGACCTTGCCGTCCTTGCGGGCGGTCAGGTGCCAGTCGGCGTCGTCCTCGACGGCGCGCAGGAAATTGTCCTTCAGCGACACCGAATTGTTGGAGTTCTGGCCCGAAACGGTCAGGTAGGCGTCCGAATCCCAGTCGGTGTCGTAGGTCTTGAACGACATCGAGGTGTAGCCCTGCTTGGCGAACTGGATGACGCGGTAGATGTAGTTCTCCGGCACCGCCGACTTCTTGGCCGCCTTGATCTCGCGCTTCAGCGCCGTGTTAATGGCCGGATCGAAGCAGTCCTCGCCATTGCCTTCGCAATTGACGCAGGCCTTCATGATGGCTTCGAGATGCTTCTTGACGATCTTGGAGCCGGTCACCAGCGAGGCGACCTTCTGCTCTTCGTTGACCTTCCAGTCGATGAATTCCTCGATATCGGGGTGATCGGCGTCGACGATGACCATTTTGGCGGCGCGGCGCGTCGTGCCGCCCGACTTGATGGCGCCCGCGGCGCGGTCGCCGATCTTGAGGAAGCTCATCAGGCCGGACGAACGGCCGCCGCCGGACAGTTTTTCGCCTTCGCCGCGCAGCAGCGAGAAATTCGAGCCGGTGCCCGAGCCATATTTGAACAGGCGCGCCTCACGCACCCACAGATCCATGATGCCGCCCTCGTTGACGAGGTCGTCCTGCACGCCCTGGATGAAGCAGGCATGCGGCTGCGGATGCTCGTAGGAGGACTTCGACTTGGTCAGCTTGCCGGTGAAGGGGTCGACATAGAAGTGGCCCTGGCTCGGGCCATCAATGCCGTAGGCCCAGTGCAACCCTGTGTTGAACCATTGCGGCGAATTCGGCGCGACGCGCTGGGTGGCCAGCATATAGGCGAGCTCGTCGCGGAAGGTGCGCGCGTCTTCTTCCGACTTGAAGTAGCCGCCCTTGTAGCCCCAATAGGTCCAGGTGCCGGCGAGCCGGTCGAAGACCTGGCGGGCATCGATCTCGGAACCGTAGCGCTCGGCTTCCGGCAGCTTGGCCAGTTCGGCTTCGTCGGCGACGGAGCGCCACAGGAAGGAGGGAACGTCGTTCTCCTCGACCTTCTTCAGGCGCGCGGGCACACCGGCCTTGCGGAAATATTTCTGCGCCAGGATGTCGGCGGCGACCTGGGAGAACTGCGCCGGCACATCGATGTTGTCGAGACGGAACACCACCGAGCCATCCGGATTCTTGATCTCGGAAAGCGCCTTGCGGAATTCGATCTCCGCATAAGCCGATTGCCCTTGCTTGGTGAAGCGACGCTCGATGCGCATTGGTCCGGTCCTTTTGTCTATATATAGCGCTTTTCCCCAGGGATTTCTCCCCCTGATGCGAAACGCGCATGTCCGCCGTCTGCCGGCGTTCGAAAACGACCGGCTCTCCATTCCGCGATGCCCGCCAGCACTTGCTGCCTGGGCTTCCTGTGAAGCCTCTGTCGCAACGCACCGGGGAGACCCCGCGGGTCCCTCAAATCTGATTTTTTCGATTCCCTCACTCGAGGGAAATTCACACTATCTAGCGTCGAACCTACCTGCAAACACTAAATATAGTATTAACAGACAATTTATTCCAGTCCGACAATTCTCCCTTTCGTCGCCCCACCACCCCACAATCCCAACGCTTCCGCCGGCCTCGTAAACAGGCGGAAATGCGGGGAAAAACGCACATAATCCGGGAAAAAGACCGGGCTCAGAACTTTCCGGTCGCGCTCTCAACAGGAGCACATGGCCTATAAAAGGCGACTCGTTTTGCGCCGTCAAGGATTCGTTTGCGTAGCTTTTGTGACCCCAACATCTTGTGTGTCACACATGTGGATAACGGGGATAGAAATGCGCCGCTGCGATTGCCGTTTCGAGCGGCGGATCTGCGGTCTTGGACCGTCAGGAGGCGTCCGTCGGGAGCAAATCCGGTCGGCCTCGAAAATCGGCCGGGCCGATTGCCGGATATCAGCCGTAGTGCAGTTTCGGCTTCGGCTCGGTGCCGGTGAACTGCACGCCGACCCGGTCGTTGCGGCGCCAGCGGACCTCGCAGCGATAGGCGACGCCGTCGAGCGGCACATAAAGCAGGAACCGGTCGGGCACCCGAGCCTCGAGCGGTATTTTCAATTCGGCGCCGCCCGCATGCTGGTTGCGCAGCGTCACGGCGATTTCCGAGTTCTGAATCCCGGTGATGACGGTTCCGCCCTTGAGCACGCGTGGACGGTGCTCGCGCTGCGGCTCGCCGGTTTGTTGCTGAAGTGGGTCTACAGGATTCGCCATCGATCAAAAGCCAGATTGGCCGATTCTTAGCGAATAAGGATTAGCAAACCATTCATGCTCGGCACATCACAGGGTTGTGAATATGTCCCGGGGGAGGTGGAGGTCGCTCAGGAGAACCTGTGCGGGTCGGCGCAGAAATAGGCGATGATCTGGCAAAGGTCGGCTTCATTGACCATGCGCACCGCTTCGCTGGCATTGACCCATTTGCGGGTGCGGGAGTGCTTTTCCTTCCAGCGGTCGGCGATCTTGTCGACATGCAGCGGAAACACCAGCACCTCGCAAGGCACTTCTTCGCCGGAAGCCAGAACCTTGGCATAGAAATAGCGGCCGGCTTCGAGATGCGAGATGGTTCCGCGCAATCCGGCCTCCTCGCCGGCCTCGCGCGCCGCCGCCTCGCAGAGCGGCTCCTTGGCTTCCGGCCAGCCCTTCGGCAACACCCAGCGGCCCGTGTCGCGGCTGGTGATCAGCATGATCTCGACGCCATTCCCGGTATCGCGCCAGGGCAGGGCGGCAACCTGCAGGCGGCACGGCGCGGTGCCGAAGAGTCGCCGGACCCTTTCGGCCAGATGGTTGTGCGTCGTTGGCCTTGTCAACATCGGAGAAGCTAGCCCCAGCCTCCAGAATCGTTTGCCGCCTTACGAATCTTACGGCTAATTGTGACCAATAAAAGTAAAAACTTTGATCAGGCTGGCCGATTCCCGCCAATGGAGGTCGATTTCACAGGATATCCTGCCCCGGGGACCCGTCCACGGAAGCAAATATTGCCGCCGCTGGCGGCTTGATTGGAAAAAGCGGCGTGTTGCGAATCAGCCGGCGTGATCGTCGGCGATCGGCTTCTGGTAGGTGAAGCCCATGTCCCAGGGGAAATAGATCCAGGTGTCCTGGCTGACCTCGGTGACGAAAGTATCGACCAGCGGCCGGCCCTTCGGCTTGGCGTAGACGGTGGCGAAATGCGCCTTGGGCATCATTGCGCGCACGATGCCGGCGGTCTTGCCGGTGTCGGTCAGGTCGTCGATGATCAGCACGCCCACACCGTCGTCGGCAAGCAGCGCCGGCGTGACTTCCTTCAGCACCTGCAACTGACCCTGGCTGGTGTAGTCGTGATAGGAGGCGACGCAGACCGTCTCGATGATGCGTATGCCAAGCTCGCGCGCGATGATCGCCGCCGGGACCAGACCGCCGCGGGTGATGCAGACGATCGCCTTCCATTGTCCCTTGTTGGCGCCGGAAAGCCGCCAGGAAAGCGCACGGGCGTCACGATGGAACTGGTCCCAGGAGACCGGGAAGGCTTTTTCGGGAAGGGACATTTTTCGCGCACTCCGCAGCACGCGAATGCCGCGTGCACAAAAACAGGGGAATGCGCGCGGAATTAACTGGAAAACCTTGGCCTTGGCAAGGGCGGCCGGCAGCGATGGCTGTGGACTTATCGCGACAGGAAGGCCGCCACCTGTGCCGTGCGCAGCACCGTGCGCGTCACGCCGCCGAACAGCAGCTGGCGCAGCCAGGAGTGGCTGTAGGCGCCAAGCACCAGGAGATCGGCGCCGGTCTCGGCGACCCGGTTCTGGATCATGTCGTCGACCGAGGTGCCGCCCGATTTCTGCACCGAGACGCTGACGTTGGCGCCGTGGCGTGACAGTGCCGACGCGATCTCGGCGCCGGCGGCCTCCGGGCTTTCGTCGAACGTATCGGGCGGATCGATGACCAATATGTCGGTCTTCTCGGCCTCGATGATGAAGGGCAGGGCGTCGAAGGCGGCGCGCGCGGCCTCCTTGCTGCCGTTCCAGGCAAGCAGCACATGCTTGAACGTGGTGATCAGTGGCCCCGCGCTCGGCACCACCAGAACCGGCCGGCCGGCGTCATAGACCAGCGTGTCGACATCGGCGCTCGGGTCGCCGCCGGTTTCGCGCTGGGCGGCGATAACCAGGTCGGCGGCGCGCACGCTTGAAATGCCGGTCAGCGCGCTGTCGCCGGAGAAGCTCTCCAGGCTGCGCCATTCGAAAGAGAGGCCGGAATCCTCGATGCGCCGCAGGAACACGGCCTGCAGCTTGTCAGCCCGCTCCCGGCTCATGTCGGCCGAGACCTGCAGGAACTCGGTATCGGGAAAGCCGGTCGCCGACGTGTAGGGCACCGGAAGCGCCTCGGCATGGATGCCGATCAGGTGACTCTGGAAGCGATTGGCGAGCGGGATGGCGCAGTCGAGCACGCGCTCGGCGTCCTGCTCGTTCTGCAGAATGGCAACGATGGTTTTGAAGCGCATGGTGATCCCTCAAGCTGGCGAGCCTTCAGTCTCGCGTCCAAGAAAACGTCGCGGCGCCGGGCTTGGTTCCGGGTAGAGCAATTCCAGGACAAGTGTGAAGCGGTTTTCCGTCCGGAATTGCGTCAACTGCTCTAGGAGCCGATCAGCTCGCCTTGGCGGCGAAACCCGCCACCATTGCCTCGACATCGGCGCGCGCGGTGTCCAGCGCCTCCTGGCTGCGGGCGCGAACGACCAGTTCGGTCCAGAACTTGCCGTCGCCATATTTTGGGTAGGAGCCGATGATCGTGTCCGGATGCGCTTTCTGAATCTCGCCCAGCGGCCCGCCGACAAGGCCTTCGCCAAATGGACAGTGCACCGTCGCCGACAGCATCTTCGTGCCCGTCTTCAGCGTCGGCACGACATTGTCCAGCATGGCCTGGAAGATCGAAGGCACGCCGGCCATGACGTGGACATTGCCGATGCGAAAGCCGGGCGCGACCGACACCGGGTTGTCGATATGGTCGGCGCCGCGCGGCATCCGCGCCATGCGCTTGCGCGCCTCGGTGTATTCGATACCGCGCGCCGCATAGCTTGCCTCCAGCAGCGCATAGGCCTTGGCGTCGTATTCGCAGGGCACGCCGAACGCCTTGGCAATCGAATCGGCTGTTATATCGTCATGGGTGGGGCCGATGCCGCCGGTGGTGAACACATAGGTGTAGCGCACACGCACGGCATTCACCGCAGCTATGATCTCGTCTTCCTCGTCGGGAACGATGCGCACTTCCTTAAGGTCGATGCCGACGGCCGTCATGATGTCGGCGAGGTGGCCGATGTTCTTGTCCTTGGTGCGGCCGGAGAGAATCTCATCGCCGATGACGAGCATGGCGGCGGTAACGATTTCGGTCATGGAGGGCTCCGGCAGGACGGGTCGCCTGAGATAGCGCGGCGCGTGCCTGTCGGCAATGCCACCTCGGCGGTGAACAACCCATGCCTGGACGCGCCCATTTCGATGCGCGGTTGCAGCGCAACCGGATGTGGGTAAGCTCGAACCGGTTCTGATCCGGGTGAACAATGCTGATATCGATCCTGTCATGGCTGCTGGCCCTGCTGTTGCTGCTGGCGGTCCTGGGGATCGCCTGCATGGTGCTGGCGACGCTGTGGATCGCGGCGAAGGCGCAAAGACTGGTGCCGCCGGTCGGAAAATTCGTCGAGATCGACGGCAACCGCATCCACTATGTCGATGTGGGCGAGGGGCGACCGATCGTGTTCCTGCAYGGGCTTGGCGCGCAACTCCACCACTTCCGGCACACGCTGTTCGGACATTTCGGCCAGGGCTATCGGCTGATAGCGCTCGATCGCCCGGGATCAGGCTATTCGACGCGCGCCAACGGGGCCACCGGCCGCTTGCCTGAACAGGCGGCCCTGGTGCGCCGCTTCATCGAAAAGCTGGGGCTGGAAAGGCCGCTGGTGGTGGGGCACTCGCTGGGTGGCGCCATCACGCTGACCCTGGCCGTGGAGCATCCCGAGGCGATTTCGGGCATCGCCTTGCTGGCGCCGCTGACGCATCTGGAAAACCGGGCGCGCCAGCGGTTTGACCTGCTCTACATCCCCTCGCGCCTGAAGCGCTGGATCGTGGCCTATACGGTGGCGATACCGCTCAGCCTGCACTATGCGCGGCCGACAATGGAATTCATCTTCGCGCCGCAGGCTTTTCCGACGGACTATATGGTCGGGGGCGGCGGCTGGCTGGGGTTGCGGCCGGCGCATTTCCAGGCGACATCCGCCGATGTCGTGGCCGTCGAACAGGACCTCGGCCGCGTCGAACTGCGCTACAACGAGATTGTCATTCCAGCCGGCATCCTTTTCGGCACCGCCGACCGCGTCATCGACATCCGCATCCATGGCGAGCCGATGCTAGGCAAGATCGCGGGGCTCGATTTCGAATCCTTCGACGGCGTCGGCCATATGCCGCAGTTCGTCGAGCCCAAGCGGGTGATCGGCTTCATAGAGCGGATCGCCGCCCGCGCGTTTTCATCACCGCAGCCTCACGACAATTTCAATGAACCAACCGGCTGACTGCCGGTTACCCCGTGTCGCACCCAAGGCGACCAAGACACGGAGTAATGCAATGTACAGGAAATTTCTCGCAGCATCGGTTCTGACGATCGGCCTCGCCACATCGGCGATGGCGCAATCGTCCGACGGCGCATATTCCAACCATAACAGCTGGTGGCCGTTCGGCAACGAACAGTCCTCGGGCGTCGACCACAACACGACCGGAAGCATCAACGGCGACCGCTCTGGGCTGGACAGCCTTGGCAATTCAGGCACGTCCGGCCCGTGTGCCTACAGCACCGCGGGTCCTGATGCGAATGCCCAGGGCAACGTGAATGACCAATACTGCGGCAAATAGCTCAGCCGCGGGCAGCCGCCGACCATAGGGGCGTCATCTCTCCTGACGTCCGCGGTCGGCGCCGTGCCTCTTCCTGCTTGCAAGTTTCTCTGCGGAAAGTCTGGCTAGTCGGACACTTCGGTCTGCGGCCGGTCCCGGCCATCGGCCAGTTCCTCGTGCCATTTGCCGTCTGCATCCTCATATTGGATGCCGTCCGTGGCGCCTGCCACCTGCTGCTCGGCCGAGGCGATCTCGGCGGCACGCAACGCATCCTGATGGGTGGGAAATGTCTCCGAGAAGGTCGAACCGACCTTGTAGGCCCAGCCGCCGTCATGCTCGACGATCTTGTAAGTCAGCTTCGCCATCAAAACCTCCGGTTGAAAGGTCCGCCTGCTCAATGCAGCCGGTCGTCGGAAAGCCTGTCGTCGGGCACCAGAACTTCCGATTCCCTGGCAGCCTCGATCAATGCCCGTCGCGCTTCCGCTGTCGAACGATAACCTTCCAGCACTTTGAGGCAAGTGTCGAGGGCATCACGATGACGCGGGCCGCGATTGAGCGGCCACACCGTCATGAGGCACTCCGCCGCTTCCTGGGTGCTGCGGATATGGCGATATTTGCCGACATGACCGAGTTCGACCACCACCGGCGTTTCAAAAGGTTTGTTGTCCATCATGGCCGCAACGCAAAGCAGCCAATTTGGTTGCAAAAGTGGCCCGGAACCTGCGCCCAATAGTCGCGTCGCGTTTTGCGACGTGCTTTTGGACGACATGCATCTGCGTCTCAGTAGCCGCAGTCGTTGCGCAGCCAGCGTGCATTCGCCCAGCCGGTCGTGCCGCCGATTTCGACCTGATACCAGTTGCCGCGCCGGTCGAAAATCTCGACATGGTCGCCATTGAACAGCTGGCCGATCATCCGCGATGACGAGTTCGGCCGTGTCCGCACGGCGAGAAAGCCGCTGCCGGTCGCCAGATTGTAGCGGCCGGACAGGCCGTGCACCGTCCCCTCGCAATATTGCGCGACGCTCGGCGTCGATGCGCCGAGCCAAAGGCCGGCGACGGCCACAAGCATTGCAGCCGGCAAGAATGCCCTGAACGACATGATCTCCTCCCAAGCCCGGCCGCGCCCGCCGCAGCCTTACCCAGCCTAGCAGTTTGCGGCCAGAATTGAAGCGGGCGTCTGCAAATCGGCTAGGCTGCATCGGGAGGCCCCGATATCAAAAGAATGGCCGGTTCAGCCCGCCGCCTTCATCCAGTGCTCCATGGTCGTCACCGAGCGGGCGAGCTGAGGCGCCGGATGAATCTTTTCCTTGAATGTGGCGGCCGCGCGCCAGCCCCAGCGCGGATCTGCGAGGAAGGCGCGGGCCAGCGCCACCATGTCGGCGCGGCCCTCGGCGATGACAGCCTCGGCCTGCTGGGGATCGTCGATCAGGCCGACCGCGCGGGTCGGGATGTCGGCGCCCTTGCGCACGGCTTCCGCCAGATGCACCTGATAGCCGGGGCCGGTGGGCAATTTCTGCAACGGCGAATTGCCGCCACTGGAGCAGCAGAGATAGGCGACGCCCTCGGCCTTCAGGGCCTTCGCCACCTCGATCGCGTCTTCGACGTCGAAGCCGCCGTCGACCCAGTCCTTCACCGACAGCCGCGTGCCGAGCATCAGCTTCGGCACCGCCTTCTTCACCGCCCTGGCGGTTTCGACGACAAGACGCATCCGGTTTTCCAGCGAGCCGCCCCAGCGGTCCGTGCGCTGGTTGGACAGCGGCGACAGGAACTGGAAGATCAGGTAGCCATGTGCCGCGTGCAGTTCGATGAAGTCGAAGCCGGCGCGTTCGGCCCGCCTGGCGGCTTCGACGAACCGCTCGATGAGCTGCAGGATCTCTTGCTCATCAAGCGCGTGCGGCACGTTCCAGCCGGTGTCGTAGGCGATGGCCGAGGCCGAGACGGTCTGCCAGGGGTCTTCGTTCGGCTGCAGCGGCCCGCCGCCCTCCCAGGGCTTGCGGTTCGAGGCCTTGCGGCCGGCATGCGCCAGCTGCGTGCCGAATTTCGTGCCCGGCGCGGCGACGCGCCGTGCCGCATCCAGTGTGCGGCGCGCAGCGGCTTCGTTGTCGTCGGAGTAAAGCCCGAGGCAACCATGGGTGATGCGCCCGCGCCGCTCTACATCGGTCATCTCCACCGTGACCATGCCGGCGCCGGACATGGCAAGGTTCATCCAGTGGTAAAGATGCCAGTCGCTGGCCGAGCCGTCCTCGGCGGAATACTGGCACATCGGCGCCACGGCGATGCGGTTGGGGAAGGTGAGGCCGTTGAGGGTGATCGGCTGGAAAAGCGATGCGGTCATGAACAGGGCTCCGGGAGAGGGAACGCGTTATCTAGGCGACGGATATCTTGCATACCACACACGAGAGAGTGAAACGCTGGACCAATCGCTTCCCCAATTGCGCCAGCGCCGGTTCGCGGCTACGCCTGCCCCGGCGGCAAATATCGAGGTGTCCAATGGAAGATCGTATTCGTATCCGTTCGGAAGAGGTTCTTTCCGACGACTGGGCGGTGCTGAAAAAGACCGTGCTCGACTATCGCCGGCGCGACGGCCAGTGGGAGACGCAGATCCGCCAGACCTATGATCGCGGCGACGGAGCGGTGATCCTGCCCTACGACCCCCAGCGTTCGACGGTGCTTCTGGTGCGCCAGTTCCGCTATCCTGCCTATGTCACCGGCCACCGCGAGCCGCTGATCGAGGCCTGTGCCGGGCTGCTCGACGAAAACGATCCGGAGACCGCCATCCGCAAGGAAGCCGAGGAGGAACTCGGCTACCGGCTGAACAAGATTGAGCGGCTGTTTTCGCCTTACATGAGTCCGGGCAGCGTCACCGAACGACTGTGGTTCTTCATTGCCCGGTATTCGCCCGCCGACCGCATCTCGGCCGGCGGCGGCGCACCGGAAGAGGGCGAGGACATCGAGGTCCTGGAAATGCCGCTCGACGAAGCGCTGGCCGGCATCGCCGACGGCCGGATTGTTGATGCGAAGACCATCATCCTGATCCAGCATCTGAAGCTCAACCCGATACCTGTTTGACGCGACCTTCCCGGACCAGGGGAACCAAAGCGATCAGCGGCGGTTAACCCTCGAAGGGACCGCAACGGAAGCGGAACAATGGTTGAGCTTTTCAATATGGAACTGGCCAAGGCCAGGCAGCGGGTCAATCGAGCGGAACTCGCTCTGGAACGCGCGGAAGAAATGTTGGACGAGGACTGCGGAGTCGGAATCAATATTGCGCTTTGCAGCCGGATCAGGACCGCGCAGCGGCAGGTGATCGAGGCCAGGGAGCGCCTGACAAAGATCGATCCGTCACTAATTTTGGGTCGTTCCCAGTGATGATCGCGACATTTCACCACGAAACCGCGAGAGGCGGTGCGGTCTATCGCGCTGCCAGGCTCGCGCTTCTGACGCAGCGGATTATCCGACATATCGAGCACACGGATGCTGCCGCCGCGAAGGTCGAGCGAGCGCTGACCAAATTGGCCGAAGCAAACGCTCTCAATGAACCAGATCGCGCAGGATCACTCGGTTCACGCCGACCTGGCTAGGCTCCGCCTCAGGCGTTGGCGCTGAACTGAGGCATTCGATCCATGGAGGCCAAAGACGCCTCCATGGGATCGTATATTAGCAATATACAATATATTAATGGCTATAATGCAGCCTCGGCTCAGGGACGGAAAATACCTCCCATCGACGTTCTGACACGCGCCCTGGAGCGCCGGAACGCTCGACCAATGCGGAGCAAACGCATGAGTGTCGGAGCCGCTCTCGAACAATTGCTCAGGCTGATTCATCGCCGAGCCATCAAATTGGCGATGCTGCCGGAGGATGAAAGGGATTCCCACTACGATCGCATCCGCCTGTCATGTTGCGCCGCTGCCGAGCACATCGGGCAAGATCCCGACAGGGCAGCCATCACGGCGAACGATATGGTTGAGTTTGTTCGCGCGCTGGTCGGGATCATTGAGGTGGGCTCAGATCCAAGCGCCGATCAACGGCCGCCGGTGCTGCATTCGGGCAGCCATGAGATGGGCACGACGCGCATCTAGCAAACAGGGAAGAACGCCATCTTTGGCGAGCGGGAACGAGGCGGCTAAGGCTGGTGCTGTACGATGTAGCTGCTGGTGCTGGCATCGGCCCCGAGGCCGCGCGTCACAAGAACCCTTGTATAGCCGACCGGTAGGCCCTCTGTGACGGTCGCGTCAACGAGACGACACCGGCCAACGGTTTCGCCGTTCGGAGCGCTTGCCAGCCTGTCCTTCAGCGAAGCCATGCATAAATCGAGCGACGCATACATGGCCGGGCCCATATCGACGGGTTTGCAGACAGAACCTTCGCCCGGGCTGCACTGGAGCAAAACCATTACTGCGGCAGTCGCCGGATCCATTTTCAAAAACTCCCACGTTTTGACGAGGCTCAACGTGGAAATGCATCCTTTGTTTCACTTTTGCCAAAAATTGAATGGGAATTGCCATTCTCGATCCGCCTTGCGCCTGAATCCCCGGCGGTGACGACATGCTGGTGCGCGACGGGGCTGGCCGGCATTACCGACGGCGCATCGTCGATGCCAAGACCATCATCCCGATCCAGCATCTGAAGCTGAACCCGATTAGGGCCTGGTCTCTAGCTGTGCCGCGGACAGGCTGGCACGTCCATTTCGCGGATGAAGTTGCGCAAGGCCTCCATGTCGCGGGACAGGGGCCGATCGTCGGAATAGTGGGCGATTTTTTCCCGCACCATTCGGTAGATCGTGTCGGTACCAGGCGCGCGCGCCCCGCGCCCGGCCAGAAAATCATGGGCCTGCGCGGCCGCCATGAGTTCGATCGCCAGGATGTATTCGGCGTTGTCGATGACCGCCAGCAGCTTGTTGGCGGCGACGGTCGGATGCGCCAGAAAATCCTCTTGCAGGCCGGACGTGACGCCGCCGTCGGTCGCCGCCGGGGCGGCCAGACGCCGATTGACGTTGCTGAGCGACGTGGCCGTGTATTGGGCGATCATGAAGCCGGAATTGGCTCCGTCCTCATCGGCAAGGAAGGCCGGCAGATTGTTGACAAGCGGATTGACGAGACGGTCGATCCGACGCTCGCTCATCCCGGCCACCTGAGCCAGGGCGATGGTCAGGCCGTCGGCGGCCTGCCCGAGTGCGGGCGCCACCGCATGCGCCTCTGAAACAACCTGAGGATCGTTCAACGTGCCGAATACCGCGGGATTGTCGGTGACGGCTGCCAGTTCGCGGTCGACGAGCTCGGCGGACCGGTCCAGCACCTCCCGGGCGGCGCCATGAACATGCGGCACGGCGCGAAGGCTGAGCGCGTCCTGCGTGCGGCTGCCGTGAGCCAGCGCGATAAGCTCGCTGCCATGGAGCCAGCCACGCAGCGATCTGCCCACGCCCTGAATGCCGGGTGAGGGCCTCATCGCCAGGATCTGTTCGCCAAAAGCCGGCATTTGCGCGCCCGCGGCTTCAAGCGTCAAAGCCGCAGCCGCGTCAGACCATCCCAGCAAACGCTCCGCGCGCTGCACGGCGATGCTTGTCAGGCCGGTTGCGCACGCGGTGCCGTTGACCAGGCTCAAGCCTTCCTTGGCGCCAAGCTCCAGCGGTTCCAGGCCCATTACAGCAAGCGCTTCCAGCCCGCTCATGGAACGGCCTGCCAGGGTTGCATTGCCTTCGCCGATCAGGACCAGCGCGACATGCGCGTTGTGCGTCAAATAGCCGGCCGATCCACGGGACGGCACGTCGGGAACGCAATCGCGCTCGATGAAGGTGAGCAGATGGCGCACGATCTGAGGGCTCACGCCCGAATGGCCATGCGCGAAATTCGCCAATTGAGCGGCAATGATGGCGCGCACGCCGCGTCGCGGCACGAGGTCACCGACGCCGCAGGCATGACTGCGAATGATGTTTCGCGACAGTTTCTTGTGCAGGGCAGGCGCCACGACCTTGCTTGCCAAGGCGCCGACCCCGGTGTTGACGCCATAGGCGCGGATGCCTTTTTCGACGATCGCCGCCACGATCTGGTGCGCAAAAGCGATCCTGTCCCACGCTGCCTGACCAAGCACCAGGGATTCGCCCTCGCTCACCCGCGCTATGTCGCGCCAGCTGGCGGTTCTATCTATCGTTATTGTCATTGCCCGTTCCGAAATAGGTTTGCGAATGCGCAGGCACTCGCTCGATAGGCGGCGTGAGAACCGCTGCTTCGGCTCGTACCGCACAACCGCGGGCATAATGGCGATGGATTTGCCGACTGATGCGACTGTAGCGACGTCGCGGGTCATAAAAGACATGCCGCTGGCGCCTTCGGCTTTTAACCCTACTAAAAGCTGTCCCATCGGACGTGACGAAACTCTTCTGGACCGAAGACGATTTCACCAACCTTCTTTCTCATATCCTTTGCAAACACAGCGTAGCCAAAACGCAAAGAAGCTCGGTCGACGGCGAGGCCTCCAATGAGTTCCGTGGATTTCGTTTCGCTATCGAACACGAAATGAATATCAAGCCTTTCGGTAAGGCGGGTCTGACCAGGATGAATAACGAATTCCGAATTTCCATATGACATCTGGCCCTCTGGCATTCGCTCTCGGTGGACACCTAAGACATGGTTCGGCCAGTCAAGGGTAAAATTCGCGCGGATTTGCAACTCTAGTGATGGGAAAAAGGCCGTCGCCTCGCCGACATTGTCCACCCAGAATTCCAAATGAAATTGCGCCTGCCACCCTGATGTAGAAAATCGTCGCCACCTCGGCTTCACTTCGAGTTCTGGTACTGAAGCTCGCTTGAAAGCATCTTCTATATCGACGTGCTCCATCACGTAGGAGGCACCGCCGGAACGCTTGAAATATTGTTTCTGGTCGGCGGCTTCGCTACGGTGCGGTCGTCTCTCGGAACGAGGCACGTCTATAATTAAATAGCCGGCGTTCTGGTTTCGGTGGGACGCAAATCCATCGATCCGGATGCCGTCATTTTTGGGCTGCAGCAAATCGCCAACAGCGGAACTGACAGCGCTCAGGGCGGACTTCCAATTCGGCAAAGGTTCAAGGGCGCTCGCACAATCGACTCCTTCGTCGTTCTTTCGGCAGTCAACACCCAATACCAAAACGCCGCCAGCCGAGTTGCTGAACGCTGATAGTGCTTTTGCAAGCGCAGCCCGACCTTCCTTGGTCAGTTGCCCTTGAGCATTGAAGACGGCACCCTGTTTGCCGACTGCGGGCGCCTTGAAATCGAGGGTCAGACCTTCCTGCATTCCTGCACTGATCGCCCCGATCAACGAATCTTCCCCACCAGCGACGATCTTGTCGAATTCGAGCACCCATCACTCCTTCCGCCTACTCTCGCGGCTAGCCCGTTCGGGTAGCCTATGGCAACGGTGGAATTCGAATAAATAAGCAATTTCAACATGGTGCGGACGACGGGAATCGAACCCGTACGATCAGAGATCGAGGGATTTTAAGTCCCTTGCGTCTACCAATTCCGCCACGTCCGCAGGCCGCAATTACAAGCACTTAAGCGAATACAGGTCCAGTCATGCGAGTCGATTTGGCACCGAAAGACCGGATTGCAGTTCTGTTCGTTCTCATCGCCGCCACCGCGCCTTCGTCCGACCGTTTGAGATTGTGTATAGACTGACAGCGCGACCACAGGTGACGAATGCCCCAGACGCCCGCTGATTGCAACCGCGTCGAAATCGCCGGCGATGAGGGCGGAGGCGTGGGTGTGTCGTAGGTCGTGGAAACGAACCTTTGCAAGGGCGGGAGCATCGTCGCCGGCGATGTTGTTGATCAAGGTGCGGTACGCAACATCACTCCGCCCCCGAGGCTGAGCACCCCCAAAGTTGGCTCCTTTGGTTCCGGCGACAGGGTTTGCTGTACCGACTCGTTCGCCCAACCCTGGTTGCGTTCACTCAGTATCAGGAAGCAAGCGCGTGCTAGGTCGGCCATGCTGTAAACAGCGATCCGTATTTCACGGCTCGACTCAAAGATGTAGCGCCATTCCTCGAACGCTTTGGCGTAAGATGCGAGATCTGCCGCCAGCGCCTGAGCATTTCGACCGCTCAAGACCTCGAAACGCTTCTCGACTTCAGCAGTATCTATATTGCTAAGACGCCGGAAAAGCTCTTGAAGGTTGTGGCCCCATGGCGAACCATTCGACGCAAAGAGGAAGCTCTTGAAATAGAGTTCAATCGCGAATGCGAAGTTCGCGATCATCGCCGGCGTAGGCAACTGCACCATTCCAGCAACGGTTCTGGGCTCAGCGCACCGCAACGCTGCGATGTGAAACCCGGCGGCATTTTGAAACGCCGCCTGATCTTTGGCCTGCGCTGCCTTGGGCAAATTCTTTGCCACTTCGTCAGCTCTGGCTTCCAAATCTGCTATCAGCTTCGGGTCCATCATCCTCTTCTCGTGCGGCTTCGAGTAGGGTCAACCGAGTAGAACAAGTCTAGAGTCCGGGTAAGAGCGTTGACGAATTTCATGTACGGCAAAAGGGGACCAATTCTCGATTTCGCGTTCGCAGGCTTGTCCCGGTGCCAGCACCCTTCCCACCATATAGCGCTGGCATGGCGCCAGACCGCTGGCGGACATCAAGGCGGTGATAGCGGCAATGTAAATCGTTACTGCCACAGCCTATCCACGGCCTGCAGCACGACCGAGACGCCAGCAGCAACTGCCGCCCAACTGGCCCATTTTCCCTGCCGGCCGATATCTCCCATGAAATCGTCAATCGAGTTTCGGATGACCACGGTGGCGGCGCGGATGCCTAGCCCGGCGGCGAGCACGCTGGAGACGATCGACAGATAGGGTAGTGTCTCTTTCACAGCGGGCCAATCGAACAAATCAGCCTGTCTTTCCCGTCACGTCCGGCCTGAACGATCTTCCAAGCGGTTAAAGAAACCGGAGTGTTTCTCGCCGCTCGCCCGCTGCCGTCACCGAGATTGAACAGTGCAAGGTCGCCCGGTTTCACAAAGTGCCCACAGACCTCAGCACGATCAGCAGCAAGAACGAGGCTACCGGCTATCGGCCTTTCGCCATTTTGACCGCACTTAATTGAACCGATATCAGGGGTGACTGTTGCACCAGAGAAAACGAAAACAGGCGTTCCAACAATTTGGTCGCCGCTTATTACCCCCGCTTCCTTAACGTCGGGATGTCCCGGTGAAAGTAACAAAATCGCGGGCGCATCTGAACCGCGCGACATCTCTCGGCTTAGCGTAAGGCCGTAATGGCGTTGGCCCAAATATTGAAATGCAATACATGCGCCAGGCGGAACTTGCTCGATATCGCTGACGACTGATCCAATGCCTGTATCAACTTGCATTTTCCCCTCCCTCAACTTCTCTAACGCAGAGTGGCGCACGAAAGGTCAGTAGGCAAGGCCATCTGAAAGGCGGCTGTGGTGGAAATTTTGCCACTACGGCCCGCCTACTTCTCTCTGCCTTGACAGGAAAAGGATTCGGCATCTCGTTTCGAGGTTTACAAACTCCAGGGGATAAATCGAAACGTCATTCCGCTACGCTCACAATGCCTTTTGCATCCGCAGGCCAGCCCTTTTCAGATGCCAGACACAGCCCGTCAAGTCGTGTTCTTGAGCCGCCCGAACGCCCACCCCAGAGGACAGTGCTCGGCGATACTGGCGTGATCGCGGAATTCAGCGCGCGGCGCGCAATGCGTAGGGTGTTTGCACGGCGGACCTGATCCGCCGAGGCCGGCGTCTACCAGGCCCAACCCATTCCCCCGCCCACTGGGGGCGCCGGCCGCCCCTTTCATCGAAATTGCTGATCAGGTCAATCGCTCGCCGAGCGCTGTTGGGCGCGCTCAGAACTTGTAGCTGAGATTGATGCCGACGGTGTTCAGCTTGGTGTCCTGGTCGCGGGCGACGAAATCGGTGGACCCGTCATAATGTTCGGAGCCGAAATCGTAATAGCGATATTGCGCGCCGACGACGAACCTGTCGGTCAGCGCGTAGTCGACGCCGGCGCCCACCGTCCAGCCAACATTCGTGCGCGTCTCGGAGAAGGCGGAGCCTGCTGACTGCGACGTCTCGATACCGGCGAAGGCAACGCCGCCTATGCCGTAAACCAGCACACGATCCATCGCATATCCGGCCTTGGCGTTGACCGATCCGAACCATTTGATGTCGGTGCCGAAATTGTTTCCGGGCTCTGCTTCGGTGGTGCCGCTGACCGAGGAATAGTTGAGCTCGGCCTCGGCGCCGATCACCGCCTGGTCGAACTGCCACAGTCCCGCGACATGTCCGCCGACGAAACCGCCGTCAATGTCGGCCGAGACGGAAAACGGCTCGCCTTCCGTTCCTGAGATGTCGGATTCTCCCCAGCCATAGCCCGCCTGCAGGCCGGCATAATATCCGGTCCAGTCGAAGCCGGGCGCGGTCATCGGCACATCGACCGTCGGGTCGGCCGCGAAAGCCGGCATCGACAGGACGGCAAGAAGACCGGCACTTGCGACGACAAGGCGATACATTCGAACTCCCCGGACGAAGAGTCGGAAAAGTCTTATCGCCAAGGTAGACCGATTTGCGACAAAACGGAATCCTGTTTCTGGTTGCAACCGTCCGCCGTTGGCAGAACCGCGGGCCTGCGGGCGCAGGACAGCCGGCATTGCCGGGAAAATGTCAGCGTGCAAGATGGCCTTCTTGCAGGGAAAAACCCGATGTACAGGCTGGTTCGTCTCGTCGCTGGAACAGCCATGCTGCTGCTGGCTTGCGGCCTCGCTGTGGCCGAGCCGTTGGCGCTCGCCATCGCCAAGGCCGCGGTCGTGTCCGATCAAGCCTCGGGACGCAGGGCACTCGACCTCAAGATGACACCGGAGAGCGCGAAGGCGTTCGCCGACTTCACCAGGGCCAATGTCGGGAAGGTGGTCGATCTCAGCGTCGACGGCGCCGTGGTCGCGTCGCCGCGCCTGGTCGAACCCATCCTCGGCGGTGAGGTGATGCTCGACGGCACCTTCGCCGCCGGCGAACTGCAGCGCCTGGCGGAACGGATTTCGGCGGGCGGCGCGAAAGTCACGGTCGAGGTCAAGGCTGAACAGCCTTTGTGAAGGTTGGGTAGGGCTGCCCGCTGTTTGGCGCTGGTCAAAACCAGGCAGGCTTGGCACAGTCGCGCAAACAGGAGTCCCTTCATGGCAAAGAAGCCGGCGGCGCATGCGACGAAACCAAAACCCTGGACCGAGATGGCCACGCATCTGGTCGACGTCGCCATGGGCCGCAAGCCTGCCGATCTCGTCATCCGAAACGGCCGCTGGGTGAACGTTCACTCCGGCGAGATCATCGCCGGCACCGACATCGCCATTGCCGGCGGCCGCTTTGCCTATTGCGGGCCGAATGCCAGCCACGCCATCGGCCAGGGCACAAAGGTCGTCGATGCCGGCGGGCGCTATCTGGTGCCCGGTCTCTGCGACGCGCATATGCATGTCGAAAGCGGCATGGTGACGGTGACCGAATTCTGCCGCGCCGTCATCCCGCACGGCACCACCTCGATGTTCATCGATCCGCACGAGATCGCCAACGTGCTGGGTCTGCCGGGCGTGCGGCTGATGCATGACGAGGCGGTGGCGATGCCCATCAACGTGCATGTGCAGATGCCGTCCTGCGTGCCTTCGGCGCCTGGGCTGGAACACGCCGGCGCCGAACTGACGGTCGCCGATGTCGCGGAAGCGATGACCTGGGAAAACATCATCGGGCTCGGCGAGGTGATGAATTTTCCCGGTGTCGCCGCCAATGATCCTGTCATGTCGGGCGAGATCGCCGCGACGGTCAAGGCTGGCAAGACGGTTGGCGGCCACTATGCCTCGCGCGATCTCGGCCTGCCGTTTCACGGCTATGTCGCCGGTGGACCCGAGGACGACCATGAAGGCACGCGCGCCGAGGATGCGATTGCCCGCGTGCGCCAGGGCATGAAGGCGATGCTGCGGCTGGGCTCGGCCTGGTACGATGTCGCCTCGCAGATCAAGGCGGTGACGGAAGGCGGCATCGATCCGCGCAACTTCATCCTGTGCACCGACGACAGCCATTCCGGCACGCTGGTGCATGAAGGCCACATGGACCGGGTGGTGCGCCACGCCATCCAACAGGGGCTGAAGCCGGTGACGGCGATCCAGATGGCCACGATCAACACCGCCCAGCACTTCAGGCTGGAACGCGAGATCGGTTCGATCGCGCCGGGGCGGTTGGGCGACCTGCTGATTGTCTCAGATCTCGCCGCGATGACCATCGACGAGGTCTATGCGCGCGGCATCCGCCTGGCCAAGGGCGGCAAGCTCGATATCGACATTCCGGCCTATGATTATCCGAAGACGGCGAAGAACACCGTCAAGCTCGGCAAGAAGCTGAAGCCTCGCGATTTCGACATCACGGCTCCCAAGGGCGCCAACGAAGTGCGGGTGCGCGTCATCGGGGTCATCGAGAACCAGGCGCCGACACGGGCGCTGGAGGCCGACCTTCCGGTCGAGGACGGGCTGGTCGCCATGGATCGCCGTAACGATGTCTGCCAGATCGCGCTGATTGAGCGGCATCGGGGCACCGGCGGCGTCACCAACGCCTTCGTTTCCGGTTTCGGCTACATGGGTGATTGCGCCATGGCCTCCAGCGTGGCGCATGACGCCCACCACATCATCTGCGTCGGCACCAACAAGCAGGACATGGCGCTGGCGGTCAACCGGCTCGGCGAGGTCGGCGGCGGCGTCGTGCTGTTCTCCAAGGGCAAGGAACTGGCGCTGGTCGAGATGCCGATCGCTGGCCTGATGTCGGACGAGCGCGCCGAGATCGTCGCCGCCAAGGCCGAGAAACTGACCGAGGCGATGCGCAAGATGGGCTGTTCCCTGAACAACGCCTACATGCAGCACTCACTGCTGGCGCTGGTGGTCATTCCGGAGTTGAGAATTTCCGATGTCGGCCTGATCGACGTGACGACCTTCCAGAAGGTCGATCTGTTCATATAAATCTTTTTTGAGCGCGAGTCGGATGGAGCTACGTGCGGGTTCTCTTAAGCGGAATCAGAAGAGGTAATTTTCAACGAAAGATGCTATAATTCCAACGATAATAGATGCGAATAAGGCGATATAAGCGTACAGATCGCTTCTATTTTCTATTTTTCGCCACCGCTGCGTATTCTTATCCAGAAGATTGAAATAAACCAAAATTGCAACGCCGATTCCACCAAATACCCACATTGAATACGGCATAATCTGAACCTCTCACCCGCCGGTGACGATGGTCAGCACCTTGAACGGCGTGGTGATGACGACCTCGGCGACCGAACCGACGGCCTTGCCGAGCCCCTGGCCAAGATTGTTGAGCTGGGCCGGATCGGGTTCGTCCGAGGCCAGGCCAGCCGGCGTTCGCAGCCGGTCGCCGAGCAACTGCACCAGGATCGGATTGTCGGCAAATTTTGCGTGGTTGAGGCCACCGTCGCCGCCCTTGATCTTGGACAGGTCGACCACGGAGACGCCATAGCTGGCGAGATCGGCCGCATTGCCATAGTCGCCGACACGCGGCTTGTCGCCGGAGATGAGTGAAGACAATTTGAGCGCCCGGTCATCGCTTGAAAGCAGCACGGCAAACGGCTTGTCCGGCTTGCCGTAACGCATCATCTGCTTCTTGAACACGTCGACATCGATGTCGGGCGAAGCCAGGACGACATAACCGAGCTTGCCACCGAGATCGCGGTCGCCGGTGATGGCGAGCTGGCGCAGCGCCTCCATGGTCAGCCAGGTTCCCATTGAATGGGCGATAATGTCGATGCTCTTGACCCGTGTCTTGGCAAGCAATCTGAGCGTCGCCTCGAGATCGTCGCGGGCGGCGTTGGCGCTGTCCTTGTCGTAGATATAGCCGGTTGTCTTGGCGCTCGACGCCCAAGAGAACAGAACCGGCGTGCCGGGATATTTCGTGTCGTGGGCGATCTGCGTCAGCCGGTAGATGCCGTCGTCGAAGCCGTTGTTGAAGCCGTGCACGAAGACCAGTGCACGGTCGCCGCGCATGGCGATGTCGGCGCCGACCGCCTTGGCGAATTGCGGTGCATCGCCATAATGGACGACATTGGTGGCGGTGAATTGCTTGGCCGGGTTCGAGCTGGCAGAGCCCTTGGCCCGCTCTATGGCGCCGACCTGGTGGACCTTCGGCACGGTGACGTCGACGCGGGCGTAGCTGGTGGTCAACGAGCGATCGCCGTCGAACACCTGCCGCGGATCCTTGGTCGCCTGCTGGCGGGTGGTGGCGACGAAGATTTCGTGCGTGGCCGCGATGTCGGAGGCTGGCACCGAGACCGTCGTCTTGTTGAGCAGATCATGCGTGTTCCGGCCGGCACAGCCGGCAATGGCGAGCGCCAACGCGAGGACGAAACTGTTCAAGCGCGAGCTCAAGCGCCGGCTCCCGTAAAGGGGAACGTCAAAAGCATGACGTCACCGCTATTCCGATAGAGCCAGAGACCGACGCGGTCCAGTTCAAAGTGACCCGATACCTCGTGAATGGTGAACAGGGACGGCGAAATCCGCAGGGCGGCATCTACTGCCCGAGCAGGCTGATGCGGTCGGTCACGTCCCGGTCGCTGGCAAAGCCGTCATCCTCGCGCAGCCGCTGACCGATCATCTTCACCAAGGCCGGATTGTCGGCGAATTTCGTATGGTTGAAACTGTCGCTGCCCTTGACCTTTGAGAGATCGACCACCGTCACGCCATAGGAGGCAAGATCTGCGGCATCCTTGTAGTCGCCCACGCGTGGCCGTGAGCCGGCGATCAGGCCGGAGAGCCTGAGCGCGCGGTCGTCGTCGGACAACAGCAGGATGAACGGCTTGTCGGGCTTGCCGTAGCGGCGCATCTGGCTCTTGAACACGTCGACGTCGATGTCGGGCGAGGCCAACACCACATCGCCGAGCTTGCCGCCGAGGTCGCGGTCGCCGCTGATGGCCATCTGGCGCAGCGTTTCCATGGTCACCCAGGTTCCCATCGAATGCGCGACAATGTCGATGCGCCGCGCGCCGGACTGCTGCAGCATCCGCAATGTAACTTCGAGCTGGTCGCGTGCGGCGCTGGCGCTTTCCTTGTCATAGACATAGTCGGTGGTCTTGGCGCCCGATGCCCAGGAAAACAACATCGGAGTGCCGGGGTAGCCGGAATCATGGACGATCTGGGTCAGGCGGTAGACCGCGTCGTCGAAACCGGTGTTGTAGCCATGGACGAAGACCATCACGCGGCCGCCGCGCGCCGCGATGTCGGCGTTGAGCGCGCTGGAGAATTTCGGTTGCGTGTCGTAGCCGACGACTTCGGAAGCCATGAAATATTTGGCCGGATCATCCGACTTGCCGCGCGAGCGACGCTCGATCTGACCGGTCTGGTGGAGCCCCGGAACGGTGACGTTGACGCGGGCATAGTTCAACGTCGCCGAACGCTCGCCGTCGAAAACCTTGTTGGGATCGTCGGATTTCTTGCGCGTCGTGGCGATGAAGATCGAATGGTTGCCGGCGATATCCGTCACCGGCGCGGCGACGATGGCGCTGCCAAGCAATTCCTGCGTTTGCGGGCCGGCGCAGCCGGCGACGAGCAAGGCGAGACAAACGGTAACGATCTTCTTCAAAGGCACGTCTGAAATTTCCACTCCGGCCAAAAGGCCCATCTACCCCCGCGACACCTCCCGGACAGGGAGAGTGCGGCAGAACTAAGTCGCGTCCAGCCAAAATGTGGTCGCCGCCCGGTTAAGGCCATCATACTGTTGCGCGAAAGCCAAAATGGCGGAATGTCGGGAAGGCCAGCCTCTCCAGCGCGAGGCGAACGCCGAACACACCGCCATGAAGGCTCGGTTCGCCTCGATCTGCAGACCAGTCGACGCAACAATATGAGAGAACTCATTCAGGCAATTGAAAATACTATATGAATTCGGTTGAAGAGAGCTGCGAACGGTCGGACAATGGCGCTGCGGGGCCGGATATGCAATAGGGCAGGATCGGCAGTGAGTGATCAGCGTGCGATAAACGGACGCTGTGCGGCCGGTTGATGACAGGGGTCTGCGCAGACATGCGGCACAAGGCGGCTTTCCGATGAACAGTTTTTCCTCCCGCGTCGCCACCGCTGCGGCGGCGATCCGCCAGATCTTTCCGGAAACGCCGCTGCAGGAAAACGACTATCTGTCGAAGAAGACCGGCGCCCAGGTGCTGCTGAAGCGCGAGGATTTGAGCCCGGTACGCTCCTACAAGATCCGCGGCGCCTTCAATTTCTTCCGCAAGGCGCTTGCTGCCGGCAACCAGGCAGAACTGTTCGTCTGTGCTTCGGCCGGCAATCATGCCCAGGGCTTTGCCTTCGTCTGCCGTCACTTCGGCAAGAAGGGCGTGGTGTTCATGCCGGTGACGACGCCGCAGCAGAAGATCGACAAGACCAGGCTGTTCGGCGGCGATTTCGTCGAGATCAGGCTTGTCGGCGACTTTTTCGACGACTGCTATCGCGCCGCCTTCGAGTTCACCGAAAGCTCGGGCGCCCACATGGTGCCGCCCTTCGACCACAAGGATATCATCGAGGGGCAGGCGACGGTCGC
The DNA here is from genome assembly GCF_056399285.1 of Mesorhizobium sp. 01N446. Classification (NCBI taxonomy): domain Bacteria; kingdom Pseudomonadati; phylum Pseudomonadota; class Alphaproteobacteria; order Hyphomicrobiales; family Phyllobacteriaceae; genus Mesorhizobium; species Mesorhizobium sp. 01N446. Next base: position 72,444 of record NZ_JBFTRA010000008.1, on the reverse strand, counting down.
CTATGAAATCGCAGACCAGATGCCGGGCGCGCGCATGCCCGACATCGTCATGCTACCGGTTGGCGGCGGCGGGCTCGCCGCCGGCGTCACCCACTATTTCGCCGATCAGGGCCGGGAGGCGCGTTTCGTGTTCTGCGAGCCGGCCGGCGCGCCGAGCCTGCATGACAGCCTTGCGGCGGGAAAGCGGCTGAAGCTCGCCAAGGTCGACAACTTCGTCGACGGCGCGGCGGTGGCCGAGATCGGCCGCGAACCCTTGCGCTATCTGAAGGAGTTTGCCGCCGACACGGTGCGGCTGATCCCGGAGAACCGACTCTGCGCGACCATGATCGAGATGCTTAACGTCGAAGGCGTCGTGCTCGAGCCGGCCGGCGCTTTGGCGATCGACGCGCTCAAGGATTTTTCCAGGAAGGATATCCGCGGCAAGACCATCGTCGCCGTGGTTTCAGGCGGCAATTTCGATTTCGAGCGGCTGCCCGATGTCAAGGAACGGGCGCTGCGCTTCGAAGGCCTGAAGAAATACTTCATCATCCGCTTCCCGCAGCGGCCGGGCGCGTTGCGCGACTTCCTCGAAATGCTGGGGCCGGACGACGACATCGCCCGCTTCGAATATCTGAAGAAGTCGGCGCGCAATTTCGGCTCGGTGCTGATCGGCATCGAAACCAAGGACCGTCGCAATTTCGATCTGCTGAAGGCGAATTTCGAGGCCGAGGGCGTCCAGTATCAGGACATCACCGACAACGAGTCATTGGCGGGCTTCATCATATGAGCGCAAAGGTCTTCATCGCCCTGTTTTCCGGCATCAATGTCGGTGGTAACCGCATCGTCAAGATGGCGGAGTTGCGCGCGTTCTTCGAGGATCTCGGCTTTTCCGGCGTCGCCACCTATGTGCAGAGCGGCAATGTCGTGTTCCGGGCCGGCAAGGGCGACGCCGCTGCCCTGACCAAACAGATCGAAGCGGCCTTCGAAAAGAAATGGGGTTTTCATTCGCGCATCATGGTGCGCGATCTCTCGTGGTTCGAACGGCTGGTGCGCGAAAATCCCTATCCGGAAGCGGCCGCCGACCACACCAAGCTCCACGCCTATGCGCTGGAGCGTGAGCCGACCACCGAAGAGGTGGCGCGGCTGGCTGAAAAGTGCACCGGTCCCGAGCGCTTCGAGATCAAGGGCGACGTGCTTTACCTCAGCGCGCCGGACGGACTCGGCAAGTCGGTCTTTGCCAACCTCATTCCGGGCGTTCTGAAGGTGCCGGGCACCGCGCGCAACTGGCGCTCGGTGCTGGCGCTGCTGGAGATGGCCGATCAGGCCGGTAAGACCTAGGCCGGGCTACGCCGCCGGAGCGGGTTTCCAGTCGAAGGTCAGCTCTTCGCGGAAAGCAAACCGCTTGATGTGATCGGCGACGACACTTTCCAGGCGCTCGATCGACCCGGCTTCTTCCGTTGATACCACAATGTGCAACGTGGTCGCATCCGCATCCATGACGGTGCGTCCCAGCGATGTCAGCTCGATGGTGCCATGGGTTGGATCGAACTCGACAGGAAACTTGTGCGCCCAGTGCTTGCACAACTGCTGCAGATAGCGGCTGGCATGTTCTGTGGCGATATCGGCACGGCTGGTCGGCATGAGTGAACTCTCCGGAAGGGCAGGCGCCCATTGCTTGACATGGCGCCAGACTTGCCAGGCTGGCGTCATGTCAGGGTAGATAGGGGCGTTCGTGAAAAACGCCAAAGACGGCCGGGCAACTTCCGCCCGGTGTCAGGTCGATACCTACCAGCTTCCGGTGTTCGCCATCGAAGCCCAGGGCTCGGCCTTGGCTTTCGCCGGGCCTTTCTGCAGAAGCTCGATCGAAATCCCGTCCGGCGACCGGATGAAGGCCATGTTGCCGTCGCGTGGCGGCCGGTTGATGGTGACGCCATTGTCCATCAGATGCTGGCAGGTGGCGTAGATGTCGTCGACCTCATAGGCGAGGTGGCCGAAATTGCGCCCGCCCTTGTAGTCTTCCGGATCCCAATTGTAGGTCAGTTCGATCAAAGGCGCCTTGTCGTTGATGCCGCTTTGCTCGTCCTCGGAGGCGGCGAGGAAGATCAGCGTGAAGCGGCCCTGCTCGTTTTCGTAGCGGCGGACCTCCTTCAGCCCGAGCTTGTTGCAGTAGAAATCGAGCGAGGCATCGACATCGGCGACGCGGACCATGGTGTGCAGATAGCGCATGAGTTTTCCTCGATCTGTTGGGGTGCGGCGCAACATAGGGTCGACCCGGCGAAAGGGCAATCTCCCGCGGCCGGCGATGCCGGCAAAGAACAAATCCGGTATTCCCGCAATGAACCGTGAAAAAAGGCAGGGAAGGTCTTGCACACACCGGAAGCCGCGGTGTTAATCTGGTGTCAAGAATCAGTTGCGGTGTTCTTGCAAAAAAGGGGGCATTCTTATGGGGGAAAAGGCCTCTTTGACGGGGCGGGCCGGAACCCTTGGCGACGCCTTGAAACGCGACGAAGGCGGCGATGCCGCCGACCTGATCGAAATTGCCGGCGCCATCAAGTGGTTCGATGTGGCCAAGGGCTATGGGTTCATCCTCCCCGATGACGGCGTCTCGGGCGATATCCTCCTCCATGTGACATGTCTTCGGCGCGACGGTTTCCAGACAGCCCTGGAAGGCGCGCGCGTGGTCTGCCTTGTCAAGCAGGGCGATCGCGGGCTGCAGGCTTTCCGCGTGCTTTCCATGGATGTCACCACCGCCGTCCATCCGGCGGAAATGCAGGAACAGCGCACCCATGTCGCGGTGACGCCGGAGAGCGGACTCGAACGCGCTTTGGTCAAGTGGTTCAACCGCACCAAGGGCTTCGGCTTCCTGACGCGTGGCGAAGGCACCGAGGATATTTTCGTCCACATGGAGACCTTGCGCCGCTACGGCATCACCGAGCTTCGGCCGGGCCAGGTCGTGCTTGTCCGTTTCGGCCGCGGTGACAAAGGCCTTATGGCCGCCGAAATTCACCCCGATATGGGCACCTTGCCGGTTTCGCATTAGGACGAATTCGGTCGAGGATCTTTGATGGCTCACAGGAACTGGCTGACGGCGGGCGTGCTATGCGCCATTGCTGCGGTGATCGTGGCCGCGGGTGTTTTCTTCTACTCAGAACGGCCGACCTCTGCCGACAGCCGGGCGATGATCCTTCCGGTCGACCCGACGCCGCTGGTCGTGGTGACGAAAGATGGCAACCGCTCTTTTTCGATCGAAATCGCCGACACCGATGCGGAGCGCGAGGCCGGCTTGATGTATCGCCAGGACATGGCGGACGATCACGGCATGCTGTTCGTCTTCGAGATACAGCAGCAGGTCAGTTTCTGGATGCAGAACACGCCGATGCCGCTTGACCTGATCTTTGTCGGCCAGGACGGCAAGATCCGCGCCGTCAAGCATGGCGAGCCGCGATCCCAGGCCATCATTTCACCCGGCGTGCCCGTGCGCTTCGTGCTCGAGCTCAAGGCCGGCACCGCCGCCAAATTGGGCATCGGGTATGGCGACCTGTTGCGCCATCCGGCGGTCGGCACTGTATCCGGGCCCGGCGTGCCGCCGCCGGACAAWGGCGATGCGCCCAACGGCGGCGGCTGAACGCGAGGTGGAGCAGCCGATGCAGTTCTTCACTCATGACGGGTTCGACCTTGCCTTCCTCGACCGCCAACCGGCGTCGGGGCAGGGCGACCCTGTGCTCATGATCCACGGCTTCGCTTCGAGCCACTATGTCAACTGGGTATCGCCCGGCTGGTTCAAGACGCTCAACGATGCCGGCTATCGCGCCATCGCCTTCGACAATCGCGGCCATGGCTCGTCATCGAAAAGCTACGACGAGGCCGATTATACGCCGGCGAAAATGGCCTCGGACGCCGCCGCGCTGCTCGACCATCTCGGCATAGAACGGGCTCATGTCATGGGCTATTCGATGGGCGCGCGCATCGCGGCGTTTCTGGCTCTGTCCGATCCGGACAAGGTGGCGACGCTGGTCTTTGGCGGCCTCGGCATCGGCATGATCGACGGCGTCGGCGATTGGGATCCGATTGCCGCGGCCCTGCTTGTTGACGATCCGACCGCCACCACTCATCCGCGTGGCCGCTCTTTCCGCGCCTTCGCCGACCAGACCCGCAGCGATCGCCGGGCGCTTGCCGCCTGCATCGCCACATCGCGGGAGTTGCTCAGCGAGGATGATATTGCCCGCATCGCCCAGCCGACGCTGGTCGCGGTCGGCACCACGGACAACATTGGCGGCTCGCCGGACGAACTCGCTGCCCTGATGCCGAACGCCAGGGCCTTCCACATCGAGGGCAGGGACCATATGCTGGCGGTCGGGGACAAGACCTTCAAGCAGCGCGTGCTGGAGTTTTATGCTGAATATCCGCTTTGAGCGGTTAGAGCAATTACAGGAAAAGTGTGTAGCGGTTTTCCGTCCGGAATTGCGTCAAGACAAACAGTTAGAGCTGTTCACCGTTTCCATGAAACGGTGAACAGCTATAACCGGGGGGCAACAGTGGCACAATGGGGAAGAAGCGCGGTGGCCATGCCTGGCGCCGTGGCTCGCAGCAGGTTCGGTAAACGTTCGGTCATACTGGCGTTGGCGGCCTTCGCTGCGGGAGCGATTGCCATCGCAATAATGGTGGCGATGCCGAGCGACGCTTCGCAACTTGTCCAGAACATCGCCACCGCCTTCTTCATGCTGGTGTTTCTGCTGGCCGCTCCGCTGGCGCATATCACCGGCGCGGTTTTCGGCGTGATGGCGCTGGCGCGTTCGAATGACAATCGCGCCCTTGGCCTTCTGGGGATCGTTCTCAACGGGCTGTCGGTGGCGGCGGGGCTGGCCGTCCTCGTGGCAATGGCGTCGACCATAGGCGCCTTTACCTGATCTTGCGCGCTCGCGCTTCGTGGACCGACTTCGCCAGCACGCACAGCAGTTCGAACATCATCGTCGCACCCGCCAGCGCCGTCATGCTGCCGAGATCGAACGGCGGCGCCACTTCCACGACATCGGCGCCGACAATGTTCAGCCCATCGAGCAGGCGCACCATTTCCTGCGCCTCGCGGGTGGTGAAGCCGCCGAGCTCGGGCGTGCCTGTTCCCGGCGCCATCGACGGGTCGATGCAGTCGATGTCGAAGGTCACATAGGTCGGGCCGGCTCCGGCGATGGCGCGCGCCTCCTCCATGACGCTGGCAGCACCCCGCCGGACGAATTCCTCCATGTAGATGATGCGAATGCCCTGGGCGACCGCCCAGTCATGTTCGCCGGGCTCGTAGATCGAGCCGCGAATGCCGATCTGCACGACCCGTTTGGGATCGAGCAGTCCCTCTTCGATCGCGCGGCGGAACGGCGTGCCGTGCGTGTAGGGATTGTCGCCGAAATAACGGTCATTGGTGTCGGAATGCGCATCGAAATGGATCATGCCGACCGGACGATCCCTGGCCACGGCGCGCAGCACTGGCAGAGTCGTCAGATGATCGCCGCCGGCGGCGAGCGGAATGGCGCCTGCCGCCACGATAGCGGCGATGCCGTCCTCGATGCGCTTCAACCCGTCCATCAGGTTGATCGGATTGACCGAGAGGTCGCCGACGTCGGCGACGTTGGCGATGCTGAACGGCTCGATGCCCGACACATGGTGGGCGCGCCGCATCAGGCTCGACTGGTTGCGGATCTCGCGCGGGCCGTGGCGCGCGCCCGCGCGGTTGGTCGTGCCGCCGTCCCACGGTATGCCGACGAGCGCGATGTCGAGCCCCTCGGCGCTCGCCACCGCCGGCAGCCGCATGAAGGTCGAGAGCCCGGCAAAACGGGGAACCGCCGAGGCGTCGACCGGCTGGAAGAAATTGCTGTTCATAATGTCGGCACCTCAGAAAATTCACGTTTGACGATTTCAACGATCCGCGTCTCGCAGTCGTCGAGCAGCCATCGGCCCTTTTGCGCCGACGAACCCTCGGTCAGCGACAGCACGCCAGACGGCGGTACTTCCTCGGCCGGCCTGGGATAACGGTCGTAGGGCTTGAACTGCGCCGGGCCGTCATGCAGCGCCTTGCCGAGATCGACGAGTTCGGGGCGCAGTGCCAGCATCATCGAGGTCTCGATCACGCTGGCATGCTCGAGTTCGATGCCGGGGTAGCCGTCGGGGAACACTTTTGTCAGCGTCTCGGCGCGCACCATTTCCCAATGGTCGATGCGCAGGATCGTCAGGTCGGTCGCACGCTCGCGGCCGATGGCGTCGAGCGCGAGTTCAATGCCCTCGATCGACGGGCCAATATTCTCGTAGTGGCCGTTGAGGACGACGATGCGCCGGACCTTCTGGCGATAGAGATCGCAGATCACATCCTTGACGATGAGCGAGAACGTGTGCGCCGTGATGTTGATCGTGCCGGGAAAGGCCGGACCACCGCCGGTCCTTGGCTGCGAGCGGTTGCCATAGGCGATGGTCGGCGCAACGAGGCCGCCAACCTGCCTGGCCACCGTCTCGGCGATGGCGGTCGGGATGACGACATCGACATTCATGGCCATGTGGTGGCCATGCTGTTCGGTTGAGCCGAGCGGCAGGAAGACCGGAGCGCCTGCGGCGATCCGCTTCTCGGCCTCCGGCCACGTCAATTCAGCGAGGAAAACCCTGTCTTTCATCATCATCCCATCTCAAAGCATTGCCGCGCCGCCATTGGCGCCCAGGCATTGTCCGGTGAAGAAGGTGGCGCCCGGGCCGGCCAGGAAAACCACCGCGGAGGCGATTTCATCCGGCCGGCCGATCCGCCCCAACGGATGGGTCGTTTCCAGCGCGCGCTGGCTTTCGCTCAGGGCCTCGAAGCCGAGAAGCGGCGTGTCGGTGGGGCCTGGCGCCACGGCGTTGACCAGTATTCCGGGCGCAAGCTCGCGTGCCCAGGAGCGGGTCAGGCCCAGCAGTGCCGCCTTGGTCGCGCAATAGACCGAGGCGTTCGCCCGGCCGAGATAGGCGAGTTCGGAAGCGATGTTGATGATGCGGCCGCCGTCGGGAAGATGCGGCAGGACTTCGCGTGCGACGAGGATCGCGCCGCGCACATTGACGGCGAACATGCGGTCGACATGGTCGAGCGAGATCGCGTCAAGCGAGGCTTCCTGCAGGATGCCGGCATTGTTGACGAGGATATCGTAGCCGCCGATCCGATCCGCGCCTTGGCCGACCGCCGCAACGATGTCGGCCTCGCTGGCGAGATCGCAGGCAAGGATCGGGATGTCGCCTTCGGACGCCCTGAGATCGAGCCCGAGCACGGTCGCCCCGGCCTCCTGCAGGGCGAGCGCCGTCGCGCGGCCGATCCCGCTCGCCGCGCCGGTGACCAGCGCGCGTTTTCCGCGGAGCGGGACTACCAAGGCACTTCTCCCCTGTCGACGCCGAGCGATTGCCCGGTGATGTTGGCCGCGAGGCTGGATGCCAGGAACAGATAGGTGCCGGCCATGTCGGCCGGCTCCATCAGGCCGGGCAGGGCCTGCGCGCCGACGATGTCCTCTAGCAGCGCCGCTTCGTCGACGCCGCCTTCATCCGCCATGCGGCCAAGCGAGCGCATCGACGCCTCGGTGCGAACCCATCCAGGGCAGACCGCATTGACGCGGATGCCTTTCGGCCCAAGCTCCCTGGCCCATGTCTTGGTCAGGCCGATAATGGCGTGCTTGGAGGCGACATAGGCGCCGAAACGCGCTTCGGCGACGCGGCCCCAGATCGACGCGGTGTTGATGATCGCCGCAGCCGCTTGCATACGCGGCAGAGCGCGAGCGGTGACCAGCGCCGTACCGATGATGTTGATCTCGATGATGCGCCGGAAAGCGGCTTCGGTCTCGTCGCCGCTGTCGGTGATCGGCGTCATCAGTTCAAGGCCGGCATTGTTGATGAGCACGTCTATGCGGGCAACTTGTTCGAGCGCCGCCGCGGCGGCCGTACGATCGGCGATGTCGGCCTGCGCGCTGGTAGCGTCGAGTTCCCGTGCGCGTTCGTGCACGGCCGCGTCATTGGCGATGAGATGCAGCGTGGCTCCGGCCTGCGCGAATCCCCTGGCTATGCCGAGCCCGATGCCGCGGCTGGCCCCGGTGATCACCACCGTCTTTCCGGAAAAGGAGAGGCTCATACGACCACTCCGGTTTCGTTGCGGATGAGGTGCAGGACCTTGTTGCGCAGTTCGAAGAACTTCTGGGTTTCGCGGATTTCCAGCGGCCGGTCCGCACCGAGCTCGGCCGCCACGTCGATGTCGGCGACGACGGAAGCCGGGCGGCGTGAGAACAGGATGATGCGGTCGGCAAGGAACACCGCTTCTTCCACGTCATGGGTGACGAAGATGACGGTCTTTTCCTCGCGGATCTGGATCTGCCGCAGTTCGACCTGCAGGCGTTCGCGCGTCAGCGCGTCGAGCGCGCCGAAAGGCTCGTCCATCAACAGCACATCGGAACCGGCCGCCAGCGTACGCGCAATGGCCACGCGCTGGCGCATGCCGCCCGAGATCCGGTTCGGATAGGAGTTTGCGAAGTCGGCGAGCCCGAACAGGTCGAGATAATGGCCGATGCGCTCGGCCTTCTGCGTCGCGTCGAGGTCCTTCCTGTAACGCATGCCGAAGGCGATGTTCTTCTCGACCGTCAGCCAGGGAAAGGACGAATAGGACTGGAACACCATGCCGCGCCGGCGGTCCGGCCTGACGACCTTTTCGCCACCAAGCAGGATCGAACCCGAACTCGGCTCGTCAAGACCGCCGACCATGCGCATCAGCGTGGTCTTGCCGCAACCCGAGGGTCCGAGGAAGACGACCAGCGAATTGCGCTCGAGGCCAAGGCTGGTCTTGCGCACCACATTGACGGGACCGAAGGACTTCGCCGTGTCAACGAATTGGACATATCCGGTCATTGCCATGCCCTCACAGATACCGGAACAGCCGGCGGTGAAGCAGGCGAAGCAGCTGGTCGGTGACAAGGCCGATCAGACCGATGACAACGACGCCGGCCATCACCTCGGGCGTCTTGACGAAGCGCCGCGCCGTCCAGATGACGTAGCCGATGCCGGAATCGGCGGCGACGATCTCGGCGATGATCAGATAGGTCCAGCACCAGCCGAGCGTGATGCGGAGATTGTCGAGCAGCGTCGGTCCCATCCAGCGCAGTGCGACATCGGTCATCACTTGCCTCGAATTGGCGCCGACCGTGCGCGCGACCTCGACGAATTCCTGCGGCACGCGCCGCATGTCGTCGGCCACCAGCAGCACGAGCTGGAAGAACGTGCCAAGCCAGAGCAGGAAGATCTTGGTCTCCTCGCCGACGCCGAACCAGATGATGGACAGCGGCACCAGCGCCGGAACCGGCAAATAGCGGATGAAATCGATCATCGGCTCAAGAGCCGCGCCGACGATCCGGTAGCTGCTCATCATGATGCCGATCGGGATTGCCATGATGGCGGCGAGCAGGAAGGCGATCCAGACGCGAGCGGTCGAAACCGCGACGTGCCAGACAAGGTTCTGCTCGGTCAGCATCGTCCAAAGGGCGACGACGACACGGCTCGGCGAGGGCAGGAATTGCGGCGCGATGATGCCCGCCCGCGCCGCCAACTCCCACAGCGCAATGACGAGCGCCGCCGCCGCGACGCTAACGGCGAACTCCACCATCGGCGAGGCGCGGCCGCGGAAGACAAACAGGCTGCTGAACAAATCACTATCCCCGTCTAGAGAACGGCCGGCGAGCCGCGATGGCCGGGTTGCCGGACCCGGTTGGCGCGATCGTTATTTCGCGGGGATCTTGTTGATCGCAGAATTGTCGATCTGGTCGGCCGCAACCAATTTGTTGTCGGCGGCGCCGTTCTCCAGGTTGAGATCCATGACCGTATCGAAGATCCCGTGCAGCGTGCCCTTTTCGCCAGGCTTGCCCATGTAGGCCTGCGATTCGGCAAGCGTCGTGTAGGACAGGCTGGAGTTGACGATGTCGCTCACTTCGGCTGGTGTCAGGCCGAAATGCTTGGAGGCCATGTCGGCGAATTTTTGCGGCTCGGCCTTGATGAAATCGACCGCTTCGTAGATGCAGCCGAGGAATTTCGCGTATTTGTCGGGGTTCGCCTTGAAGTCGTCATTACGGGCGATGATCGCGTCGATGATGATGCCGCGGTGGTCCTTGGACGAGATCAGCATGCGGGCGCCCGGACGGGTCGACGCCTTCAGCGCCTGCGACATGAACGGTTCGTAGGTCGCGATCGCCGCAATCGACGGATCGACGAAAACCGCGCCGGTATCGGCCGTGGCGATGTCCTTGATCTGCAGATCCTTCAGCGACAGGCCTGCCTGCTTGAGTTCCATCTGCAAGAGCAGGCGTGAGGGGATGTTCGGCTCGGCAGCGACCACCTTGCCCTTGAGATCGGCGACCGATTTGATGGCGTCGTCGGTGATGACGCCGTCGCCGCCGACGGATTCATCGATCGTGCCGATGATGATGCCGGGGGTCGACGCATCGCGCGGCCGGCCCTGATATTCGCCGACCGAGCGCATCTGCATCTCGATGTCGCCGCGCGCCATCGCCGCCATGACATTGGTCAGGTCGTCCTCGAACTTGATGCTGACGTCGAGGCCCTTGGCGGTGAAGCAGCCGAGATCGCCGGCGATATGGACGGGTGCGAATCCCAGCCATGTCGGCGCAAGCATGCGGATCTGGTCGGCGCTCAGCGCCAGCTGTGAACTGGCGAGCACCAGGGCCGCGGACAGCGCGGTGGCGAGCAAGGATTTCATGATTGTTCCCCAATTTGTTTCGCACAGGCTCGCCATTTCGGACATTGATGTAAATGAGTTTATTTAGAAGGATACATCGAATAATATCGATGTGAGGTGAGGGGAGCGCCATGCGCCGGCTGGACAATATCGACATCCGCCTGCTGCGTGTTTTCGTGGCGCTCGCCGATTCAGGCGGGTTCGCCGCCGCGCAGATCACGCTCAACCTGTCGCAGCCGACACTCAGCACGCATCTGGCGGAGCTGGAGAAACGCATCGGCGCCCAGCTCTGCCATCGCGGGCGCAAGCAATTCCGCCTGACCGAGGTCGGGCAGGCGACCTACGATGCGGCGCAAAAACTGTTTCGCGACCTCGACGATTTCGGACACCGCATCAATGCCGCGAGCGGCAGCCTGTCGGGACGCTTGCGGGTCGGTACGTCGGATGGGGTCTTCACCAGCCGCGAGCTGGGTATCCAGCACGCACTCAGCCGTTTCATGGGGCCGGATTCGGACGTCTTCATCGATCTTTCGGTGGGCACGCCATCAGAGCTCGAGCAACAGGTCGCCGATGGCGGGCGCGATGTCGTCATCGGACCGCTGTCGCAGAAGGCGCCCGGCGTCGTCTATCGCGACTATTGCGGCGAACCGCATCTTCTCTATTGCGGGCGAAAGCACCCGCTTTTCGCGGTGCCCGATGCCAGGATCGACCAGGGCGCCATCGACACCGCGCGGTTTTCGGTGCGCAGCTACCGACATTTCGACGACCTCTATCTGGTCGGCCACCCCAGGGCGAGTGCGTCGGTCGTTCACATGGAGGCGCAGCTGATGCTGATCCTGTCGGGCAATTTCATCGGCTTCCTGCCGTGCCACTTTGCCGATCCCTGGGTCGCGGCTGGAGACATGCGGGCAATCAGGCCAAGGTCGTACGCATTCAGTTCGATCCATCGCGTCGCCTATCGCAAGACCGACGCCCAGCGCTCGCTCGTCCAGGCGTTTCTGGCAGCGCTGTTCGGCGCCACGACTGCCGGTGGATCGACACAGGGCCACATCTAGAGCGCCCGGAGAATCCCGGCGAAATTCACGAGGGTCTTTGCAGGGCCTCCAGCGAGCGCGCCATGTTCAGTCTGGCCTGCGGCTCGAAACGCTGGCGGAATTCCTCGGTGTGGAAAATGCGGGTGCGGGCAAGGAAGTCCTTCAGCACGGCACCTCGCCCGGCACGCCACATCGGCTCCTCCACCCAGTCATATTCGCGGCGAACCGCGTGTTCATAGGCGTCGAATGCATCCGGCTCGGCGCCCAGGATCGACAGGTCCATGTCGAGGAAGAGGCTGGCGTCGCGTGTGGCCGCGTCGTCGTCGAACCGGGGCAACTGGTGCGTGGCGGTGGCGAGGATCATCGCGCCGATGCGGTCCAGGCGCCCGGCATCGGTGCGGCCCGCGAGCCTTTTCTCGGCAAGCGCGGCACTTCTGGCCTCATTGTCCTTGGTCTTGCTGTCGTAGATGGCGTCGTGGAACCAGATCGCCGCGTCGACGGCTTCGGGGTCGCCGAGCAGCGCTCGATAGTCGCCGGCCAACCCCAGCATCGCTTCGATATGGGCAAGGTTGTGATAGTGGCGGTCTTCGGCCCGATAGAGTGCCGAGAGTTCCTGCTTCAGCGATTCGTCGATCAAGGGCTGCTCATTCATTTCCATCATCCGTCCAGTTAACCGATCTCGGCCCCTTGGAGTCAAAGAACCAATCACTTTGAACCTTGCATGGCTCCGGGCTCTGAGGAATGTTTCCGGTCCCAGACATTTCAAAGCCAGGAGGCTGACATGACCAATACACCCAGCAGCGAGGCTCCGAGACCGGGAACGATCGACATGAAGCTGGAGGCCGTCATCATCGCCGTTGCGGATGCCGACCGGTCCAAGCGTTTTTTCAGTGGCCTCGGTTGGCGGCTCGACGCGGATTTCGTTGTCGGCGATGCATTTCGGGTCGTGCAGTTCACGCCTCCGGGTTCGCCGTGCTCGATCCATTTCGGCAAGGGCCTGACATCAGCCGCGCCAGGCTCGGCGAAGGGACTTTATCTCGTGGTGTCCGATATCGTGGCGGCGCATGCCGAACTCGTGGCGCGCGGCGTCGAGGCGAGCGAGGTGTTCCACCGTGCGGGGCCCGGGCAGCCGGCGATCAGCGGCCGGCATCCGGAAGGGCGCAGCTATTCATCCTATGTCACCTTCGCCGATCCGGACGGCAACAGCTTCATACTGCAGGAAATCACCCAGCGACTGCCGGGACGCGTGGATGCCAGCGACACGATATTCACGTCGTCGGGCGAGCTTGCCGCGGCCCTGCGCCGTGCGGCGGCGGCACATGGCGAACACGAGAAACGGACCGGCGGACAGTATGACGTGAACTGGCCGGATTGGTATGCCGAATACATGGTGGCCGAACAGGCCGGCACGCAGCTGCCGACTTGAAATGAGGTCCATCACAGCGCGGTGTCATCGGCGCCGCGCTGCCTTTGAGCCCGCCATCAGATCGTTCTGCACCTTTCCGGCAGCCAGGAACGAAAGGCCGCTTCCGGCGGCCCGGCGATCAAGGGTTCGTTTTCCATGCCTGCTTGAATTCCTGCGAACCAAATCCATTTGACACAGCACTAAGGAAAATTGAGTTCAATCGTGCTATGAACTGGCTTATATGTGCCGCCGGACCAGGCAAGCCAGCAGGACGCAGGACGAGACGTCGATGAACAGCATCAGCATTTCCCGCCACACCGCGTTGCAGCCGGTCGACCCGATCTGGCGTTCGATCCGCGACGAAGCGATGGACGCGGTCAACCGCGATCCGCTGCTCGCCGCCTTCCTCTATTCGACGATCCTCAACCAGGAGAGCCTGGAAGAAGCGGTCATCCACCGGATCGCCGAGCGGCTTGCCCATCAGGATATCGGCTCCGATCTCATCCGCCAGACCTTCAAGACCATGCTGGCTGACGACAAGGAATGGCCGACCACCGTGCGTGTCGACATCCAGGCCTATTACGACCGCGACCCCGCTTGCGACCGTTTCATCATGCCGGTGCTCTACTTCAAAGGCTTTCATGCCATCCAGACCCATAGGCTGGCGCATTGGCTGTGGAACCAGGGCCGCAAGGATTTTGCGCTCTATCTGCAGAGCCGCTCGTCCTCGGTCTTCCAGACCGACATCAACCCGGCCGCGCGCATCGGCAAGGGCATCTTCATCGATCATGCCACGGGCCTCGTCGTCGGCGAGACCGCGGTCATCGAGGACGATGTGTCGATCCTGCACGGCGTGACGCTGGGCGGCACCGGCAAAGCCGGTGGCGACCGTCATCCCAAGATCCGCCGTGGCGTGCTGATTGGCGCCGGCGCCAAGATTCTCGGCAACATCGAGATCGGCCATTGCTCCAAGGTCGCCGCCGGATCGGTGGTGCTGTCGCCCGTGCCGCACAACAAGACGGTTGCCGGTGTGCCGGCCCGCGTGGTCGGCGAGACCGGCTGCGACCAGCCTTCGCGCCAGATGGACCAGCTTCTGCCGTCACAGAAGATGGACCATGTGATCAGTTTCGACATCTGATTTCAGCGCCGGCGCGCCGTCCCGCGCGATGGCGATTTTGCCCGGCGGCGCCGCCGCTTCCGGTGCAATACGGCCGGCTTGCCTTTACATCGCCATTGTCGACGTGCCAGAAGCGCCCTTCAAACCAGCAAGCCCGATGATCGGAGAAGACTGTTGAAGCCGGACGAAATCAGAAAGCTGGACGCCTATTTCAAGCGCGTCTTCCAGAATCCCAAGCTTGAGGTCAAGGCACGGCCGCGCAAGGAAGATTCCGCCGAAGTCTATGTCGGCGACGAATTCCTCGGCATCGTCTTCAAGGATGAGGACGACGGCGACTACAATTTCTCGATGGCGATCCTCGACATCGATCTGGGCTGAGCCCGCATCAAATGGCAGGCCGCGCCAGGCGCGGCCTGCCATTGTCCCTCAATGTCCGGTCTTCAGCATTCGCCCGGCCTCTGCGGTTATCGCCGCGTCGAGTGCCTGCCAGTCGCCAAGGAATTCCTTGGGAAAACGGTAGGTGAGGCTGAGATCGTCGCCGACATGGATGTCCCGTTCGCAAGGCGCCAGCGATTGACCGGCACTAGGCCCGCTCAGGCAGCGGGCGACGAAGGGATCCGTTCCCTGGCGCTTGCCGACCACCAGCACCTCGTTCAGATAGCCTGATTTCTCGTTGAAGCCGTAGATTGTCGTGCCGCCCGGTCCCGGAATGCCGGGCTGGACGATCAGCGCGCTGTAGATCGGCACGAACCGGCCGCTCATGTCGCGAGACATCATCTGCTGTTCGAAAGACAGGAAGATGATTTTCTTGTTGGCTTCCGAGTGATTGAAATCGTCGCGGGCCGCCTCGCTGTAACCGTCCATCTGGGGATAGCGCAGATAGAGGTCGAGACGTGAGGCGATGCCGTCGCGCCGGGCCTGGTCGAAACGGATGAAATTGGCCGGCACGGAAATCACATTGTTGCCGATCACCACCCGGCGCACCGTCGTGCCGTCGGTATACCCGGCCATCGCGATGGCATGGCCGAACCATTTGCCGCCAAGGCTGATCGCGACCGACAGCAAGGCAAGTGCGGCGAAGGCATAGAACACCCGCTTCATCAGTGTAGAATCGACCACGGTGAGTTCAGGGCCGTCGGCGATCGCTGCCTGCTTCATCTCGGTCCTCATCCCAACCGCCATTCCGGTGTCCCTCGGCGGCACACATCGCGCGGCACGGCTCTTGCAGCCTTCCTGGAACGACTGTGCGATTTCATGGTAAATGCAAGGTTAAGATGGCTCAGATGGAACTCTTCCTGTTTGCTTTTGTCGTCGGGCTGACGGTGTGCGGGCTGACGGGTTCGACAATGGAGCTTGTGTCGGGCCGCAAGGTCGCCTTCGCCGAGCCCTACGTGTCGCCCGCGCATGTGCTGCGCTCGCTGGCGGCCACCGCTGGCGCAGGGCCGTTCATGCTGGTCAACGATGCCCTCGATGCCCGCCGCGAGAACCGCATTTCGACGATCGCGCTCCTGTCATGCGGCTGCACGGCGATCGCCTGGTCCCTGGCTCTGGGCATCGTCGTGCTTGCCATTGCCTCATGGGCGATCGGTCTCCTAGGGTCCGGCATCTGAGACGATTCGGAGGCCGACAATGCCGCTCTATGCGATCGACGGAACGCAGCCCAGCTTCGCGGATGCTGACACAAACTGGATTGCGCCCGATGCGACGCTGATCGGCGATATCAGGGTCGGCCGCAATGCCGGTTTCTGGTTCGGCGTCGTCATTCGCGGAGACAATGAGCCGATCATTGTCGGCGCCGACACCAATGTGCAGGAACACACGGTCATGCACACCGATCCTGGCTTTCCGCTGACCATCGGCGAAGGCTGCACGATCGGTCACCGGGCCATGCTGCATGGCTGCACCATTGGCGACAACAGTCTGATCGGCATGGGCGCCATCGTGCTGAACGGCGCCAGGATCGGCAAGAATTCGCTGGTCGGCGCCGGCGCGCTGGTCACCGAAGGCAAGGAATTTCCGGACAATTCACTGATCGTCGGCACGCCGGCCAAGGCGATCAGGGTGCTGGACGACGCGGCCATCGCCCGGCTGCGCGGCTCGGCCGCGCACTACGTCGCCAATGGCAAGCGCTTCAAGGCGGGGTTGAAGAAGGTCTAAGGCCGGTTTCGGTCGATCCCGGTCGCCGGCGGTCTCATAGCGAGCCGGGCCATTATCTATTGGAGCCGCGCTTGGCCATTGCATCTTGCAGCAATGAAGCGCCGGCCTCAAAGCCGGCAATGTTCGCTTCCTCGAAGGCTGTCGTATACTCATCGATGCGGGTTGCGAGCGTCGGATCGGCGCCTGCCGCCAAAAGCAGGCGGATCGCCTCGGCGCTACGAATGACCACCGAATAGTGAAGCGGCGTCCAGTCGTTCACGCCCCGCATATTGGGATCGGCGCCACCGTCGATCAATATTCGGACGATTTCCAGCCTGTCGGCCCGGTCGGTGGACAGCGCCGCAATGATTGCCGGAAATCCACCGTGATCCCCGTAATTCGGATCCGAGCCTGCATCCAGCAAAGTCGAGATGAAGCGGACGGGGCTCCAATAGATCGCATATTCCAGTGGATGCCCGAGGCCGAGTTCGAACGGCATGCGCTCGTCGAACCAGCCGGGCGAACCGCCCAAAGCTACGCCGAGGCCCTCAAAATCGCCACCCTTGAAGGCATCGTCGATCGCCTTGAACAGACGATGGCGCTCGCATCGATCTTCCGGGATTTCCAGCATCGCGGTGATCCAGAGGACGAACCAACGGCCGATAGTGCCTCGATCCTGTGTCCATGGAAAGGAGGCGCTGGATAGTCACATGCGGCTACCCAATCCTGATTGGATCTCAAGCTTCCGCCAGAAATGGCGGAGCCGGCCCGGGGACAGGGCCGGCTCCTTAGACCCGGTCGTTGGGGACGGGGAGGGTGGGGACTCGACCGGGTTTCTCATCAAGCGCGCAGCGTCGATGCAACGCGCTTAACCTCTGTTCCATGCATGCCGCACTGCCCCTGTGGGCGACATGCATTGGCGTCCTAGCGGACGCTGGCGACCGCGTCGGAACGACCGTCGTTGATCGTCACCCAAACGCCGGAATTCTCCGTCGACTGGCGCTTGAGATAGGTGTAGTCGGTGTCCGTCCAGGACAGCACCTTGGTCTCCAGATTGTCGAGAATGAACTCGCCCAGGCTGGTGCGCACGGTCAGCACGGCGTGGCCGTCGCCATTCGGCTGGCGCGCGACCGTCATCAGGAGATCACCCGCCGGCACGCCCGCGTCCATCAGTTCGCGGCGCTTCTCCAGCGCGTAGTCTTCGCAATCGCCGTAGCCATTGTCGGGATAGGCCCAGTATTCCTCGACACCGTAGTTTTCCATGTCGGTGCGCGGCTTGACGCGGGTGTTGACCGAATTGTTGATGTTGACGATCGTCGCCCAGAGCTTGCGGCTGAGGTCGACCGGCGCGCCCTTGGGCGTCTTCTCGTTGCATTCGCCAGGGATGCGCTGGCAGAATTCATAATGGCCAACAGGCTGTGTGGTACGGCCGCCAGTGTGCATATAGGCCGGTCCCGCGGCATATGCTGATCCCCAAGCGGAAAGCTGCATCGCCATTGCCATCAGCAACAGCCTGCCCCTCGTTTTTTTCATTTTCTAGTCTCCCCGTTCGAAGGAGACATTGCCACGGCTGGATTTATTTGACGCAAAAGCGCGAAGCAGACTTTAAGTAAAACGCCAGTAGAATAAACATAAAATTTGAATCATTTGAGTATTGAATTGTTTGCATTGCGCAGGGCTGGCACCGGGGCGCGAGCCCTTATGCCGATCGCCACGAAGGGCGGCCTCGACGTGTCGGAAGCGAACCGGCCACTTGCGGAGAGCAGCGTCGTCCGGAAACAAAAAACCGGCCACGCAGGGCCGGTTTGGTTGCAGTGTCCGTCGGATCCGGTCAGGCTCGTGGCGTGTTGAATTCGGAATCAAGCGTTTCGGGGCGCTGGATGACGGCGAATTCGATGGCGACGCCATCCTCGAAATGGCGGACGATCTGCCCGCGCATCGTGCCGAGCATGACCTGGACGCCGATCGCCGGCTTGACGTCGATCTCGATCGCGGCGCCGGACAGCGACAGGTCGATGATACGGCACTGGTATTGGCGGCCGTCGGTGAGCTGCAGCACGCTGGTCGGGTTGCGCGGCGCGACGCGCTCGTGGCGGCGGTCTTCCGGCAGGTCGAGCTCATGCTTGTTGGCAAGCCAGGTCAGCTGCGCCGCCAGCTTGTCCTTCTTGCGGTCGGACGCAATCACCGTCATGGCGAAGCCGTCCTGCAGCGTGCGCGTGACGACGCCTTCGATGCGGCCGATATGGTCGATATAGGCGATCACCTTTTCACCGGGCATGCCGATGCGATCGGTGCGGAACGCGACATTGCCGGGCGACATGTCGACAACCTGGCAGGGATGTTCGGTGCGGTCTTCCAGCATGAATCGTCCGTATATCTTGACCCGGACGCGCTGAAAGTTACGCCTTTCAGCTTGGGACGGCGCGTAGTCGACCGCCGCTGACCTCATGACTGCCTACACCCCGTTTGGCATTCCCGCGCGTCAATGCGAGGGACTTCATGCCAGAAGTACAACAAAGCGGGTTAACAAAGGGGAAAAACGGGCCTGCAAGACCGTGCGATCATCAACTATTCCTCGCGCCCGCCGTCGAAGACGACGAGATGGCGGATGCGGCGCGCCCGGCCAAGCGCCGAGATCGTGTCGGGCGCCTCGAGTTCGGCTGGAACAAGCGAGGGAACGTCGATCGCCGGACGGTTGTTGAGCAGCTCTTTTTCCGGATCGATGACACGGATTGAATCGATCATTGCATCCGTGATCGGGTCTGCGCCCAGCCAGAACGGCTTCTCGGCGGCGCTGATCACACCGAGGCAGCGCGGGTTTTCGATGCCGCCGTCGAGCGGCAAGGCAAGCAATTCGAACTTGTTGGAGCGGCCGTTGCGGCTGAAACCCTCGAAGTTGATCAGCACCACCGATTTCTGGTCGAAAACCCCGTGAATCAGCCTCGAGACCAGACGCTGATCCTTCTCACGCCACAGCGACGGGAAGGAGAACCCCTTGAGTTCGCGGCCATAACAGGCGCAGAGCCTGGTGCCGGCCAGGCGGAAGACGGGTTGCCCGCGTGTGTCCCGTTCCAGGATGAACGTGTCGGCCAAAAGCGACTTGATATCGGCCGGCTCGACTTCCGATCGCTTCGGAGCAGGGCGTCCGTCACGCAGGCGGTTCCAATAATGGAACAGCGTGATCGATCCGTTTTGGTTCATGGTATGCTGCTCCGCGCATTCTGTCGTCTGATGTCCCATCGGTGAACAGAAGGGCGCCCTCCGATGACCTACATGCGTTGCGGAGCAGGAAGCGTGCCAGCGTCGTTAACACTTGTTCACGGGTCGGGGACGTTAAGGTTAACAAGTGGTTTACGTTGCGCTCGACCAGGCCCTGTGGCACACCAAAACCACTCCAGAAGCGGTCGTTTCGCGACGATCGGCAGCACTTCAGTCAAGAGTTTTAGGGGAGCAAGGGGGCTCGACCGGCCGTTCAAGGGAGACCTTGGACGGCTTTTTTTTGATTCGCGTCTTTTTTGATTCGCACTGGGGCGATTCGCCCTTTGCGGTTCCAATGGCGGTGATCTAGATGCTCGCCAGATCGAACGAGCCCAGATCGAACCAGCACCGAGTGCGATTGCAGATGAGCGAACCGCAACATCCAACCGAGACCGAACCGGCCGAAAGCACGCCGCCGCCGCGCGAACCGGTGTTCAACCTGCCGCCGATCGTGTTGGCGGTGATCGGCATTTGCGCGGCCGTCTTCCTGCTGCAGCAATATGTGCTTGATGATGCGCAGCAGATGACGCTGCTCTACGATGGGGCCTTCATTCCCGTCCTCTATACCGGGCAATACGGCTTCGACTGGTTCCTGTTCACGCGGCCCTTCACCTATGCCTTCATGCACGGCGGCTTTGCCCATATCGCCATCAACATGGTGTGGCTCGCCGCCTTTGGTTCGCCGCTGGCCAATCGTCTCGGCGGGCTCTGGTTCGCTCTGTTCTTCGCCGCTACCGGACTGGCTTCCGTGGCGCTCTTCTGGGCCATGCACCCCTATGGTGAAGCGCCGCTGGTCGGCGCCTCCGGCGCCATATCGGGCATGATGGGTGCCGCGGCGCGCTTCGGTTTCCGCACCGACCGTTCAGCCGGCAAGGCGGCCTTCGCCGGCCCCGTGCTGC
Source organism: Mesorhizobium sp. 01N446 (assembly GCF_056399285.1). Classification (NCBI taxonomy): domain Bacteria; kingdom Pseudomonadati; phylum Pseudomonadota; class Alphaproteobacteria; order Hyphomicrobiales; family Phyllobacteriaceae; genus Mesorhizobium; species Mesorhizobium sp. 01N446. Next base: position 51,890 of record NZ_JBFTRA010000008.1, on the reverse strand, counting down.
CGATCGCGATTGTCTTGCGCATGCGCGGCGTCGTGATCTTCCTTGCCGTGTGGATGATCATCAACCTCGCCACCGGCCTGCTCGGCTTTGCGCCTGGAGTAGACGGCCAGATCGCCTGGGAGGCCCATATTGGCGGCTTCGTCGCCGGCTTCTTCGGCCTGCGCTGGTTCGATCGGCGATGGCAGCCGGCCGAATGGGAGACCGCCGACCACACTTGAAATGCAACCCATCACGGCGCACGATGTTCACTCATACGTGAAGGCCGGTCTGGGCAGGGGACCGGCAGGCGAAGCAGAGGAGGACGCCATGACGGTTAAGGCAATTCTGGAAAGAAAAGGCCACGACGTGCTGACGCTCGGGCCGAACGAAAAGCTCAGCGAAGCCATCCGCATCCTGGCCGAACACAAGATCGGCGCGCTGGTCATCACCAATGGCGATCGCAAGATTGTCGGCATACTGTCGGAACGCGACATCGTGCGGGTTGTCGCCAAGGAAGGTGCCGCCGCGCTCGATATCGCCGTGCGTTCGGCAATGACGCCGAAGGTAAAGATCTGCAACGAGAACCACACCGTCAACGAGGTGATGGAGATTATGACCAGGGGCCGTTTCCGCCATCTGCCGGTGGAAAAGGACGGCCTGCTCGATGGCATCGTGTCCATCGGCGACGTGGTCAAGCGCCGCATCGAGGATGTCGAGCGCGAAGCCGACGAGATCAGGGCCTACATCGCCACCGCCTGAGCGGTGAAAGGAACCGCCGGCCGGAAACCCGACCGGCGGAACCGTAGTCTACCGGTTGTCGAGTTCGGAGCGGACGAGTTCGAGCCCGCGCCTGGTGATGCGGTAGGGACCGCCGCCCGACGACGAAACCGCCTTCTTGCGTTTCAGCTTTCGAAACAGGTCGAGATCGACGCCCGGATAATGCCAGCCGTCGCGGGTCAGGCATTTGACGGAGGCGATCCGTTTCTTCTGGTTCTTTTCGATTTCAATGCGTCCGCCCTGCGCAAGCAGGTGCAGGATGCGCTGTTCAGTGCGCGAAATGTCCATTTGGAGAGTTTCCGGGAAAACGAAAAATGCCGCCGCCGCGAAGCTTCGCGGCACGGAGTTTCAGGTTTTGTCGCCCTGCCTCGCTACGAGGTCAGGGCCTTACCGGGACTGAGCGTAAGTGGACATCCACTCTCCATTGGGATGGGCGTCCTATACGCGAAAGCGGCTGAAAAGGCCAGCCCGCGGCTTTGCGCTTGTCTCTTTTGGCGGTTTGCACTAGCGAAGTTGCACACCAAAATATGCGTTCACGCATATTCAGCAGTTCCAATATGTAGGCCCCCATGTCCCTGATCGATACCCGCACGCCCGACGCTAAACGCCTGATCTCCGGCGCCACCGGCGACTGGGAAATCATCATCGGCCTCGAAGTGCACGCGCAGGTCATCTCGGAAGCAAAACTGTTTTCCGGCGCCTCGACCGCTTTCGGCGCGGCCCCCAACGCCAATGTCAGCCTGGTCGATGCGGCAATGCCGGGCATGCTGCCTGTCATCAACGAGGAATGCGTCAAGCAGGCGATCCGCACCGGCCTCGGCCTGAAGGCGCAGATCAACCACAAATCCGTCTTCGACCGGAAGAATTATTTCTATCCCGACCTGCCGCAGGGCTACCAGATCTCCCAGTTCAAGCAGCCGATCGTCGGTGAGGGCACGGTGATCGTTTCGGTTGGACCGGACAGACAGGGCGAGTTCGAGGATATCGAGGTCGGCATCGAGCGGCTGCATCTGGAGCAGGATGCCGGCAAGTCGATGCACGACCAGCATCCGACCATGTCCTATGTCGACCTCAACCGCTCCGGCGTGGCGCTCATGGAGATCGTTTCCAAGCCTGACCTGCGTTCCGGCGATGAGGCCAAGGCCTATGTCACCAAGCTGCGCACCATAATGCGCTATCTCGGCACCTGCGACGGCAACATGGATGAAGGCTCGCTGCGCGCGGACGTCAACGTTTCGGTACGCCGGCCCGGTGGCGAGTTCGGCACACGCTGCGAGATCAAGAACATGAACTCGATCCGCTTCATCGGCCAGGCCATCGACTATGAGGCGCGCCGCCAGATCGCCATCTTGGAGGACGGCGGCAAGATCGATCAGGAAACGCGGCTGTATGATGCCGTCAAGGGCGAGACGCGCTCGATGCGCTCGAAGGAAGAAGCGCACGACTACCGCTATTTCCCCGATCCCGATCTGCTGCCGCTGGAATTCGACCAGGCCTATGTCGATGCCTTGGCCAAAGGGCTGCCGGAACTGCCCGACGACAAGAAGGCGCGGCTCATATCCTCGCTGGGTCTGTCGACCTACGACGCTTCGATCCTGGTCTCGGAAAAGTCGGTCGCCGACTATTTCGAGAAGGTGGCTGCCGGACGTGACGGCAAGCTCGCCGCCAACTGGGTCATCAACGATCTGCTCGGCCAGCTGAACAAGGTGGGCAAGGATATTGAAAATGCTCCGGTTTCGCCCGATCAGCTCGGCGCGGTCATCGACCTGATCAAGGACGGCACCATCTCCGGCAAGATCGCCAAGGACCTGTTCGAGATCGTCTGGAACGAAGGCGGCGATCCGCGTGCGCTGGTCGAAAGCCGTGGCATGAAGCAGGTCACCGACACCGGCGCCATCGAGAAGGCGGTCGACGAGGTGATCGCGGCCAATCCGGACAAGGTCGACCAGGCGCGCGCCAAGCCGACCATGGCCGGCTGGTTCGTCGGCCAGGTGATGAAGGCGACCGGCGGCAAGGCCAATCCGCAAGCGGTCAACGACCTAGTCAAGGCCAAGCTCGGTATCGAGTAAGGCCATGTTCGTCCGCACCGCCGGCGAACGTGACCTTGATGCAATTCGAGCAGTGCTGGTCGAAACCTGGCATGCGACGTATGACGCCATATACGGTGCCGCCAAGGTCACCGAAATCACCGATGAATGGCATTCGATCGCCTCGCTGAAGGCGCGGCTGATCAAGCCGAACAGCGACTTCCTCGTTGCCGATGACGGCAAGCGCATTGGCGGCGTGGCCTTTGCCGAAAGCGTCGATGGCGGCAAGCTGGTTGTCCTGAGGCAGCTCTACGTGCTTCCGGACCTGCAGGGCCGGGGCATTGGCGGCATGTTGCTCGACGAGATCATCGAGAGTTTTCCTGAAGCCCGCGCCATCCGTCTGGAAGTGGAGGCGCAAAACACCCGCGCCATCGCCTTCTACGAGGCGAACGGCTTCGTGCGATCCGGCGATGCCGGCGAGCACGCGGCTGCCTCTGGCGAGGCGACATTGGTCTACCGCCGGCCTCTTGCCGACCTCTCTTGATCACCTTCGCGCGAGCGGCGCACCATACGCCCGTTTTCGTTTGACGGCCTGAGGGTCCCGCACCAAAGCTGCCGGTGCTGACCGCGCGGAAGCCGGAATGGATCGGCACGCTGCGCAGCGCTGGGGGGAACCATGCCAAGCTTGCCGGAACTGATGCCGACACAGGTGTCGGACGAAACCTTTGGCGGGGTCACCTATCACATAGCGGGCGAACTGGTCCCCGTGCTTTCGGTCGATGTGACGCAAATGCCTGTCTATTTCGAGCACCACATCCTGTTGTGGAAGAACTCGACCATCACCATCGGCCTGAAATCGCTGAAAGGCGCGCTGAAGCGCATGATGGCCGGCATGCAGATCTTCGTCACCGAGGCGTCGGGAGCGGGCATCATCGCTTTCAGCCGTGATGGACCCGGCCACATCGTGCCGATCCATCTCAGGCGTGGCGAGGAAATCCAGGTGCGCGAACACCAGTTTCTCGCCGCCACCGGCAATGTCGACTACACATTCGAGCGTGTACGCGGCCTGGCGACGATGCTGTTCGGCCAGAGCGGCTTCTTCATCGACCGTTTTCGCGGCGATGGCGGCGACGGCATCGTCTGGCTGCACGGCTACGGCAATGTCTTCGAAAAGACGCTTGCCGCCGGCGAGACCATCGACATCGAGCCCGGCGGCTGGCTGTTCAAGGATGCCTCGGTCAGGATGGAAACCAAGATCGACCGCCTGTCGAGCGGCTTCTTCGGCGCCAACATGAACTTCATCGTCAACCGCTTCACCGGCCCGGGCCGGGTCGGCATCCAGTCGATGTATCTCCATATGCCGACGGAGGAGTAGGCGCGTGGATGGGTTCCGACCCGCCAGGGCACAAAGCGCAGTGTAGCCCAATCCGCTCAGGCAACGGGAACGTCAACATTGTCGATCAGCCGCGTCTTGCCAAGCCAGGCCGCGGCGAGAATGCGGCCGGCGCGGTCGCGGCGCCAGGGCGCCAGGGTCAGGCTCTCGCGGGCCTCGACATAGTCGACCTTCTGGAAGCCGGCGGCGATGAGCGCGCGGCTGGCTTCGCCGGTTGCGTCACCTTGACGTGTGCCGGACGCCAGTGCCGCCGCCGACTTGTGCAGGACCACGTTGAGCTGGCGAGCGACCGCGAGTTCAGCCTCATCGAGATAGGCGTTGCGGGATGACATGGCCAGACCATGCGCGTCGCGTATGGTCGGGGCGCCGATGATTTCGACGGGCAGGTCGAGGTCGCGGCAGAGCTGCCTGACGACACAAAGCTGCTGGTAATCCTTCTCGCCGAAGACCGCACAGTCAGGCGTTGTCTGAAGAAAGAGCTTGGCCACCACGGTGGCGACGCCTTCGAAGAAAGTGGGGCGGAAGTCCGATTCGAGCCCGGCGGACGGGCCGCCGACCGAGATCCTGGTGGCAAAGCCGGCGGGATACATCGCGCCGACCGTCGGCGTGAAGGCAAGATCGGCCTTGACCGTCGCCAGCAGGTCCAGGTCGCGGGCGAGCTGGCGCGGGTACTTGTCGAGATCCTCGCTCGGTGCGAACTGCGTCGGGTTGACGAAGATCGACACCACGCAGCGCTCGGCTTTCTCCCTGGCGATCCTGATCAGGGAGAGATGCCCCTCATGCAGTGCGCCCATGGTTGGCACCATGGCGACGCGCAGGCCTTCGCGCCGCCAGTCCCGGACCCTGGCGCGAAGTGCGGCAACGCTGTCGACGACGTCAGGCCGGCTCATGACTCGTCCTCGCCATTTGCGTTCGAAAAGGCCTTTGATGAGCCCGAAAAAACATGGGCAGGGCCAGGAAAAGTCCGGTCCCGCACCTCCGCTGCGTAGCGCTCGGCGGCGTTCGCGATCACGCGGCGCAGGTCGGCATATTCCTTGACGAATTTCGGCACGCGATCGACGGTCAGTCCGACCATGTCGTCGATGACCAGGATCTGGCCATCGCAATCGCCGCTGGCGCCGATGCCGATGGTTGGAATGGCAATGCGGCGGGTGATGTCGGCGGCGACCGCCTCGATTGTGCCTTCGATGACCACGGAAAACGCGCCGGCCTCTTCGACGGCGAGCGCGTCGGCCATCAGCGCCGCGATAGTCTCGTCCGTGCGGCCCTTGATCTTGTAGCCGCCGTCCTTTTCCACCGATTGCGGCAGCAGGCCGATATGACCCATGACCGGAATGCCGGCGGCCACGATTGCCGCGATCTGCGCGGCCATTTCGACGCCGCCTTCAAGCTTCACCGCCTGGCAGCCGGTCTCGTCGACGATGCGCTGCGCCGAGGCCACGGCCTGCTCCGCCGAATCCTCGTAGCTGCCGGCTGGCATGTCGACGACGACACAGGCCTTGGCCGAGCCCCGCATCACGGCTTGCCCATGCGCGATCATCATCTCGAGCGAGGCGCCGAGCGTTGTAGCATGGCCATGCAGGACCATGGCGACGCTGTCGCCGACCAGAAGCAGGTCTACATGCGGGTCGAGCAGGCGGGCGACGGGATAGGTGTAGGCGGTCAGGCAGACCAACGGGATGCCGCCCTTGCGGCGGCGAATCAACTCCGCGCCGATGCGAATGTCGGCGGTCGGCAGTTTCGTGGCCAATCGTCACCTCCCTCGGCCCACGGGCGGTTTGGATCCGCATGGGCGCGCTGAGCTTTAGAAAGAGCGCAAAGGCTTGGCAAGCGCGCATCCTGCCGCCTCCGGGGATCACAGGCTTGTGTCGGCGCCCAGGCGCGCCATTTGCGCGCTGCCTGTGGCAAAACCCTTGCCTTCCCGAAGGCCTGACGCCATAAGCAGGAAACAGGCGCTGCCAGCGCAAAGGGTCCTGAGATGAAGACTTTCCTGACGCAGTTTTTCACCTGGTGGAACAGCCAGACGCTGGGAACACGCCTGCACACCTGGCGGTACGGCAAGCGGGTCGGCCAGGACGAAGTCGGCAATGTCTACTACGAAGGCGGTATCGATTCGGAAGGCCGCACGCGCCGCTGGGTCATCTACCGCAACTATTCGGAGGCGTCGGCCATTCCGCCCGGCTGGCACGGCTGGATCCATCACCGCGTCGATCTCGCGCCGCCCAGTGACGATTACAAGCCGCGCGACTGGCAGAAGCCGCATCAGCCCAATCTGACCGGCACGCCGGCGGCCTACCGCCCGAAGGGCTCGGTGCTGACCAACCAGCATCGCCCGCAGGTCACGGGTGACTACGACGCCTGGACGCCCGGGTCGTAACGGCCACGGCTTGCAATGCCGCCGCGACTTGTCACAGCACGAAGCGCAGGCCGGTCCTTTATCGCCACAATTGGTGTTTAGCTGCTTGCTGATCAGAAAACGGCGACTAGCCTTGGCGATCGACGGAATCACCCGGGCGCGAACCACCGGTACCCCTATATGAGCTTTTTCAATCGGATATCGACGGGCGGTCTGACGCTAGCCGCCGGCCTCGCCGTCAGCACCGCGGCCTTTGCGGCGTCGCCCGCACCGGCGGCCCCCGCCGCACCGGCGCCGGCAGCGTCCGCAGGATCTGATCGCATCGCCAACCCGGTTGCCGAGTTCGCCGGCATCGACAAGATCACCGGCCGCATCGTCACCTTTGATGTCTATATCGACGAGACGGTGCAGTTCGGCGCTTTGCAGGTGACGCCGCGCGTCTGTTATTCCCGGCCTCAGAACGAGGAACCGAAGACCGATTCCTTCGTAGAGGTCGACGAGATCACGCTCGACCGCAAGATCCGCCGCATCTTCACCGGCTGGATGTTCGCCGAAAGCCCGGGTCTCAACGCCGTCGAGCATGCCGTCTATGACGTCTGGCTGAAGGAATGCAAGCAGAAGTCGGATGTACCGGCGCCCGATGCCAGCAAGGCTGACGCGACCAAGGCCGACGCTTCGAAGCCGGCCGCCGCCAAGCCTGCGGCTACCCCGGATGTGGAACAGTCCGACCCCACGGAACCGGATACTACCAACTGATCCCTTCGGAACCGTCGTGGCCACCATGCGTTGGACCACGGACGAATGCGCATCGATGCGCCCCGGAGGATAGTTCGATGTCGGACAGCAAGCGAATCACGGCCAGCAAGAAAGAACTGCTGGAACTCGAAAAAGGGTTCTGGACCGGCGATGCTGCTTACTATGCGGCCAATGCCGACACGGAATGCCTGGTGGCCTTTCCACAAATGGCGAAGGCGATGGACAATGCCGACCTAGCCAAGACCGCGACCAAGCCCAACCGCTGGCGCGATCTCAATATCGAACTCAAAGGGATTATCGAACCCGGCAGCGACATCGTCATGCTGACCTACGAGGCGCATGCGACGCGGGAAAATGGCGACCCTTACGCGGCGCTGGTCAGCACCGGCTATGTCCATCGCGTCAACGGCTGGAAGATGATGTTCCACTCGCAGACGCCAATCGAGGCTGCGGCCGGGAAGTAGGGCTCGATCCCTACGGAAAAAAGATCGCCTCGCCCTTCAGCGCCTCGGCCAGCATCTTCTCGTACTTGCCGCGCGGGACGTCGACCGCGCCGAAGCGTTTGAGGTGCTCGGTGGTGAATTGCGTATCAAGCAGGGCGAAGCCGCGCGCCTTCAAGCGTTCGACCAGATGCACCAGGCAGACCTTCGACGCATCCGTCTCCTTGGAAAACATGCTTTCGCCGAAGAACACCCGTCCGAGCGACACGCCATAAAGGCCGCCGACCAACTGGTCCCCGCGCCATGCCTCGACCGAATGGCAGTGGCCCATGCGGTGCAACTGGACATAAGCCTCGCGGATCGGCGCGTTGATCCAGGTCGAGCGCCGCTCCTCGCGCTTTTCCGCACAACCGTCGATCGTCGCCTCGAAATCGAAATCGAAGCGGATGTCGAACGGGCCTTTGCGGATCGCTTTCTTCAGGCTTTTGGGCGTGTGGAATCCGTCGAGCGGTATGATGCCGCGCGTCTCCGGCCGCACCCAGAACACCTCTGGGTCGCTGGCGCTTTCGGCCATCGGGAAGACGCCCGAAGCGTAGGCCTTGAGCAGAAGGTCGGTGGGGATGCGATAGCCGGGCGCGTAAGGACGGGTCATCGCGTCCCCGGACTATTCTTCCTTGGCCAGGTATTTTTCCAGCCAGTGGATGTCATAGTCGCCATTGGCGATGTCGGCATTGCCGACCAGATCGCGAAACAGCGGCAACGTCGTCTTGATGCCGTCGACGACGAATTCATCCAGCGCCCGGCGTAGCCGCATCATGCATTCGACGCGGTTGCGCCCATGCACGATCAGCTTGCCGATCAGGCTGTCGTAGTAGGGCGGGATCTTGTAGCCGGAATAGACGCCGGAATCGACGCGTATGCCGAGACCGCCTGGCGTGTGGAAATGCGTGATGGTGCCGGGCGAGGGGGTGAAGGTGCGCGGATCCTCGGCGTTGATGCGGCATTCGATGGCGTGGCCATTGAACTTGATGTCTTCCTGCTTGACCGAAAGTCCGCCGCCGGAAGCGACGCGGATCTGCTCGTGGACAAGATCTATGCCGGTGATCGCTTCCGTCACCGGATGCTCGACCTGCAGGCGCGTGTTCATTTCGATGAAATAGAACTCGCCATTCTCGTAGAGGAACTCGATCGTGCCGGCGCCGGAATAGCCGAGATCGGCGATGGCCTTGGCGCAGATGCCGCCGATGCGGGACCGCTCCTCGGCATTGAGCGCCGGCGAATTGGCCTCTTCCCAGACTTTCTGGTGGCGCCGTTGCAGCGAACAGTCGCGCTCACCGAAATGCACGCCGCGGCCGAAACCGTCACCGAACACCTGTACCTCGATATGGCGCGGCTTCTGCAGGTATTTTTCGATATAGACGGCGTCGTCGCCGAACGCAGCACCTGCTTCCGACCGCGCCGTCTGCAAGGCGATCTCAAGGTCCGCCTCGGTAAGGGCAACCTTCATGCCGCGCCCGCCGCCGCCGGCCGAGGCCTTGATGATCACGGGATAGCCGATCTCGGCGGCAATGCGCTTGGCTTCCTTCTCGTCGGTCACCGCGCCGTCGGAACCGGGTACCACCGGAATGCCGAGGCGCTTTGCGGTGCGCTTGGCCTCGATCTTGTCGCCCATGACGCGGATATGGTCGCCGGTCGGGCCGATGAAGGTGATGTTGTGCGCGGCCAGTATGTCGGCGAACTTGGCGTTCTCCGACAGGAAGCCATAGCCCGGATGCACGGCGTCGGCGCCGGTGATCTCGCAGGCCGCGACGATCTGATGGATGTTGAGATAGCTGTCGCGCGATGGCGGCGGTCCAATGCAGACGCTCTCGTCGGCAAGCCGCACATGCATGGCGTCGGCGTCGGCGGTCGAATGCACCACCACCGTCTGGATGCCGAGTTCCTTGCAGGCGCGCAGCACCCGAAGCGCGATTTCGCCGCGATTGGCGATGAGGATCTTCTGGAACATCCGGCCCGCTCTACTCGATCACGACGAGCGGCATGCCGTATTCGACCGGCGTCGCATCCTCGAACAGGATCGCCGTGACCGTGCCGGCGCGGGGCGAGGGGATCTGGTTCATCGTCTTCATCGCCTCGATGATCAGCAGCGTCTGGCCTTCCTTGACCTTCTGGCCGATCTCGATGAACGGCTTGGCGTCGGGCGATGGCGCCAGATAGGCGGTGCCGACCATTGGCGAGGCCACCGCGTTCTTCGACACGTCGACCGTAGCCGGGGCGGCCGCGACCGCGGGCTGGGCTGCTGCCGGCGCATAGCTGGGCTGAGGTGCCGCGATGGCGTGGACGGCAGGGGCCTGCCGCGACACGCGCACCTTCAGGTCGCCCAGTTCAACCTCGATCTCGGTCAGGTTGGTGTCGTTCAGTATACCCGCCAGATCGCGGATCAGTTGCTGGTCAACACCGGTCTTCTTTATCGACATTTTCGAGCCTTCTGTTTGTTGGCCGGTCATAGGCGTGCGGCCAGCGCCTGTAGCGCCAGCGTGTAGCCGAGCGGCCCAAAGCCACAGATCATGCCGACAGCGACCGGCGCGACCATGGAGACGTGGCGGAATGATTCCCGCGCATGGATGTTGGAAAGGTGAACTTCGGCGACCGGCAGCGGCGCGACCGAACGGATAGCGTCGTGAATGGCGATCGAGGTGTGGCTGTAGGCGCCTGGATTGATGACGATGCCGGCAGCCTTGTCGCCGGCCTCCTGGATCCAGTCGACAAGGTCACCCTCATGGTTCGACTGGCGGAAATCGATCTCGAGCCCGAGCGCGGTGCCCAACTGCTTGCAGTCGTCGGCGATCGCGGCAAGCGTCTTGCCGCCATAGATGCCCGGCTCGCGCTTGCCGAGCGCGTTGAGATTGGGACCGTTCAGGACGAAAACCGTTTTCAAAAAACCCGACCTTTTCCGGCGCCGGTATCAAACCGGCGCGCTGGGCCTCTATACCGGGCATAGTCGTCCGCGAAAAGAGCGCAAGTGCGTTCTTTCACTGTCCACAACAGGCCGAAATGCGCCCGTGAAGAAAACCCCGGGCCGTTCAAAGCGCGGCTTTCACCGCCTTGATCTTTTCCGCCAACACCTCCTGCCCGAGAGCCCCGAACACGACCTCGTTGCCGACGACGTAGGACGGCGTTCCGGTGATCGCCAGCTTGTTGGCAAGATCGTAGGTCTTGGAGAAGGCCTCGGGGATCGAAGCATCCTTCATCTTCTCGCGCAGCGTCGCCTCGTCGGCGCCGAGCGAAAGCGCGATCTTGATCGCGGCCGCCTCGGTGGCGCGTCCCTGGCCGCCGAGCAGCGCATTGTGGAACTCGCCATATTTTTCCGGCATCATCAGGTGGAACGCCATCGAAACGACGCTGGCTTTCTGCGAATCCGGGCCGAGGATCGGGAATTCCTTGAGCACGAAGCGCAGATCGGGGTCGGATTTGGTCAGCGCCCGCATGTCCTCGATGGCGCGTTTGCAGAAGCCGCAATTGTAGTCGTAGAACTCGACGATCGTCACCTTGCCGTTCGGATTGCCGACGACGCCGTCGAAGGCGGAGTTGAAGATCTGGTCCTTGGCGTCCTTGATGACGCCGAGCGCGGCGATGCGCTGCTCTTCCTTCTGCTTGGCCTCGAGCGCGTCCTGCACCTCGAGCAGCACTTCCGGGTTCTTCAGGAGATAGTCGCGGATGATCCCTTCGACCTCGGCGCGGTCGATCTTGGTATCGGCCGCCGTCTGGACAGGCTGCGTCGTGCCGGCCTTGGCAATCTGTGGGCTGCCGGCCACGAAACCGAAAGCCAGCATGGCAAGGACTACAGCGACCCCCGTGGTGCCCAGCAGCAGTGCCTTTTTCATCGTTCTCGTTCCTTTGCCTGTTTCCTGGTCTCGCTGTGTCGCAGTGCGTGACCGGAAGGTTCACTAGATCTTGTTAGACGATTTGTAGTTTATGATATCCTGGGCGCGTATCCAGCGCGGCTCGCCGCGTTTCATCTGCTGCTGCGCCCGCATGGCGAAGATCTTCGCATCCTTGTAGTTACCGGAATAGAAATGACCTTCCGCCGTGGCAAGCTCGGCGCCCGGTATGTCACCCAGTTCGCCGTAAGCCTGCGCCAGGTAGCGATAGCCGGCGGAATTTTCCTTGTCGCGTCCCAGGCCATTGTTGATCTGCACGACGGCCTTCTTCAGCGTGTCAGGCGTGCCGACCGCCATCAGCGCCTGACCGAGCGAGACAGGCAGCAGGCCCGACCGCGCCGGATCGAGGCTGACCGCCTTGGCGTAGGCATCCGCCGCGTCCTTGGGCTTGTTCGCCTTCATCAGGATGTCGCCGCGCAACTCCTGGAAATAGGCATTCTTGGGCTGAGCCTTGATCAGGGCATTGGTCTTGGCGAGTGCGCCGGCGATGTCACCGTAAAGATAGGTCGATTGGGCGTCGCCATACTGCGCGGCGAGGCTGCCTCTCATCTTCTGCATCAGCCGCGCCGCGGTGGCCTGGCCTTCCATGTAGACGGCGATCTTCACCCGCATCATGTCATGACGCTGCTGCAGCGCCGGCGGGTCGAGCTTGTCGACATTGGGACTCTGTTTCACCAGCACTTCGAGATTGGCGATGCGCTCTTGCGGCATCGGATGGCTGATCCGATAGGGGTCGACCTGCGCGCCCGACAGCGACAGCGCGGTCTGGAAGCGCCGGAATGTCTTCAGCATGCCCATGCCGGACTGACCGGTGGCGTTGAGATAGGTGATTGCGGAGCGGTCGGCCGTGATCTCCTCGGTGCGCTGGTAGGCAAGGATGCTGCGTTGCGCCATTTCGCCGCCGCCGGCGGCCACGCCCATGCCGGCGCCCGCAAGGCCGCGGCTGTTGGTGGTCGCGCCAGCGACGATCGCGCCCGCGCCGAGCAAGGTGGCGATGATGGCCATCGTTTTGGCGCGCTCGAGCTGGTCACGCAGTTTCTGCTGGTGGCCGCCGGCGATATGGCCGGCCTCGTGCGCGATGACGCCGATGATCTCGTTCGGCGTTTCGGCCGTCATCAGCGCGCCGGTGTTGATGAACAGGCGTCTCCCGGTGACGAAAGCGTTGAAGCTGGAATCATTGACCAGCACAATGTCGATGCCGTCATTCGCCAGCCCAGCCGCTTTGAAGATCGGTCGCGCATAGTCGCGCACCAGAGCCTCGATCTCGGCATCGCGCACCACCGGAACGCTCTGGGCGAAGGCGGTGACCGAACTTGCCACGGCGACGGCGACGCCAAGCGAAAGCGTCGTGAAAACACGCGCAATCCTGGCAATCGACGATCTGGGTCGGCTCAACATGACGTGTCCACTGGTAGACGAGCGGGCGAAAGATGAAAAGTCGGCACCGGAAAAACTTCCTCAACTTGTGATCCTCACATCAATCGGGCATTTGTGCGGCGCATGTATTCGGGGCTCGGACTGCCCAACCGTCGGGATAGGGATAAAATGGTCGTTTCGCTCTCACGTCGTGGCAATGTCGAGCCGTTCCACGCCATGGATGTGCTGGCCGAAGCGAACCGGCTGAAGGCGCAAGGCGTGCCGGTGATCTCCATGGCGGTCGGCCAGCCGTCCGATCCGGCGCCCGCAAGGGTTCGCGCCGCCGCGGCCAAGGCCTTGCAGGATGGCCGGATCGGCTACACCGACACGCTGGGGCTGGCTGGCCTGCGCAAGGCGATCGCCGAGCACTACGCGGATCACTATCGGATTGAAGTCGAGCCCGCCCGGATCGCGGTGACCACGGGATCGTCGGCGGCCTTCAATCTCGCCTTCCTGGCGATGTTCGATCCCGGCGACCGCGTCGCCATCGCGGCGCCCGGCTACCCCGCCTATCGCAACATCATGGCGGCGCTCGGCATCGATGTGGTCGAGATCGAGCTCGGCGAGGCGGCTTACCTGCATGCCGGTCATCTGGAGGCCGCGCATCGCGAGAAGCCGCTGAAGGGTGTGCTTTTCGCGAGCCCCGCGAACCCGACCGGTGCCGTCATACCGGCCGACGAACTGTCGGCGCTGATCGATACAGCGGAGACCCTCGGGATCGCCGTGATTTCCGACGAAATCTACCACCGGTTGGCCTACGGCGCGCCCGACACCACCGCACTTGCCTTCGGCAACAGCGTGACGGTGATCAATTCCTTCTCGAAATACTACTGCATGACCGGCTGGCGCATCGGCTGGATGGTGTTGCCGGAACAGCTGGTAAGGCCCGTCGAGCGCATCGCGCAGAGCCTCTACATCTCGCCGCCGGAGCTGTCGCAGATCGCGGCGATCGAGGCCTTTGCCGCGACCGAAGAGCTGGAAGCGGTCAAGGGCCGCTACGCCTGGAACCGCGAACTGCTGATGAAACGCCTGCCGGAACTCGGCTTCCCGCTGGCAGCACCCATGGACGGCGCCTTCTATGCGTTTTGCGATGTCACCCGCCATACCAATGACAGCATGGCCTTCGCGCGCAAGATGCTGGCAGAGGCGCATGTGGCGGCGACGCCCGGCCGCGACTTCGACACCCAGGCCGGACACCGCACGATGCGGTTTTCCTATGCCGGCAGCCATGACGACATGGTCGAGGCGATAGCGCGCATAGAACGCTGGTTGAGGTAGCGCCATGCCGGAACTCGAACAGACCCCCAAACTTGATCAAGCCCCCAAGCTTGAACAGGCTCCCAAACTTGAACAGGCATTGGCCGAAGTCGCCGCCGAAATGACTGAGCGCACCGATCGCGGCGATGTCGCCACCTACATTCCTCAACTGGGTAAGGTCGATCCAAGGAAGTTCGGCATTGCCGCCGTCACCAATGACGGCCGCGTGCTGACGGCCGGCGATGCCGATCAGGCCTTCTCGATCCAGAGCATCTCCAAGGTGTTCACCTTGACGCTCGCGCTCGGCAATGTCGGCGACGCGCTGTGGAAGCGGGTCGGGCGCGAGCCTTCGGGCAATCCGTTCAACTCGATCGTCCAGCTCGAGCACGAGAACGGCATTCCGCGCAATCCGTTCATCAATGCCGGCGCCATCGTCATTTCCGACATCCTGCTTGCCGGCCATCAGCCGCGCGAGGCGATCGGCGAGATCCTGCGCTTCATCCAGTTCCTCGCCGACGACGAGACCATAATCATCGACCGCGAGGTCGCGGCCTCCGAGCGCGCCACTGGCTACCGCAACTTCGCGCTCGCCAACTACATGAAATCCTTCGGCAATCTTCATCACGCGCCGGAACTGGCGCTGGGCGTCTATTTCCACCATTGCGCCATCGCCATGAGCTGCCGGCAACTGGCGATGGCCGGCCGCTTCCTCGCCAATGGCGGCAAGAATCCGGCGACCGGATATCAGGTGGTGTCGGCGGAGCGGGCGCGGCGCATCGGCGCCATGATGCTGACCTGCGGCCACTATGACGGCTCCGGCGATTTCGCCTTCCGCGTAGGCATTCCGGGAAAAAGCGGTGTTGGTGGCGGCATATTGGGCATAGTGCCGGGTGTGGCGTCGCTTGCCGTGTGGTCGCCCGGCCTCAACGCCAACGGCAATTCCAAGCTGGGCTCGATCGCGCTGGAAAAGCTGGCCAGGATGATGAACTGGTCGATCTTCGCGCCGTAGTCTTTCGCAGCCTGCCGGATGTGAAAAATCCCGCGCCGTCTTTCGATCGGCGCGGGATTTTGTCAGAAAATCACTTCAACCAGCTGAAAAGCTTAGAAAAAGCCCTTCCGCTGCCACCAGCCGGCGCGCTTCGGCTTTTCTTCGGCCTTGGCTTCCGGCTCACTGGCGACGGTCGAGGAAACCACCGGCACGACAGGCGCGTCGATGGCCGCCGGCTTGCGTCGTGACGGCCGGGCCTTGGAAGGCTCTTCCGCAACGGGTGCAACCACGGTCTCTTCAGCAGCCGCCACCGGAGCTTCGACCGGCGTTTCCGCGGCCGCTTCGACAACAGCGGTTTCGGCGACGGCTTCGGCGGCTGCCTTCTTCGGCTTGGCTGCGCGACGCGGCTTCTTGGGCTTCTCGGTGCTCGGCACCTCTTCGCTCACCGCGGCCACCGGCTCCTCCGCCTCAGCAGCAACAGCCACCGGCTCGATCGCCGCAGGCTCGCTTTCGGAAGCATCGGCTTCCGAAGCCTCCGTCGCTTCGCCGGCGCTTGCCTCGGTCTCGCCTTCGCCGTCTTCGCGACGGTTGCGCTTGCCGCCACGCTTGCCGCGCCGGCGCTTCTTGCCCTGGCTGTCATCCGCGGCCTGCACCGCCTCGTCAGAGGCGCTGGCAGCGATCGGGGCGGCGTCGTCCGTTTCGCTGTCGTCATCGCCAGCTGCATCCGCCGCGCCGGCGAAATCGCCTGCCGGAGCGGAGATGGCTGAGCCGTCCGTCGGGGCGCCATGCTCGCGGTCGCGATCCCTGCCGCCGCGACGTCTGCGGCGCTTGCGGCGCTTGCGGTCGCGGCCTTCGCCATCCTCGGCGCCGGCAGGCCGCGGCTGCTGGTTTTGCTGCGGCTGCTGGCGGGGCTGTTCGGCCTGGACCGAGACCTCCTCGTCTTCCTCGACGACGGCAATCTCGTCCTCGGGCTCCTCGGGCTCGACATAGGCCGGCAGGCTGCGCGCTTCGACGAAGCCTTCCGGCTTTTCAGCCAGGGCGCCGCGGAAGATCGCATAGTGCTGCGCGCCAACCGTATCGTCGGCCTCGATGGTGATGGTCAGGCCGAAGCGGCTTTCCAGTTCCACCAGCGTGCCGCGCTTGTGGTTGAGCACGTAGAGCGCGGTTGCCGCCGGCGTGCGCACGGTGATGTGGCTGCGCGAATCCTTGAGCAGGAATTCCTCGATCGCTCGCACCACCATCAGCGCCACCGACGAATCGGACCTGACATGGCCGGTGCCGCCGCAATGCGGGCAGGGCTTCATGGTCGATTCCAGCACGCTGGCGCGGATGCGCTGGCGTGACATCTCCATCAGGCCGAAATGCGAGATGCGGCCGACCTGGATGCGGGCACGGTCGTTCTTGAGGTGATCCTTCAGCCGCTTCTCGACGGAGCGGTTGTTGCGGTTCTCCTCCATGTCGATGAAGTCGATGACGATCAGGCCGGCCAGATCGCGCAATCTGAGCTGACGGGCAACCTCTTCGGCCGCCTCCAGATTGGTGTGGAGCGCGGTGTCCTCGATCGAGTGCTCCTTGGTGGAGCGGCCCGAATTGACGTCGATGGCGACCAGCGCCTCGGTCTGGTTGATGATGATGTAGCCGCCGCTCTTCAGCGTCACCTGCGGCTGCAGCATGCGGTCGAGCTGCGCCTCGATGCCGTTGCGCACGAAGATCGGCGTCGTGTCGCGGAACGGCTGAACCACCTTGGCGTGGCTCGGCATCAGCATGCGCATGAAGTCCTTGGCTTCGCGGTAGCCTTCCTCGCCGGAGACAAGGATCTCGTCGATATCCTTGTTGTAGAGGTCGCGCACCGAGCGCTTGATCAGGCTGCCTTCCTCATAGACGAGGGCAGGGGCGGTGGACTGGAGCGTGAGATTGCGCACGTTCTCCCACAGCCGCATCAGATATTCATAGTCGCGCTTGATCTCGGCCTTGGTGCGGCTTTCGCCGGCCGTGCGCAGGATGACGCCCATGCCTTGCGGCACCTCGAGATCGGCAACGACCTCCTTCAGGCGCTTGCGGTCGACCGCGCTGGTGATCTTGCGCGAAATGCCGCCGCCGCGCGCCGTGTTCGGCATCAGCACCGAATAGCGGCCGGCGAGCGACAGATAAGTGGTGAGTGCGGCGCCCTTGTTGCCGCGCTCTTCCTTGACGACCTGGACCAGCAGGATCTGCCGTCGCTTGATCACTTCCTGGATCTTGTACTGGCGGCGCACCGGCTTGCGGCGGTTGCGCACTTCTTCCAGCGCATCCTCGGCGCCGACCGATTCGACCTCGTGATCATCGGGATGCGAAGACTGGACTTCCTCCAGCATGCCGCGATCATTGTCGCTGGAGGTGGCTTCGGTGGCCTGTTCCGTCTGCGAGACGGGTTCGGAAATCACATCGCCTTCCACCGCGGCGGCGATCGATGTCGGGCCACCCTCACGGGTTTCGGTTTCGTCCTGCTCGGCGGAACCCTCATCATGGCCTGACGTCTCGGCATGACCCGAAGGATTTGAATGTTCCGATGTATCGGCCGCGTGTTCGATGATCCCCGAGGTGTGGGAAATCTCCTCGACGACGATGTCGCCATTGTCGCTGCCTTCGCTGGGCTCACCGGAGCCTTCGCCTGCCTCGCCGGCGTCGCGCTTGTGCTCACCGCGGTCGCGGCTCTTGCCGCCGCGCCGGCGTCCGCGCCGTCCGCGATCGCGGCTCTGGCGGTCATCGCCGTCACCATCCTCGTCCTCTTCGTCCTCGGCCTCCTGCGCTTCGGCGCGCAGCAGTGCCTGACGGTCGGCGACCGGGATCTGATAGTAGTCGGGGTGTATTTCACTGAAGGCGAGAAAACCGTGACGGTTGCCGCCATATTCGACAAAGGCTGCCTGAAGGGAAGGTTCGACGCGCGTTACGCGGGCGAGGTAGATGTTTCCTTTGAGCTGCTTCTTGTCCTGGGATTCAAAGTCGAATTCTTCGATACGGTTACCGCGTACGACGACAACTCGTGTTTCCTCCGGGTGGGAGGCGTCTATCAGCATCTTGTTGGGCATTATTTCGTTTCCCCCCGGCAGCCGTCAGCCGCAGCTGGCGGGGCAAAGCCCGCTGCTGTGTGTCTGGAGAGTGGGTGCCGGATAATTGAATGTCCGCCGGACGGTGCCTGCGTGTCATGGCGGTGCCGCCCGCTGCCATACTGGCGCGGTTTGATGCGGACCTTTCCATGATTGCGCTTGAAGCCATCGTCACCAGCAGAACCTTTTGAACCAAAGCCCGGAAACCGGACCAGCTTGTTTGCTCATACAGAGCCGGCGCGGGAACGAACCCGGCCGTTTTCCTCACGCAGGTGATTCCCCCGCCACGGGAGCACACCTGCGAAATTCGTCGCAATCACCTGAAGCCTTTTCGCGTGAAGCGAAAGGAGCCGCCTTTCATCTGACCCTGTAGCAGGAAGCTGCGGAGGAGGGCGGTTCCAGGATTGCAGTGATCCACTATCGCTTTTATGATTTGGCGGGGTGGAAGGCAACCCCGATTTCCGATGCCGGCAAAAAGCAGTTCCGTAACGTAAGCCTAGGTTCGAACCTTGCATGAAAAGGCTTGGTTAACCTTCTCTGGATACCAATCGTTAATCGAGTTCGCGGCCTAACCGGCACTTCGACCAAACGAGCGGGCGCCTGGCGCCAAACCGGGAGCGACTGGAAGAGAGATGGGACTGGCGGACTTCACAGACAAGGGATGTCGTGTTGGCGGCCGGATTCTTGGCGCTTTGTGTTTCCTGCTGCTGGTGGCGATTGCCACGACGGTTTCCTCTGTTGCCAATGCCGCCGACGCGCCGCTGGTGGCAAAAGGCTACAAGATGGCGGGCGACGCCACCAAGATGCGCATCGTCATGGACTTCGATCGCGAGCCTGACATCAAATGGTTCTTGCTGCGCGGACCCAATCGTCTGGTCATCGACCTGGCGAACACCAGGCTGGCCATCGACGCCAAGGATTTGAAGCCGCGCGGCCTGGTCAAGGGCGTGCGCCTGGGCGCGCTCGGCGAAGGTGTTTCGCGGCTAATCCTGACCGGCAAGGGACCGTTCGCCGTCGACAAGCTGGATGTGCTCAAAAATGAGGACGGCACCGGCTACCGCATCGCCGTCGACATGTCGGCGGCCTCCGAACGGGAGTTCGATGCCGCGCTTGCCAACCAGGCGCTGACCACCGGCTCGACGGTTTCGACCGACAAGGGCGGGCGGGTCGGCACCGGGCCGGTCTCCAATCCAGGCCACCGTTTCACCGTCGTCATCGATCCCGGCCATGGCGGCGTCGACGGCGGCGCCGAGGGCCTGAACGGCACCATCGAGAAGAACGTCACGCTGGCCTTCGCCACGGAACTGCGCGACAAGCTCGCGGCCATCGGCAAATACGATGTCTTCATGACGCGCGACACCGACGAATATCTGCGTCTGGATGACCGCGTGCGCATTGCGCGCCAGCATGAGGCCGATCTGCTGATTTCGATCCATGCCGATACGATCAGCGTCAAGGGCATCCGCGGCGCCACCGTCTACACCGTCTYCGACAAGGCGTCGGATCCGCAGGCGCAGGCGCTCGCCGACCGCGAAAATCTCTCCGACCAGTTCGCCGGTATGGTCATCAAGGACGACAACAAGGAAGTGACCGATATCCTGATCGACCTGATCCGCCGTGAGACGCACACCTTCTCGATGAGTTTCGCCCACACATTGGTCGGCCAGCTTTCGACCAGCGTCGGCCTCATCAACAATCCGCAGCGTTCCGCGGGCTTCAAGGTGCTTAAGGCACCGGACGTGCCATCCGTGCTGGTGGAACTCGGCTATCTATCGAATGCCAAGGATGAGGCGCAGCTGCTCGACGCCGAATGGCGCGGCAAGGCCGCGCAAAGCATCACCAATGCCGTCGCGCTGTTTGCTTCCGCCCGGGCAGGGGCGGGCACCGGAGGTTGACATGCCTTGCGGCGCCTGCAACCAGAGGCGGCGTTGCTGGATGACAACACCCGGTGCGTTTTATTTCCGGTACGCGGTCACGAAATAAGGCCTTGCCGTATTTTGTCCACATGGTGGCGACATGGGTTTTCGAATACGGATTGGGACCGGCTCGAAAGCTTGCGTGGAAGGCGGCTTCGTTTAGGAAATTCCCGAACCAAGGACTGGAGCGGGTATGATTCGTCTCATTGGCTATTTTTTCGGCATCGGCACGACGCTGGCCCTTCTGGTCGCGGCGGGCGTTGCGATTTACATCGGCCATCTGTCGAAGGATCTGCCTGACTACGAGGTGCTGGCCAAATACGAGCCGCCGGTGACCACCCGCATCCACGCCTCGGACGGTTCGCTGATGGCCGAATATGCGCGCGAGCGGCGCCTGTATCTGCCGATCCAGGCTATCCCGGATCGCGTCAAGGCGGCCTTCCTGTCGGCGGAAGACAAGAACTTCTACAACCACCCCGGCATCGACGTGACCGGCCTGGGCCGCGCCATCATCGTCAACCTGCAGAATTTCGGCTCGGGCAGGCGGCAGGTCGGTGCCTCGACGATCACCCAGCAGGTGGCAAAAAACTTCCTGTTGACCGCGGACCAGACCTACGAGCGCAAGATCAAGGAGATGATCCTGGCCTTCCGCATCGAGCAGGCCTATCCCAAGGATCGTATCCTCGAGCTTTACCTCAATGAAATCTTCTTCGGTTTCGGCGCCTATGGCGTCGCCGGCGCGGCGCTCACCTATTTCGACAAGTCGGTGAACGAGCTGACCGTGGCCGAGGCTGCCTATCTGGCTTCGCTGCCGAAGGGTCCCAACAACTATCATCCTTTCAAGCATGCCGATCGCGCGATCGAGCGCCGCAACTGGGTCATCGACCAGATGGTCGAGAATGGCTACGTCACGCGTGAGGAAGGCAACAAGGCCAAGGCCGAGCCGCTCGGCGTGACGCCGCGCCGCACCGGCACCTATCTGTTCGCCGGCGAGTACTTCACCGAGGAAGTGCGCCGGCAGATCATCGCCCGCTATGGCGAGAACGCGCTCTACGAAGGCGGCCTGTCCGTCCGCACCACGCTTGATCCGAAGGTCCAGCTCATCGCCCGCAAGGCGATGCAGAACGGCTTGATGAAATATGATACGCTGCGTGGTTATCGCGGGCCGGTGACGTCAATCGACGTGTCCGGTGACTGGGGCGTACCGCTGGGCGCCGTCAAGGGACTGGAAGACGTTCCCGAATGGTCGCTGGCTGTCGTGCTCGACGCCTCGGCCACTGGTCTTTCGATCGGCTTGCAGCCCGCACGCCAGGCGTCGGGCRACATCGTCAAGGAACGCGTCGAAGGCACCGTCAGCAAGGACGACATGGGCTTTGCCATGCGCCATCTGGTCGACGGCAAGACGGTCAAGGCCAAGTCGCCGGCCGATGTGCTGAAGCCCGGCGACGTCATCTTCGTGCAGAAGAACGAAGGCTCCGACAACACCTACAGCCTTCGCCAGGTTCCCGAGGTGGAAGGCGGCCTGATCGCCATGGATCCGCACACCGGCCGCGTGCTGGCCATGGTCGGCGGCTTCTCCTACGCCCAGTCGGAGTTCAACCGCGCCACGCAGGCCATGCGCCAGCCGGGCTCCTCGTTCAAGCCGATCGTCTATTCGGCCGCGCTCGACAATGGCTACACCCCGGCCTCGGTCATCATGGACGGACCGATCACCATCCAGAGTGGCAACACGACCTGGACGCCGAAGAACTATGACGGCACCGTCGCCGGGCCGGCAACCCTGCGTTCCGGCATCGAGAAGTCGCGCAATTTGATGACGGTGCGGCTTGCCAATGACATGGGCATGAAGCTGGTCGTCGAATATGCCGAGCGCTTCGGCGTCTATGACCATCTGGCGCCGTATCTGCCGATGGCGCTGGGCTCCGGCGAGACGACTGTGATGCGCATGGTTTCGGCCTATTCGATCATGGCCAATGGCGGCAAGTCGATCAAACCGTCGCTGATCGACCGCATCCAGGACCGCTACGGCAAGACCGTGTTCAAGCAGGACGAGCGCGGCTGCGAAGGCTGCAACGCGCCTGAGTGGAAGAACCAGCCGGAGCCGGAACTGGTCGACAATTCCGAGCAGGTGCTCGATCCGATGACCGCCTACCAGATCACCTCGATGATGGAAGGCGTGGTGCAACGCGGCACCGGCGCCACCATTGGTGAGCTCGGCCGCCACATCGCCGGCAAGACCGGCACCACCAACGACGAGAAGGACGCCTGGTTCATCGGTTACACGCCGAACCTCGTCGTCGGCCTCTATATGGGCTACGATACGCCGCGCGGCCTCGGCCATGGCGCCACCGGCGGCGGTCTCGCCGCCCCGATCTTCAAGGATTTCATGCGCGTGGCGCTGGACGGCACGCCCAATGTCGACTTCAAGGTTCCGGACGGCATGAACCTGATCGCCATCAATCGCAAGACCGGCATGCGTGCCGCGTCCGGGGATCCGGGCACCATCATCGAGGCCTTCAAGCCGGGCACCGGTCCCGCCGACAGCTATTGGGTGATCGGCATGGGCGCCGACGGCTCCAACGCCTCGGGCGGCGCGCTGTCGCCACAGGCCAACCAGGCCATCCAGGACGGCGGCGGCGGGCTTTACTGACGGGTCAGGATGCGGATCGCTGGGCTGGCCTGGAGGCCGGCCCATTTCGCTTTACACATGGCGGCGCCGTCCCTATGTATCGCGCCGACCGAAGTGTCACTTCAGCAACAGGACAAAATACCAGGCCATGCGCGCGGAAACGCAGAATATTGTCGACGAGATCAGGCAGGCGATAACCCTGCTGAGGAGGCATCTTTGACTGGGATCAGGCCATAAAGCGGCTTGAATACCTGAATGTGCGGGCCGAGGACGCCAGCCTCTGGAACGAACCGCTGGAAGCCCAGAAGCTGATGCGCGAGCGCCAGAGCCTCGAGGAAGGCATCGCGGCGGTCAAGGGCCTGACCCAGGCGCTGGAAGACAATATCGGCCTGATCGAACTCGGCGAGGAAGAGGGCGACGAGGGCGTCATCGCCGAGGCCGAGGCGGCAATCCGCTCGATGCAAGGCGAGGCGAAGGCCCGACAGGTCGAAACGCTGCTGTCGGGTGAAGCCGACGCCAACGACACCTATCTCGAAGTCCACGCCGGCGCCGGCGGCACCGAAAGCCAGGACTGGGCCTCGATGCTGTTGCGCATGTACACGCGCTGGGCCGAACGCCGCCGCTTCAAGGTCGAGGTGCTGGAAGTGCATGACGGCGAAGAGGCTGGCATCAAATCCGCGACGCTCTTGATCAAGGGCCACAATGCCTATGGCTGGCTGAAGACGGAATCGGGCGTCCACCGTCTGGTGCGTATTTCGCCCTATGACAGCAATGCGCGTCGCCATACGTCCTTCTCCAGCATCTGGGTCTATCCGGTCGTTGATGACAGGATCGAGATCGATGTTTCGGAATCGGATGTGCGCATCGACACCTATCGCTCGTCGGGTTCCGGCGGCCAGCACGTCAACACGACGGATTCGGCCGTGCGCATCACGCATATCGCCACGGGCATCGCGGTCGCTTGCCAGGCCGAGCGTTCACAGCACAAGAACAAGGCCAAGGCCTGGGAAATGCTGCGCTCGCGCCTCTACGAGGAAGAGTTGAAGAAGCGCGAGGCCGTTGCCAACGCCACCGAGGCGTCGAAGAGCGACATCGGCTGGGGGCATCAGATTCGTTCCTACGTACTGCAGCCCTATCAGCTGGTGAAAGACCTGCGCACCGGTGTCGAGAGCACCAGTCCGTCGAGCGTGCTCGATGGCGACCTCGACGACTTCATGGAAGCCTCGCTGTCGCAACGCATCGAAGGCGGCGCGGGTGAGGCCGTGGCGGATCTGGACTAGATCAGCCCACCACCAGACGATTGCGCCCGCTCGCACTTCGTGGGGACCACGCGGGCCTCATTGATCACGATCCGCCTTAGTCGAGGGGCACCTGTTGCTGTCTTGCCCGGTCCCGCCACAGGTGCGGGTGGTCAAGCAGCAATTTCTTGCGCCGACTCACATTTCGGCTCACCATTTGCGCCAGGAGGAGACAAAAGCATTTATGGCCGGTCGCGGCATATCTGCTGACGATCGGCCGCTGGGAAGACACGTTCCGGGAACGGGCAAGCGAAACGCTTGAAACCTCGTTTGAAAGGAGCGTTGTCATGTTTGCCGCCAATTCCAGATCGGCCATCGCCGTTCCATCGGTTGGCCAGGTTCTCCTTCCTCTGTTCGCCGCCTCAGCGATCGCCGTCCTGACGATGCCGGCCTTGGCGCATGACGCCAAGCCGACCGCGGCCAAGCCGCAGGGCTGGAGTTATCCGTTCGCCTGTTGTGCGAATTACGACTGCCACGAGGTGTCGCAGACCTCGATCGGCGAGCGCCCGGAAGGCTATGTCATCAAGGACACAGGAGAGGTGCTGGCCTACAGCGACAGGCGCATCAAGGATTCGCCCGACGGCGAATATCATTGGTGCGCGCATGTGGCCGGGCTCGACGCCGGCAGGACCATCTGCCTGTTCGTGCCGCCATCGTCCTATTGATTTCGCTGCTTGTTGTTCAGGTTAGAGCCTGCTGACGGGCAGTTGTCAGGATCGCTTCTTTATGGTGCCCTGCCGCGTGGGCGGCGGACAATGGAGAGGTAATGTTGATGACCATCAAGGGAAGCTGCCACTGCAAGGCGACGACATTCGAGGTTTCGGAGGCGCCGGAAACGGTGACGCAATGCACCTGTTCGTTCTGCTCGAAACGCGGCTCGCTCTGGGCCTATTATACCCCGTCGCAGTTCAAGCTCATCACGCCACTGAAGAACGTCTCCTTCTATGAATGGGGCTCGAAAACCGTGAAGCACGGTTTCTGCGCCAATTGCGGCTGCGGCACGTTCACCGAGACGCCGGATTGGTCGACCGGCGAGCCGGATTTCGACAATCCGAAGATCAGCGTCAACTCGCGGCTGTTCGACGACTTCAATCTCGACAAGGTGGAAGTGGTGGTCATTGACGGCAAGAATCTCTGGTAACTGATCCCGGGAAAAGCCGCTGCAGGCGCTTTTCCCGTTCCGTTTTTCGCCGCAATTCATGGTACAAGTCGCCGGAAGGGCTGATTTGGCGCCGTCGAGAAAGGCGCGACTTGGAGAGGGACCATCTATGAAGAAGACCGTGCTCGTCGTCGTGGCGACGGCTTTGCTCGTGAGCGCCTGCACCACCACCGATCCGTATACGGGCGACCAGAAGATTTCCAACACGGCCGCAGGCGCAGGTCTCGGTGCCCTGGCAGGCGCCAGCCTTGGTCTGCTTGCCGGTGGCAATGATCGCCGCAACGCCTTGATCGGCGCCGGCATCGGCGCGCTGGCCGGCGGCGCCATCGGCGCCACCATGGATCAGAACGAAGCCGAGCTGCGTCGGCAGCTGGAGGGCACCGGTGTCAGTGTCACCCGCAGCGGCGACCAGATCATCCTCAACATGCCGTCGGACATCACCTTCAATGTCGATCAGGATGCGGTGAAGCCCGGCTTCTATCCGGTGCTGAACTCGGTAGCGCTGGTGCTGAAGAAATTCAAGCAGACCACGGTCGACGTGTTCGGTCATACCGATTCGACCGGCGGCGAACAGCACAATTTCGATTTGTCGCAGCGCCGCGCGCTGGCGGTTGCGAACTATCTGTCCGGTCAGGGCGTCGATCAGCGCCGCTTCGCTGTCACCGGCTTCGGCAAGACGCGGCCAATCGCCTCCAATGCGACGGCTGCCGGCCGCGAGCAGAACCGCCGCGTCGAGATCCAGTTGTCGCCGCTCACCTGATCTGTCCGGCAATCGCATGCGAAAACGGTCCCGCAAGGGGCCGTTTTTGTTTGGGCGTGAGACGGCTTCGAAAGAGAATTAGCTAGTTCTAAATAACTGCTTTCCCGTGATCGTCGAAAGGATTAGCATCGTTGCGTTCCAGAGGGGATGGGGCGGTACAACTGGCCGCGTAACAAGCATTTTTTCCGCCTCGGTCTTGCACGGCCAGATCAGAAAGTCTGGGAGGAATGCATGACAAGAACAGGCAGCCTTGGGCGCTATGGCGTCCTCGCTTTGACTAGTATTGCAGGCGTATGGTTGGGGCTCGCCACAGCTCGGGCCGAGGACGCCAGCAAGGCCGACATCGAGGCCTTGAAAAAGTCGCTCGCCAAATATGAGGACTACACGGCCGCGGTCCGCGATCTGTATCTGTCGACAGTCGGCTGCGTCTTCTACAGTGGAGAAAAGATACCGGGCTCGATGGATTACCCGAAAGGCGCCATGGGCGTCCATTTCGTCAATGTCCCGAGCGTCGGCCAGAAGCTCGACCCGATGAAGCCTAACGTCCTGATCTACGAGCCGACCAAGAAAGGCCTGAAGTTGGTCGGCGTGGAATGGCTGGTGCCGCTGACGCCGGACGTCAAGGAGGTCCCCACTTTGTTTGGCCAGAAATTCATGGGCCCGATGGAGGGACACTATCCGCTCATCCCGAGGGAGTTCGTCCACTACGATCTTCACGCCTGGCTGTTCAGGGACAATCCCAACGGCATGTTCAGTCCGACCAACCCGAACGTGAAATGCACCAAGGCCGACTTCCCGATGCTGGAGAAACCGACCAAGATGATGCCTGGGCCCATGTGACGGGCGAGCCAGGCTAGGAGCGATTCCAAGAGAAGAAGGCAAGCCGGGCGGCTTGCCTTCGAAAGCGGCCGGGATCAGACCTTGGCGACGATGCGCATGAAGGCCGGCATATCGTCGCCGAAGCCAACGGTGGTGTCGTTGTCTTCCTGGTGGCGATGGCGGGCAGGGCGGCTGTTGTCGCGCTGCGGCCTGGTGTCACCCCGTTCCGGTGCGCGTTGCTCGTTGCGATCGGAGGATTTGCGTTCGGTGTTTTCCGAACGGATAGCGTCCTTGCGCGCGCGCCGCTCGCTGATATCGGCAACGGCCGTCTCCGCCACATCGGGCTGTTCTTGCTGCGCGACCACGCTCGAGGCGTCTTCCTCGGTGTGTCTGCCACGGCGTTCGTCGCCCTTCTTGCGCTCGCCCCTGTCCTTGCGATCGTCGTCCTTGCGGCCGGCGCGGCGCGGTGCGCCCTTGCCACGGCGCGGCGCATCGTCTTCACCGCCTTCGCTGGCCACGACCGTCGACAGGTCGCCATCATGCCACTCGATCTTGGTGCCTATCAGCCGTTCGATGGCGTCGATGTATTTGGTGTCGGACTTGGTCGCGATGGTGAATGACTTGCCGGAGCGACCGGCACGGCCGGTGCGGCCGATGCGGTGGACATAGTCCTCGGCATGGATCGGCACGTCATAGTTGAACACGTGGCTGACATCGAGGATGTCGAGGCCGCGCGCGGCAACGTCCGAAGCCACGAGGTAGCGAAGCTTGCCGTCGCGGAAATTGGCCAGCATCTGCATGCGGGCGCGCTGGTCCATGTCGCCATGCAGGGCGCCGGCATCGAAATCATACTTCAGCAGCGAGTGGAACAGTTCCGACACTTCGACCTTGCGGTTGCAGAAGATGATGGCGTTCTTCAACTCGGCATCTTCGGCCTTGATGAGGTTGCGCAAGGTCTCGCGCTTGTCCCAGGGCTTCGAGCCGGATTTGACCAGCCGCTGGATGATGTTGGTGGCGGCCGACGCCGCTTTGGAAACTTCGACACGCACCGGCGCGTGCAAAAACTTTTCCGTCAGCTTGGTGATTTCCGGCGGCATGGTCGCCGAGAAGAACAGAGTCTGCCGGGTGAACGGGATCATCTCGCAGATGCGTTCGATATCGGGAATGAAGCCCATGTCGAGCATCCGGTCGGCCTCGTCGATGACGAGAATCTCGACGCCGTTGAGCAAAAGCTTGCCGCGCTCGCGATGGTCGAGCAGACGGCCAGGCGTCGCGATCAGCACGTCGGCGCCGCGCTCCAGCTTCTTGTCCTGTTCGTCGAACGACACGCCGCCGATCAGGAGCGCGATGTTGAGCTTGTGGTTCTTGCCGTATTTGACGAAGTTTTCTTCGACCTGCGCGGCAAGCTCACGCGTCGGTTCGAGAATCAGCGTGCGCGGCATGCGGGCGCGGGCGCGGCCCTTTTCCAGCCGGGTCAGCATCGGCAGCACGAAGGAGGCTGTCTTGCCGGTACCGGTCTGGGCTATGCCCAGCACGTCCTTGCCGAGCAAGGCGTGCGGGATGGCGCCGGCCTGGATCGGTGTCGGCTGCGTGTAGCCGGCATCGGTGACTGCGGAAAGCACCTTCGGCGACAGGCCGAGGTCTGAAAAGGTCAACGCTTCTTGAGCGATCGTGGTGTCTGAGGACAAGTGTTGTTGTCTTTGGCTGGTTCGGGGAGGCGCAACGTTATTCGTCGCGGCAAGCGCCACGCGCTTGCAAGATTGGCATTGCGATTAGGCGCAAGTCCGCGATTTGTCAACAGAAACGGGCGGGATTGGCGCGATTGTGAAGCTGTAACCTTAATCGCGATGCTTAATCCGGCCGCTTGTCTGTGTGTCGGCTCAATAACGGAACTGCTCAGCCAGGATGCGCTCGTTCCAGGAATGATTGGGATCGAAGAGCAAGGTTGCCGTCGCTGCCGGCGATTCCCGCACCGTTACCGAGGTCACCGCCTTGACCTCCGTATGGTCGGCGGCGGCGTTCACCGGCCGTTTTTCCGGCTCCAGAATGTCAAAGCGCACGGTCGCTTTGTTGGAGAGCAATGCGCCACGCCAGCGGCGCGGGCGAAACGGGCTGACCGGCGTCAGTGCAAGGAGCGGCGCGTCGAGCGGCAGGATCGGGCCATGCGCTGAAAGATTGTAGGCGGTGGATCCGGCCGGCGTCGCGATCATGACGCCATCGCAACTGAGTTCCTCGAGCCTTATCTGGTCATCGACGCTGATGCGGATCTTGGCCGTCTGATAGGATTGGCGCCACAGCGCCACCTCGTTGATCGCCAGCGCCGAGACGGTTTCGCCTTCCGAGGTGACGGCCAGCATTTCGAGCGGCCGGATGGTTTCGGCGACCGCCGCCGCGATCCGCTCGGTGAGCCCTCCGGAACGGTACTCGTTCATCAGGAACCCGATGGTGCCACGGTTCATGCCGTAGACCTTCTTTCCCGTCCCCATCGTGTCGCGCAAGGTCTGCAACAGGAAGCCGTCGCCGCCCAGGGCCACCACGACAGTGGCCTCCGCGATCGAACACTGGCCGTAGCGCGCCGACAGACTTTCCAGCGCCGCCTTGGCGTCTGCAGTGTCGGACGAGACGAAGGCGATGCTGTTGGCGGCTGTGCTCATGGCTCCCCGATCGCGACCGATTGGCGGCGGCAGGTCTGGCCGCGCCCGCGCCGGGGTAGCACGGGGTGGGCAGGTCTGCAAAGAGAGCCGTTGCGGCGGCGCGCAAAGCAGGCCGCGGCGGCATCGTGCGAACCCGCGGATCGCGCTTCATGACACGGCACGAGCGAATGTGATGGTTAAGGCGAGGCTTAAAGTCTCGTAAAGGCGGATCGATCATGTTAGCCGGCATGAATGGCGTGGGGGCGCCCGTAGCATCGCTGTATCCTTCGGGATGCCAAGGGACGCCACGGCACTTTTGATTTGTGCGCATGATCTTCGGAACGAAGTTTGATGTTCGGGGTCACGCACCAACCAGACGAGGCCGACATATTGCCGGTAGCACGCCTGATCATCGTCTTTGTCATGCTGGGTAGCTTCGCGCTGGTCTTCGCCGAGCTTGTGCGCCAGTCGGAAAACATGAGCATGAGACCGCTGCCCACAGCGTCGCGCTGCGGCGATGCCTCCGGAATGCCTTGCCCGCAACGGGCGCTGTAGGTCGCCGGAAGACGCCACCCGTCTGCAGGTACCGCCGACGCTCGGTCCACCCCGAGCGACAGTTCATGCTTGGGCGACCAAGCATCGGCCCGGCGCAAGTTTGGTCGTTGCAATTGTTGCGTCGACGAAAGCACTGGTAGAAGACTGTCGGATCCGGATAGGACCCGGTTCCCATATCCTGGGAACAAGCGTTGCGGCGCGTTTGACCGGCCGTGTTTCTGAAGGGGAGTGCGCATGCCGCGCAGCGTGTTGGTTTCTGGTGGCTGCGGCTTTCTCGGCTCCCATCTTGTCGATCGTCTGCTGCGGCGTGACGATCTGGAAACGCTGGTCGTCGTCGACAATCTGTGGACCGGATTGCGCGACAACATTGCCCATGTCTCGGACCCGCGGTTCAGCCTGCGGATTGCCGATGCTGAAAGCTTCACGACCGGCCAGCATTTCGATGAGATCATCCATCTGGCGTCGCCGGCTTCGCCCGTATGGTACATGCGCGAGCCGGCGCGCACGATCAGGGCCAACATAGGCGGCGCGCTCAATCTTCTGTCATTGCTCAGGCCCGGCGGACGCTTCTGCTTCGCCTCGACCTCGGAGGTCTATGGCGATCCGCTGATGTCGCCGCAGCCGGAGAGCTACCGGGGATCGGTGGACTGCACCGGACCACGGGCTTCTTACGACGAGAGCAAGCGCTGCACCGAGGCGCTGCTGTTCGAAGAGCAACGCGTCAGTGGGCTCGATGTGCGCGTCGTCAGGCTGTTCAACACCTATGGGCCGCGAACGCGCATCGATGACGGCCGTGCCGTTTCGAATTTTGTCTGCCAGGCGCTGACCACGGGAATCCTGACCGTCTACGGCGACGGCTCCCAATCGCGCAGCTGGGGTTATGTGGATGATATCGTCGACGGCCTGGAACGTTTCTTCTGGCGCGACAGCATCACACACCGAGGCCCCCTGAACATCGGCAACAATCGCGAGGTCTCGGTTCTAGAGACCGCGAAATTCGTTTGCTCGCTGGTTCCTGGCAGCCGCATCGAGCACCATGCGCCAATTCCGCAGGATCCGACAAACCGCTGCCCGGACTTGACCCTGGCAAGGCAGGTTCTTCCCGGATGGGAGGCGACGACCAGCTATCAGGAAGGGATCCGGCGCACCTTCGAATGGTACCGGCAACGGATCGTGACTGGCGACAGGTCGGCGGCAAGCGCCTGACAAGCAGAAATTTTGCAGCGCGGGCCATCATACCGACAGCGAAAGAGCCATTCCGTTCGCAGCTTGCAGCATTGTCCACGACAACAGGGTGAGCCGCGGCAATGCCTGCGAAAAGATATTGACTGTATAGTTAGTTATAATTAATCCTGACGCAGACGACCAAGTTGGCCAGCTGGCATCCGCCGGTGAATGGCCACGATAAGGGGAACGTTTTGACAGCCAGCCGGCGGTCCGTCTTGGGCCGAAGGGCACTGCCAGGCTTGTTCATCTGCAGGAGACGGACCGAGGCGGCGACGCAGCCGGTCCCAACAATGGGAGCACTAGCATGAACTGGAAAATGACCGCGGCGGCCGTCGGGCTGTCGCTGCTCGCCGCAACCGGCTCTGCCCGCGCCGATGGCGAACTCAACATCTACAATTGGGGCAACTACACCAGCCCGGACCTGATCAAGAAGTTCGAGGAGACCTACAAGGTCAAGGTCACCGTCACGGACTATGATTCCAACGACACCGCTTTGGCCAAGGTCCGCCAGGGCGCGTCCGGCTATGACATCGTGGTGCCGTCGGCCAGCGTCGTGCCGGTCTGGATCAGCGAAGGTCTGCTCCTGGAGACGGACCCCAACAAGATGGAGAATTTCAAGAATGTCGATCCGCGTTGGGTCGACGTTCCCTTCGATCCGGGCCGCAAATACACCGTTCCGTGGCAGTGGGGTACGACAGGCATTTCGGTGAACAAGTCGGTCTATGCCGGCGATCCGAACACTTCGGCGATCTTCCTCGACCCGCCGCCCGAGCTTGTCGGCAAGATCAATGTCGTGCCCGAAATGGGGGACATCATGTTCCTCGCCATCGCCTATGAGGGCGGCAAATATTGCACCAACGACATGCAGGTGCTGAAGAAGGTGCACGACAAGCTGGTCGAGGCCAAGGCAAAATGGCTTTCGCTCGACTACGCGGCCGTCGACGGCCTGGGCAGGGGCGACATCGCCGCCGGCGTCAACTGGAACGGCATATCGCTGCGCGAGCGGCTGCAGAACGACAAGATCGTGTACGGCTATCCCAAGGAAGGTTTTCCGATCTGGATGGACAATGTCGCCGTCCTCAAGGACGCCAAGAATGTCGAGAACGCCAAGCTGTTCCAGAATTTCATCATGGACCCGAAGAACGCCGCGATGATCTCGGCTTTCGCCCGCTACGCCAACGGCATCAAGGGCTCCGAGGCCTTCATGCCGGACGACATGAAGACGGCGCCGGAAGTGGACGTTCCGGCTGAATTTGCCGCCAAGGGCCAGTTCATGCCGGCCTGTCCATCGGATGTGCAGGCGCTCTACACGAAAATCTGGACCGACCTCCAGAAATAGCGTCGCCGGACGATCCCGACCAACAGCCACCGGGCCGCGAAGCGCGGACCGGCAATCCTCTCATGCCAAGTGCGGTCTCGCGATCGCAGGAGACTTCCCATGTCCGATCTCGACCTTTGCTATATGGCGGCCCATGAGGCGCTGCGGCTGTTCAAGGCCAGGAAACTCTCACCCGTCGAATTGATGCAGGCCACGATTCGCCGCGCCGAGGCCACCAAATCGGCGATCAACTGCTTCACCTTCACGCATTTCGAAGAGGCGATGAAGCTGGCCACCAGGGCCGAGGCGAAATACGCCAGCGGCGCCAGGACCGGCGCCTTGGAAGGCCTGCCGATCGGCATCAAGGATGAGAGCTACATCAAGGGCAAGCCGACCTCGCACGGATCGCTGCTGTCCAGGGACGCCTTGGGCGGCCACACTTCGACGATGAACGAGCGCATCATGAGGGCCGGCGGCATCGTGCATGCCCGCACGGCGACGCCGGAATTCAGCTGCGCCGGTTACACCTGGTCGAAGCGGTGGGGCGTCACCCGCAATCCGTGGAATCGGGATTTCACACCGGGCGGTTCGTCGGGCGGTGCTGCGGCAACGCTGGCATCGGGCACATCGTCGATCGCCACCGGTTCCGACATTGCCGGATCGATCCGCATTCCGGCCTCGGCCTGCGGTCTCGTCGGCTTCAAGCCTCCCTACGGCCGCAATCCCGACGAGCCGCCCTTCAACCTCGATTTCTACTGCCACACCGGGCCGCTGGCGCGAAACGTCAGGGATGCGATCCTGCTGCAGAATGTCATGGCCGGACCGAGCCCGCTCGACATCGCCACGCTGCGTCCCAAGCTGCGCCTGCCGCTCGACTACAAGCCGATCAAAGGCTGGAAGATCGCTTTCTCGATGGATCTCGGTTCCTTCGAAGTCGACCCCGACGTGCGCAAGAACACGCTCGCCGCCTGCGACGTGTTCCGCTCGCTCGGCGCCACGGTCGAGGAGGTCGACCTCGGCTGGGATGACGGGGTGCTCAAGGCCGGCATGGCCTATCTCGAGCACCTGTTCGGCGCGTCGCTGTCGCAACTGCTTGCCGAGCACGCCGGTGACATGACCAGCTATGCAAGGCGGTTTGCCGAGGACGGACAGAAGTCCAAGGCCACCGACTTCGTCGCAACGCTGGACGTGGCGGCCAGGATGTACCAGACGCTCGGCCCGCTGCTGGAAACCTACGATGTGCTGATCTGCCCGACAAACGCGCTGCCCGCGGTGCCGGCGGAATTCGACCAGACCACGGACAAGGTCCAGATCAACGGCAAAGACGTGAACCCTTCGCTGGGCTGGGTGATGACGACGCCGTTCAATATGCTGAGCCGTTGCCCGGTTCTGTCCATACCGTCGGGCCACGCCGCCAGCGGCGTGCCGACAGGCATCCAGATCGTCGGCCGCACCTATAGCGATGCCGATGTCTTCCGGGCGGGGCTGGCCTATGAAACGGCTCGGGGGGAATGGTATGGGAACAGCGGGACACGTCCGTCGCTCTGAGGGATCCCTAGGTTGAACGGCGTGCCATATGCTGAAGTAACTTATGCGGCGGAATATTTCCCGTCGCGGGTCCGAAAGGCCTGACGAAAATGGCGCAACGCAAAGCAACCGAAAAGCCGGAGAAACGCAAGCTCGCGACGACGAAGGGCGCGGCAAACGACGCCGCGCCGTCCAAGGACCGCCGGCGCGAGCGCGGCGAAGCGAGCGTCCAGCGCATCATCGACGCCACCATCGAGCTCATCGCGGAGGAGGGCCTGGCGAGCCTCACCATGCAGCGTATCGCCGAACATGTCGGTTCGTCCAACGCGCTGGTGGTCTTTCACTTCCGCAGCAAGGAAAACCTGTTCCGGGCCGTGCTGCAGTATCTCAGCGATCAGTATGATGCGCTGTGGATCAGCCTGGTGCGGGCGCCCGGCCTGTCACCGGCCGAAAGGCTGCTGGGTGCCGTCAACTGTGCGCAGCGTTTCGCCCGGCAGCATCCGAAATGGGTATCGGTCTTCGTCGTGTTCTCCAGCGACCGTAAGAGCATGCAGATCTACAATGAAATCGGCCTCCCGAGCGATCTCGCCTATACCGCCGAAGCGCGCGAATTGCTGATCGAGATTTCGCGCAGCGGCGGCTATGCCGGCGTCGACATCGACACTCTGTCGGAGAGCCTGAATTATCTGGTTCACGGCGCGTGGTACTGGGACCATCTGAACCCTTCGAGCCGTGACACCAATGTGCTGCGCAAGACCATGCTGCTCCTGCTGCATCAGGCATTTCCCCGGCATTTTGAATTGATGCCGTAGCTGTTCTCAGGGGCTCTGCCGCAGGTGGCAGCCGGCCTGGCGTTTTTGCGCCAGGTACTCGTCGATCAGCTGGCGGTAACGCACCTTGCCGAAGCTCGGGAAATGGCCGCCATGCACGATCGAGACGTCGAGATCGCGCATGGCCAGCAGCGTCGCCATGTAGTCCGGAATATCCGAGTGATAGACGTCGTCGATCAGCGGGCCGTCATAGATGATGTCGCCGGACAACAGGATGCCCGTCCTGTTTTCGTAGAGCGCGATGCCGCCTGGCGAGTGACCAGGTGTGTGGATCACCTCGAAGGCGCGGTCGCCGAGATCGACAACGTCGCCATGGTCGAGCAGGCGGTCGGCGGGCGCAGGCAGGATTCGGTAGCGGGACGACTCCCAGCCGTGCGGCAATCGATCGAACATCTCGTCGGTCGCAT
Source organism: Mesorhizobium sp. 01N446 (assembly GCF_056399285.1). Lineage (NCBI taxonomy): Bacteria > Pseudomonadati > Pseudomonadota > Alphaproteobacteria > Hyphomicrobiales > Phyllobacteriaceae > Mesorhizobium > Mesorhizobium sp. 01N446. The sequence continues at coordinate 16,396 of NZ_JBFTRA010000008.1, read as the reverse complement.
AGCGGTCGGCCACCGTCCATTCGTTGCGCGGATCGGCGAGGATTTTTGCTTCGGCAAGGTGCACGCAACGGTCGGGAAATTCGTGATGGCAGCCGATATGGTCGAAATGCGTGTGGCTGGCGACGCAGGTCAGCTTGCGCTCCGCAACCAGCGGCACGTGTTTGCGCAGGCTGAAATGGCCAAGGCCGGTGTCGAACAGAAGGTCGCGGTCGCGGCCGCGCACATGCCAGATGTTGCAGCGGAAGAAGGGTTTGATCCACGGCTCGTGGATCAGCGTGATGCCATCGGCCATGCGGATGGTCTCGTACCAGTCTGGTGCGTCGATGACCGGAAGAGTTCCCATTCAGTCCGCCAAAACAATGATTTGGTCGGTATCGCACGAAACGGCAACCGTGTCGCCGGGCTGGAGGGTAGTGGTCGCTGGCAGCTTGGCGATGAACTGCAGCGAGGGGTCTTCGACGGAGACGGCAAGCACGCGCTTGAAACTGCCCTGGAAGACGACATCGGTCACTTTCGCCATGCCGAGGCTTGCGGTGCCGGCGGCTCCGCCGAGCTTGAGATGCTCCGGCCGTATAGCCAATGCGACAGCCGATCCCACGGGCAAGGCGCTGCGCGCCAAAACCGGTCCGGCAGGCGTCGTCACGGTGCTGGTCCTGTCCTTGGCCTCCGAGACAGTGCCGCCCAGGATGGTGCTTTCGCCCATGAAGGTGGCGGAAAAACGCGTCGCCGGCCTGGCATAGACGCGCTCGGGCGGCCCTTCGTCCTCGATGCGGCCGTCATTCATCACCACGCAATGGTCGGCCAGCGCCATCGCTTCTTCCTGGTCATGCGTGACATGGATGAAGGCGGTGCCGACGCGCTTCTGGATCGCCTTCAGCTCGTCCTGCATCTGCCGGCGCAGTTTGAGGTCGAGCGCGCCGAGCGGCTCGTCGAGCAAAAGCACCGCAGGCTCGATCACCAGCGCACGTGCCAGCGCCACGCGCTGCCGCTGGCCGCCGGAGAGCTGGTGCGGCTTCTTGTCGAAGGCGGAGGCGAGGCCAACCAGCGCCAACGCCTCACGTGCCTTTGCGGCCCGCGTCGCGCCATCGACGCCCTGCATGCGCAGCCCAAAGCCGACATTGCCGCCGACGCTCATATGCGGGAACAGCGCGTAGTCCTGGAACACGGTTGTCGTCGGGCGTTTCGCCGGCGGCACCGCGGTGCAATCCTCGCCGCGGATGAAAACCTTGCCTTCGCTGGGGGTGACGAAGCCGCCCAGGATGGAGAGCAGCGTCGTCTTGCCGGAGCCCGACGGCCCGAGCAGGATGGTGTAGCTGCCGGGTTCGATCTTGAGCGAAACGTCTTTCAGCACGGCCAACTGTCCGAAACGATGCGAGACGGCGCGGATGTCGACCAAAGGCGCGGTCATGTTCTTCTCCGGCGCAGCAATGTCAGTTCGAACAGCACGACCAGCACGATGGAAACGGCGAAGACCAGCGAACCGACCGCATTGGTTTTTGGATTGAGACCGGAGCGCAGCAGGTTCCAGATTTCCACCGGCAGCGTGGTGTCGAAGCGGGTCAGCAGGAAGGAGATCACGAACTCGTCCCAGGAGAAGGTCATCGACAGGAAGAAGCCGGCGAAGATCGCCGGCGCCATCACCGGTACGGTGATCAAGAGCAGCACCTTCCATTCCGGCGCGYCGAGATCGCGCGCGGCGCGCTCGATGTTGATCTGATGGTCGCCCATCTGGCTGTAGATGATGGCGAAGCACAGCGGCAGGTTGATCACGACATGGCCGATCCCCGCGGCAAGCAGCGATTTCGGTACGCCGGCCCAGTTGAACAGCACCAAGAGCCCCATGCCAATGATGAGGTAGCTGACCGTCAAAGGTAGGGTGATCAAGCCACGCAGCAGGCTGGAGCCGGGCAGCACGAAGCGTGCAAACCCCCATGCCGAGAGGAAGCCCAGCGTGACGGCGGTGGCCGAGGAGATCGACGCCACCAGCAGCGAGTTGACCAGCGCCGAAGTCAGCCGCGTGTCGCTGAGAACCACCTCATACCAGCGCAGCGACGGTCCGGTGAAAGGCGGGATCGGAAACGACGTTGCCTGCAGCGAGAACAGCACCAGCACCACCACCGGCAGGAAGATGAAGCCGTAGACGGCAAGCGCGTAGACCAAGGAAGCGGCACGGACGATCTGGCGCATCTCAGGCCCGCTCGATCTTCAGCCAGCGCGCGCAGGCGAGATATGCAACGGTGACGACGGCCATCAGGATGATCGACAGCGCCGAGGCCAGCGGAAAATCGCCGCGACGGCCGATCTGCATCATCACCAGTTGCGGCATCAAGAGCTCGTTGTTGCCGCCCAGGATCTGCGGCGTGATGTAGTCGCCGATGCACAGCACGAAGGTGAGGAAGGCGCCGACCATGATACCGGGCAAGGTCAGCGGCAAGATGACATGCAGGAAGGTGCGCACCGGCCCGGCGCCAAGATCGGCCGCCGCCTTGCGGTAGCTCGGGCTGAGCTGCTTGAGGTTGGCGAAGATGGTCAGCGTCAGCAGCATGACGAAGAAATGCACGAAGCCGGTGACGGTGGCCAGCCGCGTGTTGGCGAGCTGCAGCGGCTCGCTGACGAGGCCGGAGCCGGTGAGCGCGCGGTTGATGACGCCGTTCTGCGCCAGCACCAGCAGCCAGGAATAGGAACGCACGACGTAAGAAGTCCAGAACGGCAGCACGGCCAGCATCAGCGCCAGCCGCTGCCAGCGTTCGGGCACCTGTTCGGCAAGGATCCAGGCGAAGGGATAGGCCAGCAGCACCGAAACCACGGTGACGATCGCCGTTACCTCCAGCGAGTTCACCATCGCCTGCCAGTAGGAGGGGTTGGTGAAGAACTGGCTGTAATTGGAAAGCGTAAAACCGCCGCCCTCATGCGCCGTGAGGCTCGAAAACCCCATGGCGATGAACGGCAGGACGAAGAACAGCAACGTCCAGCCGAGCGCCGGCGTGACCAATGCCCAGGGCAGAGCATCGCTCGCCCGGGGCAGGGCACGGCCAGCCCGGGGCACAGTGTTGTTTCCCGCTGGGTTCATGAGCGGTGTCAGCTCATTTCGCCTGCAGCATTTCGGTCCACATATCCTGCATCTTCTTGTCGAGATCGGCATTTGGCGCCGGATAGGCCTGGGCGCGGCCCAGGAACCCCGGCTGCTCGTCGAAGCGCAGGACCTTCTTCTGGTCGTCGGTCAAAGCCGCCTTGGTGTTGGACGGCATGCCCCAGTAGCAGGAGGAGGTGGCAAGCCGCGCCTGGCCTTCCGGGCTCAGTATGTACTGGATGAACTTCAGCGCCATGTCCTTGTTCTTGGAATCCTTGAACATGGCCAGCGACTGCGACCACAGCACCGCGCCTTCCTTGGGAATGGAGAAGTCCAGCGCCGGGTTTTCCTTGGCCAGCCCCGCCGTCACCCACTCGCCGCCGCCGACCAGTATGTCGACCTCTCCGGTGGCGAGCGCGGTCTGGCTGGCGGTGACTTCGCCGACCAGCTTGGCGTTGGCCTTCATCTTGAGCAGCTCTTCCTTGAGCGCGGGCAGGTCGGCTTCCGTGAGGTCCGCCGTCTTCTTGCCGATGGCGAGAGCCGCCATGCCGATGACCGGCAGGTAATAGTCGTAGATGGCGACCTTGCCTTTGTATTTGTCTGATGTCAGCGACGCCAGGGACTGCATGTCGGCCGGGTCGACCTTGGTCTTGTTGAAGCCGATCGTGTTGTAGCCGAACTTTTCGGTGATGCCGTAGCGCTTGCCGCCGACGACGGTGGAGCCATCCATCTTCACTTGCGGAAAGAGGTCGGCGAAGGGCAGTTTGTCTTCCGGCAACGGCTCGAACAGGCCCTTTTCGACGCCGCGCGGCACATCGATACTGTCGATCACCATCACGTCCCAGTCGCCGGGCTGCGACTGTTCGACGATGGCCAGCCCGGCGCCGGTGCCTTCGAACTCCTTGACGTTGACCTTGACGTTGTTGGCCTCCTCGAAGGGCTGCAGCAGCGCCGGATCGGAATGGTCGCACCAGATCAGCGCGTTGAGATCGGCGGCCTCGGCGAGGCTGCCGGCGCCAAGCAGAAATGCCGTGGCGGCGCAGGCGGCGTGCAGATGGCGCTTAAGGACGGAAAGCGGATTCCCGGATGCGGATTTGATGGACATCGAGTGTTCTTCCTTGCCTTTGTGGCTTCTTGCAAAAAGTTGAACCAATTCTAAAATTGAGTCAATTCTGTTTTTGTGGCAAGAGGCTGCTATGAGCGGATTGCGGGCAAGGCAAAAGGCGGACCGGCACAGGCGCATCATCGAGGCGGCGGCGGCGCTTTTCCGTGAGGCCGGCTATGAGGGCGCCAAGATCGAGGCCATCGCCGCGCAGGCGGAAGTGTCGATCGGCACGATCTACAATTACTATGAAAACAAGGGCGACATCCTCGGCGCCATCGTCTCGCTTGAGGTCAACGAGGTGCTCAATGCCGGCCGCGGGGTCGTCGCCAGGCCGCCGGCCAATGTCGGCGACGCGCTGGACACGCTGATCGGCATCTATATCGAGCACTCGCTGCACTATCTCAGCAAGGAGATGTGGAGGCAGGCCATGGCGATCTCGACGCAACTGCCCGACAGCCCCTTCGGCCAGGTCTACACCGCGCTCGACCGCTCACTCACCGAACAGATCCGCGCGCTGATCGCCCGGCTGCAGGAGCTCGGCCTGGTGCGCCAGGACATCGACGGGGCAGCGGTCGGCGAACTGATCTTCAACAACATGAACATGATGTTCATCGAATTCGTGAAACGCGACGAGGCGAGGATCCCGGAACTGCGCGCGGCGATACGAAGGCAGAACCGGATATTGGTGGCGGCGATCGGGGTGTGATTGGGCAGCCTCACACTGGCAACCAAACTGTTCGGCGAGACTGGTGCCCCCGGACGGGATCGAACCGCCGACCTTCGGTTTACAAAACCGCTGCTCTACCAGCTGAGCTACAAGGGCACGGCGCTCCGGTAGCATATTTCGTGCGCCAGTAAAGACAAAACTCCGTTTTCGGTTACCTCCAACGGTGGATGACGCGGTGCAGGCCGCTGCTGAAATCCGCTAGCGCGCTTCCTACATAATGGTGAGGTGCAATCGCTTCGGACTGGAGTGTCGCATGATCAGGCTTGTCATCATTCTCCCCCTCGTCGTCATCGCCTGGATGCTGCTGGTGAAGCTCATCAGCGACGTGAAGAAGGCCAATGTCGACTGGACCGGCGTGACCGCAATCATCGGCTTCATCGCGCTCGCCTTCTGGCTTCGGCATGTCACGGGCTTGGGATGAGAGAAGGCGAATAGGGAATAGCGAATAGTTGGTAGCTTAGCCGAAATCCCTGTGATCCTGCCTTCGCTACTCGCTACTCGCTACTCGCTACTCGCTACTCGCTACTCGCTACTCGCTCTTCCTCTCGCCCGCCAAAGAATCTCCCCGGCCTTTCGAACCTTTTGACAGGCCGCGCCGACTGATCTCCAGAGGCGAATGGTCGCCTCGGTCAAGGATCCAGGAGATCATCATGTTCAAGCGCACGCTCACTTACGCTCTCGTCGCCGTTTTCGTTGCCACAGGCGCGCTGGCCGCCACGGTTCAGACGTCGTCGGCTCACGGTATGCATCATCACCATCATTACTATGACGGCTACTATGGCGACTACTGGTGGTACCACCATCACCATCACCGTCATCATCACCATGGCCGGGTGGTTATCATCCTTTGACGCCAAGGCCTGTTGCGTTCGAAGGGCGGCTTCGGCCGCCCTTTGCATTTTTCCGTGGCCCCGCAGGCGGGAACCGACGGCATCTTCGAAAAAAGATCAAAAAAGCCTCGAACCTTTTTCCGCGCGGCAACGACAGATGATCAAGAGGCGGATGGATCGCCTCGGTCAACGAAGCAAGGAGATCATCATGTTCAAGCGCACACTCGTTTCCGGCCTCATCGCCACCACCGTCGCTGCCACCGCGCTGGTCGGCACCGTTCAGCCTTCGGCGGCTCATTCGCATCACCACGACCTCGGCATCGGCATCGCCGCCGGCGTCGGCGGGTTCGTCCTTGGCAGCCTGCTTGCCCAGCAGCCGCCGCGCACCGTCTATGTCGACGAAGATGGCGGTTCCTGGCATGTCCGCCGCTGCTTCGATCGCTACGCGAGCTACGATCCGGACTCCGACACCTACATCGGCCGCGACGGCTACAGCCACTATTGCCGGCTCTGAGCGGAGGAGGATTGCTCCAGTTATGGAAATAGGGGCTCGAACGAGCCCCTTTTTCGTTTTGCGTTACAAATGCTTATAGTTGGGTTCTCAGACCGGATCGGAGATCGGCAATCCGGCTGCGCTGCAGGTGCTGTCGACGAGACGCCTGGTTTCCAAAGCGCCGCCCATGGCGACGAGCTCGAAGCTGCTGGCCGTATCCGGGTAGATCCTGGCAATGAAGGCTTGGTCGCCGGAACCGCCGGACGGAGCCTTGCCGATGACGAAGCCGCATACCACGATCTCCTTGCGGCCGTTCAGCGTCCGCTCGCCGGCAAGCGTCCTTCCGAGCCTGGCCGAGGCAGGATCCGGCAAACGCTGACGGATGCCGGTGATGACGATCTCCTCGAGCGCGAGCGAGAACGGAATGGGATCGACGCGCTGGGAGCCGGCATCGGGTCGAGGTGTCGTCGCCACGCACCCGCAAAGCGAAGCGACAAGCAGAAGCTGAACCGTTTTCCTCATCCACGCCCTTTCGCATGCCTTCGAACGCCACGGCAAGACGGAGCCCGCCGGCGCTTGCAGGGCCGGTATACTGCTCGATTTGTTCGATATTGCGACCAGGAGCGCGCTGTCCGGGGCAGGCTGATCAGCCAGCTTGCAGGCCGCCGATCATCCGGGTCACCTCGGCCGCGGCACTGCGCACCATCGGCCCGATCTCGGCCAGCCGCTCCGGCGTCACCCGCACGGTCGGCCCCGACACCGAGACGCCGCCGATCGGCTCGCCGAACTCGTTGAAGATGGCGGCCGCCACGCAGCGCATGCCGGGGTGCCGCTCCTCGTCGTCGACCGACCAGCCGCGCTGCTTGATGACAGCCAGATCGTGGGCAAGGGCAGGGATCTCGGACAGCGTCTTGTCGGTGAAGCGCTGCAGGCCGGCCTTGCGCAGAATGGTGCCGACGCGCTCCGGCTCGAGATGCGCCAGCACCGCCTTGCCGATGCCGGAAGCATGGAAGGGGCTGCGCGTGCCCGGGCGAAAGAAGGCGCGGATCGCCTGGTGCGTCTCTACCTGGCTGACGAAGACCACGCAATCATCCTCGGCGACGCCGAGATTGGCGGTCTCGCCGGTTCTTTCCATCAGCTCCTGCATGACTATGCGGGCACGGTCGACCAGTTTGCGGCGGCGCAGGAAGGCCGCGCCCATGCGGTAGGTCTCGACGCCGATCGACCACAACTGGTCCGATGTGTCGAACTCGACCATGCCGTGGTTCTCGAGCGTCGTCAGCATGCGGTAGGCGGTGGAGGCGGCGAGGCCACTCTGCGCCGATATTTCGCTCAGCGACAGGCCGCTGCCCTCCGCGACGATGGCCAGGATGCGCAACGCCCGGTCCAGCGACTGAACCGAACTGGCTTCGGCAGGCCCGTTGAAAGCGCGCGGCCGGCCGCGCTGCCGTTTCTCAGTGGTTTCCATCGCGCCAGTTTCGCCGATTTCGCCGAATGCGCAATGAAAAAGTTTTTCACTGTGGCGAGGCGAAAGATTCCTGGAAAACCGAAAGTCCAATAAAATCAGCAAATAGTCGCCGTTTTCTAGAAATGAAAAAATATTCTGAAAAAATTGAAAAATAGCCGGCTTGCTGAGATAACAGTCCATCCAACAATGACAACCCAAGTGGAGGGCCGGAAAATGGCCAGGATGCGCGCTGTCGATGCGGCGGTTCTCGTTCTCGAAAAGGAAGGCATTTCCTGCGCCTTCGGCGTGCCAGGCGCGGCGATCAATCCGCTTTATTCGGCGCTGAAGGCGAGGGGCACGATACGCCATGTGCTGGCCCGCCATGTCGAGGGCGCCTCGCATATGGCCGAAGGCTATACCAGGGCCAAAGCGGGCAATATCGGGCTCTGCATCGGCACGTCCGGGCCGGCCGGCACCGACATGATCACCGGGCTCTACTCGGCATCAGCCGATTCCATTCCGATCCTGTGCATCACCGGCCAGGCGCCGCGGGCACGGCTGAACAAGGAGGACTTCCAGGCCGTCGATATCGCCGCCATCGCCGCGCCCGTGACCAAATGGGCGGTCACCGTCATGGAGCCCTATCTCGTGCCGATGGCGCTGCAGAAGGCGTTTCATCTCATGCGCTCGTCGCGGCCCGGTCCGGTGCTGATCGACCTGCCGGTCGACGTCCAATTGGCCGAGATCGAATTCGACATCGATGCCTATGAGCCGCTGACGCCGTTCAAGCCGGCCATGACACGCGCCCAGGCCGAAAAGGCGCTGGCGATGCTCAACGCGGCGGAAAAGCCGCTGATCGTCGCCGGTGGCGGCATCATCAATGCCGATGCATCCGATCTGCTGATCGAATTCGCCGAAATAACGGGCGTTCCGGTCATCCCGACGCTGATGGGCTGGGGCGCGATCCCCGACGACCACCGGCTGATGGCCGGCATGTGCGGCCTGCAGACCTCGCACCGCTATGGCAATGCGACGATGCTCGAAGCCGACTTCGTCTTCGGCATCGGCAACCGCTGGGCCAACCGCCACACCGGCTCGGTCGACGTCTACACCAAGGGCAAGAAGTTCATCCATGTCGACATCGAGCCGACGCAGATCGGCCGTGTCTTCGCGCCGGATCTCGGCGTCGTCTCCGATGCGGGTGCGGCACTTAAGATGCTGCTCGACGTCGCCACCGAGTGGAAGACGGCTGGAAAGCTGCGCGACTGGTCGGGCTGGGCCAAGGAATGCCAGGCCCGCAAGAAGACGATGAAGCGCAAGACGCATTTCGACCAGGTGCCGCTGAAGCCGCAGCGTATTTATGAGGAGATGAACAAGGCGTTCGGCCGCGACGTCACCTATGTCACCACGATCGGCCTGTCGCAGATCGCCGGCGCGCAGTTCCTGCATGTCTACAAGCCGCGCAACTGGATCAATTGCGGCCAGGCCGGCCCGCTCGGCTGGACCCTGCCGGCAGCCCTTGGCGTGCGCGCCGCCGATCCGGACCGCGCAATCGTGGCGCTGTCGGGCGACTATGATTTCCAGTTCATGATCGAGGAACTGGCGGTCGGCGCGCAGCACAGACTGCCCTACATCCATGTCGTCGTGAACAACGCCTATCTCGGCCTGATCCGCCAGGCGCAACGCGGTTTCTCGATGGATTATGAGGTGAGCCTTGCCTTCGAGAACATCAACCGATCGGGCGATCCCGAAGCCGGCTATGGCGTCGACCACGTCGCCGTTGCCGAGGCCATGGGCTGCAAGGCGGTCCGGGTGCGCAAGCCGGAGGAATTCGCCGCCGCCTTCAAGCAGGCGCAGCGGCTGATGAAGGAGCACCGGGTTCCGGTCGTGCTCGAATTCATCCTGGAGCGCGTCACCAACATCTCGATGGGCACCGAGATCGACAAGATCACCGAATTCGAGGACCTTGCCGAAAGCCATGAGGATGCGCCGACCGCGATCGTGATGCTGGATTAGGAGAAGAAGAATGCCGCGTTTTTCAGCCAATCTGTCGATGCTCTTTGGCGAGCATGATTTCCTCGATCGCTTTGACGCCGCCGCCCGCGCCGGCTTCAAGGGCGTCGAATATATCGGTCCTTACGATTATGCGCCGGAGGTGGTGGCCGCGAGGCTGAAGAAGAACGGCCTGACGCAAGTGCTGTTCAATCTGCCACTAGGCGACTGGGGCAAGGGCGAGCGCGGCATCGCCGTGCTGCCGGATCGCGTGCCGGAATTCCGCCAGGGCATCGCCAAGGCGATTAACTATGCGCAGGCGCTCGGCTGCCAGCAGGTCAACTGCCTGGCCGGCATCGCGCCCGCGGGCGTCGACCGCAAGGTGCTCGAGGAAGTTTTCGCCGAAAACCTCGCCTTCGCGGCGGAGAAGCTGGAGCAGGCCGGCATCCGGCTGCTGATCGAGCCGATCAACACCCGCGACATTCCAGGCTTCTTCCTCAACTACTCCGACCAGGCGCTGGCGCTCATCGACCGCGTCGGCTCGAAAAACCTGTTCCTGCAATACGACATCTATCACATGCAGATCATGGAGGGGGATCTCGCCCGTAAAATCGAGGCAAACCTCGGCCGCATCGCGCATATCCAGCTTGCGGACAATCCCGGGCGTCACGAGCCGGGAACGGGCGAGATCAATTATCCCTTCCTCTACGACCACATCGACCGCATCGGCTATTCCGGCTGGATCGGCGCCGAATACAAGCCGAAGGCCGGCACCGAGGCAGGACTGGGCTGGTTCCGTGACCTGGCCGGGCAGGGCAGCGCGGCGGCTTAGCAGTTAAGGCCCCCTCATCCGGCCGCTGCGCGGCCACCTTCTCCCCGGTGGGGAGAAGAGACGCGTACCAACGTCGGCAGCCTCTTCTCCCCTCGGGGAGAAGGTGGCCCGAAGGGCCGGATGAGGGGGCGTTTCAAACAGTCATTGGAGAAAAACAATGGAAACCATAGGCTTCATCGGCCTCGGCATCATGGGCGCGCCGATGGCGGGGCATCTTCTGGACGCCGGCTACAACGTCATCGCCAGCGACCATCGCAGCAAGCCTTCCGCCGATCTCGTCGCCAAGGGCCTGAAAACAGTCACCGGCCACGCCGCCGTCGCCAAGGCTGCCGACATCGTCATCACCATGGTGCCCGACACGCCGCAGGTGGCCGATGTGCTGTTTGGCGACAACGGCGTCGCCTCCGGCCTGACCAGGGGCAAGCTTGTCATCGACATGAGCTCGATCTCGCCGATCGAGACCAAGGTCTTCGCCGGAAAGATCAACGAGCTCGGCTGCGACTATCTCGACGCGCCGGTCTCGGGTGGCGAGGTCGGCGCCAAGGCGGCGTCGCTCACAATCATGGTCGGCGGCGAGGAAAAGGCGTTCGAGCGCGCAAAACCCGTCTTCGAGAAGATGGGCAAGAACATCACTCTGGTCGGGCCAAATGGCGTCGGCCAGACCACCAAAGTGGCAAATCAGATCGTCGTCGCGTTGACCATTGAAGCCGTCGCCGAAGCGCTTGTTTTTGCTTCGAAAGCCGGCGCCGATCCAGCCAAGGTCAGGCAGGCGCTGATGGGCGGGCTGGCGGCCTCGCGCATCCTCGAAGTGCATGGCGAGCGCATGGTCAAGCGCACCTTCGCCCCCGGCTTCCGCATCGAACTGCACCAGAAGGATCTCAACCTGGCATTGGAGGGCGCGAAAGCGCTAGGCGTGTCGCTTCCCAACACCTCGACCACGCAGCAGCTCTTCAATTCCTGCGCCGCCAATGGCGGCGCAAAGGACGATCACTCCGCCCTGGTGAGGGCACTGGAGCGGATGGCCAATTTCGAGGTCGGCGGCGAGGCAGCCTCAGTCCAGGGCAAAGCGGCATAGGTCGAGGGAGGGCGGCATAACGTTCCCAAGCCGCCATCCTTGTCCTGTGAGAGAACGGGTTCCGGCATTTGTCGCCGGAGCCCGTTTCTCGTTGCGAGGGCAGGCGGTTTAGCCGCGCTTCATGAATGCCCGCGCCGCATAAAGGCTGATCGCTGCGGCGTTCGACACGTTGAGCGAGCGGATCGCGCCGGGCATGTCGAGCCGCGCCAGAGTGGTCACGGTTTCGCGCGTCTTCTGACGCAGGCCCTTGCCTTCGGCGCCGAGCACCAGCGCGATCCTGTCGCCGGTAAAGCTGGTTTCGAGTTCCGCCGGCCCGTCCGAATCAAGCCCGATGGTCTGGAACCCCGCCTCATGGAGTTGGCCGAGCGCGTCGGCCAGGTTCTTCACCTCGATCTGGTCGATATGCTCCAGCGCCCCGGAGGCGGATTTCGCCAGCACGCCCGATTCCTGCGGGCTGTGGCGCGCCGTGGTGATCAGCGCGCCGGCGCCGAAAGCGACCGCCGAGCGCAGGATGGCGCCGACATTGTGTGGATCGGTGACCTGGTCGAGCACCAGCACCAGCCTTGTGTCGCCGAGCGCGTCAAGGCGCTTTGGTTTTAGCGGCTCCGCCTCGATCAGCACGCCCTGATGCACGGCATCCGACCCGGTGATCTTGTCGATGTCCCGAGGTTCGACCAGTTCGGCGGTGAAGGGCAGGGCGGCGAGATCGGCTATCTCCAGTCGCTCGGCCGCATTGCGCGTCACCAGCATTTTTTTGATCCGGCGGCGCGGATTGTCGAGCGCCGCCCGCACCGTGTGCAGGCCATAAAGCCGCACCAGGCCGTCGGCGGCGTTCTCGCCGGGCGGAACGGGCTGGCGCGGCCGGAATGCCGGGGCGCCGCCGCTTTTCTCATCGCGGTGCGCGCGGCGCAGCTTGGCGTAATGGGTGTCTTTCGGGGTGTTGGTCTTGTTGCTCATGGCCGGCTTCTATAGCGGTCCGCCGCGGCCAAGGATATGGCCCGTCGCCGCAGCCGGCGAACAACATCGAAAAACCCTTCCAGTGCGGTTGACACCCACTGGCCTTGCCGCCATAAGGCGCTTCGCTGATTTCGGACAAGACTTCTATCTCGGGCTCCGGGGTCGGCAAGAATGCCTCGTTGCATGGCTCCGGCGGCAGACTGGAGAGGTGCCCGAGTGGTTAAAGGGGACGGACTGTAAATCCGTTGGCTTAGCCTACGTTGGTTCGAATCCAACCCTCTCCACCACTGCCGGCCCGGAAGCCCTGAAACGAAAAAGCATCGGGCCGAAAAGTGCATGGCGCTTTTCGGGTGAATCCGATACTTCAGTGCAAGGCGCGGGTATAGCTCAGTGGTAGAGCAGCAGCCTTCCAAGCTGAATATGCGGGTTCGATTCCCGCTACCCGCTCCAGACTTTCATCCCTACAATCGGCAAGACGCTGCGCGACAACGGGCGCAGCGCTTCAGGACATCAATGCGCGGCGCGTCAGCTGTTGAACGCGGACGCCACCTGGTGCTGCTGCGGTACCTGGCCGTTCGGCGTCAGCTTGTCGACGATGCCGGGCAGGGCGGTGGACAGCTGCTTGAGCAGTTCCTGCTCGTCCAGGCCGGTCCGCTGCGCGATCTCGCGGATGACCTGTGGCCCGAGTGCGGAACCGAGATCGTTGGCGTTGATCGGCTGGTTCTGCCCGGTGCCGACCCAGGAATCGGCGACATTGCCGTGGCCGGCGTCCTTGAGCTTGCCGAGCAGGCCGCCCAGGCCGCCGAGCAGGCCGCCGTCGCCGGGATTGGCTTCGGTCGGAGCAGGGGCGGGGGGAGCAACGGCGTCGGGCTGATCCGGCTGTTCGGCACTTCTGCCGCTCAGCATTTTTCCGACCAGCAACGCGCCGAGCGCGATCATCAGCGGTTTGGTGATGTTGCCGCCGGGAACGGCGTTGTCAAAAAGTCCCATAGTGGATCCTCCTTCTAGCCAAGCCCAGCCCATCTCAACAATGGCGCATCCGGGCGGAATTTCAAGCTGGCTTGAGGTTTTGACAATCATATGAAAATGTCGGGCCGGCGGGGGATGGAGAGGAAAAAAATGGGTATCATCAGCTGGATCATTCTCGGCGCCATCGCCGGCTTCCTCGGCAGCAAGATCGTCAACAAGACCGGCCAGGGCCTGATCATGGATGTCGTGCTCGGCATCGTCGGCGCCATTGTCGGCGGCGTGATCTGCAGCCAACTCTTTGGGATAGGTGTCACCGGCCTCAACATCACCAGTCTGATCGTGGCGGTGGTGGGCGCGGTGATCGTGCTGTGGGCCTACCACCAGTTCAGTGGAAGGCGGACGCTCTAAGCGCCGGCTGCATCGTCTGAAGTTTTGAGTTTCTGCCGAGGCACGACCAGCTGCGGGCTTGCTTATGGCATCAGCACTGCGTCGGCCGCGGCGAAGAAGATCAGCGTTCCGGCGATGAACACCGCCCAGCCGATCAGCGACTTGCGAATGGCGGCCTTGTGCTCGGCGTCGGAATTCTTGTTCTGGTCAAAATCGGTCATGGGAACCTCCCTTGGCTGATTGATCATGTCTTCGCCGGATAGACGGCATATCGCCGAATAGACGATCGATCCGGCCTCCGCAACATTGGAAACAGGCGCTCTGCTGCCGATGCTAGGCGACGACGGTCAGCCGGCGCTTGCGCTGGTCCAGGGACACGATGGTCAGCCCGCTGGCCACCACCAGCAGGATGCCGCAGACCGCCAGCGTATTGGGGAACTGGCCGAACACCAGCAGGCCTGAAATGACGGCCCAGACGGTGAAGCAGTAATAGAACGGCGCCACCGCGCTGGTCGGCCCGACGCGATAGGCCATGAAGATGAAGAAATGGCCGAAGATCAGGAAAAGACCGGCGCCGGCAAGCAGCAGCAAATGGCGTGCTTCTGGCATCACCCAGCGCTCGGACGCGAGATGCGCCGCACCGGCGCCGATCAGCACCACCACGACGGCGGAAATCGCCACGATCATCCCGGGCACTTCAGCGGCGACACGCCTGCCTGCGAGGTCGCGCGCGGCTGACAGCGCGGCGTTGCCAAGCGCCAGCAGGGCATAGACGGAGATGCCTTGCATGGTCGGCTGAGCCACCATAAGCGCGCCGATGAAGCCGAGCCCGATCAGCGCCATGCGCTGGCCGCCGATGCGCTCCCCAAACAGGATCGAGGAACCGACCAGCATAAGGAGCGGCGTGATTTGTCCGAGCGCCGTGGAATCCGCGATCTGCATGTTGGCGAGCGCCACGACATAGCAGAGGATCGCCGCCAGCTCGAGCAGGTTCCTGCGCAGCACATGGCCGTCGAAGATCAGCGGGATCTGTTTGCCGTAGCCGAGCAGGAACAACAGCGGGAAGCCCCAGAGCGCTGCCGCGACACCACGCAGGAACAGCACCTCGTAGGACGGCAGCCCTGCGGTCGCGAGTTTCATCATCGTATCGTTGACCAGATACGACCCGGTCGAAACGATCATGAACAGCGGGCCGCGGATCGGGGCAGGGATGAAATGCATGGGGTCAGGAGATCAGACCTCGATGGCCGCCGCAATGGGCCATCAACTGGCCGTGATCGAGACAGGAATTGGCCGGCGAGAGCATGGGACATAGGCCGCGATCGATCGGCCTGCCACCCATTATGGCAAAAGGTAAATTCGAGCGCACTAAGCCTCATGTGAACATCGGCACGATTGGTCACGTTGACCATGGCAAGACGTCGCTGACGGCGGCGATCACGAAGTATTTTGGCGAGTACAAGCGCTACGACCAGATCGATGCGGCGCCGGAAGAGAAGGCGCGCGGCATCACCATCTCRACGGCTCACGTCGAGTATGAGACGGCCAACCGCCACTACGCCCACGTCGACTGCCCCGGCCACGCCGACTATGTGAAGAACATGATCACCGGCGCCGCGCAGATGGACGGCGCGATCCTGGTCGTTTCGGCTGCCGACGGCCCGATGCCGCAGACCCGCGAGCACATCCTGCTTGCCCGTCAGGTCGGCGTGCCGTCGATCGTGGTGTTCCTCAACAAGGTCGACCAGGTCGACGACGCGGAACTGCTCGAACTGGTCGAGCTCGAGGTTCGCGAGCTTCTGTCGAAGAACGAGTTTCCCGGCGACGACATTCCGATCGTCAAGGGTTCGGCTCTGGCTGCACTTGAAGATTCGAACAAGACGATCGGCGAGGACGCGATCCGCGAGCTGATGGCTCAGGTCGACGCCTACATCCCGACGCCGGTTCGTCCGCTCGACAAGCCGTTCCTGATGCCGATCGAAGACGTGTTCTCGATCTCGGGCCGCGGCACGGTCGTGACCGGCCGCGTCGAGCGCGGCGTGGTCAAGGTCGGCGAGGAGCTGGAAATCATCGGCATCCGTCCGACGACCAAGACGACCTGCACGGGCGTTGAAATGTTCCGCAAGCTGCTCGATCAGGGCCAGGCTGGCGACAACATCGGCGCGCTGCTGCGCGGCGTTGATCGTGAAGGTGTCGAGCGCGGCCAGGTTCTGGCCAAGCCGGGCACGGTGAAGCCGCACAAGAAGTTCGTGGCCGAAGCCTACATCCTGACCAAGGACGAAGGTGGCCGTCACACGCCGTTCTTCACCAACTACCGCCCGCAGTTCTACTTCCGCACGACGGACGTGACCGGCATCGTGTCGCTGCCGGCTGGCACCGAGATGGTGATGCCTGGCGACAACATCACGGTCGATGTCGAGCTGATCGTGCCGATCGCCATGGAAGAGAAGCTGCGCTTCGCCATCCGTGAAGGCGGYCGCACCGTCGGTGCCGGCATCGTCGTCACCATCAA
>NZ_JBFTRA010000007.1:0-377956 GCF_056399285.1 Mesorhizobium sp. 01N446 | reverse complement strand
ACTCAACGGCGTCGACCCGTACGCCTACCTTGCCGACGTCATCACCCGCATCGTCGCAGGCCATCCGCAAAGCCAGCTCGACGACCTGCTGCCCTGGGCCTATGCCACCGCGCCACTCAAGGCCGTGGCCTGAGAACAGCGGTTACGGTTTAGCTGGCTAACGCCGATCTCGGCAACCTGGTTCGGCTGGCTTTTCGTGCTGGCGATGCTGCCGGGCTTCGTCCAGATTTTGGCCGGTTCGCATGCCGCTTGCCGTGCGCTGGACACTGATGAAGCGCGAACTCAGCTCCCGCTACATTGCCGGCATCACGTGCGTCTTTTGGTCGTGTCGAGGGCTTGTCTCGGAAGATCGCTGTCGGGGTGGCAGCGATCGGTAGTGGGGTCAGTTTGAAATTTGAGGGCTGGAAATCAAAGGCGCACAGACCAATCCGGCGCATCCGCCGCCAGAAACAGATAGATGCAGACCAAAAGCAGCACCGCCAGTACGATCCAGATTGTGAGCTTCGTTTTGTTCATAGGCGGTAGGTAAGCAAGCAGCGCCAGAAGCGCAATTCACGTGGTTGTGGGTTTGGTAGCGGCCAAGGAACCCTTGTCGCTTGCCGTGAGGGCAACCTGGAAGGGAAATCGATAATGATTGATGATGTAGGCAAGCCGCCGACCGATGGCAGTGGCCTGATGGCCTGCCGTCTGGCCAGAAAACCGGGATCACCGAAGATCAGGCCCGCGCGTTGTCTGGATTAAAAGGATGCCTGGGAGGCCCTTGTCACCTTCGACCGTACTGACGTGAATCTCGGTCGGCACTAGGGCAGAGCCTATGTCGGACGGCGCATGATAACATATCTCCCCCAAGTGAGCGACAATCGGGCACCAAGGCTACGAGTTCAAGCGGACTGAAGGCTACTGGCGGCGGGAAACGACAAGCGCCGAATTTCAAACTGAGACACCGCCCTCGATTTATGTGGGTGGATTTATTGAACTCGCACGAGCATACTGTCCCCAGCGTTCCTATAAGTAGGAATAGGCCGATGCGGCTCCATGCAAGAAGCGTCCCGGTCGAATACTATATCCTGAGGATCACCGCCGCCAGGCGGCCGGGTGAAAGCCAAGTGGTTGGCTACCTCGCCGACCGGCCGATTTTTTCGCCTGTCATGGACTCTTTCGGCGATCGCTATGACTATGTCGGGCTCGCGCCGCGCCTCGATGATGGCCGCTTCGATATCGGAGCGCTTTCTCCCGGTGAATGGATCGTCGAGCCAGGATTGATTTACACATCAGAGAACGGGGCGCGTTGAACCAATGACCGACGCAACGTCGAACCCACGAACGGACATCCCGTTGTTACCCGATGCTGATCCATTTTCGGACTCGGCCCTGTTGGAGGGTCCGGCTCTGGGGCGCTACGTTGCTTCGTTTGCAATGACCGCTGTCGCGGCGGCGGTGGCTGTCGGTGTCGACAGCCAGGTGGCGATCCCGAACATCTCCCTTGTGTTTGTGGTGCCGGTGGTCATGGCAGCCATTGGCTTGGGCTTAGGCCCCTCCCTCTGTTCGGCGATACTCGGTGCCCTTGCCTACAATTTCTTTCTGACGGAGCCACGCTACACGCTGATCGTCGACGACCCTGCGAACGTCTGGGCCATTGGGCTGCTTTTCTTCGTCGGACTGGTCGTCAGTGGCGTTGCGTTCACCTCCCATCGCAGGGCAGCCGAGGCGGCGCTCTTAAGAAGGCAGGTAACAGTGCTCCAAGACTATAGCCGCGACGTCGTGGCCGCCGACAATCCGAAAGCGAACATCTCGATTACGACCCGTGCTCTTGCGGCGCTCTTCCAAGTCCCGGCCGTGGTCATTCTTGTTGCGGAAGGAAAAGTGGTTTTCGTCGAGAGGGATGGCGACATAGAGCCCCAGGAGGCAGAAATCGAAGTGGCACTGTCATCATTGGCCACCGGACGCTTTTCGCCCGCCGGTGTCTACCCGGCGTTGGCCTCGCGCTTTGACTTTTGGCCAGTTGAAATCGCGCGGGGCCAAGGCGCAGTCATTGGGCTAGCCTTCCGTCGTCATGAACGTCCATCCGCGCCTTCCACGTTGGTCGACATGGTTGGCCGTCTTTTGTGGATGGCCCTCGAACGTCATCGGCTCGCGGACTGAAGCGCCATGCCGGAGCCTTCTCGCTGGCCGTCATCTGGGGTGTTTTCGATTGAACCTTGGTTTCGCCGTCGCCGTCGCGGCGGCATGAATTATGTCACGCAGGCCCCGGTTTTTTGAACCGTTGCAGCCAAAGTGCAACGACGGCTCAGTGAGCCGCGTCCGCCATCTCCGCCCGCCGCCGCCTTATGGCCTCGGCGATGAAGACGCGCGACAGTGCGTGATACAGCGGCTCGTGCGAAATCATGCGCGCGGTGCCGTAGCCCAGCATCGAGGCGCACATCAGTGCTATTACATTGTCGTGATTGCCTGTCATCTCGAGGATGATCACGAAGGCAGTCATCGGCGCCTGAACCACGCCAGCGAAATAGCCCGCCATGCCAAGCAAGGCCGCAATGCCAGTGCTGGCGCCGAACATGAGCCCGAGTGAACTGCCGACGCCGGCGCCTACTGCCAGCGACGGCGCGAAAATGCCACCGGGAATGCCCGAAATCATCGACAGCAGACCTGATGTCAACTTTGCTGCAAAGAAGAACCATGGCAGCGGGGTTCCCTCCACGGCACTACGTGCTTGGGCATAGCCGGTGCCGAAGGTCAGCCCGCCTGAGGCAACGCCGATCACCGCGACCAGCAGCCCGCAGACCGCCGCCACAATCAACACTCGCCGCAACGGCTGATGCGCGCTCCAGCGGCGAATCCGCCGTGTCGCCTTCAACGCCAGCAAGGAGAACAGCGCGCCAAAACCGCCGCCGACAACGCCGCAGAGAAGCACCAGCGGCCAGTCGGCCGCAAACGAAATCGTCTCCTTCGAGACTCCGAAATAGGTGTAGTTGCCGAGCACGCTGAGTGACGCGAGACCGGCCAGGATGACGGCCGTAAGCACCAACCCGTTGGTGCGCGCTTCGTAGGTGCGGCCCATCTCTTCGATGGCGAAGACGATGCCAGCGAGTGGCGTGTTGAAGGCGGCCGCAATGCCGGCCGCCGAACCGGCGAGGATCAGGCCGCGAGCCTGCGCCATGCCGCCCCAGCGGGCCACCTGGAGCATCAAGGACGCCCCGACCTGCACGGTCGGGCCCTCACGGCCGATAGAGGCGCCGCAAAACAGGCCGACGATGGTCAGCGCGATCTTTCCAACGATCAGTCTAAGCGACAGAATATGGCTGCGGTCCTCATCATCGCGCAGGTGCCTGGCGGCAATGGCCTGCGGAATGCCGCTGCCTTGCGAACCGGGAAAGAAAGCGGAGGCAAGCCACGCGCACAACACGAAACCGAGTGGCGTAATGGCGAGAGGCAGGAAACGGCGCCAACCGCCACCATCGCCGGTGATCTGATGAAACAGGCCTTGCGCCTTGTCAGCCAGAACCGCGAACAGGACGCTGATCAGGCCAATGGCAATGGCGCCTGCCCAGAACACCAGGCGTGGCTGCCAGACGCGTCGCGAACCCCACATCGCACGCGAACGCCGTAGCATGGGATATTTTCGCGATTTGCCAGCCATGTCAGCTCCAATAATGGGAGAGCCCTAGCATAGCGACTTTGCGGATCAAATGCGCTCATTCGCCCCGGCCTTGTCTAAATCGTTGCGCTGCTGTCGTACGAGCGGCAACCCAATTCTCGTGCCCCCGGCATAGCCGGACGCTGAACGATTTGCTGACATTGCGCCACGACTCGCATCGCCATGGACAAACTGCATGTGGCAATCTGGGTCCTGTTGACAGCGATTGTGGCAGTCGGGATCTATCTCTGGTTCTTCTCGACGCCGAAGCGCGGCTTGAACGTCAGGATTCAAAGGTCATATTCAATCGCCAGCGGTGTTCGTCGACCGCCGGATGTCTGTGCCTAGGAACTTGCTTAGAAGTCCCTCGGCACCGCAGGTCGCTTCGCCGGAGCGTTTCCATCTGCTGTCAAAATCCGCCATACCCCGCCGATAGTATCCGACAAGGGGATCAGTTTGATCAAGGCGTTCGTATTTGTTGGCCTGGCGCAGGTACTCAACGGGATTTGTCACCCACAGGCTGCGGCACTTGGCTAACGCGGCCGACTGGGAGCCAAATTGAAAGGCGTTATATTGTTCGATGGTTGTAACCTGGGTCCCGGCTACCAACCAACATGAGATGGCGACTACTGCTTCGCGGACCATGACCGAAACCTTTCCGACACATAGATAGGGCGGCGCGCCAACGCCTGCCAACCCGTAATCTTGTCCGATTGCATGAGGCCATATGTTCGAAATCCAATTTCGGTGCTGGCAAGGTGTCGCGAGCCCTTCTGGGACGGCGGCAGGCACTCGTCAGTTACGCCCCCAAGGGCTCCGCCCCGCTTGAACGTTGCAGGCCGGCGCATCATCGTTCCCAAAAAAAATGGCGGTTATGGTGGAATAGTTTCCGGCTGGCATCAGTAATCTGAGTACGAGCGTGGACTACGACGTGGCGGCCACCGGCCGCTCTTGGGAGCGCCAGCATAGTACTGACGATTTGCGCCGGCGTCAGCGCTTGCATTCGGGAGGAGCGCGCTCCCATTAGGCCCAGCGGTTATTCCCTGTCCGTGACCGCTGGGCCGTTCCACCTCGCGAGGACGCCGGAAATGGCCCAGGCCACGCCAACGAGCACTGCAGGTCAGTGCCTCGGCTCAGTGATTGTCCATCACGCATTATTGCGGAAGGGAACAATTTCGTGATCGAAGATCGTCGTATCAGAATTGCCCAACTCGCGCCACAAAACGGGTAGTCCATTCCAGCGTGCGAAACGCCACCAAGGCTTTGTACCACAACGATTAATTCCAACCTCAAGCGGGAGGCATCCATGATTCCTGCAGGCATTCGTGCGCCTTTTTCAAACCCGATGACGATCCTCGCCATAGCCCTGATTGCGGTCAGTCTCGTCGCCGCCGCGCCGGAGGCGCATGCACAGAGCGCGGCCGCGGGTGCCGCCAGCCAGGCGCCGACCGGCTTATGGCTGACCACGCCTTATCCGGAATTCTCGGCCCAGGCCGGCAAGGATGTGAGCGTGCCTTTAAGTCTGGCCAACCGGGGACTACCGCCCCAACGCGTCGAACTCGGAGTCGACGGGCTGCCCGACGGATGGAAGTGGGAGATCGACGGCGGCGGCAAACCAGTCACCGCCGCAATCGCGGGATCGGACGGCACGGTCGGCCTGACGCTGAAATTGACTCCGAAGGGAGGTGACGTCGGCAAGGCTCTGAACTTTGCAGTGTCCGGCAAGGCAGGCAGCGAAGTGTTGAAACTGCCGATGGAGATGACGCTTGCCAAAACCGAGCCGGCGAAGCTGACGCTGGAACCCAAGCTTCCCGCACTGCGCGGCACGGCCAAATCAGCCTTCGATTTCCAGGTCGACATCAAGAACGAAGGCCAGGTGGATTCGACCGTCAACCTGCTCTCGAAGGCGCCGTCCGGCTTCCAGGTTACCTTCAAGCAGGGCTACGGGTCGCAGGAACTGACCAGCCTGCCGTTGAAGGCCGGGGAATCAAAAACACTCTCCATCAGCGTCCAGCCGCCGGACAACGCCGAGGCCGGTCAGTATCCCGTGGACGTCGCCGCCAGCGGCGATAATGTCAGCGCCGACACCAAGCTGCTGCTTGATATCACCGGCAGGCCATCCGTTTCTCTGTCAGGTCCCCAGGGCAGGCTTTCCGGCGACGCCACGGCGGGCCAGGAGCGCACCTTCACCTTCACGCTGTCGAACAACGGCTCGGCGCCGGCTCGCGACGTGAAGCTGACGGCGAGCCCGCCCTCAGGCTGGAAGGTGACCTTCAACCCTGAAAAAGTCGACGAGATCGCGCCAAGCGGGACATCCGATGTCGGCGTCTCGATGACGCCTTCGACACAAGCTATCGCGGGCGACTACATGGTCTCGGTCCATGCGAATGGCGATGGCGCGTCCGACAGTGCGAATTTCCGGGTCACGGTGCGCACATCGACGCTGTGGGGGGTCACCGGCCTCGGTGTCATCGGCGCTTCCGCGTTGATGCTTGCCTTCGCCGTTACGCGGTATGGACGGCGATGAGCCCGGTCATAGAGGCGCGCGGCCTGATCAAGCGCTACGGTCGGTTTCCGGCGGTTGACGGCATCGACCTCACGGTCGAGAAAGGCGAGGTCTTCGGACTGCTTGGCCCGAATGGGTCGGGGAAGACCACGACGATCCTCCTGCTTCTCGGCCTCACCGAACCGACAGCGGGCTCGATCCGCGTTCTGGGCCTCGACCCGCTGCGCCAGCCGCTGTCTGTCAAGCGGCGGGTCGGCTACCTGCCGGACCAGATCGGCTTCTACGATCACCTGACCGCACACGAAAATCTTGTCTATTCGGCGCGGCTCGGTGGCCTCGTTTCCGACGAGGCGAACAGGCGCATCGGCAGGTCTTTGGAGCGGGTCCGGCTTGCCGATGTTGCGAACCGCCGCGTCGCCACCTTCTCGCGGGGCATGCGCCAGCGGCTGGGGCTTGCCGAAGTGCTGGTCAAACAGGCCGAGATCGCCATTCTAGACGAGCCGACATCGGGCCTCGATCCGCAGTCGACTCAGGAACTGCTGGATCTGATCCGCGAACTCGCGGGCGAAGGCGTGACGTTCGTGCTTTCCTCGCACCTGCTGGCGATGATGCAGACGATCTGCAGCCGGGTAGCACTTTTCCGCAAGGGCCGCATCGGCCTTATCGGCAGGGTTGAAGACCTCACCTCGGACGTCCTCGGCGGCTCACATAGCGTCGAGGTCGAGGCTGAAAGGGCCGATTTAAAAAAGGTGCTCGCCGGCGCACCGCACGTATCCGGCCTGACGCCGTTGGGGGCGGGACGCTGGCGCATCGATGCCGACGCGGATGTCAGGGCCGACATTGCCCGGCGCATCGTCGGCGCGGGCGGCGCGCTTCATTCCATGACCATCCGCCAGTCGACGCTCGACGAGGTCTATGTCCGCTTTTTCGAGGGAGAGAACCATGACGTCGCAGCGTGAAGGGTCGCCGTTTGCCGGCCTGTCCACAATCGCGCTTAAGGAAGCAGCCGATCATATGAACAGCATCCGCATCCATCTGGTGATGCTTCTGGTTCTGCTCACGGCGATCGGCTCTGTCTATGCCGCAATCGGTCAGATAAAGGCTACGCTAGGCGAGGACCAGTTCCTGTTCCTGCGCCTGTTCACCACGGCGCAGCAGCCGCTGCCGTCCTTCGTCTCCTTTCTCGGCTTCCTCGTGCCGCTCGTGGCGATCGCGTTGGGCTTCGACGCCATCAACGGCGAATACAGTCGCCGCACGCTGTCGCGCATCCTGTCGCAGCCGATATACCGTGACGCGCTTCTTACCGGCAAATTCCTGGGCGGGCTGCTGGTCATCGCCATCTGTCTGCTGGCCTTGTGGCTGCTGGTCACCGGCCTTGGCATGCTTCTGCTGGGGCTGCCGCCGAGCGGCGAGGAGATCGCCCGTGGCCTTGCCTTCCTGTTCGCGTCCTTCGTCTATGCCGGCGTCTGGCTGGCGGTGGCCATGGCCTTCTCGACGATCGTCAAATCGCCGGCGACATCGGCGCTGTGCGCACTCACCGCATGGCTGCTGTTCACCGTGTTCTGGCCGATGCTGGCGCCGCTGATCGCCGGCGCGCTCGCGCCGATCGACCCTCTCGATCCGATGACCGCGGTTCATCAGATCGATCTCCAGCAGGCCATTGCCCGCATCTCGCCCAACACGCTCTACGGGGAGACCACGCTTGCGCTGCTCAATCCGGCAACGCGCTCGCTCGGCCTGCTGTTCACCGACCAGTTGAGCGGGGCACTGATGGGAGCGCCCCTGCCCTTCTCGCTGAGCGTGGCCCTGATCTGGCCGCAGCTCGCCGGCATGATCGCGGCTCTTCTGGTGTTGTTCACCATCGCCTACGTGTCGTTCCAGCGACAAGAAATACGGGCGTAAGCGGTGTCGCTTGCCGCCCAAACAGATGTCGGACGCGCGAGTATCGCGCAAGAGAATTCAGCCCCCGGCGTGATGCAACTGGATGTTCCGCGACTGGGAGGCCAATCCGGTGCCAGGGCACGCCGGCTGGCGCTTTCCGCAATCGTTTTTACAGCCTTGACCCTTCTTGTTCTGGCATTCGGCAGCACGATCCAGGGCATCGACTATCACGCCCTCGTGCACGCGTTCAGCCATTTCCCGGCTGCAGCGGTTGGCTGGTCGATCCTTGCAACGGCGGTTAGTTTCGCGGCCGTCATCGGGCGCGACATCTGTGCGGTGTATTATGTCGGCGCCCGCAAACTCCGTCTGGCACCCGTGGTGGCCGGATTTTGCGGAACCGCTCTCGGCAACGCCGTTGGATTTGGCACTTTCACGGGCGCTGCTGTCCGATACCGCATCTACCGCGCTGCCGGGATTCGGTCCGACGATATTGCCCGCCTCCTGTTGTTCGTCGCTGGCGGATTCGGCCTCGGCCTTGCCGGCTTCGGGGGCTTGACCACCCTGATCGAAGCGGGGCCGGTCTCCCATCTTTTGGAGTGGCCGACAACCCTTTTGCAAGTCGCGGCTGCAAGTGCACTCTCCGGCTCGATCATACTGCTGTTGTTTGGCTTGCGCGGACCGGTCCGCATCGGCGGCTTTTGTCTTGCCCCACCCAGCAAGGCGATTGCCGCCATGCAGCTTGGACTGACCGGTATCCGGCTCTTCGCAGCCGCGACCGCCCTGTGGGTACTGCTGCCACCGGGATCAATCGATTTCCTCAGCTTTGCCGCGATTTTCTCCGCTGCCACGGCTTTGGGCGTGGTCAGCAGCTTGCCAGGTGGTATTGGGATATTTGAGGCGGCAGTCTTCTGGGCCTTTGCGGGACATGCCTCCGTCGACCAGATCGCCGCGGCACTGCTGGCATATCGAGGGATATACTTCGCGATGCCGGTGGTGCTCTCTGCGGCTCTGCTCGCAATATTCGAGGCCCGGCTTGCAATTGCAACGAAGAACCCCGCCGCGGGCGATCCTCTCATCGAGGCTGCAGCGCGTCTCACACCGCGCTTCATGGGGGTCATCGCGTTTGCGACCGGAGTGATGCTTCTCGTGTCCGGGGCAACGCCGATTTTCGGACACAGGCTGGCCATCCTCTCGATGCGACTGCCTCTGTGGGTGGTGGAAACCTCTCATTTCATGGGCAGCCTGTCAGGCGTTGTATTTCTTTTTGTCGCCCGCGGATTGTTCGAGCGACGTGACGGCGCCTGGTGGCTTGCGCTGTTGATGGCCATAGCGAGCCTCGGTTTGTCGCTGTCTAAAGGACTTGCCTATGGCGAGGCAGGATTCCTCGCCATTTTGATCTGCCTCCTGCTCGCCACCAAGCGTCAGTTCGACCGGCCAGCGTCGATGCTGGACCAGCCCTTCACCCTGGGATGGGTMGCTGCCGCAGGCCTGATCGTCCTGGCGACAAGCGCAATCTTCTTTGTTGCGTTTCGGAATGCCGATTACACAGCACGCGATCTGTGGTGGCAGTTCGAGTTCGACGCGCAAGCTCCCAGGGCGCTGCGTGCCTTGCTCGGCGCGGCCGTTCTTGCCGTCGCAATCGGCCTTTGGCAGTTGCTTCGCCCACCAAAGGGTCTCGCGACGCGCCCGGACCTGATGGCACTTGGGCAGGCCTCTCAGATCATTCGTGAGCAGGACAGGAGCCAGGCAATGCTAGCCCTCATGGGTGACAAGAGCCTGATGTTCTCCGAAACGGGAGACTCGTTCATAATGTATGGAAAGCGCGGCCGCAGCTGGATTGCGCTTTTCGACCCCGTAGGTCCAGTCAAGGAATGGCCGAAGCTCATCAAGGGCTTCGTCGCACTGGCCGCCGGTCATGGGGGCCGCGCCGCGTTCTACCAGATCCGCCCCGAAAACCTGCCGTTCTACCTGGACGCGGGCTTGTCGGTCATGAAACTTGGCGAGGAGGCATGCGTGGACCTTGCGGCCTTCGAACTGAGAGGCGGGGCGAGTGCTCACCTTCGCTATGCGCTTAAACGAGGCGAGCGCGAAGGATTGACGTTCGACCTGGTGCCGCCTCACCAGACTGCCCGGATCATGGATGCCCTGACCGACGTTTCGGTCGAGTGGCTGCGTTCGCGCAAGACCAGGGAAAAAGGCTTCTCGATCGCTGCCTTCGAGCCGGCCTATCTAGGCTGTCAGT
Source organism: Mesorhizobium sp. 01N446 (assembly GCF_056399285.1). Classification (NCBI taxonomy): domain Bacteria; kingdom Pseudomonadati; phylum Pseudomonadota; class Alphaproteobacteria; order Hyphomicrobiales; family Phyllobacteriaceae; genus Mesorhizobium; species Mesorhizobium sp. 01N446. The sequence continues at coordinate 367,693 of NZ_JBFTRA010000007.1, read as the reverse complement.
GGATCGCCGTCGTCCGCCAGGGTGATGTACCCGTCGCTTTCGCGACCGTCATGACGACGGACACCCTTCAGGACGCTTCGGTTGGCCTGATGCGGCACACGGGTATGGCATCGCCCTACGCCATGGAATTCCTGTTCACAAAATTGATCCTTCAGCTCAAGGACATGCGCTACCGCAGTTTGAGCCTCGGCATGGCTCCGCTGAGCGGTGTGCTGGCAGCTCCGCTATCGTCGCGATGGCACAGGCTGGGTGAAATGATCTGGCGATATGGCACGCGCCTCTACAATTTCCAGGGCCTGAGAGCTTTCAAAAACAAGTTCAATCCAGCGTGGGAGCCACGCTACCTGGCGGCTTCGGGTACGTTGAGCCCATTTGTCATCCTCGCGGATGCCACCGCACTGATCGGTGGCCGGTTCAAGGGTTTAGGAGCACGAACGCAGAATGAATAGGCTAGCCTTTCTCCTGTCAGCAGCAGTTGCAATCCTGGCGGCGACACCATCACTGGCGATCGAGGGTGGCCGCTATGGGGATGTCCACCTTGTGGTGCCGGTCGGCCAGATCCAGGGATACGTCGTCTTGTTTTCGGATCCAAGCGGATGGAGCGACGCGAACCAGGCGGCGCTGGCGGCACTTGGGAGGCAGGGGGCGCTCGCGGTGGGCGTGGACACCAAAACCTATCTGGCCAGGCTCTCGGCAGAAAAGGAGCCCTGCCATAACCTCGTCGGCGATGTGGAGATACTGAGCCGCCGGCTGCAGCGTGAGCACAGTGGCCTGCAGTACCATTTTCCCATCCTGGCTGGCGTCGGTGCCGGCGGAACACTTGCAGGGGCCATTCTGGCGCAGGCTCCCGTCAACACGGTGGCTGGGGCGGTCTCGGTGGATCCGAGTGTGGTTCTTCCCAGCGAGCGCCCGCTTTGCGCGGGCGCGCCCTCGTCTCCTCGGGTCGGCGGTTTCGCGTACGGGCCGTCAAAGACCTTGCAGGGGTTTTGGAGCCTTGGTTTCACAGCAGCCGAGCCGAAACAAGCGCGCGCTTATTTTGCCTCGCTCCAAAGCGCTGACATGCCGATGAGCATTCAGTCTGTCCCCGGGATCGCGAGCGATGCAGCGACCTCTCTTGTGCAGCCGCATTTCAAAGCGGGCGACACTAGTGGTCTCTCGGCGCTCCCCTTGATCGAACTGCCAGCGCCAAACCCGAACGGGCTGATGGCGATCGTGCTGTCAGGCGATGGCGGCTGGCGCGACTTGGACAAGACAATCGCCGAAGAGCTGCAATCACGTGGGGTATCCGTAGTTGGTTGGGACAGCGTCCGCTATTTCTGGGAGAAGAAGACGCCGGAACAAACAGCAGCGGACCTGACCGCAGTCATTCAGACGTATGGCGAAAAATGGCACGCCAAAAGCGTCGCCCTGGTCGGTTACTCGTTTGGCGCCGACGTGCTGCCTTTCGTCTACAACGACCTCGCCACGAGCATCAAACAACGTATCGCGCAAATCTCACTGCTTGGGTTCGCGAATGCGGCCGACTGGGAGATTCAGGTCGCAGGGTGGCTTGGCGCCGCGCCCAGCTCGGAGGCCGTTCCGGTCGCAACAGCGATCGAGCAGGTGCCTACAAAGTTGGTCCAGTGTTTCTACGGTGATGAGGAGACAGACACATTCTGCAACACGCTCTCCGCGAGAGGTGTCGAGGTGATCAAGACAGCCGGCGGCCATCATTTTGATGGCAACTATGCCCGTTTGGCCGAGCAGATCCTGGATGGCTTCAACAGGAGGGTCGCCGCCAAGATGTAGCGCTCATTGACAGCGCACGGTCTGGAGTCCGACGCAGCCATGCTGCAAACGCGGTCACGGCATGATGACAGCAGCTTTGTTGCTGTTCAGATTCGAGCAAAGGAAGTCGCTGACCATTTGGCTTTGGCCAGGACTGGAACTTCTGACCATGCAAGCAATGATCAGCGCGATATCATCTCAAGGGGTGCCTCGGTAGATTATTCGCCAACATTACTAAAAGTTCATGCAATGGAAATGACATCGTAATGTGCGCTTCTCTATTCTTATCATCACGACGCCCATCGGGGCGAAATTCTAGAAAGAGGACACGAAATCATGAAAACTTTCACCAGTGGATCTTCCAGCACGCACAAGCGAATCATGGCTACGGCTGCGTCCTTGGCTATCGCCGGGGCGATCGGCTTCGGGGCCTACGGCACCGGCACAACACCCGTTCTGGCCGATGCCGTGCGCGTTCAAACAGCGCAGATGCCGGGCTTCGCCGATCTCGTTGAACGAGTCACGCCCGCGGTCGTCAGCGTCAAGGTCAAGGCCAAGGTCCAGTCGACAGCCGACGATGGCTCTGACGCTCAGAACGGTTTCGATAACTTGCCAGACAATCCGCAGTTGCGCCGCTTCTTCAAGGAATTCCGCGGCTTTGGCGACCAGGGCGGTCAGTTCGGCATGCGCCGTTTCGATCACCGGGACCACAACCACGACCGGCCGCGTCCGGTGGCGCAGGGCTCCGGCTTCTTCATCTCCGATGACGGCTATCTCGTCACCAACAATCACGTCGTCTCGGAAGGCTCGGACTTCACTGTGGTGACCAATGACGGCAAGGAGTTCGACGCCAAACTGGTCGGCACCGACCCGCGTACCGACCTCGCCGTTCTGAAGGTCGACGGCGGCGGCAACAAGTTCACCTATGTCGACTTCGCCGACGACTCCAAGGTCCGTATCGGCGACTGGGTCGTGGCCGTCGGCAATCCGTTCGGTCTCGGCGGCACCGTTACCGCCGGCATCGTCTCGGCGCGCGGCCGTGACATCGGCGCGGGTCCGTATGACGATTTCATCCAGATCGACGCTCCGGTCAATCGGGGCAATTCGGGTGGCCCGACCTTCGACCTCAACGGTCAGGTGGTCGGCATCAACACCGCGATCTTCTCGCCTTCGGGCGGCAGCGTCGGCATCGCCTTCGACATTCCGGCCTCGACCGCCAAGCAGGTCGTCGCGGATCTGATGAAGAGCGGCGCCGTGCAGCGCGGCTGGCTCGGCGTCGAGATCCAGCCCGTCACCTCCGATATCGCTGAATCACTCGGGTTAAAGTCCGACAAGGGCGCGCTGGTCTCCAGCGCCCAGGACGCCAGTCCCGGCAAGAAGGCAGGCATCACCGCCGGTGACGTCATCACCCAGGTCGACGGCAAGAATGTTGCTTCGCCCAAGGAACTGGCCCGCATGATCGGCGCCTATTCGCCTGGCAAGTCTGTGGACGTTACTCTCTGGCGCGACGGCAAGAGCCAGACGGTCAAGGTCGATCTCGGCAAACTGCCTGCCAGCGACAAGCAGGCATCAGTCGACCAGCAGCCCACGGCTCCGTCAAAGCCCGATACACTGGCCGCGCTCGGCCTCACCGTCACCAAGTCCGAAAACGGCAAGGGGCTGGTGGTGACCGATGTCGATCCCGACAGCGATGCCGCCGACCGCGGCATTCAGGCTGGCGACGTCATCACCGCAGTCAACTCGACCGAGGTCAACAGCAGCGGTGACGCCAACAAGGCGATGGCCGATGCGGTGGAGTCCGGCCGCAAGGCGGTGCTGATGCAGATCACCCGCGACGACAATAACCGCTTCGTCGCATTGCCCGTCGCCAAGGGCTGACCCTCTCTCGACCTTCCCCGCGGTGTTTCAGACATCCTCAAGCCGCCGCGGGGAAGCATGATCTGCGGAAGTGGGGATGCTCGCGCGACGCGGACCGATCGAGGGCATCAGATGCGATCCACATGAAGGGCGCGAAGATCTATCTGCGGTAAAGTTCTCTTTTGCCATTTTACGTCCTCGACGCTCTCCGCCGCGTTCACGCACGCGTGGAGCCGCTATGTCTGTCAGAGTGCGCCTTTCCCCTCGGATTTCCGAACTTCTGCTTGAGTGACGGGCAACTGAATCCGAGTTTTTGCGTTGAGAACCATGGATGAGTTAGCCCCGGCAGCAAGTGCGAAACGCGAAAGTAAGACGCGCTATACGCGTGACAGGGATCTCCTGTCCGGAAGCGAGCCTTACGTGGTTGAGTGTTTCGCACGACAAAGCGGGATTACACCCGCTCAGGTGCATGCCCTGATGAGACGGTATGGGAGCCGGCGTTCTGTGCTTGAGGCTGCCGTGAGACAGATCGGAAGTGGCAAGCTCCGCAAACCCTGAACTGGAAGCCTTAGAGTGCTGCTTTTGAAACGCCTTCAGGCCAGGTTGTGAGCAGTTGAACGAGCGCCCGGAAAACCGAGCCGAACCCGAATGTCATGAAATCGGCGGGCGCACTGAGTTAGACGCTGCTGCTCCCCAGCCAAAGACGAGACCTATCCGACATGAGCCTTGAGATTGCGATCGGACCGCCGCGATTGGCAATCAACGAGGGTCTCAGCTTCTTGGTTACAGGTCAGGATGGTCAGATTATATGGCCAACACACCAAGGTTTATATGCCCGCGATACGCGGCTTGTGTCGAGTTGGCAGCTCTATGCGAACGGAGAGCCTTGGGATCTGCTTAACTCCGGGAATATTGCTCACTTCGCCGCCAAGATTTATCTCGTGAATCGGCGTTTCGCGACCGAAACTGGTCTGGTCGAGGCCGGCGATCTCGGGCTGATTGTCGGTCGCGCCTTGGGTCACGGGGGCCTTCACGAGGATTTCGACCTGGTGAACCACGGGTCCGAGGCGGTGCGGTTCAATCTCGAGGTTGGCATCCGTTGTGACTTCGCCGACCTCTTCGAAGTCAAGGCTGACGCCGTGGTTCGCCGAGGTCGGATCACCACGCAGTGGACACCTCGAAGCACGCGCCTTCGGACGTCCTATGTTAATCAGGATTTCAGGCGGGCTATCACAATCACGGTGCACAGAACGCCCACAAACCCTGTCTATGCCAACGGAAGGATTTCCTTCGACATCAGGCTCGAACCCGGAGCGACCTGGCATGCTTGCCTTCTCTACGACTTTGAACAGGGCCAGAAGACGTCGCGCGCTCCGCGCGCTTGCGTCGACAAATGCCTCAGTTCGAAAACCGCAAAGCGGATCTCTGGATGGCGCAAGACTGCATGCAAACTCAGCACCCCGAACAGCGAATTCCAACAGCTCTATGATCAGGCGATTGAAGATATGGCGGCACTTCGCCTGCCGATCGAAGGTACGGACGAACTTGAATATGTCCCGGCTGCCGGCCTGCCCTGGTTCATAGGGCTGTTCGGTCGCGACAGCCTGATTGTCTCGCTCCAGAATGCCTTGGTCTATCCTGATTTCGCGCGGGGTGCTTTGGATGTTCTCGGTCGGTTTCAGGCCACTTCACGTGACGACTATCGGGATGCGGAGCCTGGAAAGATCATGCACGAGCTTCGTACCGGCGAACTCGCGCATTTCAATCTCATTCCCCATACGCCCTACTATGGCACTGCCGATGCAACGCCCCTCTATTTGATCGTGCTTCACGACGCCTGGCGCCGTACAGGCGATGCCGGTTTGATAGAACGGCACATGCATACCGCCGAGAAGTGCCTTGGCTGGATCGACCACCATGGCGATCGTGACGGTGACGGTTTCCAGGAATATGAGACCCGCTCGAAGGCGGGCTACGAGAACCAGGGTTGGAAGGACGCCGACGATGCCGTCGTCAATCCCGACGGCACATGGGTCAAGGGACCAAAGGCTCTTTGCGAGCTGCAGGGCTATGTCTACGACGCCTGGCAGCGCATGGCTGAAATCTACGTTGCAAGGGGCGAAAACAATCGTGCCGGGCAACTTAGGGCCAAGGCCAGAAGATTGTTCGATCGCTTCAATGAGGTGTTCTGGGATGAGGCTTCCGGCTTCTATGCGTTCGCGTTGGATGGCAACAAGAAGCCGGTTCTGAGCGCTACGTCCAATCCTGGTCATTGTCTGTGGTCCGGCATCGTCCCGCCCGACCGTGCCACAAGGGTGGTGCGCCGGCTGATGATGCCTGACATGTGGAGTGGCTGGGGTATTCGGACGCTTTCGGCCGATCATCCGGCATACAATCCGAACTCCTATCAGAAAGGCTCCGTCTGGCCGCACGACAACGGTCTGATTGCCCTGGGCTTCCGGCGCTATGGTTTCTTTGAAGAAGCTGCTCGTATCGCCGGCGATGTCAGCGGCGCGGCAAGCTACTTCATGCAACATCGCATGCCTGAACTGTATGCCGGATCGGCGCGGACGCCTACGACATTTCCGGTGCAATACAAGAAAGCGAACGTGCCGCAGGCCTGGGCGGCTGGATCCTGTTTCAGCTTTCTGCAGGCGATCATCGGTTTTCAGCCGAATGCCCTGGATGGAAAGCTATACATCGATCCAAAGCTGCCGGACTGGATGCCTGACCTTGCCTTGAAGAATCTGCGCGTCGGCGAGAACGACCTCGATATTCACTTCTGGCGGGTCGGCGCGGCGACCCATTGGACCGTCAGCAGAGGCGAAGCCTGCCTGGTGGAAGAGCGAAGCTGCGCGACAGGCCCCAGCTTGCAGTGATTGCCACAAGACGACGAAATCTCCTTCGAGGCCTCACGCAATTCGCCTGGCATCACAGGACGCCGGCCGAGAAACTAGCGAACGATCGAAGGTCGAGGTTCTGTTTGAGGCCTCGCACTGCTTGGCCCGGCAGAACGTTCGCTTGGAAGAAACGGCTGGCGAATGAGCGGCTTTCGGGGTCGGTCAGCGCATATTCGCAGAGCAAGTCGCTTCTCCCCCTCTAGAAGCATTGCCGATTCGAATGCGACACCTTTCGCTCGATCTCGCACATCGACTGTTTCGGCGGGATTTTGATCAACACGCTGGCAACCGCGGCTACGCAGATGACAATGCCGACGACCCCGACTATTGCTTCGATCTGATTGCCTTTCTTGTCGTGTCCGACCAATAGCCGCGCGAATAGGGAACCGAGATAGGCAATGGCGACGATCGTGATTGCTCCTAGAGTTGCCATGCGATTTTTTCATACCCACCGAAAAGCACGCCTGAGCTCCTTCACACCGTTCGATTCGTACCAACGTCCGTGAGCGATGATGATCCGCTCGGGCGCCCAGGCGATCATCTGCCGAACGGCCTTTCTCAAAGTCTGGTAAGAGCGGAAGAAGCTCCACTGCATGTCGATCGGGGCCTTGCCATCAGGATCAACAGAGCCCCCGAGGCGAACAAGCAGTCGAAAAAGGCGGCTTCGGATGCGCCTCAGTTCGAAGTTCTCGATGAGATCGGTCAGGATCAATGTCCGCGACAGGCGGTGAAAGAAGACAGCTTCCGTCAGCACATCTCCCGTGACGACGAGAAGACTGATCTCGTCTGGCCAGGGTGACTCCCTGTCTATCAACAATCGATCGACAGGGACCTGCCGCTTGGCCCGTTTTTGAAGGCCAGGCACGGCAAACACCGTGGCTTCGGGCAATTGGGCCTTCCAGTCCGGTACCCACCAATAGTGCAGAGAATTCGGCGCTACGAGAAAACGCACCGGTCCCAAAGCCTCCAGCGCCGCGTGAAGTTCAGTCGAGTATTCGACGGGTGAGTGGAGGACCAATGCTCCGTTGCTTAGCCTGACCACCGTCATGCGCGTGGTGAACGGCAGCTTGAGGCCGACCCGGCTCAGAATGATTTCCGGACCGTCGACGATCCAGATGTCGGATGCCACCGGTTTGAGGACATTTAGCGGCGCATAAGGTTCCAGCCTGGATTCCTGACGATGATCGCTGCTCGTCATGTCATCGCCCCAGATGTCTCGGCGTTTGAGGTATTGCCAATGAGTTCTTGCCGGAGCATTTCGCGCAGGTGCTCGGCGGCAAAGCGCTTATGCCTATGGCTATCTTGAGCGGTCGTGGCGACGAATATGCCACGAGGCTCATTGGCGGATTTCTCGGACCCAACGACTTCCCCATCGTTGAGCCGGCCGCAAAGTCGAACACCACGCTTCGAAGGCAGCGACCTCGCCTCGGCCCGAACCCGGATTATGACGCCCCGCTCGGGATGGACCCCAATCACCAGCATCCCCTTCTCAACTCCACGATTTTATGTCATGGCATGATATAATCAATCGTGACCAAAAGGCCAGCCAATTTGACAAACGTCCATTCGTCGCCAGCCGCACACCATCGAGGTCCGATGGCGATAACGCGGGTCCGTGCAGCCGAACCCAATGACAAAAGAGTGATAATGCCCACACCAGCAAGTCAGGAATTCCAGTCGTGAAAATCGAGACTTCACCTGCCGTGGAAGGTTCGACTTCCGACATGGCCGGCGATGAGCAAAGCCGTCGCCTTAGCCTGCTCTCTCTCTCGCTCCTGGCGCTGGGTCTCGGCATCGTCACCGGATTGGGCGCGGTCATTTTTCGTGACCTGATAGGGGTCCTGCATAACCTGTTCTTCAATGGCACGTTAGCGGTCGCCTACGATGCCAACGTCTTCACAGCGCCGAGCCGATGGGGACCGCTGGTCATCCTGGCGCCTGTGGTCGGCGCGATCATCGTCACCTTTCTCGTTTCCAATTTCGCCCCTGAAGCCAAGGGCCATGGCGTGCCCGAGGTGATGGATGCGATCTATTACAAGGAAGGCAGGATCCGGCCGATCGTAGCCCTGGTGAAATCACTGGCATCCGCCGTCGCCATCGGCTCCGGATCCTCGGTCGGGCGCGAGGGCCCCATCATTCAGATCGGCTCGGCGCTAGGCTCAACGCTTGGCCAGATCATAAGCATGCCGATCGGCCAGCGCATTGCCATGGTCGCTTCCGGCGCCGGCGCCGGAATCGCCGCCACCTTCAACACGCCCATCGGCGGTGTGATGTTCGCCATAGAACTGATGATGCCTGAAGTCAGCGTCAGCACCTTTCTGCCGGTTGCGATCGCGACCGGCACCGCGACATTCGTCGGGCGCTGGTTCTTCGGCCAGCAGCCGGCCTTTCTCGTGCCTCCTCTGGAGGCCCTTCCCGCCGACGCCAACGCGATCGTGCTACTGGTGCTCTATGCCGCTCTCGGCGGCCTCATGGGCGTGGCGGCAGCGGGCTTCATCCACGGCCTGCATCTGGCGGAGGATTGGTTCGATAAGATCCCAGGGCGCTACACACGTCACATAGTAGGCATGCTGGCACTCGGCGTGCTGATTTACGTCCTCTTCGTCACGCTTGGCCAATATTATGTCGACGGCGTTGGCTACGCCACGATCGAAAGTATCCTCACCGGCCACACCTCAGCGCTGTGGCTACTGGCGCTGCTGTTCGTCTGCAAGGTCGCGGCGACGTCGACCAGCCTGGGCTCGGGATCTTCCGGTGGCATCTTCTCGCCGTCGCTCTTCATGGGCGCAACTCTTGGCGGTGGTTTTGCAGCTCTATTGCAGGCGATCGGCATCCCCGTTCCGGTCAGCATCCCCGCCTTCGCCATGGTGGGCATGGGCGCCATGGTCGGCGGCGGTACCGGTGCCGTCATGACTGCCGTCACCATGACCTTCGAGATGACACGCGAATACGATATCGTCATGCCGATGATTTTGGCCGTCGCCACGAGCGTCGGAGTGCGGCGGCTCTTGTCGCGCGAAAACATCTATACGCTCAAGCTGTTGCGGCGCGGCCGCGCCATTCCCAAAGCGCTGCACGCCAACATGTTCCTGGTGCGCCACGCCCGCGAAGTGATGGACCCCGACATCATGGTGCTGGCGGCCGAACAGAGTTTCGATGATTTCCTGCGTGAGCACGAGGCGGAGGGACGGCTTCGCCATGTGGTTGTCACCAAAGGTGACCAGATCTTCGGTGTTCTGCGTGTCAATACCGGCCTTCGGCGCGGTCTGGAGACTACGCATACCGGCATAACCCTGGGCGAGATCGCCAACAGGGACTTCACCATCGTCGGTGATGACATGGTAGCCTCCGATGTCATTGAGCGCATTTGGCGAAAGAACGCCTTCATGGCCGTTGTCGTGCGCGGACGCGGTATCCCACGAGCCGACGMCGTCGTTGGTGTGATCACCAGGGAGCACGTCGCCAATTCGGTGGCCGACGGCATCAGGATCTATCCACGATGACAATCGGAACGACCGGCGCGAGCTCCGGTGGGTCGGCACCGTCGAAGGATCGGTGCGGGCGGGCAGGAAGGGACGATCCATGAACCACCAACCACCTCCCGGTGACGAGGCGGCACCGGCAACAGAGGAAAATTACTGGGAAACCGCCGAATGGGGACCGTGGCCGAAGCGCAAGAACAATTTCCTTGCCGCTGGCTTGGCCTGTGTCGTCGCCGTCGTGCTGGTCACGGCGGTGACACTGGTGATGGTCATCCACTATGACGGCAATGCCTTGACCTCCTTCGTGGCCAATCTGGGGAATTGATGCCATGCTCGGCGTTACCATGGTGATTTCCCGAAGGCGCGTCATCGGCTTCATCGGCGCCGGCCTTGGGCTCGCTGCGGTAGACGGCTGTAGGAGCGAGACCCAATGGCACGGCACGGATGTCACGGGTACATCGCCTGCTCTTTCCCTGGCGATGACCCGTACACAGGATGGGAAGGAAACGACTGCGGTCGACTTTCGCGGCAAGGTGGTAATGCTTTACCTGGGCTATACTTTCTGCCCAGACATCTGTCCCACAACGCTCGCCGACATCAGTGAGATCCTGACACGCCTGGGCGCCGACGCGGCGCATGTCGCGGTTCTGTTCGTCACCGTCGACCCGGACCGGGACACGCTGCCGGTGCTGGCGGATTACGTGCGGAATTTCGCGCCGCAAATCGTCGGATTGCGCGGCACATCCGACCAGCTTGGCGCGCTCGCGCGGCGTTATCGGCTGGCCTATTCGGTGACGCCCGAAAGCAACGGCCATCCATACGCGGTCACTCACAGCTCCGCGATCTATGTCTTTGACGGTTCGGGTGCCGCACGTCTTCTTCTGTCATCGCTGAGCACAGCAAGTCCCGATCTGGCCGGCATCACCGCCGACCTCAAGCGACTTGTCTCCGAAACCAGTGCCGCCTGAGCTATCATCGACCCGGCTTCGGCTGGACTACCTGCCTGTTGCACCGCGAACCAGAAAATCCGCTGAAACGGTACCGCCGTCCCCGAATTTCAACGTGACCGGGATTGAGCCCCCGACCTTCATGTCCGGCGCCAGCGACGTACACATCAAGTGATAGCCTCCTGGCGCGAAGCTGACACTGCCACGCGCTGGAACGGGGACGGATTTGATCATGACCATCTGGTCGGTACCGCCCTGACTGATGCTTTGGTGCAGCATCAGCGTTCCGCAGGCAGGGGAAAACGCCCCGATGATCTGGTTTACATGGTCGCTGCTGTTGGAAAGAGTGAAGAAGCCAGCGGCTGGACGTGACGGGATCACCATTCGGATCCAGGGGTTTTTCAGCGTCACGCCTTGTTCGGCGGCCGATGCGGCGGTCGCACATGCAAGCACGACAGCTCCGATCGTCAGGGCCCGTCGGAAAAGTCTAGCGTCCTGTCCAGCGGCTCGAAAGCGCGGCAAGCGAAGCGGCATTCGTGTCTTCTTCCCTGATCGAATCTTCATGAAGCCGGAGCGCGTTGAGCACGATGACCATGCCCACCACGCTCATCATGGCCGGCGGGATCCAGACGATGAGGCCGCCGATGTGCTGATCGTTGAGGGCACCCATCGACGGGAATATGCGTCCGCATAAATTGTAATAGGGATACAGGTCGCGCGACGAGAGGCTGATGATCGCGCCCATTACGATTTGCGGAAACATCACGCCGACTGAGAGTGCCATCCGCGTACCGTAGGAGACACGAGCCGGAGGCTTCGGGCGAGGATCGAGCACCAGCGACCAGAACAGAATGCCGTCCAGCACCATGGTCCAATTCATCACGGCGTAAAGCCGGGGATCGAGCATCGCCCGGAAATGGACGGGTGGAATGAGCCAGAAGGCGAAGGTGCCAGAGAAGATCAGCGCGGCGAGCAGCGGCTGCTGCAGGACGCGCAACGCAGCGGAAACAGGTCGGGCTTCGATGGCCCGCCTCAGAGGCATGGGCATGCCCCGGCCGATTGTCTTGCCCGCACCGCCCAGCGCGATCAGGAAGGGCCCAAGATGGTGCATGACCACATGCTGGATGCGGTTGAGGAAGAACATATGCTGCGACCAGTATTCGAAATGGGTCTGCAGCACCGCGTAGATTGAGGCGATCCCGATCAGAAATACAATGCCGCGCCAGACCGGCAGCAGCTCTCCAAGCCACAGGCCGCGGGCGAACCAAAGCAGTGCCAGAGACGCCGCCAGATAGTCCGGAGCGGAGAAATCCCACGGCGCCCAAGCGGGCAGCGACGAAAGATGGTCGGTCGACAACCAGAACAGAACCACACCCAAACAACCTATCGCGGCATATAGGGCACACCATCGCGACACCCTCGTCATCCGAGGTGCAAACCCTTCCCGCTGCCAGGTCCGTTCCATGACAGGAACCTCTAAGACAAGAGGCGGGATCGATCAAAGCGCGAAAGGACGCGGGAGGATTGATCACGAGATTTTCATATGAAGGTCCGTCTGAAGGTGCGTGTTGAATCGCCACGCCATCGACGCCCGCGACGACATCGATTTCACCGGATACCCCTACGGCAAATTATGCGACCCTGGCCTCGCGCCGAGGCTTGCTTTGCGACAAACACCACCAATGGCGATCTGTCTTTCCATAACGTGCTGTCGGCAACGTGCGGTCCGTGATCATAACACTTCCCCGGGATAAGCCCCCCACAGGGCGAACTGCTTGACGAAACCGACCATTGAATTATGCGCCACTCTGCACCATTGCCCGTCACACCGCAGCAATTTCACAGTAACGTCAGGTTCGAGCCAGGCAGTGAGCGGGCTGTCTGCAACAGGGCTCGTGTGAAGTGCGACATTGCCCCTGCTCCAAGGGGCCGTGACAGCGGTCCTCTGCCCCGACAGGAGGGGGCCGTAAATCCAGCCGCTCGTTCCCTCCCAATCCCTTACGCGGCGCCAATTGCCAAACGCCTGATAGATCTCAAGAGGGATGCCCTTTCGGACGAATACCCATTCAATATCATATTGAACGCCTGGCCCGACCCGAAGATTGGCGCGTGGGGCCTTTAGCGAGACGAAGCGAGGCATTGGAAAGCTCCTCGCCTCGGCTCGCTGGTGGGTCGTGCTTGCTGTTGCGAGAAGCAACACGGCGGCGAGACCGCAACGGAGCAACGAACCTATCAGAAGGAAGCGATGGAGGCCGACCTCACGCAATGTTGACCGGACGAAGGATCTCATGGCGACCGCAGGGGCTCATTGCCGGATGTCTGAATGATGGGCTGTCTAAATTGTGTGAACATCTATTAACGAATTGTAAGCGGGACGTTTCTCAACCGCTGCATCGCCACCCTTCAGCCAATCAGCGTTTGTTCTGGCAATCAGATTGAATAGTCAGCGATATAGGGCAACTGCGGTGGCGCTTTGCTCGTTGAGCGAACGTGCAGCTCACGACTTCAAGCCTACGCATGCATACGGGCGCATGCTTACCGTCATGGTCGACGGCCATAGCAGAAAACCCGTCTCGATGTGCTTCGGCCGTGACCCTCAGTACTCCAATACGACGGCTAGCGAGGGAAGGCCAACCTTGCGCTGGGTTTTGCCAGATGGCACCCGCCGCCACCGATTTCAGAACACAATAACGTGAAGCTTATCTAGCGGGCATGCGGAACTCGATGGGAGACATCTGGTTGTCCTCATAGTCCCGTTCGCCTGCCCGCGAGGGCTAGAAACGAGGCCAAGCAACAACAACAGGAGAACTCTTATGATCCGTACTCTTTTGGCGACAACGGCACTGGCCCTTGTCTCTGTTTCCACCTTCGCCTATGCGGCCCAGACAGCCACTACCCAGCAAACTCAGAAAATGTCTGGCCACTTGGCCTCCAATATCATCGGCAAAAAGGTTTACAATGGCACCGCCGACAATGCCGACAATGTCGGCTCTGTCGATGACCTCTTGATAGGTAACAATGGCGCCGTTGACTCGGTTATCGTCAGCGTCGGAGGCTTCCTCGGGATAGGGGAAAAGGACGTGGCGATTCCGTACAACACGGTCAAATGGGCCGCAAAGAGCAATGAGCGCTGGCTCGTCATCAATGCCAATGCCGATGACCTTAAGGCGAAACCGAGCTTTGACCGAAAGTCCTACGACATGGCCCCGGAAAATAGCGCTTCGGCCACGGACAACAACGATATGGCGGCAGCGCCGGCGGCCAGTTCTGCGTCGGAGACAACGGCTGCGATTGGCTCGCACGATAAGGCGTTAATGACACCTGTTGATCCAGGCAAAATCCGAACCCAGGAACTTGTTGGCACAACTGTGTATGGCGCCAACGATGCCAATGTCGGCGAGATCGGGGACGTGGTCCTGACCAAGGACGGCAAGGTCGATGCGGTCATCGTGGATGTCGGCGGTTTCCTTGGAATGGGTGAAAAGGAAGTGGCCGTAGGAATGAATAAACTGTCATTCATGACTGACAAGAATGGCAACAAGTACCTCTACACCAATTTCACCAAGGACCAGCTCAAGGCTCAGCCCGCGTACGATAAAAGCACCTGGGCGGAGAACCGTGACAACCAACGCATGGTCACGCAGTAGGTAGTCAGAGGATCACTCGATATCGAGTGGTCCTCCTTGGCCGCACCGCAAAACGGCGTCCGCCGAGGACTTCGGGTAGCGGCGAAGGGTTCTGCCATTGCAGCCCTGTCGCTACCCATACATTGGCCGGCGCGCGTACGCCGAGAGCGCGCCGTCACGGGTCATCCCGACAATCGCCATGAGGCGTCGGCACGGCTCACTGCACCCGATCATCTAACGACGAGATCGTGCAATGAGCAATTATCGAGATGCTCCGCGCCAGGTGTCGCGGCCGTGTTTCGGCAGGACGGTGTCGCGGGTGGTCGGCATCTGCATGCGCAAGGGTTCACGAACCGCCCGACGTTCGGTAACATCCAGATGCTGCACCTATGCCTCGCAGGAACCGGCTTCCGGGTGAGCGTCATCACTTGGCGTTGGCGTCGCTGCGGACCTGCGCGTGGGCCAGCAGGGCAAATATGCCGGCGCCGCCTATAAGGTTGCCGAGGATTGCCGGAATGAGAGACCGGGCGATCAATGATGCGTCGCCGTTGCCGCTGAAGATCAGCAGGAATACTTCGTCCGACCCAACGATCGAATGGCTGAAACCCGCCACCGCAACCAGATATGTTACTGCAGTGACGAGCAGGACGGATTGCTCGCGTGCGCTCGGTAACATCCAGGCAAGAACGGCGATCAGGAAGCCAGCAGGGACGGCGTTCACGAATGTAGCGCCAGGCCCAAGCGTCATCACCTTCGAGGCGATCGCAATGGCTCCGGCACGAAGCGCATCGTCGCCAAGCAGGCCTAACGCCATCGCTGCGGCAGCGATTGCGGTACCTGCGAGATTGGCGGCGATAACCAGCCCCCATAGCCTCAGTGTCAGTTTGAGTGCCCGCAGCGAAGGCCGTGTCGCCAGCGGCAACATCGCCGTGATCGTGCTTTCGGTGAACAATTGCATCCGTCCAAGGATCACGATCAGAAACCCTATGGGATACCCGAGGGCTATGACCAAAGGGCTCCAGGTCGCGCTCGGCAGATGTGCGTAGAGTACACCTTCGAACAACAGCGACGCATTGATGGCAATGCCCGCCGCCAAGCCTGACCAGAGCAGCGCTGCCGCCGGCCGATCGAGTTCGGCCTCCCCTTCGTGACGCACGGTTCGATGCAGATCGGTCGCATCGGCCGCTGCCAATTCCTCGCTCTTGCCCTTATTTGCCTTGGAAACCATGGGGCGATCGCTATGCTCAAAACAGTGGATTGGCAAGTGATTGAGCCACGCCTGCACGTCGGCACAGATCACAACGAATATGGGCGTTTCACACGCACGAGCCAGGCTTGCGAGGAGGGCGGAAATGACGCGGTCGATCGGCATTCGGCTGCTGAGCGTATCGGCGCTTGCGGCCTTGAGTGGTTGCGACGCGATCAGGCTGGGCGCGCTTCACGCCGCGGGGCCGGTCGCCGAATCTCAGCGGCATCTCTATTTCGTGCTGGCCATCGTCCTGGTCTTCGTCGCTGGGCCGGTGCTGGTGCTGACGCCGCTGATTGCCTGGCACTACCGCCTGTCCAACAAGCGGAACGCCTTTCCCGCGGCGACGCACCTCGCGCGCTAAGCGGTGGTGAACCCCAAGCGCACCCCGAGTTCTCGAGCCCGCAACAAAGGAGATCAGCTGGAATAGTTTCGTGTGGGGTTCAGTATATGGCCCATGAAAGCGAGCTTCGACGCAGACCCGGCGGCGTATTTCCGACAGTCCTCGGTTTGCGCTTGTTGCATGCGCGAACGAAAAATCGATTTGCGGTGAATGACTGACATCTTGTGCCTTGCACGGAGCAACCGCCTCCTGCCGCCAACCACGACAGCAGGAACGCAAGACGCCATGATCCTGTTCGAGGAAGTGCAGCCTCGGGCACTTCCTCACGGCCCGGCATTTCCGGTGGGGTTGGTGCCGGGGCGGCGGTTTCTCAAACATTTGCGGCAACTGGGCTCCACTGACCCCAACTCGCCGGAGACTGGCCCGGCTAGAGGATCGCGGCCCGAGGTCGCGAACTTCCAATGACCCTATCGAGGCCGGCTACTGAGCCTTGCAGGTTCTGACGGGCACGTGGGGCCGATGTGATGGCGCTGTTGAGCAGAAAGGAAACCGATGACCATCAAAGCAACTGGTCTGACCGTCGCGTCTCTGGCACTTTCCGTCACTTGTGGGCAGGCCGCACCCACCCTCCTCTCTCAGCATGGCGCATGGGGCGTCTATTCCTATAGCTCTGAGACAAAAAGGTGCTTTGTCCTGAGTGTCCCGGTTTCCAGACTGCCGCAGGATGTCGATCATGGCGACAATTTTGTCATTGTCTCGCAGCTGCCGGAAGCCTCGCAGCCTGAAGCTGTTATGGGGTATCGGCTCAAGCCGGGTTCGGACATCGATGTGGTAATTGCTGACCAGCGTTTCTCCATGTTTACCCAAGACAACAAAGCTTGGTTGCAGAACGCCCGTGAGGACCGATCTATGGTTAGTGCCATGCGGGCAGCAAGCAAAATGAAGCTGTCCGCCACCTCCTGGAGAGGCACGGACACCCATTATGTCTATTCCCTGATGGGGCTTACAGCTGCCTTGAAGGCAAGCGGGGCCTGCAAGTAGAACGGCGAGCTGCGCACTCCATGTCCCTCGACATGAAGCGCCATCTCTTGCTCGCAGGCTGGCTTATCAGTTGTTCAATGCCTCGCGATAGCGCACAGAGCATATCCGAATTTGCGAGGCGCATCGGCTGCTGCGGACCTCCGACACCGACGACTATGACGCCATTGGTCTCTACGATGATATGTGTGCGGTACACCGCCCTACCGAGACGAAATAAATCTCCTGCCAGCATCATTCAGACGAATTTGCGTTTCCGAGGAGGACGAACTATCGCGAGATGGCAGAGGCGAACGAAATGACTGGGCGCAACAGCGATTTATGACAATGTAAATGGCAAGATACGTGACAGTGCTGGCGCTTATTCTATTTCAATCAACCAGAACATGTGCTGCTCTAGCGGCCTCAACGAAAATCTCCCTGGCGACATCAGCTGAAATCCCCCCGCTTACCGCCTGTCTACATGCTCTCAAAGCAGACAGATGTTTTTGGCTTCCTGCATCACGCCAATTGGTGGCTAGGACGTCAGCCGCCTGTTTCGCGTTCAAAAGATTGCGAATATCGCCGCTGATGCCAGAGGTAATTGACACTGGCCTGGAAAACCACGCTTCGTACATGACCGAACCTCGGATGATCCAATTTTGTTAAACGCATGCACCGATGAGCTGTTGCAACAACAGTCATCACTGTTGCGTGAAAGGATAGGTGTGCAAGGCCAACGGCTTTCATCGCTTGCGCAGGCGGGCCACAAGACCACGAAAGCCAAACGGCAACCAGATCGTTTGAATGTCGATGTGGTCCGAACCGAATGCGCTCTTGCGCAGGAAAACCTCCAACCCCTTTCGATCAAATATTTGCTGGGTCTCAGGACCAATGAACTGCAACCTCTTCATTGCAGTGCAATCGGTGGCATAGATCGACATCATTCCCCCCGGACGGAGAACTCTGTGGGCCTCAGCCAGGACGGGTCCGTCCGGCGACCAGAAATAGATGACGTTGACAGCCAGAATCTTGTCAACAGAAGCGCTTTCCAGAAGTAGCTGCTCGCAATTTCCGTGGATCAGTTTCAGTTTTCCATTCTCAACGGCGGCTCGATTTCGAGCTCGGGCCTGACGCCACATGGTCGGCGACCAATCGACCCCGGTGATCGTGCCGCTGCGCGCCAGCTTCGCCATTTTCTTGAGCGCCCAGCCTGGCCCGAATCCGATTTCGAGCACGTCATCGTGAGCTGGATGTCCAACAGTTTTACAGCATGCCTGTTGGGCAGATGATTTATCAGGCCCATCAGGGCTCCAGTTACATGCCCACACAGACCCGCAGGCATCGAAAACTGATGCGCTATAAAGTCGTACAGGCCGAGCGTTGCGATGCCGTCGGCGACCTCGCCTTTTTGTCTATTTCCTGGAGAGGGACGGAGTCGCTGGCCAGATGCGTCAGCAAAGGCAAGGCCACCGCTGGGGCTCGCTTGGCCGCCTGAGATGATTGGTATCTCGAGCACTTCCTGGTCCGTTTCGTCGAGCATGCACGGGTCCTTGTTTTCAGGTAGTCGCGTGGGTGACTTCGTGCATCGACTGGCGATGGAGCGCCTCAAGGCGAGGCGTGGCAGGCTCCCGCCTACGTCGTCGGTTACGAGCCCGCGACAATCAGCTTCGCCGCCTCGGCCGATAGCGCCGGACTGTGCAATGCCGCAGGGAGATCGCTCGGCTCATGGACACTGGGTGGCCTTTCGGGCGTCGGGCAAACGGGATGGGCAGTTCGAGATTGCGGGACACAAACCTGGCATTGGCAAACGCGCCTCGAAGATCCGACCCTCGTTGCGAATGAAGGATCCCTGCTTCATCAGATAACAAATGGCTCGGCCCCCATCTGGAGACAGTGGCATCCTACGGTCTCCTCAATCCCCTGCTGGATATATGTCATGTCATGACATATATCTTGAGCGATGGAAAGAGCCCGGAGACTGGCCTTTTTGCCCCGTATCAACTTCCGGCGGATGTGCCGTTTGCAAACTGGAAGAGGTCGGGCCGCAGGTCGCGTGGTGCACGACGGTTTTGCCGAAGGTGATCCGCCATGTAGTCAGGAGCAATGGAGATGCGGATCGAGACACTGACGCAACAACAATGCATCGACGTTGTGTCGGTGCAACGCTTGGCGCGACTGGCCTGTGCAAATAACGGGCAGCCCTACGTGGTTCCGATCTACTACGCGTTTGAGGGTCATTACCTCTATAGCTTTTCCTTGACCGGTCAAAAAATCGACTGGATGCGGAACAATCCGATGGTTTGCGTGGAAGTAAACGAGCCCGGCGGCAAGCGTGAATGGAGAAGCGTCATCATAAAGGGCGTCTTCGAGGAATTGCCTGATCTGCCGCGCTTTGAACGGGAACGAGGTCATGCCTGGTCGCTRATCAGCCGTCATGCAAACTGGTGGGAGCCAGGCGACCTCAAACCTGTATCCCAGGGTGCAGCGATCGTACCCCGACACGTTTTCTACCGCATTCAGATCAAGACAATGACAGGGCGGCAGGCCGTTGAGGACGCGATCTGACACCGGGAGACCCGCCTGGGAGTGAGGGCTGACACTCAAATACGCGCTGTCGGTATGCTCTTCTAAATGGGAAAAACATGAGAGAGTTTGTCAGAACCGCTATCATCATTACCTTGCTAGCCATCACCGTCGTCGTGCTGTTGCTGGCACCAAAAGGCTTTCAGTTCGGTCCCGCGGATCCGATTGTGAGTTCGAGTGCTTCCGGCTCGCTTCGGGGAGGCACGGTGCACGCAATTTCGACCGCAAGGTTGGTATGAAGCTGCCCGATCGCCAGTAGGCCAGCTTGTTTCTCCCAAACCAAGCGAAACCCACAATCTCTCGCAATGCCGATTTCTAGGCATTGCGCTTGTCGAGAAAATCCGCTCGGGCTGGAATAGATTCCGACCCGTCTCGGTATATTGCGCATGAGGGTGAAGGACGACGCCAAACCTCCAACCCATTGCCCGTTTGGACGATCACCGACGTGCGGTGTCCATTTGCAAAGGGTGTCGACGCAGCATGTCTGGAAGGCTCCGCCGCGAAAGCACTACGGAGCTGTCTGTTGCAATCTGAAGCAAGGCGCGTAGCCGAAAGGATGAACAATGGAAGATAATCGAACCGTGTCGCAACGCTGGGATGACTATAGGCCGTCCAAGACACTCTGGTTCTGGTCCCTGGCCGGAGCCGCGATATTGACCATTATCGTCGGCTTCACAGCCGGCGGCTGGACGACCGGCGGAACCGCGTTGCAAATGGCGCAGACCTCCGCACGAGACGCGCGCGCCGAACTGGTCTCAAATCTGTGTGTCGAAAAGTTCGTCAGTGCGGCCGATGCGAGCCAGAACCTGGCCAAGCTGAAGGAAACCTCGTCCTACCAGCGCGACAGCTTTATCACCGATGGAGGGTGGATCAATCTTGCCGGTATGAAAAACAAAGCGCCCGGTGCCGCAGATTTGTGCGCAGATAAGCTGGCCGCGATGGACGCGATCCCTGTGCGCAATGTTTCTCCTGCCCAGACCAGCGGCTGAGATACGAGATCGGCTATTCCGTGGGAGTCGCCTTCGTTACTGACCCTGGCAACTCGTTACTGTCCCTGGCAACTCGAGGGGTTCGATGACCGCCGGATAGGAATCGTCCCCTGCGAACGGCTTTAACGACGACACATCGCTAACCGACCGTATTGCGGTCGTCGTCGGCGAAGCGAGAGGCGATGCTCGATCAATACCTACAGCCGGGACCCAACGATGGTCTTCAGTTGGTATCGTTGACCCATAGATGCCGGTATTTTTCATAGACCGCTTGTGTTGGCGCAGGGAAGCTTGGATCGGCAAACGAACCAACCCCGACAGCCATCAGGTGCGGCTTGCGCTGAGGTTCCCAAAAAACCGTCGAGCCGCAGTCAGGACAAAAGTGAAATCTTACAGGAAAGCCGCTATCGGACTGGCGTAAATAGCACTTGCTGGAGCCTTCCACTCGAACATCTTGCCGGTCAAAAAAAGCAGCAACACCGTAGGTGCTGCCGGTTCGCTTCTGACAAGCAAGGCAGTGACACAATGATACTTTTCTCGGCTCGCCGGCGCAGGTCACGCTCAGACTTCCGCATGCACAGCTCGCTAGTCTCGCCATGGCGGCACCTTCTGTTCAGCCGATCAGTATTCCTGTTGGCCGGCCCGGGAACAAGGGTCTCAGGTCAACGCGCCATCCTCAAATTATCATTTCGTGGGCTCCATTGTCTTCGCCCTGTGTTTCGACATGACCACTTCGGGTCCCTTCTGTTCTCCTCAGCGTTTGGCGATTATGTTCTTTGCGAACACGAACCATAAAGCGCATGATTTCGACGACTAGATATCTGACAGACCTAACCCGGGTCTTTCGGGACTAGCAGCGGCTGATTAAGCAGCGTCGAGATAGCGGTGATTATCTGAGGCAGGAAGAACGGTTTTTGAATCATGATGCTTTCAGGGACCCCGTCTGCGCTCCAATGGATCGCGCTATCGCCGCTCATGTAGACAACTGGAATGACAGGCTTGGAATTCCGCAAATGCCTCGCGACATCCCAACCGCTCTGACCAGCGCCTAGGCGGATGTCGGTGATGAGGCCTTTGAACCTGTCTGGAGCGGCGTCGAAAGCCACAATCGCCTGTGCCGCATTTGGGAACGACAACACTTCAAAGCCAGCCTCTTCCAACGCCGATTCAACGTCGAGTCGGATTAGGGCCTCATCTTCTACGAGCATAATTGCCCCGACAATCATTTGTTAATGCCCCGCAAGTTGCGCACTACTAAGCGCACAACCCGGTATTAGTTCCCTCCAATTGATTGTCGGAAACGTACGACGATACCCGCAGTCTGTACCCTTATGGGGTGGTCCAGCGTGTAACCGAAGGGGCACAGAACTCAGTCAGCCCCCTTATGAGCAGTCAGGAGTTTCCCTTCCTCCAAAGCAGCAAGCCTGAAGCACCTCCTGACCTCCTGCGGTGTCGCTTGGTCAGCCAGGCAGGCCATGCAGACGCGCACCGCCAGGTTCCATTTAGGTCCGCGCTTGGTCCACATGAGGAGCTGCTCAGAGGCAGCTTCGACGCTGTTGACATCGTAAGCCATGCCGACGATTTCGCCACTGACACGGACCGGAGGGGAGAACCAATGAAGAGCCATCAAATGTTTATCTGAGGGAGGACAGGTGATCTGTCCCAAGGTTGCGCAATATGGACCGCTTAAAATGGGGGCGGCCCAAAAATGGTTCGACAGTCGGCTGGAAAAATTTGGAAGGCATCGTGGCGCTCGCAAATGGGAGCGCCAAGGAGAGATGAATTGTCTCTGCAACGGGCTCGCCCATGAAACGCTTTGGCTGAATGTTGTGTTCCGGGGCCTCGAAGTCCCCCTTAGCTCGGGAATCCGGCCCCGCCATCTAAGCCTCCTCCTTCTTTGCTTTGGCAAAGCCGCGATCCGTTGCGATAAACCGTTMCAGCATTGGCGCGATCAGGCGCGATGGATTTGCAGATGGCTGCCCGGCTTCGCGCCCAAGGATTTCTGCGTATTTCACCAAATCGCGATGCAGGGGCGCCGGCAGTTCAACCGTGACCTTGACCGGCTTATCGTCGACGATCGTTGCAAGCTTCAATTTGGCCATGTCAACCTCCGTATGGTTCAAGGGCGAGGTCGTGGGTGACGAGGACACGAACGGGAAACCCAGGTCGGATCGTCAGCGTCGGCGCGATAGCGAGCTGCCGTTGAACGACCTGCTGGCCTACCTGGCTGACGCTATCGGAAGCCCCGCTCCGCAGAGCACGCATGATGTCGCTGTCTTGGTCGGAAGAACCGGCCTGCGCGCCGACGCTCAGAACGGTCGACAACGCCGCAGCCTTGAACAGCTCGCCCCAGTGATAGTCGACTTCGTCCTCCAGGCCGGCATAGCCCTGAGCATCCGCGCCAGGCTGACGCTCCAAAACGATGGAACGTCCGTTGGGAAAGATCAGCCTGTTCCAGACAAGCAGCACGCGACTCTGACCCTGGCCAATTCCGTTATCGTACTGCCCGATAATACGAGTGCCTTGCGGGATGAGCAGCGAGCGGCCGGTGGGACTGTCATAGACATTTTCGGTTACCTGAGCGCTGATCTGGCCGGGCAAGTCCGATCGGATCCCGGTAATAAGCGCGGCCGGAATGACGGCACCGGCCTGAAGCACATAAGGTGACGTCGGCGGCATGACGTGATCTGGCGCGACTGTCCGCCGGTCGGCGGCGGCGGACAGGAAGGAAAGCTGGCGATCCCCGGCATTCGGCTGACTGACGTGACTGCCAAGGTCATTGGCGGCAGAGAAGGACGCTTCGGCGGTCCTTGCCTCTCCTTGCCCCGTCTGGAAGAACACACGCGAAGTTCTGGCCGCCTCCTCTTCGGCCCGCCGGCGCTGTTCCGTCTCATCGACCATGGGTGTCGCGATCGCAGGCGTCACGACGGGCTGTCCCTTGTTCTGGGCGTCAAGGATCGGCCGGCCAAGATCGCCAGGCAGCGGCGGCCCGAGAACAGGGCCGGTATAGTCGCGCGGCAGGCTGGCCAGTCCGTCGGCGGGCTGCCTGTTGGACGTCGAGTACAGCTCGTCGCCATGCCTGCCGGTTTCACTCGTCTGAAGCGCGTAGACCAGCGCGCCGCCGACGCCAAGCGATGCACATAGGCCGATGCCGGCGAGCACCTTGCGTGACAGGCGGGTGACGCGCGGCGGATCGGCGCGAAGCTGCATGGGGGCAGCCGGGATTTCGTTCTCGTTCACGAGTGCTCTCCTCCCCTTTGACGAAATGCGGTCTTTGCGTTCGAGGCCGCGTTGGCGCCTGACATCCACGGACCTCTCCTCGTGGCATCGGCGCGGACAATCCTGACGGTCTGTTGCCGCTTGCCACTGCCAAGCCGCAACTCGGCCGCGCCGAAGAGACGGTCGACAATCAGGACGTTTTGATAGACGCGACTGTTGGTGATTTCAGCCTCGCCGTCCGGACCGATGACAAAAATCGGCGGCATCTCGCCTTGCACGATCCCGCGGGGAAACTCGAGATAGACCCGCCTGCCGTCGTCATAGACGCTGACGGGCCTCCAGGGAGGTGCGTCGCCGGTGAGACCATAGCGGTAGTTGCGTGCGGTGATGGCGGGAATCATGGGTGTCGCGGGGATCGTCCGCGCTTGTCCTGTCGGCGGCGCGGGATAGGCCCATGACACGGCGGGCATGTACGGCTTCTCGCCCGATTGCAACTCGATCATGTAGCTGCGCCGGTCGGTGGTGATGACGAGATTGGTGTTGATGTCGGCGCGCGAAGGCTTGACCAGCACATGGACGCGCCTGGTGACGCCCGCTCCGCTTTCGGTGTCGCCGATGATCCAGCGCGCGGTATCGCCCGCCGCGATCGGACCGTCGCCGGTCAGGCTTTCGCCAGGCTCAAGCGCGATGTCCGTTATCTGTCCTGGAGCGGCATAGACCTGATAAAGGGCTCCTTCACTCCAGGGATAAATCTGAATGGCGTTGTAATAGCCTTCACGACGCGGCAGGACGCGCGCCGCAGCGTTGGCGTTCTCGACGCGTGCGACCGGCGTGCTGCCGGCGACACCGCCGCGGGCCGGGACCCAACCTGGTGGAACGTGCAGCGGCTTTGGCCTTTCATCGAGCGCGGCTGCCGGAGCGGCGGGCAAAGGCGGCACGTAGGCATCATAGGAGATCTGAGGTGGTTTCTGCGGTGTGGCGCAACCGGCGAGTATGGAGCCCGACAGCAACACCACGGCAAGCGCCGACCTTGTCAAAGCCGGAGCGGCGGTGACACACAATGGCAGGTTCATTGGCTCATCTCCCTGGACCAGTTGATGGCATTGACGTAGATGCCGAGCGGATTGGCGCGAAGATGTTCGGCGTCGCTTGGCATCTGCGTCACGATCGTCAGGATCGCGGTCCAGCGCTCGGTGCCGGAAAGCTGGCCGTTTTCGTAGTGATGCTCGATCCAGGCGACACGAAAGGAGCCCGGTGAAGCCCTGATGACCGAAGAAATATCCACCGCGACCTGCTGCTTGCCGACCCTGGAGAAGGGATCGTTGGCGCGAGCGTAATCGTTGAGCGCCGCAGCGCCCTGGTCGGTGGTCCAATCATAGGCGCGCAGCCAGAGCTTTTCCGTGACTAGCCGTTCAAGCAGCGCGACGTCCTGCAGCCACCCACCATCGTCCGGCTGGAACAGATCGCGCAACACTTCACCGCCTGCTGCCGCATAGCTCTCCAGACCGATGAACACTACCCGTTTGTCGGAGGCGCGGACCGTATTCTCAGTCAGCATGCGGCGGATCTGGTACGGCTCTTTCGACCAATTGGTCTTGATCGCCTCCCAGACCTGCTCCTGTCGGGCATGATCGTTGCTGATGGAGAATGCCTCAAGCTGAGCGATCGTCATTCCGTCCTCAGCATAGGCGTCGAGAAGTGCTGGCGAAACGGTTGTCAGCTTGAGCCGCTGCTTGACGACGTTGACCGAGATGAAGAAAGCAGCCGCAATCTCCTCCTCTGTCATGCCCTGGTCGAGCAAATCCTTGAAGGCCCGATATTGATCCAGCGGGTGCAGTGGCGCGCGTTCGATGTTCTCAGCCAGTGACACTTCCGCCGCCAGAATTGCACTGGAAGAATTGCCGACGACACATGGCACCGGCGCTGTTCTGGCAAGCCGCTTCTGCTTAACTAGCATCTCGAGGGCGCGATATCGGCGGCCGCCAGCTGGCACCTCGAACATCCCCGTCTCTTGGCCGTCGGCATCAAACACAGTACGAACGTGCAGGCTCTGGATCAACCCACGGCGAGCGATCGAAGCAGCGAGGTCGTCGATCGAGACGCCTGCCTTGATGCGACGCACATTGGACTGGCCGAGCACTAGCTTGTTGAAAGGGATATCGCGCGAGGACGATAGCGTGATCTTTTGAACGGCAGTGGTCATTGAACTTCTCCGCGACGGGCCGCCGAGAGCCTCTCTCTCAGCCTCGAGCCCGTCACAAGACCCCCTCCAACCCTCTCCCTCTCCTGCCTGCACGATCCGACACACCGTTGATCGACAGCCGAGCGCGCACGGCTGAAGGCATGTCGGCCTGAACCTTGTCACCACATGAATCGATGGTTGAAGCGGATCGACGACGTGCGGCTGGCACCTGATGGCTATGCCGATCGGCGGGACGGCGCATGCGCCGTTCGAGTCAGCGAAGGGTCATGCCGCGCATCTGTCGTTGCCTGCGTCCAGCCCGACGGATGCTTCGGCGTCCGCCGGCAGGTGGCCGAGAAGCCAGTCGGCCGCCTTGCTGGCTTGGCTGGCGGCACGGACGATGGCGCGATTGTCCTCGCGCAGAACCTCCAGCCATGAGCCGATATAATCCGCATGCCGAACCGTGGGGACGATGCCCAGGGCTGCGCAGCAGAAGGCCGCGTTGATTTCCGCCACGAGTTCCTCGAACGCGTATTTCCTGGAGGCGGTAGAGCCGGAGAATTTGCGATCCAGGCGTGAACTGTGACCAGTTGCATGTCCGAGCTCATGCAAGGCTGTCCGATGCCAATTGATCGGCTCGAAGTAAGCTTGGGGCGGAGGCACCTGGATATAATCGTGGGCAGGCACATAGAACGCCCTGTCGCCGGCAATACGAAAGTCTATACCGGTGGCCTTGATCAGCGCCTCGACACGCGGTTCGATCGGGGTAGCCGCCGGCAGCGCAGCCGAAGCTGCGACTTCATCCGGGAGCCCCTCACATTGCTGGATGTTGAAAACCGTGAAGCGCTTGAGGAATGGGATGACTTGAGCTTCCTCGCCTGTCTCGCGAGCGCGCTTCTTCTCGTGATCCGGGACAAAACGATCGGCATAAACGACCGTTGTCCCGCGCTCGCCTCTACGGACATTCCCGCCGAGTGCGAACGCCTGTCGATAGGTTATCCAATTCTGTGTCGGGAACCCGCGTTCAACGACAGCGCCCCAGAGGATAAGCACGTTGATACCGCTATACGCGCGATGCGTGCTGGCATTCTTCGGCAGGGAAAGCGATGCGTTTGCGGCGGAAGTCCCCCATGGCTGAACCCAGGGAAAACGACCCGCTTCCAGCTCTGCAATTATCTTGCCGGTGATCTCGTCGTAGAGGTTCGAACGGTCGGCGGCGGCATGGGTTCGATTGGTCGGGACAGACATCGCGGTTCTCCGCGACGGGCGCCGAAGGACTCTCCTTCCGCTTTCAACCCGTCGGGCAATACCCGCCCCATCCTCTAACTCTCCGTCGGGAGAGCCCCTGCTCTCCCGACCAAATGAAAAACGGCGTACAAAGCGGAAGCACCGAAATGTCCGTCATTGCGACCAAGTCAGTTCGGTGCTGGAGCAGGTTCGTGGCCCTGAGACCGGTTCAACAGGGCGGCCGAAGGAGCATCAGCATAGCGCCGCCCCCAGGCGGGATGCGGGACCGACCGCCCCCGGCGAAGGGCGCCGGATCGAAAACGATTGGTGTCGGTGCGTCCGTAAAATATGACACTTTTCGAAGAGGGGCGCACCGTTTTTACCGCGCCGACGCAGTGTCTTCCGACGGTCAATTTCCAGTACGCCCACTCGCCGATCAATCAGCAAACCATCCTATTTATGCGCCCTGACCGCAATTCACCGCACAGTTTGGTCGGGTCCCTTCCGGCAGTGGCTTATACAATCCAGATCTCGATCTCTGAATGGAAGCCCGCGCACAAGGACGGGCGCATGCGGCAGCGAGATCATGAAAAGCGACAGCCTCTCCTACCCTCCTCGGGGTCTCTCACGCGAAGAAGCCGCCCGATATGTTGGCGTCGGTATAACCAAATTCGACCAGATGGTTTCTGACCGCCGCATGCCTAAGCCGAAGAAAGTTGACGGCCGGGTGATTTGGGACCGGCTCAAACTCGAAGCAGCGTTTGCCGAACTACCTGGAGACGATGATGAGAATATCGTCGACTTCCTGTTGCAAGGGAATCATCGCGGGAGATAGATTCATTCTGCCATGACTGACAAATATCCTGGCCTCTCCTCCTACACCGATCGCCACGGAAAACTCCGGTGGCGCTATCGGACAAAGGAGCGTGTGGTCAGCTTGCCGGCCCCCAATCAGCCGGGGTTCAAGGACGCATACCAGGCAGCGGTCGAGGGCCGGAAAGTCCCCAGGGCTCCGGTCGTCCGCATGCCTGGAGCCGCCCTGCCCGGCACGTTTGGAGCGGCCTTTCAACGGCTGAAGATCTCAGTCAAGTGGCTGGCCCTTGACGGAGCCAGCAAGCGCAAGAACATGCGGTTGATTGAAGAATTTCTGGAACTGCGGGTGGTCGCAGATCACCCACTTATCTGGCGCGACGTACCGGTCAAGAACCTTAGACGTATCCATGTCGAAGAGCTTCTTGGACGCTTCATTGCCACGCCCCATAAGGCCAAGCATCTGTTGGTGGGCATACGCAAGCTCGTCTATATCGCTCTTCGGCAAGACTGGATCGAAATCGATCCCACAGCTGCGGTCGAGTGGCGACCCGCTTATGCCGGTTGGAAGGCCTGGTCGCGCGAAGCGATGGCACAATTCGAGAATCGTTGGCCGCTCGGCACTGCGGCGCGCACGTGCTACGGGCTGGCACTTTGGCTCGGCAACCGCCGCAGCGACGTCGCCGGACTGCGCTGGGATCAGATGGTCACTCGTTGTGTGTTCATTGATGGCGTCGAGAGTCACTTCGATGGCTTTGATATCGTTCAGGCCAAGAACAAGGGACGAACCGGCGGCAAACGGCTTTTTGTGCCGATTACACCGATGCTGTCTGAGATTTTAGATGCGGCCGACAGGCGCGGCGAGACGGTCCTGGTCAACGGCTATGGTGAGCCGTTCTCCGCAAAATCGCTGACTGGAATGATGGCGCATTGGTGTAAGCTTGCCGGTCTGCCGAAGGGGCTGACACTGCATGGGCTAAGGAAGTCGCTCGGCGTTTATCTGGCGGAGGCTGAGGCCTCGACCAGACAGTTGATGGACGTGCTTGGGCACGACGATATTGATCATGCCGAACTCTATTCGCGCGAGGCATCGCAGGTTCGCCTGGCGGTGCAAGGGATGGATCGAGTCGTGCGGCTGGTCACGCGCAAGCCGATGCTTGGCGAACCTGTTGGCGAACCTCGTGGCGAACCACCCCATAACTCATTGATAAATAACGATAATGGTGGGCCCGGAGGGACTCGAACCCCCAACCAAGCGGTTATGAGCCGCCGGCTCTAACCATTGAGCTACAGGCCCCACGCCGGCTGGATTAATGTTTTTCGCCTTCCGGCACAAGGCTTTCCCGACCGGCTTTCGCGGATCGCCCAAATCAACCCATAATCGCGCTCTACGCGACCTCTGCGACTGGATCGCAGACCAAGGAGATTTTCATGACCAGACATCTTTTGCCCCTCGCGCTCGCCGCTGCAATCGCCTTTCCGGCGATGGCTGGAGCCGCCGATTCGCCGACGCCCGCCCGCATTGTTGTTTCGGGTGAAGGCGAAGCGACCACCCCTCCCGATCTGGCGTTGTTGTCGCTCAGCGTGATGCGCGAAGCCAAGACGGCGCGCGCCGCGCTCGACGCCAACAACGACGCCATGGCCGCCGTGATCGCGGCGATGAAAGCCGCCGGCATCAAGGACCGCGACCTGCAGACGGCGGGCATCCAGATCAACCCGCGCTACAACTACACCAACAAGCCCGACGGCAGCCAGGAGGCAGAGCTCGTCGCCTACCAGGTGACCAACACGCTTGCGGTGCGCGTGCGCGACATCGACAAGACGGGTGAGATCCTCGACAAGGCCGTGTCGCTCGGCGTCAACCAGGGCGGCGGCATCTCCTTCACCAACGACAATCCGGCGGCAACCATCGACGCAGCCCGCAAGAAAGCGGTGGCCAACGCGATCGCCAAGGCCAAGACGCTTGCCGAAGCCGCCGGCGTCAGCATCGGTCGGGTGCTTGAAATCTCCGACCAGAACATCGCCCCGCCGCCAATGGCGATCAATGCCAAGGCCTTCGATGCAGCCGCGGGCGCGGCGGTGCCGACGCAGGCCGGCGAGAACGCCTACAATGTTCAGGTAACCGTCACGTTCGAGCTGAAATAGGCCGTTCGGATGCGTGGTCGGGCTCTCCCCGGCCACGCCAACGGCAAAATGCCGCGCATGAAAAACCCCGCGGGATTGCTCCCGCGGGGTTTTTTCGAGCCGCACCCGTCCGATGGGACAGGGGCTCCGCTAGTCCGGACGGACCCCGCAGGGGTCATGTCCCCAGGCTAACCCTCGCAGAGGGTTATGCCACGCTAACCCTCGCGGAGGGTCAGCCTGCAGCCTCAGCGATAGATGACCGGGCAACCGCGCTCGTTGGCGAACACGATAACGACGCGGTCGCCATCCTGACGGCCCACGACCTTGACCACGCGGCGGTTGGCGTCGACGATGCGGGCGCGATAGAGGCCCATGCGCTCGGCCTTGTCCAAGGCGCGATCCGGCGAACAGCCGCGGCGCCAGCCGTCACGGCGCTCATCGCGGCGATGCCGATAGCCGTCGTCGCCGGCGTAGACGCCGAAGCGCGGATCCTGGTTGTTGCCGAATCCGAGATAGAGGCTGTCGGCATGGGCAGGAATGGCCGTCAGCGCGCCGAGGCCGACCAGGGCCGAGAGGGCTGCCGTTTTCACCGTGTTGAACATGGTCTTTTCTCCTTGTTGCGGGCTTGCACCCGTCCTCTTGAAAGCGATGATGCGAGAATGCGCCAGCCTGCCTGAACTGTTTACGAACCCGCCGTTCATCTGCGGTTCATGTGGCGGAAAAAGGAAATCCTCGCCAGGTTTCGAACAATGCGCGCCCAAAATAGTCTTGCCCGGGTTCCTTGTTCGGAGCCGTGCGGACACGGACCTCAAGGCTCGTCGTCGAGCATATAGTCAAAATAATCTTCAGGCTCGGCCAGATCGGTCTCACTGGCCTTGACCCGGCCGCGCATCGAGATGCCGGCCTCGTGCACGGTTTCGGCACTGCCCGACACCAGCCGGTGCCACCAATAGAGGTCGCGGCCCTCGGCCACCAGCCGGTAGGCGCAGGTGCTTGGCAGCCAGCTGATGGTGCGCACATTCTGCGGCGTCAGCCCGACGCAATCGGGAACGCGCGCCAGCCGGTTGGCATAGTCGGCGCAGCGGCAGGTCTGCGCGTCGAACAGTCGGCAGCCGACACTGGTCCAGTAAATCTCGCCGGTGTCCTCGTCCTCGAGCTTCGACAGGCAGCATTTGCCGCAGCCATCGCACAGCGATTCCCACTCGGCTGGGCTCATCTGCTCCAGCGTCTTCGTTTTCCAGAACGGCGTTTCCATTTTGGGGATGTGGCCCCGTGGGCCGCCGAGGTCAAGCGTGGCAAAGGTTGAAATGCGGCTGCAACCCGGCCGAATGACACGAAGTTGCCTTCAAAAGGCCGGCCAATCGCCTCGTACGGCTTCTATCCCAGCCAAACTGGAACCAATCGGGCCAAGATCGGTTTCGGCAAGGATGGGACCCCACAAGGAGAGTTTTCGATGAAACGCCAACCATGGATTCTGGCAGGCACCGCACTTGGCCTGCTGATGGCGTCCGCGCCATTGGGCGCGTTCCCGCTTCAGGGAGGTGCCGCGTTCGGCCCCATGCAAGGCGGTGGAACGCCGCTGATCCTGGCGCAGGACGCCCCTGCCGACGCGGCACAGCCGACCGACCAGGAGCAGCCGCGCAAGAAGAAGCGAGACCAGCAGCAACAGACCGAACAGGCGCCGGCAGAGCAGGCAGCCCCGGCAGCCGAGCAACCCGCTCCGGCGGCCGATGAGCAGCAGCCGCGCAAGAAGAAGCACGAGCAGCAGGCCGAACAGGCACCAGCGGAGCAGGCAGCCCCGGCAGCCGAGCAACCCGCCCCGGCAGCCGAGGAGCAGCAGCCGCGCAAGAAGAAGCACGAGCAACAGCAGCAGACCGAGCAGGCGCCTGCCGAGCAGGCGGCACCCGCCGAAGAGCAGCAGCCGCGCAAGAAGAAGCGTGACCAGCAGCAACAGACCGAACAGGCGCCGGCCGAACAAGCTCCAGCTGGCCAGGCAGAGCCCGCCAACGACAACCAGCCGACCAAGCCCGGCAGGAAACACAAGCAGGACCAGCAGAAGCCCGCCGAGCAGGTCCCGGCAGTGACGCCGGAAGCCGCGCCGACGCCGAAGGAAGCTCCTGCCGGCGAAGCAACGACGCCCAAGGTTGAACCGGCTCCGGCCGGCGAACAACCGGCCCAGGGCCAGCAGCCCCAGACAAAGAAGCACGGCAAGAAGCCAGCGGGCGAACAGCCTGCCAATGGCGAGCAGCCGGCGACCGGCGAACAGCCTGCCATTGGCGAGAAGCCGGCGACAGGCGAACAGCAGACCGGCAAACAGCCCACGACGGGTGAGCAACCGGCCAACGGCCAGAAGCCCGCAACCGGTGAACAGCCCGCCAATGGCAACACGGCCGCGCCTGTCCAGGGCGAAACCCCCGTGCAGGGCGAAGCGCCTGCCGACAAGAACGCTGCCCCCATCCTCGACAGCCAGAAGGATGCCGCACGCAAGGCCGGCGGCCGCAAACCTGGCGACAAGGCCGGCCAGAACGACCAGCAGCAGAATGGTGGCCAGAACGCCCAGCAAGGCGGCGACCAGAGCCAGAAGCCGGTGGTCGCTCCCGTCGACCAGGGTCCGCCTCCAGCCGACGACAAGGCAGCCCAGCAGGAGATCAAGACCGAAAAGCTCGTTCCGGTGACGGAGGAAAAGGGCAAGCGCCTCGACCGGGCGCCTGACGAGAACATCCGCGACCGCCGTCGTCCCAAGGGCGTCGACGTTCTCAAGGAGATCGGCGACCGCGTGATCATTCAGCTCGGCGGCCAGACGATCGTGCAGAGCAATGACGGTCCGCGCATGAACCGCGGCRCCAAGGATGTCT
This sequence comes from Mesorhizobium sp. 01N446, assembly GCF_056399285.1. Taxonomy (NCBI): domain Bacteria; kingdom Pseudomonadati; phylum Pseudomonadota; class Alphaproteobacteria; order Hyphomicrobiales; family Phyllobacteriaceae; genus Mesorhizobium; species Mesorhizobium sp. 01N446. The sequence continues at coordinate 334,516 of NZ_JBFTRA010000007.1, read as the reverse complement.
ATTACGAGGATCTGTCGCAAGGCCGTACCCGTGAGACGGTCCAGCGCGACAACGGCGTCCAGATCGTCACCATCCGCAACCGTTACGGCGATGTCATCCAGCGTTCGCGCATCACGCCGGACGGGCGCGAATATGTGCTGAGCTATGTCGACGAGCGGGACTATCAGGATGAGGGCGACTGGCGCGATCCCGGCGACGACCTGCCGCCGATGCGGCTCAACATTCCGCGCCGGCAGTACATCCTCGATTCCGAGGACGTCGAAAGCGATGACGACTACTACACCTTCCTCGACCAGCCGCCGGTGGAGAGGGTCCAGCGTCTCTATTCGATCGACGAGGTCAAGCGTTCGGCCCGCGTGCGCGACATCGCACGCCGCGTCGACCTCGACACGCTGAACTTCGAATTCGGCTCCTCCTCGATCTCTGACACCGAGGTGCAGAAGCTCGAGGGCGTCGCCAGCGCCATTGAGAAACTGCTGAAGAAGAACCCGGCAGAGACCTTCCTGATCGAAGGCCACACCGACGCCGTCGGCACGCCGGAAGCGAACCTTGCTCTGTCGGACCGCCGCGCCGAAGCGGTCGCCGAAGCGCTGACCAATGCCTTCGGCATCCCGCCGGAGAACCTGACGACGCAGGGCTATGGCGAGGAGTATCTGAAGGTCAACACCCCGGCGCCCAACCGCGAGAACCGGCGTGTCGCCATCCGCCGCATCACCTCGCTGGTGGCACCGGTCGCCAGCAACAAATAGGTCATGATTTCAAAACCATGACCCGGTTTGCGGATTCAAGGCTAGAAGCACCCATCCCCGGCTCGATCGGGGATGGGAAAGCCTCAGATCCGGGGTCCCGGCTCAAGAAGATTTGTACCGGCATCAGAACCGGTTCATTGAATCGCAAGCACATACACCCCAGATTCAGGGCTGGGCGTTCCCTGCCCCGTCCCGACTCCAGCGGGACGCATTGAGCCCCGCCGGCCCTCTCCGGCGGGGTTTTTTGCTATCTTGCAAAAAGCGCCGGCCTGGCCGAAATACGGCCTGACATCGACCAGAGCAAATTCCAGGAAAAGTGTGTGCGGTTTTCCGTCCGGAATTGCGTCAAGACAAAGAGGTAGAGCAGTTCGCCGTTTCCGTGAAACGGTGAAATGATCTAGGCAACAACCGGAACCATTCATGAAGCGTCTCGAACTCGCCATCGAATCGATCATCCTTGCCTCGCGCTGGCTGCTGGTCGCCTTCTATATCGGGCTGGGTCTGGCATTGGCCGTCTATGCCCTGTCCTTCGGCAAGAAGCTCTACGAGTTCATCACCACGGTGTTCCTGCTCGGCGACACCGACACCATCCTGAAGATGCTCGGCCTGATCGATGCCGCCCTGGTCGCCTCGCTGGTGGTGATGGTCATCATCTCGGGCTACGAGAACTTCGTCAGCCGCTTCGACGACCAGGATGGCGGCGGCGTGCACTGGCTGGGCACGATCGATGTCGGTTCGCTCAAGGTCAAGGTCGCCTCGACCATCGTCGCCATCTCCTCCATCCACCTCTTGCAGGTGTTCCTCAACTCGTCCTCCTATTCGACCGACCAGTTGATGTGGCTGACCATCATCCACCTCGCCTTCGTCGTCTCGGCGCTGATGCTGGCCTATATCGACAGGCTGATGGGTCTGAGCAAAGGCAAGAAGGACGAGATAGGCTGAGACTCGACAAAGACGAGCCGAAGCCTCCCAGACTTCGTCATCCTGGGGCGGAGCAGCCGCGCAGCGGCGTCGCGAAGCGATGCCTGTTGGAGCCAATCTCGAAGTGATGTGCCCTGCGTCGAAGAGCTAGTAGATGCTCTTGATCTTGCTGTCCGTGCGCGCAAACACCTCGTCCGGCACGAAGAAGTCGCCGGCCAGCGGTCCGGTCGCGCCCGGCGCATAGACCGAAAAGTCGCTGACGCCCTCGGCGCGCAGCACCTCCTCGTCGATGTAGAAATTGCCCGATGCCTCGCGCGACGGCCGCATGAAAATGGCATGCGCGGCATCGGCCATGATGTCGGGCGACCGGCTCATCGCTGCCACCGTCGCGCCGCCCAGAAGATTGCGCACCGCCGCCGTGTCGATGGTCGAGATCGGCCACAGCGAATTGACCGCGATGCCGTCCTTGGCGAACTCCGCGCTCATGCCCAGCGTGCACATCGACATGCCGAACTTGGCCATGGTGTAGGCGACATGGTTCTTGAACCACTTGGCCTTCATGTCGAGCGGCGGCGCCAGATTCAGGATGTGAGGATTGTCGGCTAACTTGAGGTGCGGAATGCACATTTTGGACACCAGGAAGGTGCCGCGCGTGTTGATCTGATGCATCAGATCGTAGCGCTTCATGTCGGTCTCCAGCGTGCCGGTGAGCTGGATGGCGCTGGCATTGTTGACGCAGATATCGATGCCGCCGAATTTCTCCACCGTCCTTGCGACAGCCTCGGCCACCTGCGCCTCCTCGCGGATGTCGCACAGCACGGGCAGCGCCTTGCCGCCGGCCTGCTCGATTTCCTCGGCAGCGGAGTAGATCGTGCCCGGCAGCCTCGGATGCGGCTCGGCGGTCTTGGCGGCGATCGTCACATTGGCGCCGTCGCGCGCCGCCCGCAGCGCGATCGCCAGCCCGATGCCGCGCGACCCGCCGGAGATGAACAGTGTCTTTCCCTTGAGCGACATTCCTTGCGCCTCCCTTGCAACATGGCAGGCGCGAACCTTTGCGCGGCGGGCGACCACAGCGCAAGGCCCGAGACGCATCGGTGTGGGTTACGCAGCGGACGCTAAACCAGCACCAGCCCCTGCCTCATCGCAATGGCGATGGCATCCGTGCGGTTGGCGGCCCCGAGCTTGATCAGGATCGCGGCGACGTGGAATTTCGCCGTGTGCACGGAGATGTTGAGCCGCCGCGCGATCACCTTGTTGGGCGCGCCTTCGGCCAGCAGCGCCAGCACTTCCGCCTCGCGCGGCGACAGCGCCGGCCGGGCGGCGTGCTCGTCCAGGACGTCATCCTCGAACGGCTCGCTTTCGCCCGTATGGAAATCCTCATGGCGTCCACGGTCGCCCTCGCCTGTGACGCGATAGCCGGCCGCCGCCAGCCGCGCCGCCGCGGCGATCAGCAGGTCGTCCGCACCCGTGGGCATGATCGCAAACACCTCGCCGGCGGGCCGCTCGCCGGCGGCGCGTCCCGACAGCAGCACGCGCGGCATGGAGGCCGGTACGGCACCCCCGCTCCTGTCGTCGACGACAGCGACATCGGCCCGGCCGCCGCCGGCCACCACCGGCAGCAGGTCGTCGCTGGCGGCAAAAGTGGCGGCCAGGCGCTCGGCGCGCGCGGCATCGCCAAGCGCAATCAGCACCACCAGCCGCCGCGAAGGGGCACTGTTGCTCAGGATCCGGTCGCCGGCGAGCGTTTCCATCAATCCTCTCAGCTCAGCGGCTTTTCGCCGATGGTCAATGTCACGTCGCGCTGTTCGCCGCCACGCACGACTCCAAGCGTCACGGAAGCGCCGGCGCTGTCGGGCCCGAGCCTGCGGATCAGGTCGCGCGGCCCATGCACGGCCTCGCCGTTCCACGCCACGATGATGTCGCCCAGCGACAGGCCGGCGGCCTTGGCCGGACCGGCGTCGTCGAGGCTCATCACCATCGCGCCATGGGCGTCGCGGTCACGCACCGGATGCAGGCCGGCGCCGAGATAGCCGCGCGCGACATGGCCCTTTTCGCGCAATGTCGCCACCGCCCGTTCGATCGTCTCATAGGGCATGACCAGCGCACGGCCGCGCGGCCCGAACAACAGCATGCCGATCAGCGCGCCCTTGGCGTCCAGCACCGGGCCGCCCTCGAAACGGCCGCCCGCGCCGACGGCCAGATGGATGCGCCGGTCGATCGTGCCGCCGCGCATCGAGCGCCAGGCCGACCCGACTTCGCCGACCGAGCCCGACACGGCCAGCGCCGAGCCCTGGCTGTTGCCGATGGCGATGGCGATATTGCCAGGCCGAACGGCATCGGCCCTGGCAAGGACAGGCGCGCCGGCCGCATCCGCGGGCTTCAGCAGGGCCACGCCCGTCGACGGATCGCGGCCGATAAGCTCCGCTTTCACCGTGTCGCCCGAAGCCAGCGTCAGCTCGATCTCCTCGCCGGCCTCGACCGCCTCCTCGGCGGTGACGAAATAGCCATCGCTCCAGTGGAAGGCGCTTGCCGTGCGGTGGTGATGCGTGGCGAAGCTGGCGGTCGCGGGTGCCGCCGCGGCGGCAAGGTCGGCAACGGCTTGCGAAAACGCATTCAGATTGAAATCACTCATGATGGTCTCCTGGGGTTCGTCATGTCCCAGATATCGCCCGACGGCGCCCCTGGAGGTACTCGCCTGACGGCTAGTTGGCGGTTTGACTGGCCATCTGGTCAGGTCGCGGCGGTTCCGGCCGCTCCGCACATATAGTGACGGATTAGCCTGAAAACACGGAGCCCAGCCATGGCCCTCGCCGCGCACAAATTCGAAACCGATGATACTCTGCTCGACGCCTATTCCATGACGGTGGCGGATGCGGTCGACCGCATCGGTCCGGCCGTCTGCCGCATCGAGCGTATTGGCGGCCAGGGCGGTCATGGTTCCGGCTTCGTCATTGCGCCGGACGGGCTGGTCGTCACCAATTTCCATGTCGTGGGCGACGCCAAAACGGTGCGCGTGTCGATGCCGGACGGCGCCTCAAGCGAAGGCCGCGTGCTCGGCCGCGATCCCGACACCGACATCGCCCTGGTGCGCGCCGACGGCAGTTTTGCCGACGTAGCGCCGCTCGGCGATTCCAAGCGGCTGCGGCGCGGCCAGATCGCTATCGCCATCGGCAATCCGCTCGGCTTCGAATGGACCGTCACCTCAGGCGTCGTCTCGGCGCTCGGCCGCTCGATGCGCGCTTCGACCGGCCGGCTGATCGACGACGTCATCCAGACCGACGCCGCGCTCAACCCAGGCAATTCCGGCGGGCCGCTGGTGTCGTCGGCCGGCGAGGTCATCGGCGTCAACACCGCGATGATCCACGGCGCGCAAGGCATTGCCTTCGCGGTCGCCTCCAACACCGCCAATTTCGTCATCTCGGAGATCATCCGCTTCGGCCGCGTGCGCCGCGCCTTCATCGGCATATCCGCTGATACCACCAACCTGCCGCGCCGCGCGGCACTCTTGTCGCAAGTGTCGACCAGCACCGCCGTGCGCTTGCGCAGCGTCGAAAAGAACGGCCCGGCGGCCAAGGCCGGCCTCAAGGAAGGCGACATCATCGCCGCCATCGACGGGCGTCCGGTGACCGGCGTCGACGACCTCGTGCGCATGCTCGACGCCGAGCGCATCGGCCGCGAGACGCTGTGCACGGTGGTGCGCCGCACCGGCGTCAGCCAGGTGACGGTGACGCCGGCGGCAAGGGCTGGCTGAGGCTCACACCCCCGCCGCGCCCTCCGCATACTGCGCCAAGAATTCCTCGCTCGGCGGGATCGGCTTGATGACATCGATCAGCACGCCGTTGGGATCCCTGGTGATGAAATGGCGCTGGCCGAAGGGCTCGTCGCGCAGCGTTCGCAGCACCGGCAGGCCGGCGGCAAGGATCCGCTCATAGACCGCGTCGGGATCGCGAACCTCGAAATTGATCAGCAGGCCTGACGTGCGCCCCCGCCCCTCCTCAGGGATCGTCTCATGGTCGCCCTGGACGATGCCGAGATTGACGCGTTTGCTGTCCACCGATTGCAGGTGCACATACCAGTCGCTTTCAAACAGCGGCTGGAAGTCGAAATGCTCGACATAGAAGGCCGCCGTGCCGGCGACGTCGCCGGTCATCAGCACCGGATAATAGCTTGATATCTTCATCTTTCTTTCTCCCTGGACATAACATACAGTCTGTATGTAAATCGAATTAACATACAGGCTGCATGTATGCAACAGGAATCAGCGCGCCGCTCCAACCGCGACCGCACCGAGGCGACACGCGCCGATTTGATCGCGGCGGCGCGAAAATTGTTCACCGAGAAATCCTATGCCGAGACCGGCACGCCGGAGATCGTCACCGCGGCCGGCGTGACGCGCGGCGCCCTCTACCACCATTTTGCCGACAAGCAGGCGCTGTTTGCCGCCGTGGTCGAACAGGAGGCGCAGGCGGTGGCGCAGGAGATCGACCGCGCTTCGCCGCCCTCGCTCGAAGCCCGCGATGCGCTGATCGCCGGCTCCGACGCCTATCTCGCCGCCATGCGCGCGCCCGGCCGCACGCGGCTGTTGCTGCTTGATGGCCCCGCCGTGCTTGGCCGCGCCGCCATGGATGCGATCGACAACCGCCACGGCAATCGGTCGCTGCGCGAGGGCCTGGTCGCGGCGATGCGGGCCAACACGATGACGAGATTGCCGGTGGATGCCCTGACGGCGCTGCTTGCCTCCGCCTTCGACCGCGCAGCACTCGCCATCGAGGCCGGCGCCTCGGCGCAGGATTACAGCGCCGTGCTCATGGCGCTGATTGACGGATTGTCTCCAGCTCCTCGTCAGGCACCTCGCCCGGTTCGAACTCGTTGAAGCAGCCGAGCCCGCTTTTGAACCGTTCGATCAGCCAGGCCGCCGCCGGCTTCGGGCTGCTGTCGTTGCGGTGCATGGCAAACAGCGGCGAGCGCGCCTCGCTGAAGGGTTCGAGGTCGAGTTCCACCAGCCGGCCGGTTGCCAGATCGTCAGCGATCAGCCAACGCGGCAGACCACCCCAGCCCAGCCCCTCGCGCATCAGAATATGCTTGGTGCGCATGTCCGTGAGGCGCCAGGTCCGGTAGGCAAAGACACCGAAGTCGCGTCCCTTGGTGCGTTCGGACTGGTCGGTGACGACAAGCTGGGTGTGTTCGCGCACATCCTCGAGCGCCAATGGCTTTGGCAGCAGCGCCAGCGGGTGGCTGGGCGCGGCAGCCAGCACGATCGACATGAAGCCGATGCGCACAAGGTGAACGTCGTGGACCTCGCCTAGCAGCCCGCCTATGCCGAGATCGGCCTGTCCGTTGACGACATGATCCGGGATCAGTCCAAGCGAGCCTATATGCAGGCGAAGCATCACGGTCGGAAACTGCGCCTCGAATGCCTTCAGCACCCGCACCAGCACGGCCGAAGGCAACGACGCATCGACCGACAGCGCCACTTCGGCCTCCAGCCCGTGATGGTGGCCATCGACACGCGAGCGCATGCGCTGTAGCACGCCAATCATGCGCCTTGCATCCTCCAGCATCGCCCGGCCGATCTCGGTGAGTTGCGGCTCGCGCGTGCCCTCGCGTTCGAACAGCTTCAGCCCAAGCTGCGCCTCGAGATTGGCGATGCCGTAGCTGATGACGGATTGCGCCCGGTTGAGCTTGCGGCCAGCGGCCGAGAAACTGCCGGTATCGGCGACGGCGACAAGGATCTGAAGCTGGTCGAGGGTCGGATTGGGCTGCATCACCGTATCTATTTTATAGATGGATCGTATAGAAAATATACCAGTTTATCTGATGGATCGATAGCCCCATATGTGGCGGGACAAATCATTCCACTGGAGAGACCCGCTATGTCCATTCTTCTCGTTACCTCGAGCCCGCGCGGCGCTGCCTCGCACTCAACCCGCATCGCTACCGAATTCGCCGAAAAGCTCGTTGCCGCCGATCCGTCGAACACGCTTGTCGTGCGCGACCTCGTCGCCAACCCGCTGCCGCATATCGATGCCGACTATTCGACCGGCATCTACACACCGGTTGAAGCGCGCACCCCGCGCCAGGCTGAAGTCGTCGGCGTCTCCGACGTCGTGCTCGACGAGTTGTTCGCCGCCGACACGGTGATCCTCGCCACCGGCTTCATCAACTTCAACATCTCCTCCACGCTGAAGTCCTGGGTCGACCACATCGCCCGCTCCGGCAGGAGCTTTGCCTATGGCGAGAACGGCCCCAAGGGCCTCGTCACCGGCAAGAAGGTCTACATCGTGCTTGCTTCGGGCGGCATCTATTCGGAAGGTGCGGCCGTGCAGTTCGATCACGCCGTCCCGTATCTGCGCGGCGTGCTCGGCTTCCTCGGCATGACCGATGTCGACGTCATCCGCATCGAAGGCGTCAGCATGGGCCCTGACGCGGTGACCGCCGCACTCGCCAAGGCGACCGCCAAGGTCGACGCCGTGGTGGCCAGCCAGCAGGTCGCTGCGGCCGCGTAAGGCTTTCCATCATCCGAACTTGAAAGGCAGGCGTTCGCGCCTGCCTTTTTTTCATTTAGCCCATGAAATGCCTGAGCAGGCCGGCCGAAGCGACGCCGATCAGCACGGTCGGCAGCATCGAAAGCCGTGTCGCGGCGATGAAGGTGATGGCCAGCGCCAGAAGGTCGGCTGGATTGCGCGACACGAAGGCCGGCGCGATGACCGAGATCAGCACGCAACCGGGTGCGGCCTCCATCACCGCCGTGGCACGCGCGCTGAGCACGCGGTTGCGCAGCACGACATAGCCGCCGATCCGCGTGAGATAGGTGACGCCGGCCATCAGCACGATGGTGAGAAGGGTTGCCATGTCGATCATGCCTCACCTGCCATCAGCCAGGCGGCAAGCAGCCCCGACATCGCGCCCGCCGCGACATACCAGGCGCCGGGAATGAAGAGATAGACAAGGGCCGCGACAACCAGGCTGACCAGCCAGGGCCGCGCCGCCGCCACGCCTTTCCACATGCCGCGCATCAGCACCAGAAAGACAGCCGGAAACGCCATGTCGAAACCATAGGTCTCGACATGGCCGAGCATCGGGCCAAGCAGCGCGCCCGCCGCAGTGAAGCCCACCCAGGCCAGATACATCGCCAGGGCCGCGCCCATATAGTAGCGCGGGCTGAAGGCAGGGGTGATGCCCGCCGCGGCACGCTGTTTGGCGTCGGCCAGGCCGAGCGCCCAGCTTTCGTCGCACAGGAAGAACAGGGCCGGAAACACCTTGCGCTGCGGCAAATGCCCCAGGAATGGCGCCAGGGCTGCCCCCATCAGGAAGTGACGGCTGTTGACCAGGAAGGTAATGGCGACGATGAGCGCGATGTGCGGCGGCGAGGTCCAAAGCTGGATCGCCGCGAATTCCGAGCCGCCGGCGAAATTCAATCCGGTCATCAGAGGCAGTTCGACAGCGCTGAGACCTTTCTGCGTCGCCTGCGCGCCCAGCACCAGCGCATAGGGAATGGTGCCGAGCAGGACGGGAAGGCACGAGATGACCCCGCGCCGGAACTCCGAACTCGATCCGCCGTCAATCGCCTCGGGCAATGTTGCTTCAGAAACGCTCATGATTTTCCATAGGCTGACCTCGCGGCCACCGCTTCCGGTTAGGCTTCCGATGGTGATGGTGTCGACGCAACCATATAAAGTTGGCCTCGCAATTTGGTTGCGAAGATTGTTGTCTTTGCCATTATTTTGGCATTCAATGCTGCCATTCACCAAAGATATGGAATTCACAGCCATGAAACTCGACGACATCGACAGGCGCATCCTGCGGGCGCTGCAGCGTGACGGCCGCATGGCCAACAATGATCTCGCCAACGAGGTCGGCCTGTCGCCCTCGCCTTGCCTGCGGCGCGTCAAGCTCTTGGAGGAGGCCGGCGTCATCGACCACTATGTCGCCGTGCTCAACCCGGCCAGCATCGGCAAGGGCCTCACCTTCTTCACCCGCATCTGGCTGAAAACGCAGGACGAGGACACGGTCCAGCACTTCGCCACCGAAGTGGCCAAGCTGCCGCAGGTCATGGAATGCTACCTGATGCTCGGCGACTGCGATGCCCTGGTGCGCGTGGTGGCGGCCGACCTCAACGACTATCGCCGCTTCCAGTCTGAGCATCTGAGCCGCATCAAGGGCGTCCAGAACGTCAAGACCGACGTGCCGAGCTGGACGATCAAATACACATCGGAACTGCCGATCTGAGGCCTGTCACAGGCGCCTTGGCGTCGGCCTTCCGCTTTCAGGGCGAACCATTCTCCCGCGAGATGCTCGGGTTAAGCTGGGCGACTGGACCAATCAATGGAGTAGCCCCGGCAAGGGGAGCGGCCCGTGTGCCGAGATAAATCGCAGAGGTGGTTGCCATGCTCGCCAGCGTCGCGAATCCATAGGCAAACGCCAGCCAGCGGTCGGACAGCGCCCAAGCCACGACGGTGAAAAAAGCCGCGAAAGAAAACGACCCGACGATAACGCCACGCAACAGATTGGCGGCTGCCGGCGCGCCCCGCTGATGATGCGTGAACATCGCCAGGACAAGGACGAACACGGGAAACGGCGCCACGAGCCCACTGAGCTGCGGCCCAAGGTACCTGGTCGACATGGTGATCAGGAAGACGAAGCCCGTCGAAACGATCATCCGGGCGGGAAGGTCCCATCTCGGCGCTATCCCGGCAAGCGCTTCCATGTTCACCGGTTTGGTGAGGAAGGACAGAAGCAACAACGTCACCAGAAGCAGCCCGATGGCCTGCGCGAATGTCCAGCTGGCGAGGTTCCATACAAAGGTAGCGAGAAAGAAGGCGCAGACCCCCGCGATCATGCTGACCCAGCAGTTGAAGCGCCTTGCCGCGCGGGCGTAGACGAAGCAGAAAATGCAGGTCGAAACCTGGCCCACCAGATTGCCCACCGCCGCGTGCCGGGCGAACGCCGCACCGTTTTCCAATGCGGTGAAGACCGACACAGGGCCGGTCACCAAGGGTATCCCCATCAGCAGCCCGCCCACCGCCGGCCCGAAACGCCGGCTGAGCAAGGTGAGACAGAGGATAAGGAGCGGCGTGCTGAGAAGCTTGAAGACCAGGATCATGAAACGGATGTCTTGGCCTTGTCCGGCCGCCTTGAAGAGGGATCGCCCCGTCGAATACCGTAGCAAGTCGACCGATGCCACACCGATCGTGACAAATGGCGGCGGAAAGCCGCGTGGCGCGGCCAGGAAAAGGACGCCAGTCCAGACTGGATAAAAAATGCAACCAGATTGTAGGATCGGCTTCGGTGCCGGCGTCCTTCGGACGCAAGCAGCGCCAAGCGCTGCCCTTTGGCATGGGAGATTTGCATGAACCTTTCCTATCGTTGGGTCATCGTCGCGGCAGGCGCGCTGATGTCCTGTGTCGCCATCGGCACGATGTTTTCGCTGGCGATCTTTCTCGAACCGATGGCGATCGACACGCAGTGGTCGCGCGCCGGCATTTCGAGCGCCATGACGCTCAATTTCCTGGTCATGGGCCTCGGCGGCTTCGCCTGGGGCGCCCTGTCCGACCGTTTCGGCGCCCGCATCGTCGTGGCGATCGGTGCCGTGCTGCTCGGCCTGGCGCTGGTGGTGGCAAGCCGCGCCGGCTCGCTGCTGACCTTCCAGATCAGCTATGGCGTGCTCGTCGGGCTTGCCGCCAGCGCCTTCTTCGCGCCGATGATCGCGCTGACGACGGCCTGGTTCGACACCAACCGCAGCCTTGCGGTTTCGCTGGTCTCGGCCGGGATGGGCGTCGCCCCGATGACGATCTCGCCTTTCGCCCGCTGGCTGATCTCGGCCTATGAATGGCGTACCGCCATGTTCGACATCGGCATCATGGCCTGGGTGCTGTTGCTGCCGGCGGTGCTTCTGGTGCGCCAGCCGCCAAAGCCCGCCGTGGCGGGCGGGGTTTCCGCGCCGGTCGCCGAGGGTGACGGCATGAGTGTGGCCCAGGCGCTGCGTTCGCCACAGTTCATCGTGCTGGGGCTGACCTTTTTCGCCTGCTGTGCTGCCCATTCCGGGCCGATCTTCCATATGGTCAGCTACGCCATGCTGTGCGGCGTCGCCCCCATGGCGGCGGTCACGATCTACAGCGTCGAGGGTCTCGCCGGCCTGGGCGGCAGGCTTCTCTACGGCGTGCTGGCCGACCGGCTCGGCGTCAAGCCGGTGCTGATCGCGGGCCTGGCGATCCAGGCGGTCGTCATTGCCGCCTATCTCTCGGTCAGCCAACTCGACCAGTTCTATGTGCTGGCCGTCATCTTCGGCGCCACCTATGGCGGCGTCATGCCGCTCTATGCGGTGCTGGCGCGCGAATATTTCGGCCAGCGCATCCTCGGCACCGTGTTCGGCGCCGCCACCATGCTGTCAAGTCTCGGCATGGCGCTCGGCCCGCTCGCCGGCGGCATGGTGTTCGATGCCTATGCCAGCTACCACTGGCTGTTCATCGGCTCGGCCCTAATCGGCCTGGGTGCCGCGGGCATAGCGATCGCCTTCCCGCCGCTGCCGCGACGGGAAGAATTGCAGGCGGCCTGAAGCCGATGGCGGGCGCTGGTGATAATCCCTCAGCGCCCGCCCTTCTCGAAGGTCAATGCCCGAACCAGCGGGCCTTGCGGCTAGAGCCGAAATTCACCTTGTCGACCCGCAAGGCCTCCGATGGTTCGTAGAAAGCACCGGTGGGTTTTGGGCCGGAGAAGAAATCCACATCCACCCTGGCGATCCGGTTGGCGCCGAACTCGATGTAGCAGGATCCCGCGCCCGGGTTCCTGGCCGTTTGCTCCTCATGGCGCAGCCTGGCGATCAGGTTCGCCGCAACGGTGCGTGCAGCGCCCTCGGCAAAGACGCCCGCCTTCGGCGCGCCCGTATTGGCCAGGTCCCCCAGCGCGTAGACGCCGGGAAAGCGGGTTTCGAGTGTGCGCGGATCGATGGTGACCCAGCCGCCCTCGGTGATGCCGGCTTCGACGACGACATCGGGCGCGCGGTTCCGGGGCACGCCCAGGAACAGATCGCAGGGCAGTTCGCCGCCATTGTCGAGCGTCACAACCTTGCGGCCCTCGTCCACGGAAACCACGCGGGTGCTGGGGATGAAGGTGATGCCGCGCTCGGCGAAGGCGGCCAGGAGCGCCCTCGACGTTTCGGGAGAAGGCGGCACCGGGCTCGACATCGGGTTCACATAGGTGATCTGGCAGTCGCCTCGCACACCCCTCTCGGTCAGGTAGTCATGCAGCATCAAGGCGCATTCGCTGGGCGCGGGCGGGCATTTGTATGGCGCGCCGCAGACACCGATCACGGCATGACCGCGGGTGAAACCGGGCAGCACCTTGGCCATGTGGGCGGCGCCCGGAACCGAGTAGAATTCATTGCGGCCGAGCGTGATGCCGGGTGTGGCCGAGACGTCATAGTCAGCGCCGAGAGCGATCACCAATATGTCCGCCTCGTGCACCCCTTTGTCCGTCGTCACGCGCCGCCGTTCCGGGTCGATGGCGGTGACGGTCTCGCGCTTCATCGTGACGCCGGCCTTGGCGTAGTCGGCGTAGGGCAGCCGCACAGCCGCTTCGGTCGCGCGGCCGAACATCACATCGAGCTTGGCAAAGCCGAACACGAAGGCATCCGACTTGTCGATCAGGGTGACAGCAATGCTGTCACCCAAAGCTTCGGACAAGGACGTGCTGAGTTCGAGCCCGCCGAAACCGGCGCCAAGGATAAGGATACGGGTTTTCATACTGTCACCTCTTGTTGCCGGATGCCTGGAAGAAGGCTCAGGCGTTGCCGTGCGGCTGCGGGACGATGCGGATATAGGGCTTGGGCTGCTTCCAGCCCTCGGGATAGAGCACCTTGGCCTCATCGTTCGAAACCGAGCCCGCGATGATCACGTCATCCCCCTGCCGCCAGTTCACCGGCGTGGCGACGCGATGCTTGGCGGTCAGTTGCATGGAGTCCACCACGCGCAGGATCTCGTCGAAGTTCCGCCCGGTGGTCATCGGATAGGCGATCATCAGCTTGATCTTCTTGTCGGGCCCGATGACGTAGACATGGCGCACCGTCTGGTTGTCGGCCGCCGTACGCCCCTCGGCGTTGTCGCCGGCCGTGGCGGGCAGCATGTCGTAGAGCTTGGCAATGGCCAGCATCGGGTCACCGATCATCGGGAAATTCGGCGCGTGTCCCTGGGTCTCGGCGATGTCGTCAGCCCATCCGGCATGACGCTCGACCGGGTCGACGGAGAGCCCGATGATCTTGACGCCGCGCTTGTCGAACTCGGGCTTCAGCTTGGCCATGTAGCCAAGCTCGGTCGTGCAGACGGGGGTAAAATCCTTGGGATGGGAAAACAGGATGCCCCATGAACTGCCCAGCCAGTCGTGGAAGCTGATTGGGCCATGGGTGGTTTCGGCGGTGAAGTCGGGGGCCATGTCGGCGATACGAAGAGACATTTGATCCTCCTGCGAGAGATGGTTGGAATTGACTACGGGTGCAGACTAGGCAACCTATGTTCCGCCAGCGTTCCCTGCCCCACAGGCGCTTGTGACGGCCGTTTTGGGCGGCAACGGCGGATCGCATGCTGAAGGATGCTTCGAGTGCGCGTTCAGGTTCAATTGCTCGGCGGGTTCAGTGTCGGTGTTGAAGGTCAAGTCATTCCGGCCGCGGCGTGGCGGCGGGACCGTGGCGCGGCACTGGTGAAGCTGCTGGCCGTCACCCGCTCGCATCGCATTCACCGCGAACAGGTGATGGAGGCCTTTTGGCCCGATCTCGATCCGGAGGCGGCCGGAGCGAACCTGCGCAAGGCCATCCACTTCGCCCGCCGTGCCTTGGGTGCGCATGACCTGATCGAGCAGACGGCCGATGTCATCGCCCTTGCCCCGGCGGCCGATCTTGAAATCGACGCTGACGCTTTCGAGGCCTCCGCCAAGCTTGCCTTGCGCGGCGAAGATGCCGCCGCCTGCGAAGCGGCCGCCGATCTCTACACGGGAGACCTGCTGCCGGACGATCCCTATGTCGACTGGTTCGAAACGCCCCGCCAGGCCCTGCGGCAGCGATATGCCGAGGTGCTGCGGGCCGGCAGGCTCTGGCAGCGCCTGATCGCGATGGACCCGGCCGACGAGCAGGCGCAATGCGCCCTGATGCAGTCAGCGCTCGACGCCGGCAACAGGGCCGAAGCAATCAGGCTGTTCAATCAGCTCAGCCAAAGCCTGCGCATCGATCTTGGCGTCGGCCCGGGCGCCGAAACCGTGAAGCTCTACGAAAAGGCGCTGGCCGTGCCCTCTATTGACCCTGTCGGCTTGAGCGACCGCATCCGCGCCTCGCTGGCCTGGGGCCTGCTGCACCTGCAAAGCGGCGACTTCGCCAGGGCCGGACAGGTTGGCCGCGAAACCCGCGAACTGGCGATGGGCGCTGGTTTGGCCCGCGAGGTTGGCGAGGCCAGCGCCCTGATCGGCCTGGTGGCCCACATGCAGGGCCAATGGCGCGAACTGTTCCGCGCGGAGTTTATCGAATGGGTCCGCTCCAAGCCAGCCTTCGTCTCCAACGTTTTTGACGGGCATCTGTGCCTGGCCGAATTCTGCCTTTGCAGTGCCAAGGGCCACCACGACATCGCCGCCTCGGCGCGTGAGCTGCTATCGGTCGCCGAGGGCGCCGGCTCGGTCGCCGGGCGCGGCCTTGCCTCCCTGGTGCTGGGGGAAGCTGCCTTGTTTTCGGGCCAGTTGGCCGAGGCCGAACGCATGTTGACGGAAGCCGAAAAATTCTATGCGCAGGTTGGCGCCATTGCCGGCCGCGTGCTGGCGCTCCAGCGCCTGACCGAACTCGCGCTTGCCCGCCGCCAGAAATGGCAGGCGGGACGGTTGATCCACCGCGCCACCACCCTTGCCCATTCTTCCTGGCTGGCGCCGCATTTGCTGATCAGCCTGAAAGGGCTCGAGGTGCGCGCCGCCACCACCCCCGAGAGGATCGCCGAGACCATTCGCGAAGGTGACCGCATGCTGTCATCGGGCTGCAATTGCCAGCCTTGCTCGATGACCTTCCGTACCGCGGCTGCCGTCGCACAGGCCGAGGCGGGCGAGATCGAGCAGGTCAACCGCCGGCTCGACGAGGCCGAGCGGGTCGCCGGCATGTGGAATGGCGGCCCCTGGGTGGCTGCCGTGTGGGAAGCGCGTGGCGTGCAGCGCCGGGCCGAGCGTAACGAAACCCGGGCCGTCGCGGCGTTCGAGGAAGCAGCCTCGCGCTTCGCCGCGCTCGGCAGGCCGATCGACGAGGTGCGCTGTCGGGCACGGATGGCAGATTCCGGGCTGGCAACAGCTTAAAAAACAAATAGCCCCAGCTTCTTACCTGGGTTTGTTCGCTTACGAAAAATGGCTTTGCAGCACGGTGCGGAACTTCTGCATCGTCTTTTCGGTCGTCTGCGCGTCGGCCGCCGCAAAGCCCATGACGAGGCCGTTCTGCTCCGTGCCGTGACGGTACTGGATCGACAGGGCCGAGACGTTGATGCCGTGCTGGAGCGCCGCCTCGGCAACCGCCCTGTCGCTGCATCCGTCGCGGAAGATGCCGACGACCTGAATGCCGGATTCGGTGGTGTGGAAATCCAGCCATTCTCCCAGATGCCTTTGCGCGCTTTCCAGGAAGAACTGCCGTCGCTCCGCGTAGAGCCGCCGCATGCGCCTGAGATGGCGGGTGAAATGCCCCTCATTCATGAAGTCCGCCAGCGCAGCCTGGGTCAGCAAGGGGGCGAACTGGCCGCTCACGCTCAGCGCCGAGACGATCGTATGATCGATCGCCTTGGGCGCCACCAGGAAGCCCAGCCGCATGGCCGGGAAAAGGATCTTGGCGAAGGTGCCGACATAGACCACGCGGTTCGAGGCGCCGATGCCTTGCAGCGCCGGAATGGGCTGCCCCTGAAAACGGTATTCGCCGTCATAGTCGTCCTCGATGATCCAGGCGCGCCAGCTCTCGGCCATGTGCAGGAGATTGAGCCGCTGCTCCATCGGCATGGTTATGCCGAGCGGGTGATGGCAGGAGGGCGTCACGAAGATCATGCGGGGCACGACATCAGGGGGATCGAGGTCCCAGCCGGCCTTGCTGACGCGCAGCGGCGCCAGCCTCGCGCCGGCCGAGACGAAGGCCGACCCAGCGCCATAATAGCCCGGCTCCTCCATCCATACCGTGTCGCCGTCATCGATCAGCAGCCGGGCCAGGAGATCGAACGCCGACTGCGCGCCGTTGGTCACGACGATCTGTTCGGCGGTGCACTTCACGCCGCGCGAGGCGGTGAGGTAGCGCGCAATCGCCTCGCAAAGCGGCGGATAGCCTTTGACGTGATAGGTGCCGAAAAGATCGATATGAGCGAATTTGGCGCGGCGGCTGAGCAGTTTCGACCAGGTATTGAACGGAAAATTGTCCGGGTCCGGCATGCCGGGATGGAAGGCAAGCATGCCCGGCCGGCCATGGTGATAGGGTTGCGCAAGCATGGTCTGTCCGCGCCGCGACAGTGGATTGGCGTCCTCGACTGACACATCTTCCGCCGCCACCGAGCGGGTCGGCAGGTCCATGACGACCGAGGGCCTGCGCGGCCTTATCGCCAGATAGCCCTCCAGCGCCAGCTGGTCGCAGGCGGCAATCACCGTGTTGCGCCCGACATTCAGGTCCCGCGCCATGACCCGTGTCGACGGCAGCGCATGGCCGCTCGGCAGCACGCGCCGTTCGATCAGGCCGCGCAGCTGGACATAGAGCTGCCGGTGCAGATTGGCGGGGCTGCCGCGATCGAGCGCGATGCCGTCGACGGGAAAGCTGGTCTTCATCTGGTTCCCAAAAATCAATGGAATCTGGTTCTAACAATGGAACCAAAGGCGGCCTACCCTCAAGAAAAAAGCGTTCGGGTTCAGATGGGGCTGGCCGATGCAGTGCATAAGGGTGGGAGTGATCGGGGCGGGCGGCGTCGCCCAGGTCGAGCACATTCCGAACCTGCTCAAGCTGCACCGGCAGTTCAAGATCGTCGGCGTTTACGATCCGTCGCGAAAAGTGCGCGCCTTCGTCGGCGAGGAATTCGGCCTCGAAACATTCTCCGATCTCGACACACTTCTCGCCATGCCGCTTGATGCCGTGGTCATCGCCTCGCCGGATGCGCTGCACCACGAACAAAGCCTCGCCGCCTTCGCCAGGGGCCTGCATGTCTTCTGCGAAAAGCCGCTTTGCTACGGCGCGCAGGACATCGACGAATTGATCGCCGCCAGGGATCGCGCCGGCAAGGTGCTCCAGGTCGGCTACATGAAGCGTTTCGACCCGAGCTACGAGGCGGCGCTGAACATGCTGCCGGGCACGGCGCGCACGCTTCGCTACGTTTCGGTCGAGGTCAACGATCCCGACGCCTGGCCCTTCGTCCGGCACGCCTCCACTTGCCGGGGTGATGACGTCGCGGCGGAATTGATTGCCTCGACCGAAGCCAGGCAGCGCGAGCAGGTCGACCGCGCGGTGCCGGGGCTCCACGATCCCGACGCCTTTCGCGGCTTCGTCGGCGCCTATTGTTCCTCGATCGTGCACGACGTGAACGCTGTCCATGGCTTGCTTGACGCGCTCGGCGTCGCCGATGGTGAAATCGTCGGCGCCTCGCTCTTCGCCAAAGGCGAAGGCGGCCAGGGCGCGGTGCGGCTCCTCGACGGCCAGGCGCTGTGGACCATGGCCCATGTCGCCGTTCCCAGGCTGCCCGATTATCGCGAGCGCATCACGCTCCATTTCGACGACGCCTCGCTCGAGCTGGAATTCCCGTCGCCCTATCTCAACCACCAGCCGACGCGGCTGACCATCCGCACCGGCGACGGCCACACGCTTTCAAGCCGCGACATCCGCTGCGGCTATGAAGAGGCATTCGTCGAGGAGCTGAAAGGTTTCTGGTCGGCGATCGTCGAAGGCGCAGCCGTGCGCAACACCGCCGAGCATGCCCACCGCGACATGACGCTGCTGGCCGGGCTGACCCGCCATCACCTTGCCCAGTCGAAACAATCAGGAGTTCACCCGTGACGGTTCGCATCGGCATCAATCCGATCACCTGGACCAATGATGACGTGCCGGAACTCGGCGGCGACACGCCGCTTGAAGTCTGCCTCAGCGAAACCAGGCAGGCCGGCTATGCCGGCACCGAACTTGGCGGCAAGTTTCCGCGCCGCTCGGCCGAACTGAAGCCGATAATGGACCGCTATGGCCTCGCGGTGATTTCCGGCTGGTATGACGGTCGCTGCGACGAGAACGACCTCGGCGCGGAAATGGATGCGATCACGCCGCATCTCCAGCTTCTGAAGGATATGGGCTCCACCCATGTCGTCTATGCCGACACCTCGCGCGGACGTCACAATGCCATCTGGAGACCGATCTCGCAGCGCCCTGCCCTGAGCGCGGAAGAATGGCCGGCCTATGGCCGCAAGCTGACTGCACTCGCTGAAAGAATGGCGGATTTCGGCGTGCGCATGGCCTTTCACCACCATATGGGAACCATCGTCGAGACCGATGCCGAGGTCGGCCTGTTGATGCGGCACACCGGCGAAGCGGTCGGCCTGCTCTACGACACCGGCCATTCGGTCTTCTCGGGCGGCGACCCGCTGACCCTGATCAAGGCGCAGGTCAAACGCGTCGTGCATGTGCACTGCAAGGACGCGCGCAAAACCGTGCTTGACCACGCGCGCGCCGAGGACAGGAGTTTCATGGGCGCGGTCATGGACGGGATCTTCACCGTGCCCGGCGACGGCTTCATCGACTACCCCGCCATTTTGCGCGTGCTGGCCGACAATGGCTACAGCGGCTGGCTGGTCGTCGAGGCCGAGCAGGATCCGAACAAGGCTAATCCGCTGACCTATGCGACGATGGGATTCCAGAACCTGTCACGCATGGCGAGGCAAGCCGGATTTACCGTCATGGAATGATCGAGGCCACAATTCGGCCTCCAGGGAACCAGTGCTGAGGAATGAAACTGGAATGAAGGGGCAACTGGACTGCCGACCGTAATTGCGGCGGCGGAAAACAAACAGGAGGTTGTTATGTTTTCGCTTGCGAAATTGATAAAGCCGGCGCTCGGTCTGATGGCCGGCTTCACGATGATGGCGGCGGCCACGAGCCTTGCGGCCGCCGACGAAACGCGCGTGGTGTTCGTCACCCACGGCCAGAGCGGCGACCCCTACTGGTCGGTCGTCAAGAACGGCATGGACGATGCCGCCAAGACGCTCGGCGTCAAGGCCGAATATCTGGCGCCGGAAACCTTCGACATGGCCAAGATGGGGCAGATGATCGACGCCATCGCCGCCTCGAAGCCCGACGGGATGGTGGTTTCGATCCCCGACGCGGCCGCCCTCTCGGCCCCGGTCAAGAACGCCATCGCCGCAGGCATCCCGGTGATCGTCATCGATTCCGGCGGCTCGAAGCTCACCCATGATCTTGGCGGCCTGCTGTTCATGGGGCAGGATGAATTCCAGGCGGGCGTCATGGCCGGCGAGCGCATCAAGGCGCTCGGCCTCACCAAGGCGGTCTGCGCCAACCATGAGGTCGGCAATTCCAGCCTCGACGACCGCTGTGCCGGCTTCGCCAAGGGTCTGGGCGTCGACGTTCCGGTGATGAACGGCGTCATCGACCCGACCGAAATGAAGAACCGCGTGATAGCCTACATGACCGCTCATGCCGATACTCAGTTCATCCTCGCCGTCGGCGCCAGCGGCGCCGAGCCGACGCTGGCCGCGCTTGATGAAATGGGCCTGTCGGGCAAGGTCAAGACCGGCACGTTCGATCTTTCGCCCACGATCCTGCAGGCCATCGTCGCCGGCAAGATGGAATGGGGCATCGACGCCCAGCAATATGCCATGGGCTACATCCCGGTCGCGATGTTCGACCTCTGGAAGAAGTACAAGATCATGCCGATCGCCGACTATCCGACCGGCCCCGGCTTCGTCACCAAGGACACCGCCGCCTCGGTTATCGAGCTGTCGAAACAAGGCAAGCGCTAGCACTGGCGGTCGGGGCCCGGCCCCGGCCGCACCATTTGTGGGGTCACGCCATGGTTTCAGAGATTCGCGACGAGCGGGTCCGGTCCGTCTCACGCCTGAGCCGTCTGTTGAGCAGGCCGGAACTTGGCGCGGCCGCCGGCACCGTTCTGGTCTTCGTGTTCTTTGCCATCACGGCGGGAAGCTCAGGACTGTTCAGTGCCAAGGGCATCGTCAACTTCCTCGAAGTCTCGGCCCAGCTTGGCATTCTCGCCGCACCCGTGGCCCTGCTGATGATCGCCGGCGAGTTCGATCTGTCGGTCGGCTCGATGATCGGCTTTGCCGGCATCCTCATCGCCATCCCCGCGGTGTTCTGGGGCTGGCCGATCTGGCTTTCACTGCTGTTCACCTTCGCCGTTTGCGGCGGCATCGGCGCGCTGAACGGGCTTGCCGTCGTCAGGACCGGCCTGCCCTCCTTCATCGTGACGCTCGGCAGCCTGTTCATGCTGCGCGGCCTCACCCTTGGCCTCACGCGCGGCATATCGGGGCGCACCCAAGTGTCGGGCGTGCACGAACTGGCGCAGAACGATCCGCTCAACAGCCTGTTCTCTGGCCAGGTGTTCCCCGGCCTGATCGCCCGGCTTGCCGACATCGGCCTGATCGGCAAGCGAGCGGATGGTCTGCCGTCGATCTCAGGCATTCCGGTGTCGATCGTCTGGTGGATCGTGCTGACACTGGCCTGCACATGGCTGTTGACGCGCAGCCGCTTCGGGAACTGGATTTTTGCCGCCGGCGGCGAAGCCAATGCCGCACGCAATCTCGGCGTGCCGGTGGCACGCACCAAGATCACGCTGTTCGTCATGACGGCGCTCGCCGCCGCCCTGTTCGCGGCGATCCAGGTGCTGGTCACCGGCTCGGCCGACACGCTGCGCGGCACGCAGAAGGAGTTCGAGGCCATCATCGCCGTCGTCATCGGCGGCACGCTGCTCACCGGCGGCTATGGCTCGGCCATCGGCGCCATGTTCGGCGCCCTGATCTTCGGCGTCGTGCAGATGGGCATCTTCTACACCGGCATCGACACCGACTGGTTCAAGCTGTTCATGGGCGCCATGATGGTCATCGCGGTGCTGTTCAACAGCTATGTGCGCAACCGCGCCATGAGGAGCCGGTGATGGCCGAGCCCTATGTCGAACTGAAGTCGGTCAGCAAATATTTCGGCTCGGTCGTGGCGCTGAAGGACGTGTCCTTCGATGTCTGCCCCGGCGAGGTGCATTGCCTGCTCGGCGACAATGGCGCCGGCAAATCGACGCTGATCAAGACGCTGTCGGGTGTCTACACGCCTGACGAAGGCGAAATCCGCGTCCAGGGCAAGCCGACACGGTTTGCCTCGCCCGCCGATACGCGCGACAGCGGCATCGCGACCGTCTACCAGGACCTGGCGCTGGTGCCGCTGATGAGCGTGGCGCGCAACTTCTTCCTCGGGCGCGAGCCGATGCGCAAGTTCGGGCCGATCAGCCAGTTCGACGCCGACTTCGCCAACCGCACCGCCTATGACGAGATGCAGGCGATGGGCATCCAGCTGCGCGACCCCGAACAGCCGGTAGGCACGCTGTCAGGCGGCGAACGCCAATGCCTGGCCATAGCGCGCGCCGTCTATTTCGGCGCCAAGGTGCTGATCCTCGACGAGCCGACATCGGCGCTGGGTGTCCACCAGGCATCCGTGGTGCTGAAGCTCATCGTCCAGTCCAAGGCGCGCGGCATCGGCGTCATCTTCATTTCCCACAACGTCCATCACGCCTACGTCGTCGGCGACCGCTTCACGCTGTTGAAGCGCGGCAGAAGCACCGGCACCTACGCCAAGGGCGAAATCACCCGCGACCAGTTGCTCAACCTGATGGCCGGCGGCAAGGAGCTGGTGGATCTGGAGCAGGAATTGGCCAAATCGGCGAGGAACGGCCCGGTCTAAGGCGCGAGGCTGATCGGATCCCTGTAGCTGACGAGCCTGGCGGGTGCGCATCGGTATCGGCGGAGCCGCGAATCTGTGCTAAGCCGCCGCCCAATCAACCAGAGGACGACAGCTGTGAGCGAACTGACCGTGGCCGAGGCGACCGAGAATATCTATGCATCGCTTCGAGCGGACAATGCCGAGATCGACGCCCATATCGCGGCGCTCAAGGCCGCGCTGACACGAGAGGGGATGAAAGAGGCGGTGTTCGATCCTGCCAAGTTGGCGCAGGGCAACCGCTCGGGCCGCAAGTTGATGCAGGCCTATTTTCGCCAGCGCGGCGTAAGCGTGAAGTTCTCGGATTAGGAGAACCACGCGCGGGCGATCTTCAAGCGCGCCCTTGGGAATCGGGACTGCGCCTTAAGGGATGCGCGCGGCCGAGCATAGTGCGCGACGGTCGTGCCAGCTGATCGCGGCTACGCCTTCCGAGGCGCCTGCTTTGGGATTTGTTGGTGATGGCCCTTGCGGGCGACGGCGAGAAGGTCGTTCGAGGCGATGCCGATCAGCGCTTTCATCTGGTCGTGAGCCTCGTCGGCCCTGCGCATGCGGATGGCCTCCAGCACATCGCCATGGGCGCTGAGCGTCTGCTGATAATTGGCGGTAGCCGATGTGGTCAGTCGGAACGAGAAGCTGAGCGCGGCCGCCAGCATGTTGCCGAGATTGGCGAAAACCGGATTGCGGCTGGCGCGCAGGATGGCGGTATGAAAGCGGACATCGGCATCGAGACAGGCCGCGAGGTCGTCCTGCGGCGCAATGCGCATGGCCTCATAGGCGGCTTCGATCACCGCGAGATCGCCCGAGGTCGCCATCCTGGCCGCAAGCTGGGCGGCGGCCGGCTCGATGACCAGCCGCGCCTCGATCAAGCCGCGGACGAAATCGAGATCGGGCTCGATATCGCGCATCCATTCGAGGACCTGCGCATCGAGCCTGTTCCATTCGCTTGACGCGCGCACACGCGTGCCGGCCCGCTTGCGCGCCTCGATCAGTCCCTTGGCCGAAAGCGTCAGCAGCGCATCGCGAAGCGCCGTGCGGCTGGCGCCGTAGATGACGCACAGTTCGGCCTCAGTCGGCAGCACAGCGTGCTGCGCGTAGGTGCCGGCGAGAATGCGCTGTCCAAGATCGCGTGCGATGCGATCCTTCAGGGACGACGTACTATCCCCGGCAGGAAGGTCCTGCTTGCCTTGATCGATTGCAGCGGTCGCCGCGTCCATCGTCATGTCCTGTTCAAGTGGTACTCGGCAATGACCACAGCAAGGATCAGCAGTGAGCCTTTTGCCAGCAATTGATAGAAGGTTGGCACGGACGTCAGTATCATTCCGTTGTTGAGCACGCCAATGATGGCGACACCGAGCAGCGCGCCGACAATCGTGCCCTTGCCGCCCTGCAAGGCACAGCCACCCAGAACGGCCGCGGTGATAGCCTCGAGTTCCAGGCCCTGGGACCCGGATACGGGCTGGCCGGAACCGGTACGGGCAGCCAGCAGGATCCCGGCCAATCCGGCGGCAACGCCACTCATGATGTAGATGCCGACGCGGTAGCGGTTGATGTTGATGCCGGAGAAGCGGGCGACAACCGGATTGCCGCCGAGCGCATAGATGTTGCGGCCGACAATCGAACGCGCCAGGAAGAGGTGGAATGCGATCGCGGTCAGCACCAGAATCCAGACCAGCAAGGGCAGGCCGAGGATGCGGCCGATGCCGATGAACCGGAACGTGTCGCTGAAGATGGCGATCGACTGGCCGTCCGACATGATGAAGGCGATGCCGCGAAAGATCGCCATGGTGCCGAGCGTGGCAATGACCGCGTTGACCCGCCCATAGGTGATGATGATGCCGTTGACGAGACCGGCAAGACCACCAAGCACCAGGCCGGCAACGATGCCGGCCGCCGGCGACCCGGTCGCCTGGATGGCCATTGCCGTCGAGACCGTGGTCAGGCCGACAGTGGCGCCGACGGCGATATCCAGACCGCCGGCGACGATGACCACGGTCTGGCTCATCGCCAGCACACCGAGAATTGTGACGCCAAGGCCGATGTTGAGCAGGTTCCGGCTGGAGAAGAACACATCGCCGCGCAGCGAACCGAAGATGACGACGAGAATGGCCAGCGCCACCAGAAGGCTGATGTTGTGAACGCCAAGGCGCTCCACAAGGCGCGTGGAAACGCCCCTGGCGTCGGTCTGCGCTTTCGATGCGCGAAGCTCGAGGCTGTTCATTGAATGTGGTCTCCGGGCGATGGTGCGGATTGCGGCATGGCGTGTTTGAGGATCGTCGCTTCGTCTATGTCGGGGCGGGCAAGTTCCGCCGTGATGCGGCCTCCCGCCATGACAAGAACCCTGTCGGCCAGACCGATCAGTTCCGGCATTTCCGAGGAAATCAGGATGATGCCGATGCCGCTTGCGGCGAGTTCATCGATCAGCCGATAGATTTCCGCCTTGGCGCCGATATCGATGCCGCGCGTCGGTTCGTCGAGGATGAGCAGCATCGGCTGCCGGGCAAGCCAGCGCGCCAGGACGACCTTCTGTTGATTGCCGCCCGACAGTTTCGAAACCTGCTCGTCGAGGTTGGGTGCCTTGATCGACATCTTGGCTGCCAGCGGCGAGACGATCTCCAGCGCCTTGCGCCGGTTGAAGAAGCCGAAGCTCGACGTCTTGTCGGGCACGCAAAGTGCTGCGTTGTCGAGAATGCTTCGAAACAGCAGCAGCGCCTCGTGCTTGCGGTCTTCGGGAGCAAAGCCGATGCCCGCGACGATTGCCGCATGCGGACTGTTGGGCAGAACGGGCACGCCATTCATGGCTATTGTGCCGGCGATGCGCCGGTCATAGCCGACAATCGCCTTTGCCAGTTCGGAGCGGCCCGCACCCATGAGCCCGGCGATGCCGAGCACTTCGCCGCGACGAACCCTGAGGCTGACATCGCTGACGCGGTCCGTGGTCAATCCCGTCACATCAAGCAATTGTTCGCCGGACCGCCAGGTCTCGCGGGTGAACAGATCGGCGATGTCGCGGCCGACCATCAGCTTGGCGATGGTCTGCTCGCTGGCGCCGGCGGCCGGCGAATCGTCGACCAGCCTGCCGTCGCGCAAAACGACAATGCGGTCGGCGAGGTCGATGACCTCGTTCAGCCGGTGCGAGATGTAGATGATCGACGTGCCCTTCTCGCGCAGCCGGCGGATGACGGAAAACAGGCGACGCGCTTCATCGTCGGTCAGTGACGAGGTCGGCTCATCGAAGGCGATCAGCCGGCCGCCGGCGCGGATGGCGCGCATGATCTCGATCATCTGGCGTTGCGCCGGGCCGAGCGTGCCGCAGAGTTGGCGTGGCCGCATGTCCTGCTGCATGCCGAAGGTCGCAAGCACCCGGTCGGTCTGCTCCTCCAGTCTGCGCCAGTCGAGCAGCACGCCTGCCAGGCGCGGCAATTCACCGACGAAGATGTTCTCGGCCACCGTCAGGTTCGGCACGATCTCCGGCTCCTGATGGATGACGCGAATTCCGGCCCGGTGGCTGTCGCGCGGTTCGCCGAAAACGATCGGCGTGGAACCGTGCCGCACGGTACCGGTGTCCGGGCCGAACACACCCTCGAGAATGCGCATCATCGTCGATTTGCCGGCCCCGTTCTCGCCAACCAGAGCGAGCACCTCGCCTGGCCGGAAAGCGATCGAGACGTTGTCGAGCGCCTGCACGACGCCGAAGCGTTTCGATATGCCGTCGAGCGAGAAGAAGTCCGATTGCGTCAAGGCTCACTCCCAAGGATCGATCCGTGTTCGGAGGCATGGCAGCCAGCGAACCTGCCGACTGGAAAGCGTCATGCGCCCTGGGGACGCATGATGCGGGTCCGGCTCAGTGGCAGAGCTTGGCCTTGTAGTCCGAGGCAAAATTGCCGGCGGTGATGTATTCCGGGTCGGTGAAGGACTGAACGGGCAGCTTCGTTCCGTCCTTGATCGAGGCCAGCAGGATCTTCACCGCCAGCGCGCCATGGTTTGCCGAATTGAGCCACATCGTACCACGGAATGCCGAGGGCTTTCCCGATCCGAAGGCTTCGCAGGCGCGGCTGCCATCAATGCCGATGCCCATGCCCTGGTCCGCGGCATAGCCGGCGTTTTCCAGCGCCCGCGCCGCACCCAGCACACCGTCATCGTTGCAGGAATAGAAGATCCAGTTGGTGACGCCGGGATTGGCCGTCAATGTGGTGGTCATGACGTCGATGGAGTTGACCATCGTGTTGTCATAGGGGACGCGGAGGATGTTTGCCGGCTTGAAATCGGGCACCGCCTTCAGGAACGCTTCCTCGGCACCCTTGTTGCGCTGCATGCAGGTGTCGGCCTTGCGGTCCTCGATCGAGGCGATACGCACCTCCTTGCCGGCCCAGCCGTCGGCCTTGTAGAGCTTGGCCAGTTCTTCGCCCACCCGCGCACCGATATTGTAGGCATTCATGCCGACATAGGGGACCTGGGTGCCGTCCTGGTAATAGATGTCGTCATCGACCGCCACCAGGGGGATTTTCGCCGCCTTGGCCTTCTCGGCGATGACCGGTCCCAGCGCCTTGTCGGGAACGACGATGGCGATGCCCTTGACGCCGTCGCCGACCATCGTGTCGAAGGTGGTAATGGTCAGATTGGAGTCGAACTGGACGTCTTGCGACACGAAGGTGGCGCCGGCCGCCTCGGCCGCTTTCTTGGCGCCGCCGACTTCGGCGACGAACCATGGGTGCTCGCCCATCTTGTTGATGTAGCCGATCTTGATGTCGTCGGCGCTTGCCGCGCCAGCCATCAGTCCGGCAGCCAGTATCGCCAATGTTGCCAGAGCCTTTGTCGTCGTTTTCATGTGGATCCTCCCTGCTTGGTTGTCAGTCGTGGTAGAGAACCGAGCGTCCGCCATCGATGGTGATCGTCTCGGCATTGATGAACGGCGCTTCGTCCGAAGCGAGGAAAACCGCCGTCATTGCAACTTCGTCCGGCCGGCCAATGCGCTTGGGCGGATGAAGGTCGTAGGCCCGCCGCTTCTCCTCGGCAGGGTCTGGAAACGTGTTCCAATAGGCTTGTGCGATCGGCGTCTCGATGTAGCCGGGGGCGATCGCGTTCACGCGGATGCCGCGCGCCGCATATTCGATGCCGAGCGAGCGGGTCAGGCCGACAAGCGCATGCTTGGCGACCGGATAGGGAAATGTGTGGGGAATGATCTTGAAGGCGTGGCAGCTGGCTATGTTGACGATTGACCCCGAACCCTTCGCCAGCATCGTCGGCAACACCGCCCTGGCGCAGAACCACGCCGCCTCAAGGTCCAGCCTGAGACAGCGGTCCCATTCCTCGTCCGGCATCAGCAAAGGTTCGTAAAAGACGTTGGCGCCGGCATTGTTGACGAGAACGTCGACGCCGCCATAGGCCGCGATCGTCTTCGCCACCATGTCGGACACTGCCGCCGTGTCGGTGACATCGGTTTCGACGAAAAGGGCATCGGCGTCCTTGGCGCGCAATTCGTCGGCGATCGCCTTGCCGGTTGCCGCGTTGCGCTCGGCAATCACGGTCTTTGCCCCCTGCATCGCAAAGGCCCGAGCGGTGGCGGCGCCGATGCCCTGGCCGGCGCCTGTGACGATTGCGATCTTTCCCTGAAGCCTGCCTGTCATGGCGCTCACCAATCGACCACGGTGCCGTCGGGCATGACGGCGTTGCGCGCATGCAGCACTTCCTGCTTGAAAGGGTGGCGCGCGATGACATCTTCATTCACGGTGACGCCAAGGCCCGGGAGGCCGGGCACGTCCCAGCGGCCGGGTTTGCGATCGATCGGCCAGGTGACGACATCGTCGTACCAGGCGACCGCGCCCGACATTTCCTCCTGGATGATGACGTTTGGCGTCGATATGCCGAAGTGAAGCGCCGCGACGCCGGCGATCGGGCCGAGCGGGTTGTGCGGCGCAAGGCCGATGCCGGCGGTTTCCGCCAGAGCCGCGATCTTCTTGGTCTCGAGCAGGCCGCCGGTGTGGCAGATATCGGGCTGGGCAATGTTGAACGCGCGCGCCCCGATCGATTGCGTGAACTCGCGGCGCCCGATCAGCCGCTCGCCGGACGCGATGGGGATCGCCGATCGCGCGGTGATATGCGCCAGGCCGGCGACATCTTCGGGCGGCACCGGCTCTTCGGCGAACATGATGCCGGCCGGTTCGATCGCCTTGAGATAGTCCATCGCCGCATTGACGGAGGCCGGGCGTCCGTGAAAGTCGACCATGATGTCGATATCGGGACCGACAGCCTCGCGCAGCGCGCCAACCATGTTGGCGACGGAATCGACCGCTTTCGCCGGCGAGACATAGTGGGTGTAGGGAATGCAGACGACCTTGACCGCGTCGTAGCCGGCCTGGGTGACGATGCGTCCGCGCTCGACGATCGTGTCCGCCGACCCGCTCTCATAGACCGCCTTCATGTCGCCAAGGCCGAGATGCGTATAGGTGCGCAGATAGTCGCGGACCTGGCCGCCGAGAAGCCGCCAGACCGGGACGCCCAGCGACTTGCCCAGAATGTCCCAGAGCGCGATTTCGATGCCGCTGACGGCCGACATGCCCTCGACGCCGAGACGCCAGAAACCATGGCGCGTCAGGATCTGGTAGCACTGCTCCACATTGCGCGGATCCTGTCCGATGAGCAGCGCCTCAAGATCCTGAAGCGCGCCGACGACCGCACGCGTCTTCCACTCCAGCGTCGCCTCACCCCAGCCGAACAGACCGGGCTCATCGGTTTCGACCCGAACGAAAACCCAGTTGCGCATTTCCGCATTGCAGACGAGCGCCTTGATGGCCGTAATTTTCATGGGTGCTCCCGGATGCGTCGTCTTTTTAAAAGCTATTATGTATGATTTATTATCAAACATATGAGCAAGTCAAGCGCCCATCGGGCTGCACCGGCTTCGCGTCGTGTTCCGTTGCCGGTGCCGGCGGCGAGCTGCCTTTGGATAGATCCGGAATGGTCAGGGTCCGCCATTGGCTTTTTCAGCAGCGAAAGAAGCCGGGGCGGCCTGGAACGGAGCATTCGCATCTCGTCTACCCCAGCGTAAGCTTGTTATTGTGCAGTGCAGCAACGATGTTGCTGTCTGTGCATTGTGCTCGGGCTTCCGCCATTCCGGCGGTCTAGGATCTCGATTTGCGGAACATCTCAGATACGATCGCGCGCCTTTCGGCCATGCGAGGCGGGACGGCATTCTACCCACAAGGCCACCTCGACAGGCTGTCCGATCTCGCCGAGTTCGGATCCAATCCCGGCGCCTTGCGGGCACGCTTCTACGTTCCTGAGAACTTGCCGCGCGGGGCCGCGCTGGTCGTTGTCCTGCACGGCTGCACGCAAACGGCCGCCTCCTATGATCACGGATCCGGCTGGTCGCGCCTGGCGGCGGAAGAAGGGTTCGCGGTGTTGTTCCCGGAGCAGCAGCGCGCCAACAATGCCAACCTCTGCTTCAACTGGTTCGTGCCCGAAGATGTCACCCGCGATCGCGGCGAGGCGCTCTCCATCCGCCAGATGATCGAGGCCATGGTGACGACGCATGGCCTCGACCGCCGGCGCATTTTCATCACCGGCCTTTCCGCCGGCGGTGCCATGGCGGCGGCAATGCTGGCGACTTATCCGGACGTGTTCGCCGGCGGCGCAATCCTTGCGGGACTTGCCTATGGCAGCGCATCGACGATCCCGGAAGCGTTCGATCGCATGCGTGGCCATGGCGGCCCGTCTAAGTCGGAACTCCAGCGGCGCCTGGCGCAGGCATCATCGCACAAGGGGAATTGGCCGAAGATTTCGATCTGGCAGGGCACGGCCGATCGCACGGTGGCGCCATCCAACGCGGACGCCCTTGTCGCCCAATGGCAAGGTGTTCACCGCGCCGGTGCGGGCCATGGTCGAACGGAGACTGTCGATGGGCAAACGCGGCAGGTCTGGTGCGACGTCGATGGCAATGAGGTGATCGAAAAATACACCATTGCCGGCATGGGCCATGGCACCCCCTTGAAGACGGCGGGTGAGGACGGCCTGGGCCACGCCGCTCCGTTCATGCTGGATGTCGGAATATCTTCGACGCGCAGGATAGCGGCCTTCTGGAATATCGCAGGCCGAGGTGCTCGAGGGGAGACCCAGCCTGCTGCTGGCTCGGCCCATCCTGCCGCAGGCACAGCTTTGGACACATACATTGCGCCTGAAAAATCGAGACCTGCGCGGGTCGAACCTGCCGGACAGCGGCGTCCACATGGCTCACGCGCTTCTTCTGCAGGCATTGGCAAGACTATTGAGGATGCGCTTCGTGCAGCCGGCTTGATGCGTTAGCCAAGGGCTGTTCGGCAAAATGGCCCCGCCGCCTTTCGGCAGCGAGGCCTTGTCGATTAGACCCGGTTTACATCCCGGGCGCCGTCGCGGCCGATTTCGTTCGAGCGGTAGTTCTCCGCTTTTGGATCGAAACCGGTCCAACCGTCGGCCTGGTATTCACCACGCCGCTCCTGCAGGTTGACAGATGTAGCCTGTCCCAGGATCCTTTCGGCCTCCGGCACCAGCTGCTCGTCGACCTTGGCTGTGACCAGGGTGCCGCCGCGGCGCACGCCCTCGGCGTAGACGTGGGCATCATTTTCCGGGACACCGGAATCGGTGAGCGCGCCGACGATGCCGCCGGCCGCGCCGCCAACCACCGCGCCGCCAACGGCACCGACGGCAGTTGCGGCCAGCCATCCGGCAGCCACCACCGGACCAACGCCCGGAATGGCCATCAGGCCAAGTCCGGCAAGCAGTCCCCCCGCTCCGCCGATTGCCGCTCCCAGTCCGGCGCCGCCGGCCGCGTCATCGGCGGCCTTGGAGCCGTCATTGTCGTGCTGATTGTCCGAATTGCTGGAAACGATGCTGATATCGTCATGCGCAACACCGCTGGCTTCCAATTCACCAACGGCATCGGAAGCGTCATCGTAATTGTCGAAAAGTCCGGTTACGGTCTTCATGATTTGATCTCCTGGATCTCAGTTTCAGTTGGTGCCGGCAACGACGTTGCCCTTGTAGTCGAGCGCTACGGTGGTGTTCTTGCCGTCCTTGTTGGCCTGGCCGCGCCAGATGCCCTGGTCGTCCTTGGTCAGCTTCGACACGTCGGCGAAGCCGGCATCCTGGATGCGGCCCTTCGCCTGATCCTCGGTAAAGCTGTTTGCACCGGGAAGCGGCGGGAGTTGTTCGGGCTTGTCACCGACCGTGACCTTGGGCGTCTGCGAAGTTGAGGACTGGGTGCCCGCGGTCGCCGCGATCTTTTCGATCATCTCCTGGTGCATCTTGAGCGTCGGCACCGTCTGCTGGGCGAACGTCTTCAGCTCGGCATTGTCGCCGTCCTTGGCGTAGCTTTCGAACAGCTTCACGGCATCGGCGTGCGCGTCGCGCTGCAGCTGGACGTAGGGGCCGTCGATCGGATCCTTGCCGTTCTGCAGGGCATCGACGTCACCCCTGTGCTTGGCGTCCAATTCCTTCGGAACAGTCAGCTTCTGCTCGCCGGCGATCGTCTCCAGCTTTGCATTGGCGGCACCGTGGTCCTCGATCATCTTGCGGGCAAAATCCTTGACGCTCTGATCCTGCGCCTTGCCTTCGGCAATCTTGCTGGAATCGACCTCGAACATGCCGCCTGCGGCGGCCTTGTTGACGAAGTCCTGAGCGCTGTCGGCGGCGAATGCGGGCAGGGCAAAAGCCATGGCTGTGGCTGTGGCCAGTGAGGCCAGGAATAGGCGGGTTTTCATTTAGGCAGATCCTTTTCATGCACACATGTGCTGGGGATCTAACCTGCGCCAGTCAGCTTTGTTCCGGAGGGTCGGAGATAATCCGGCGAGACCGGCCGCGAACCGTGTCGGCGGTGATTTCGAGCGGCGGCTGGTCAAAGACTATGCCTGCGAGGCAGCGGCGATCGCCAGAAGGTCAATGCCCCGCGCCGGCACTCGGCAACGCCCGCCACCGGAGAGCGGGTGCACCGGCTGCACCGCGCGATCTGGGATATTCGCTGGCGGTTTGAGGAATTGATCAAGGCATTGTGGAGCCAGCCGGCCTTACTCCTCAGCTCGCTGCCGCCTCTATCGCCTGCGAACCAGCGATTGCTGAGGCGAAGTTGCGGTATGGGCGCAGTGGGCGGCCCAGAAGCGCAGTCAGTCGCTCGACGTCGCCGTCCTCAGGCAGCATCCCGTCGGTGAAGAAGCGCTCGCCCATCAGGCGCATGTCGTAGGCCATCCAGGCGGGCAGGAACTGCTTCAGATTTTGCTCAAAGCCCTCTGCGTTATCGCCGCCGTAATGGATCGGGCGGGCGAGCACATCCGACCAGATGGCGGCGATATCCGTCCCAGTCAGTGTCTGCGGACCGACGAGGTTGATCCGGTCGAGCGGAAGCGGCTCTGCGGACTGTTCGCGGCGCAGCAGCTCCAGGGCGGCGATCTCGGCGATATCACGGGCGTCGATCATGGCGAGACCCTTGGCGCCGATCGGCATTGGGTAGGTGCCGTAGCCGGTGATGGCGTCTTCGATCATCAGATCGTTCTGCATGAAGTAGGCCGGGCGCAAGATCGTAGCCTTGAAGTCCATCTGCTCGATCATTCGCTCAACGCCGAACTTGCCCGCGAAATGCGGCACGTTCACATAGACGTCGGCGTGGATCACCGACAGATAGACGATGCGCTCGATGCCGGCCGACCGGGCGACGTTAAGCGCGATCAATGCCTGGGTGAATTCGTCCGGTACCACGGCGTTCAGGAGGAACAGGGTGGAAACGCCTGACATGGCTTTGCGCAGCGAATCGACATCGAGAAAGTCGCCTTGCACGACGGATACGCCCGCCGGGAAGCTGGCTTTCGACGGATCGCGGACGAGAGCACGGACATCGGCGCCGCGCTTGACGAGGTGTTCGACGACTTGGCGGCCAATATTGCCGGTGGCGCCGGTAACGAGAATGGTCATGAAATTTCTCCTGTTGGGTTGCTTGACACCTCCAATATGTGTGGCTCACTGAGAGCCTAATAGACGGAAATTCTAGACGCTCCGTCTCACTGGTGGAACACCCATGGATCTTCTTGCGCTCGCCGATTTCAATCTCGTTGCCCGCCATGGTGGCTTCGGCAAAGCGGCAAGGGCCACCGGCCGGCCCAAGGCAACGCTGTCCCGGCGCGTTGGAGAGTTGGAAAGCAGTCTTGATCTGCGCCTGTTTGAACGCGGTGCGCGCAACCTCAAGCTCACCGAAGAAGGACGGGCGCTGTTCGAGCGGACGGGAGCGTTGCTTGCCGAATTGGACGAGACGACTTCGGCGATTGCCTCGGGCGCCCAGAGACCCAAGGGGAGATTACGGATCAGCGCACCTTTACATTTTTCGCAGACCGCGATGGGAAGGATCGCCGCGGGCTTTGCCCTTAAGTACCCTGAGGTGAAGCTTGAAGTGACGACTGAGGACCGGCCTGTCGACATGATCGAGGAAGGCTACGATCTGGTAATCCGGGTCAATCCAGACCCCGACGAAAGCCTGGTGGGACGGGCATTTCTCCGCGACCGTCTGGTTGTTGTGGCGAGCCCCGACCTTCCTCGCACGACCGGTGAGCGTGCCGCTCCTGGCGTCGCGCGCGGGACAGGCGAACCGCAAACATGGCACGTGAAGACACAAGGCGGCCGGTCAACAATTACAATCGAGCCGGTCCTCGTTTTGTCGACGCTCATCATGGTCCGGGATGCCGTGCGCGCCGGCGTCGGCGCAGGACGTCTTCCCATTTCGTTGGTGAGCCACGACCTGGCTGACGGCACACTGGTGAATTGGGGGGATATTGACGGTCCCGAAATCTCTTTATGGACGCTCTACCCATCGCGGCGGCTGCTCAGCGCGCGCGTGTCGGCGTTCTTGGACTTTTTAAAACAGGCCTTCCCGAATGGCACGCCGGACGAACTGGCCGCCTATATTGGCAGGTGATGACCGAAGCGGCTTCCGGGCGCAGAGAATCCTAGGCAAAAAACAACGAAAGCTGGCGCTGGCTCCATTCTGAAAGTCATTGCTCAACGCTCGCCCGTAGTTGGATCAGGCTGCGCCGAAGCCAGGTTCGCATTGTGTTGAGCGGCACGTTGTGACGCTTGGCAAGCTCTGCGTAGGAAACGCCCTCCTGATACGCGCCCCTGACTGCTGCGGCCTTGTCCTTGCTCAGGCTGTCTATGCATCGGGCAAGACTGGCTCGCTGGTCGCTTTCAATCAGAAATTCCTCGGCCCAAGGCGTCGTGTCGGCTATATCGCCCGCGGCCGCCAGGTCGACAGCTGGAGGGCGGCGCGCTCTGATAAGATCGATGGAATGATTGCGTGCAATCGCCACAAGCCAGGAGATCGGGCTGAGTTGCGAGGCCGCATACCGGTCAGCCTTGGTCCATATCTTTACGTAGACTTCTTGCAACGCCTCCTCAGCTTCCCCTCTGTCGCCCAAAATACGCAGGCATACACCGAACAATTTCGCGCATGTATGCTTGTAAAGCAGATCGAACGCCGCCCGATCACGCATGCTTGTTCGCAAGATGAGCTTTGTTATGTCGTCTCGAGTCAGCATGACGCAGCCCTCTTCCCAAGCGGCTCCTGTCCTCCAGCCACTTACGCGCCTTCGACGAGATGGGAGGAGACGTCGCGACCAACCCGACGCTCCTGTTGAACGATATCGGCCTTGCGCGCCCGACTGCGTCCCCAGCAAGCATCGCTCGGAGGAAACGACGCTGGCAGCTGGCCTACCGACGAACGCCAGCGTTGATCGATTTTCTCCAGCGCGGCTTCATCGAAATCCGAGACGTGTTCCCAGTACCTCCCATGTTCGACAAAATAGCCGAGCTCAGCCTCGAGCGTGTCGGCGGTCTCGATGGAAATCGGATCGATAGCGCCCTCAAGCATCGCTCTGAGCGCCTTGATCCGAAGCGGGCTAAGGCGCTCGATAAACCGCAGGTTCACACGCGGTATGGCAAGGCGACTTTCAGGAAGATTTGAAAGGTTCAGGCAGACTGTTCCGTAACGCAGGGCTTTGGCGAACAGCCTTCCAGACTTCGCTTCCAAGTCCCTCAACGTCAAATCGTCGCGCAGCGGGTCAGCAGTTCCAAAGCCATAGAAATGCGTGGGCGCGTTGTTGGGATAAATCATATCGCAGCCCAGGAACCCTATGACATCAGGTCGGAGGGCCTTCAGAACCCAATAGCCAGCGGTGAAGGCCATTGTGCCGCCCGCATAGACAAAACCACCGAATGCGTTTTGGGCAGGGACAAAAGCATCCGATTTTACGATCGACGCGGCTCGGGAACGCTGGTCGCTCGGCAGGCGTTCATCAGGAAAATCATCGGGGTGAATCAAATAATCCCAGTCGGGCCGCACTCTCCAGGCATTGTTGATGACGACAATCGCGGAAAACGCCGTTCGAGGCCAATCCCTGCATCGAACCGCGTCCGGGCCGCTGCCGACGATCAAGACAATGTTTGGCATGTCAGGCCCCCTCCCTGTTTGCACCTTGGATCAGTGTGCGCCGACCGGCTGTGGACTGATGTTTGTTGCGATACGGCTGCCGGCGCGAAATGGATCACCCCTCGCGCTAAAAACTGATGGGCTGATCGGACAAAAGTGATCTGAAAGTCAGAAGTCGATCAAATCAGTGATCCAAAAGACCGCCTGATGCGTAATGGCCTACAGAAACCAGTAACGCTGCCTTGCCAGCCGGAGCAGGATAGAGCGTATAGCAGAGCGATGGTGGAATTCGATGCAGCCCGGCTAATCATGCGTGTCGCGGCAAGCCAGGATCGCGACGCGTTCGCGCAACTGTTCGAACATTATGCGCCGCGCATCAAGGCGATGATGATGCGGCGTGGGGCAAGTCGCGATCGTGCTGAAGATCTGGCGCAGGAAACATTGATCAGACTTTGGCGCAAGGCTGCACAATATGATCCCGAGCGAGCGGCTGCGTCGGCTTGGGTTTATGCGATTGCTCGCAACGTCAGCGTCGACGAGATGCGCCGCGAAGGCCGCGCCACTGCGTGGATCGAGGAAGATGGCATGCTGGAAGAGGAAGACAACGACGAGCCTGAGAGCCTGCTTCTCGTCGCCGAGCGCGAGGCTCAAGTCAGGTCGTCGATGGTAGCACTGCCCGATGAACAGTTGCGCGTCATTCGCCTCTCATTCTTCGATGGCCTTGCACATGGCGAGATCGCAAGTCTCCTCGGCATCCCGCTGGGCACCGTCAAGTCGCGGATCAGGCTTGCCCTGCAAAGGTTGAGAGACAGAGTTGGTGAGCTGAAATGACTGATGCCATTGCCCATCATCCGACTGAAGAGACCCTCGCGGCCTTTGCTTCCGGCACGCTCGATGAAGCCCGTGGGCTTATCGTTTCGATGCATCTTTCTTTGTGCGCTGCCTGCAGCCGCAAGGTGGGCGGGTACGAGGCGATCGGTGGCGAGCTTCTTGAACAGGCAACACCGGTGTCATTGGAGCCAGGTGCGCTGCGCAATGTGTTGCGCCTGATCGATAAGAACTCAGCGGCCCCTGACAAGATGCCCGAAGAACCGCTTGGCCGGTATCAGCTTGGGCCATGGCGTTGGGTCGGGCCGGGTGTTCGCCAACGTTCGGTGTCGGTGCCTGAAGTCTCGAACATCAAGGTGTTCATGCTGAAGGCAGCGCCAGGAACCAAGCTGCCCCACCATAAACATACCGGCTACGAATGGACATGCGTGCTCGAAGGCGCATTCGAACACCAGTTCGGCCGCTACGGCCCTGGCGACTTCGACGAGGCTGACGAGACGATGGAGCACAAGCCGACCGTATGTGACGGCGACCCTTGCATCTGTATCGTAGCACTCAAGGGTAATATCGTGCTTCAAAGCCGGCTTGGCCGCATCATACAGCCGCTGCTCAGGCTTTAGAGCAATTCCAGGAAAAGTGTGAGCGGTTTTCCGTCAGGAGTTGCGTCAGAACAAAGAGTTAGAGCGGTTCGCGTTTCCATGAAACGGTGAAACGCTTTAGGGAGCGCTACCCATTTCCCGCTCTGCTGGACTTGCCGCGACCTATTCCTCGCCTCGAATAATGGACGGTCCGCGACCGATCCTAATTGCTTCGTGTGTCGCGATAGGCGGCCAGCGCGCGCTCCCTGGCGTCTGAATGGTTCACAATCGGCGAAGGGTAATTCTCGCCGATGGTGATGCCGCACTCCTTCAGAACCGAAGCCGGAGCTTCCCATGGTCGGTGCACATAGCGGTCGGGCAGCTTTGCCAGTTCCGGCACATAGCGCCGGACGTAACCGCCATCCGCATCGAATTTCTCACCCTGAAGTATCGGATTGAAAATTCGGAAATAAGGCGCGGCGTCGGCGCCTGATCCGGCCACCCACTGCCAGCTCGCAGGGTTGTTGGCAGAGTCGGCATCCACCAATGTATCCCAGAACCATTCCTCGCCATCACGCCAGTCGATGAGAAGGTCCTTGATAAGGAACGACGCCGCGATCATGCGGACGCGATTGTGCATCCAGCCGGTCTGCCAGAGTTCACGCATTCCGGCGTCCACTATGGGATAGCCGGTCCGTCCGGACTGCCACGCCCTGAGAGCCGCCGGCGCGCTTCTCCATTCGAATGCATCGAATTCAGGGCGAAAATTTTCGATATGCAGCTTTGGCCGATTGAAAAGCAGATGATATGAGAACTCGCGCCAGGCGAGTTCCTTACGGAAGGTCTGTACGCCTTCACCGCGCCTGCGCCGCAAGGCCGCCATTATCTGGAACGGTGTGATTTCGCCGTGCGCGAGATGCGGTGACAACCCCGAGGTCCCTTGGACGCCGGGCACGTTCCGACTATCGGTATAATTGCCGAGCCGATCTTCGAGAAAAGTCGCCAACCTGTCTGACGCGCCTTGTTCACCGGGCTGCCAGCGTTCGGCAAGGCCGGACGACCAATCGGGGCTTTTGGGTAGAAGCTTGAACTCGTCGAGCTTGCTTGAGCGCAGCTCGCCCTGCCACGCGACAATCGAGGTCGGCGCGTCAAACGGATCTCGAAATTCGTCTTCCGCAAGCCGGTTGTAGAAGGGCGTGAACACTTTGTAGAAGTCGCCGGATCGCGTCATGAGCCGAGACGGCTCGTGCAGCAGGAAGCCGTCGAAACTTTCTGCCTGAAACCCCTCCGCGCGCAACTCGGACTTCAGCGCCGTGTCGGCGGTGATGCTCACGGGAGTATATCGCCGGTTCCAGAAGACGGCGTCAGCACCCGTAGTCCTTGCTGTCTCTGCGACGATTTCTTTCGTTGCCCCCTGCCGCAAGGCAAGCTGCACTCCCAGTAGCCCGAGCGAATTTCCCAGCGCTGAAAGCGAATGGTGAAGCCACCAGCGGCTGGCGGCGCCTGCGGGACGCGCATCCTGTTGCTCTTCGTCAAAAATGAACAGCGGCACGACGGGTTTGCCCGTGGCGCTCGCAGCCGCGAGCGCACCGTTATCCGAGACCCGCAGGTCGTTTCGGAAGAGGACGATGATTGGCGCCGAGGTAATGGTCATTGGGATCCGTTGCTACTGAGAACTCAAATCATATCCCAGCGATTGATTTTGCCCACAAGTTACACGAGAGCCCACGGCGCCCGATGGCGACAATGCCTGTTCGGAGAGGGCAGCAGCATCGGGAACAGCAACACCTGATATCAGATCCGCCTTACATCCGCGCCCTGGCCGAGTTGGGGTCATATGGCGAATCCGCGATGACTTCAGCGGTCTTCCATTCGCCCAGTATGGCGACGTCGAGCTTGGTGCCGGGCGTGCCGAGACCTTCGGGCAGCAGCGCCAGCGCCACATCATGCCCGAGCGTGTAGCCATAGCCGCCCGACGTGATGCGCCCGACCAGCTTGCCGTCGATGTACAGACCTTCGGAAGCGAGCGTGCTGGCGCCGTCGGTCTCTATTTTGAGCGTCACCGAGCGGCGCTGGTCATTCCTCGCTCTGTACTTCAGGACCGCGTCTCGGCCGATGAAATCGCCCTTGTCGAGGCGGATGAAGCGTTCGAGCCCGCTCTCCAGCGCGTTGAGCTCCGGATTCATGTCTCGATACATGGCGCGGTAGGATTTTTCGAGCCGCAGCGATTCCAGCGCGTGCAGCCCGACAAGCCGCATGCCGTGTTTCTCGCCTTCCCCGAGGATCGCGTCGAGCAATTGCCGCTGATAGGCCATGGGATGATAGAGTTCCCAGCCGAGCTCGCCTTCGTAGTTGACGCGCAGCAGCCGCACGTCGCTGGCAAGCGCCACGCTGCCGGTCTTAACACCGAACCAGGGAAAGGCGGCGTTCGACAGGTCGATCTCGGTCAGCGGTTGCAGCGCCTCGCGCGCCTTCGGCCCGACGACCGTGAAGCAGCCGCGTTCGCTGGTGACATTCCTCAGGCTGACGCTGCCGTCGGCCGGTAACAGCCTTGAGAGATCGTCGAAATTCCAGCGTTCGGCGCGCGGCGTCGAAATCAGATAGAAGCTGTCTTCGCCAAGCCGCGCCACCATATACTCTGCCTGCACGCCGCCGGCTGCGGTGAGGTGATGCGCCAGCACGGCGCGGCCGGTCGCCGGCAGTCGGTTGGCGAGGATCCTGTCGAGCCAGGCGGCCGCGCCCGGCCCCGACACCTCGAACTTGGTCATCGGCGTCATCTCGACCAGGCCGACGGCGTTGCGCACGGCCTGCACCTCCTCACCGACGAAGACGCCCTTGGCGGTCCAGCGCCAGCTGTACTGGTCCTTGGCCTCGACGCCCTTGGGCGCGAACCAGTTGGGCATCTCCCAGCCGTTGAGCACGCCCCAGACCGCTCCCAGTTCGGTCAACCGCGCATAGGATGGCGCTGTCTTCTGCGGCCGGGCGGCGGGCATGTCCTGTCCCGGATACTTCTGCTCCGCATGCGTGCCCCAGGCCTCGCGGACTTTCTCACGCGTCCAGGCCTTGTTGGCGTAGTCGCCGAAGCGGCGTGGGTCGAGATCGGAGGTGTCGAGGCTGTTGCCGCCTTCGACGATCCGCTCCGAGAGATAATAGCCGATCGTGCCGCCCCACAATATGCCGCCCGGCACGCCCTCGGCCAACCACACATTGGGCAGGCCCCAGGCCGGTCCCATCAGCGGAAGCTCGTCCGCCGTCATCTGAAAGGGACCGCGGACATTGGCCTTGATGCCGGCACGTCCCAGCGCCGGCACGAGCTGCGTCGCCTGCTCCCAGTTCCACGACACCGCCTCGAAATCCTCCTCCACGAGATCGGCGCCGAACCAGGCGGGCACACCGTCCTCTGCGAACAGTTTGAGGTGTTCGGTGCGCTCGTAGGGCCCGAACATGAAGCCGTCGCCTTCCTCGCGCAGATAGCCTTCAAAACCCTCGTCGCGCAGGATCGGCATTTCCGGCCGTCCAGCACGCTTGCGCTCGACGATCTCCGGCACCGGCTCGGTGATCCAGTACTGGTGCAGGATCGGGATGGCGGGGATGTCGAGGCCGAGCAGCGCGCCGGTCTGGCGCGCGTAATTGCCGGTGGCGCAGACCACGTGCTCGCAGATGATGTCGCCCTTGTTGGTCGCCACCCGCCATTCGCCGTTGGCGGTGCGCTGAAAGCCGGTGACCTCGGTGTTGAGATAGATCTTGGCGCCCAGATCCCGCGCGCCCTTGGCCATGGCATGGGTCACGTCGGCCGGCGCGATATGGCCGTCATCGGGATGATAGAGCGCGCCCAGCATGTGCTTGTTGTCGAGAAGCGGGCAGAGCGCCCTCGCCTCCGTCGGCGACAGCAAATGCGCCCGCATGCCCTGAACGTCGGCCACGCTCATATAGCTCTTGTATTCGTCGAGCCGGTCGCGGCTGTTGGCAATGCGCAACTGGCCGCATTTGTGCCAGCCGACCGGCTGCCCGGTCTCGGCCTCCAGCCCTTCATAGATCTCGATGGTCTTGTTGATCATCCGGCCGATATTGATGTTGCGGGCATAGGACGGGACGAGGCCGGCCGCATGCCAGGTCGAGCCGGCGGTCAGCTGGGTGCGTTCGAGCAGTGCCACGTCGGTCCAGCCACGCTTGGCCAGGCCGTACAGGATGCCCGCGCCGACACACCCGCCCCCGACAACCACCACCCGCGCAAATGTCTGCATCGACCCACCAAATCCCACGCATTTCCCAATGTGCCACCGAAGCTACAGATGGCGGAAGTCGGTGTAACGTCTTCAAAAATGAGGGATGACGATAAATTGGGCTTATGCAGCGCAGTCTACGGAACCATGAGGCTCGCAGAGCTCAGCGCAGCGTCGCCGGCATAGTCTTCGAGTTCTTCAGTGGCCGCGGGTTGCTTCGGTGGCCCAAAGAACCGATGACGGCCTGTTTTGAGACTTTCGCGCGTGAAAAGCGGGCTTTCGCCATGATGGCCCAGCCACCAGTGGCTGAATTTCGAATATCTTGTGAATACCCATACGGCCGGGTCGTAAAATCATCGCAAAGAGCTGATCCAAAATCTTATCGAAACTCCGAAGGTTCGAGTGATCACAGCTATTTATTATTCCCCGCTCAATTCATGATTTCACTACGACTTTCGCTGGAGCCGATTATTTGCAAACAATAATCGAAATACTGAATATTAATCCAGGCGTTGTCCATAACTATGTTTTATTATATAAGAAAGTAGGCATATGTAATAAGCGATGGGGGCGCTTGTGGCGGGAGTAACTGAACCACCAAAATCGGCATCAAGGTCAGGCTCCGTCAAGTTCGATCGCGTGCTCGCGGACGAGTATCGGGATATCCTTAAACGACGTCCCGGCGCGAAGCCGGACGATCTCTTCGGTGTCGCCTTGTCGGGTGGTGGAATCCGCTCGGCGTCATTTTCCCTCGGCGCATTGCAGGCCCTGCATCTCTACGGCCTGATTCCGAAGATCGACTACCTGTCGACCGTGTCGGGTGGCGGTTACATCGGGACAAGCCTGGTCGCGGCGTTGACCCGAAGCGCAAAACACCCCCATGGAAAGGTCCCCGAACCATCCGCCGAGGAGCTCGAGTTCCCCTTTGCCGATGATGAAGAGAACGGCAGCGACTCCAGGGAAGTCAAGCATCTACGGGACAACAGCAAGTTCCTGGCGCCCAACGGCCTGAAAGATATCGGCCTGTCGCTTGCAATCATGTTGCGTGGCCTGATGGTGAACTTCC
This sequence comes from Mesorhizobium sp. 01N446, assembly GCF_056399285.1. Lineage (NCBI taxonomy): Bacteria > Pseudomonadati > Pseudomonadota > Alphaproteobacteria > Hyphomicrobiales > Phyllobacteriaceae > Mesorhizobium > Mesorhizobium sp. 01N446. The sequence continues at coordinate 291,754 of NZ_JBFTRA010000007.1, read as the reverse complement.
TGCTGCTGCTCACAGCGATGTTGCCCTTGGCCACTTTGCTTATCCTGGCCAACCCGACCACGGAGCATCTCAAGCACAGTCTGATTTCGGACCTGCTGCCTTTCCTCGCTTGCCCGAGCGACCAATGGTTCTGGTGCTACAGCTTGAACAAGTATGGCGGCTGGCAATGGCTGTATCCCTACATCAGCAATCCATGGATCATGAGCAAGGTCTTTGCCGGAGCCCTTGGGTGTTGGCTCATAGGCTGGGCGTTGTCGCGCTCGATCGTCGACTTTGTCGGCGGCGCCAAGGCACGAGACCTCGTCGAACCTTCATCTCGGGGTGCTGCGATGGGCAGATGGTTGCTCGTGCTGCTCTGCGTGTCGGTGTTCGTCGAACTGCAGCCTTATGTGATCAATTTCGCGATCTGGCTCCAGACGGCCTCGGATGTCGGCTTCACGCTGAAGGCGCTGGCTACCAGCGCCGCTGCCTTGATCGCTTCGACGGCGGCCTTCCGCGGCATCCTGGTCGGCTGGATCGAACGGGCGCTTAACTCCCAAAAGACAAGCGTGTGGCTTCAAGGGCTGCTGGCGCAATCCGCCTTCTATGCCGTGGGCCTGGCGCTGCCACTGCTGCTCTACGGCCTGTTCATCATGCTTGTCGCCTGGGGAATAAAAGTTCAGCCGCCATTGGGCTCTGAGCCATCCCTGCTTGTCGGGCTGCTCGCCCATCTTGCCCAACTATTCCCGGTTTTGCAGAACGTCATGGCTTCATTGGGCATCTCCTTCGAACCACCGGGCCGGGTCATTGTGGGGTATGCGCTTGGTCCGCGCTGGTTGACCGGCGACAACTATTTCTGGTGGTTCATCCTTGGCACAGCCGGGCTGATGGTCAGCTCGTGGTTCGTCACCTATAGGCCGGGCAAAGCCGGCACAGATCTGACCTGGAGGGAACGACTTACTTTCCTTGCGGACCGGTTGCGCTCTCCCCCAATAATGCCCAGCATCGCTTTTTATATCGTGGCCGCACTGTTTATTGCCGCCCTGGCAGCGGCAGCGGTTCGTCAGTCGAACGCCAACGATCAATGGTCGGTGCTGTTCAACTATGTGGGGCTGACGCTTTCGGTCTGGCTTGCCGCACTGTTCTTTACGGAAAATTCAAACGGCCTGCATCGCCTCTATCGAGACCGGCTCCAGGCGGCTTTTGACTTGAACAACACCAAGCAGAAAGCCATGAAATTGCATGAGATCAGCAGGATGGCGCCTTACTTACTGGTGAACGGAACTCTTAACGTCAAACGGTCGAAGCGGGGCACTCCAAAGGCCGCCGAGTTTGACCCTGCAAAGCGAGGCAGGGACGCCGAGTTTTTTGTATTCTCGAAGAATTATGTCGGCAGCGATGCGACCGGCTATGCGCCTTCAAAACGCTTGGCGGAGTGCGAAAATCAGCTGGATCTGGCGACGGCGGCAGCGATATCTGGTGCTGCCGTATCATCGAGCATGGGTCGTATAAATATCGGACTGCTCGGCCCGACCTTGGCAATGTTGAACCTGCGAATGGGATTTTGGCTCGCCAATCCGCAGAAGCTGCTCTACTGGGAGCATTTTCGCAGAGGCATCGACGTCTATAGCCAACAGGTTGCCGCGGAGAAAGCCGAACGGAAGGCCAAGACCATTGTGCCAGAAACAGCCGCGAAGAAGACCGAGCAGCGTGGCTGGGAAGAATATATGCGCCTCTATTTGTTCCAGGAGGCCTTCGGAATCTTGAGGTCGGACAGTTCGCGCATCTACATCACCGATGGCGGGCATCTGGACAATCTCGGCCTCTATCAATTGCTGAAGCGCAAATGCAAACTGATCATCGTCATCGATGGCGAAGCGGATCCGGGGATGAACTTCGGCGCGTTCTGCGATGTGCAGCGGTTTATCCGGATCGATCAAGGAACCCGCATCGAACTGGATTGGCAGCCGATCCGCGAAACCGTCATCCAACGGCAGGCGGACAGACAGAAGAGACAGCCACTCGAAAACCTGGCTCATTTGCGCCATTTCGCAATCGGACGCATAGCCTATGCCGGCAAGGCGGGTCAGGAGGAAGAGGGGCTGCTGCTCTATATCAAGGCTGCGGTGACCGGCGATGAGCCCGATTATGTGCTCGACTATGAGCGCCGCAATCCGTTGTTTCCGCACGAATCGACGGGCCATCAATTCTTTTCCGAGGAGCAGATGGAGTCGTATCGGGCTCTCGGGTTCCATTCCGTGAAGCGCGCCTTCGACGGCCTCGACATCAAGGACAAAAGCGAAGCCTACAAGATGCAACAAGAGCGTGTCGGCGAGTTCCGGCACGACCTGGCGGTAAAGAACTACATCGACGACTGGCGGAAAAACGCCCGAAGCGAATCGGTTGAACGCAAGAAATCCGCAGCCAAGAACGGTGCCCAACAGGTTGGCAAGAGCAAGGCGCGGGCATCATTTCCGGTGGAACAGTCCGACTAGGCAGCCCATGTCGTCCTCGCCACCACGCCGCGGACGAATTTGTGCTCCTTGACTAGGCCGTCGACGTCCTTGGAGACGATGCCGCAGGCCTGGCCATCGCTCTTGCAAGGCATGGCGCTGATCAGGAAACCCTTGTGCTCGACCCTGCACCACCCGTTTTGAACCAGTCGATGAATGCCCGCAGTTTCGCCGGCTGGAGATCACGCGACGGGAAATAGATGTGAAACTGTTGCGGTTCCGGCTCAAAGGCGTCCAGCACGCTGACCAATTCGCCTGATTCTATGGCCGCCTCCTCGGTAACCCGGAAGCGCTGGGCCAATCCCAGTCCGGCCCGCGAAGCCAGCGAGAAATGTCCGTTGTCGTCCAGGATCAGGGCTGCCGGCGGATCCAGTTGGATTGTCTCTTCGCCCCGACGCAGCGTGAGCGGCTCCAGCCGGCCGCTCCCGGGAAAGCGGTAGCGGATGACTGCGTGCCGCGACAGGTCTTCGGGCGTTTGCGGCTCACCGGCCCGAGCCAGATAATCCTTGCTGGCGAGCATGGACCGACGCAGCGGCGGCCCCAGCGGGACGGAGATCATGTCCAGTTCCAGCGTGCCTCTGAAGCGTATGCCCGCATCGAAGCCGCCGCTGACGATGTCGGTCAGGCGGTCGTCCGTCGACAACTCCAGCCGGATTGCCGGATAGCGCCGGACGAACCCGACCAGCGCAGGCAGGATGCAGATCTCGGCTGCAAGCCTCGACAGTGTAATCCTCAGATGTCCGGATGGCTCGCCATCCACCTCCCTGGCCGTTTCGATGGCTCCGGCGAGAAGACCGATCGGTCCTTCGATCGTTTCCAGCAACTGGCGCCCACGCTCCGTAAGCCTGACGTTGCGGCTTGTCCGATCGAACAGACGTATTCCCAGGCGAAGTTCAAGCTGTCGGATCGACTGGGAAACCGCCGAAACCGAGATGCCGAGCCGACCGGAAGCCGCCGTGAACCCGCCGACCCGTGCCACCATGCGGAAGACAGGCAGTCCGGCCAGGATACTGCTTTCCATCGTTAAGTTTCCCTTCATGATGCTTGCAGCAATGTGCCTGTTTTTATTCAGGGTTGTCGAGCCTATTTCTCCGTCCGATACCGAAACGGAGATGAACGATGTCACCAGAAACAAGCTTGATGTCCGCGACACGGGGCATCGCTGCGCCCATCCAGCCCTTTGGCGGAATGACTGGCGCCCTCGATGAAGCCATCGACGGCGCACTATCCGACGCACGCATCGTCGGCTGTGTGCTGCTGGTTTCGGACCACGGCCAGATCGTATTCGAGCGTGCCGCCGGCTTGGCCGATCGTGAAGCCGGCAGGCCGATGAGAGCCGACACGCCGTTCCGCTACTCTTCCGTCACCAAGCCCTTCACAACCATGGCCGCGCTAAAGCTGATCGAGGCCGGGGCACTCTCGACCGAGGATCCAGTGGAAAAATGGCTGCCCGACTTCACCCCCAGAACTTCAGAGGGAACGCCCGGGCGGATAAAGGTGGCGCAGCTGATGTCGCACACCGCGGGGCTCGACTATCGCTTCCAGCAGGACAGGAACGGCGCCTACGCACGGGCCGGCGTCTCCGATGGGCTCGATGACGCGGATATCTCGCTGGCCGAGAATCTCGGCCGCATCGCCTCGGTCCCGCTCAATTGCAAGCCCGGCTCGGCGTGGCGCTACTCAGTCGCCACCGACGTTCTGGGCGGCATCGTCGAAGCCGTCACGGGGAAAACGCTGCCACGGGCAATGGCCGATCTGGTCACGGCTCCACTCAGCCTGACCGCGTCGTTCCATGCCAGGCCCGACGAACTCGCGACGCCCTACCATGACGGCGAGACGGCACCGATACGCATGACTGACGTGACGGAGGTATCGCTGCCCGAATATCTGGGCTCGGCGGTGCGGTTCGATCCGTCACGAATTGGGCGCGGCAGTGCCTTCCCGTCCGGCGGCGCGGGCATGGCGGGAACGGCGCACGACGTGTTGCGGCTGCTCGAGGCATTTCGCGAGGGAGATTTCCTGCCCGCGCCACGCAGGCAGGACGCCAGCCGGATCCGGGTCGGTGTCGAAGCCGAGGCGCAAGGGCCAGGATGGGGCTTTTCCTGGACGGGCGCGGTGCTTGTCGATCCAGCCGCCGCGAGTTCGACGCTCTCCCCTGGCACCGTATCGTGGGGCGGGGTGTACGGGCATTGGTGGTGCATCGACCATCAGCGCGGCCGCGTCGCCGTGCTGCTTACCAACACCGCCTACGAAGGAATGCTCGGGCTTTTGCCCCAGGCAATCGCCAAGGCACTCGGCAGGTGAGACATGACGGCAATCATTGATCTTTCCGACAAGGTTGCGCTCGTCGTCGGCGCCAGCAAGGGCATTGGCGCAGGGACCGCAAAGGCGTTCGCCCGCGCCGGAGCCACGGTCGTGCTCGCGGCGCGGAACCAATCGGCAATCGACGAGGTTGCGCGGCAAATCCAGGAACCAGGAGGCCGGGCTCTTGCCGTCCAGGCCGACGTCACCGATCCAGGCAGCATGGAAACCCTTGTCTCGAGGACGATTGCCGCATTCGGTCGCCTGGATGCAGCGTTCAACAACGCGACCGATGGGCCGAGACCCGCGCCGCTGGCTCAGATCGATCCGGAAGCGTTCGACAGAGGCATCCGCACCAACATTCACGGCACGTTCTACGGCATGAAGTTCCAGATCGCGGCCATGCTGGAAAACGGCGGCGGGACCATCGTCAACATGGCTTCGACGGCCGGGGTCGAGGGGGTCTCGGGGCTTTCCGCCTATGTGGCGGGCAAGGCCGGCATCATTGGATTGAGCCGTGTAGCAGCCCTCGATTTTGCGGACAGGAACATCCGCGTGAATGTCATCGCGCCAGGCCCCATCCTGACCCACCATTTGGAGGCAGCCGGACAGGAAGCGCAGCGCATGGCCGCAGTGGCCGTCCCGATGGGCCGGCTGGGAACTGTCACGGATGTCGCCGACGCCGTACTATGGCTTTCATCGCCATCGTCCGGGTTCATGACCGGAGCGGTCCTGCCCCTGGACGGGGGACAGCTTTCTGGCCGTGTCATCAAATCGAACTTCAGGCGCGACACCTGACGCCGCGCCCATCAGTCTTGCGGTCCTGGATGACGCCGCCTACCCTACCCGAAAATCCGCTCGCCCTGTTCGTCCACGAGCTGGATGCCCTTCTTGATCGAGATGTCGACGGCGTCGTCGAGGCCGGCGAAGCGGTCGGCGCGGATGAATTTGTGTTCCTTCACCACGCCGTCGATCTCCTTGGAGACGATGCCACAGGTCTGGTACTGGCCATCGTTCTTGTAGGGCGTGGCGCTGATCAGGAAACCCTTGTGCTCGACCTGCTTGGCCGGTGCCGCACTTTTGGGCTCGGCCGCTTCACCGCCGCCACCGAAAAGACGTTTCAGAAAAGACATGGCTCAAATCTCCTTGCTCGTCCTGCAAACCGCGATCTGTTCGCGATTCACGACGTTTTCGTCCCAGCATGCGCGAATGTGCCGCCGCGTTCCAGTCCCCTGATGAAGACGGCGACCAGGAGCTCGATCTGCTGGTCGATCTCGTCGGCCTGCCGGCGCACGGACCTGGCCGCATAACCGCTGGTGACGATGCCATGCACGCTTGACCACAATGTGCGCGCCGCGATCCTGCGCGTGTCGTCGTCAAGGTCGAAGTCGCCACCGGCAAGCACACGGGCAATGATCTCGAACAGCTGGTCGAGCCGCGCCTCATAGGCGTCCGGTTCAGACAATGTGGGACGGCTCCTGTTGAAGGCAAGCAGTGCCGGCCAGCTGCCCGGATGCGCCTCGACGAAGCGCACATAGGCGCCGGCCAGCGCCAGCAGGCGCTGGCGCACATCGGTGATGCCGCGCTGGGAAAGATCGGCCATCGCTGCCGCCCCTGCCGCGCCCAGCCGGTCGAGCAGCCGCATGTTGACGGCGCGATGCACCCCGTCGAGATCGGAAAAAAGATTGTAGACCGAGCCGACCGAGATGCCCGCCTGCTCGGCGATGGTCCTGGCCTTCAGATTGTCCATGCCGCCCTCGTTGAGCAGCACCTCGGCGATCGCCAGCACCCGCTCGCCTGTTTCTTCCCTGTCCAGTGCCATGCTTGTCCTTATGGATGCCCGTGCCTTCGGCCCGGGCTGTTCGAAACTTCCCTTCATTTACCATAGCCGGGATTTCGTGAACAGCGTTCAAAAGACTCTTGAACAACGTTCATTTCCTGCTATGTTGACTTCGTGAACATTGTTCACCGAAACAGTTCGAAGGGAGAAGAACCATGCTTAGCCTGATCAGAACACTGCTCGACGGCGCCAGCGCACGGGCCGAGGACGGCCTCAAGGATCGCTTCGCCATCGACCTTCTGGCGCAGCGCATCCGCGACGCCGAGGCCGGTCTTGCCGCCGCCAAGCAGACGCTCGCTTCACTGATTGTCCGCCAGCGCGCCGAGCAGGCCGGCCTCGACCAGCTCGAACGCCGTCACGCGGATCTCGAAAGCCGCACGCTGAGCGCTCTGGCCGCCGGCAACGACGGATTGGCCGAAAGCGGTGCTGCGGCCATCGCCGAACTGGAGAATGAGCGCGAAGTCCGCCGCAGCACGGTGCAAAGCCTCGGCGAAAAGACCTTGCGGATGCGCGTTTCGGTGGAGCGGGCGCATCGCCGCATCATCGACCTCAACCAGGGCATGATCTCGGCCCGCGCCATCGATGCCGAGCGCAAGGCGCAGTCACGCCTTGTCAGGTCGATCGGCCATTCGGCGAGCCTCAACGACGCCGAGGAACTGCTCGCCCGCATCAAGGGCGCCAGCGACCCGTTCGAGGAGGCCGGCATCCTCGACGAGATCGACGGCGAACTGCGTCACGACGCCATCCGCGACCGCCTTGCGGATGCCGGTCACGGCCCCGCGGCCAAGGTGCGCGCCAAGGATGTGCTCGCGCGCCTGAAGACCATCAACTGAAAACCAGACTTTGCAGACCTGACTTCCATCCAATCCATCATCAAACCAACGGAGAACTCCAATGAACGCCAATCAGACCTACATCATGTTCAACACCGCCTCGGTCGGCGCCGCCTACTTCATGCTCGGCCTGTCGCTGTGGCTGGCGCCGGTCGACCTGTCGACCAAGGGCTACTGGGCCATGGGCATCCTGCTCTTGACCGGCAGCCTGGTGAACCTGGTCAAGTACCGCACCGACGAACGCCTGTCGGCCGAGATGACCGCCAAGATCGAAAAGGCCCGCAACGAAAAGCTGATCAGCGAGTATGTCGGCAAGGAATGACGCCGGCCTGCCCTGACGCAAAAAAGCCCGGGTCGCCCCGGGCTTTTTTCATGCGTCTATCGCGCCTGGATCAGCGGTGCGACAGCGCTTCCAGCGCGTCCGCCGCAGCTTCGAGGATGGCGATCGCCTCGGCCTGCTTGTCGGCCGGGGCATCGACGATCTCGCCGAGCGCCGCGCGCAGGCGGTGACGGATGGCGCGGAATTCGTCACGCGTTTCCGAACGCTCGCCACGGCCGCCGCGACCACCACGCCGGTCCTCGCCATCGTCGTTCCAGCCGAACCAGTCGCGCGCCTTGGCCATCTTGCGGCCGAAGCGTTCGAGATGGTCGAGCACGCCGTCGATCATCTCGCGGTTGTCAGCAAGATGCGCCTGCCCCGCCTCGGTGATGGAAAACACCTTCTTGTTGCCGTCGGCGGCGGAAGCGGCATAGCCGGCCTCTTCCAGGAAGGTCAGCGTCGGGTAGACCACGCCCGGGCTCGGGCTGTAGATGCCGCTGGTACGCTCTTCCAGCGCCTTGATGATGTCGTAGCCGTGGCGCGGGGCCTCGGCCAGCAGCGACAGCGTGATCAGCTTGAGGTCGCCGTCGGCCAGCATGCGGCCGGCGCGGAACATGTCGCCCGGGCCGCCGCGTCCGCCGCCGCGTCCGCCATGGCCGAACGGGCCAAAGCCTCCGCCGCCCCTGCCGCCGAATTTGCCGGCCATGTGCATGAACATGCGTTCGCCGAAATGACCATGCTTGTGCATTGATTTCTCCTTGAGTTCTATCTTACGATATATCTTAATTAGGCGCGACCTCTCGCAGAGTCAAGATATATCTTACGATGTATCGGAATGTTGCGCCAGCCGGATCGACCTGCTGGTCCGGGACGTTCCGTTCAACGGGATGAATTCGCTACCAGCGGCCCTTGCGGCGGTTCCAGGCGTAGAGCAGATCGGCGAAGCGATCATAGGCAAGGCGTGTCAGCGGGAAGGCAACCGGATTGCCGAACAGCGTGGCCAGCCAGCCCTCGCCGGGTGTCGCCCGCCATATGGCAATCGCGACATCGGCGCCGACCAGCAGCCGGCCGGCCGCGTCGGTGGCGTGCAGCCGGCGGCGTATATCCTCCAGCGAGGCGCCAAAACGGCCAAGTGCCGCCGGCTCCAGATTGATGTCGCGAAATTCGATCCGCCCGGCCTTGATCGCTTCGATCAGCCGCCGCTTCTGCCGGCTGATGCCGGCATCGCAGACCGGGCAACGCGTGTTGTACCAGACGGTCAGTTCAGGCTTGGGTGTTTGCTTGAGCATGTTCCTGGCATGCTCAGCCGTGGCTATGCCGATGATGCAGGTCCGGATAATGCGGATGCCGGTGGCGCATCGGCGCATGCCGGTGCCAGTGCGAATGCGGCTCGCTCACCGGCCCGTCATGATCGTGCTGGTGGTGCTCGTCATGCACATGGCTGTGCTCATGTTCCAGCGCCTCATGGTCGTGTTCATGGTCATGGCGTTCCGACAGATGCAGCCACAGGCCGACGCCCATCAGCAGTCCCGCGACCGCCAGTTTGAGGGTGACGGCATCGCCCAGCATGACGATGGCCAGCAGCGCGCCGATGAACGGAGCCAGCGAATAATAGGCGCCTGTCCGCGCGGTGCCGAGATGGCGCAGCGCCAGGATGAACATCACCAGGCTGACGCCGATGCCGAGGAAGCCGACCGCGGCCGTGGCCGCGACAATGGGCGTCGCGGGAAACGACGCCCCGGCAGCAAGCGCCAATCCGACATTGGCCGCACCCGCCACCAGGCCTTTCAGCATGGCGATCACCACGGGGTCGGTGGCCGAAATCCTGCGCGTGAAATTGTTGTCCAGCCCCCAGGCCAGGCAAGCCCCGGCCACCAGCAAGGCGCCCGGGTTGAAAGCAACGCCGCCGCCATCCCACGACAACAGGACCGCGCCCGCCAGGATGGCGAAGGCGCCAAAAAGCAGCCGCCGGTCGACATTCTCGCGGTAGACGAGCCAGGCGATCGCCATTGTCGCCAGCCCTTCCAGGTTGAGCAGCAGCGCCGAACTGGATGCCGTGTTGAGGGTGAGGCCGAACATCAACAACACCGGCGCGAGGATGCCCCCCATGCCGATCGCCAGCGCCAGCCAGGGGATATCCCGGGCGGCCAGTTGCGCTTCGCCGGCCGCCGCCTGCTTGCCGCGAAGCAGGCGATACAAAGCAAGGCCGACGCCCGCGCCGAGATAAAGCAATCCGGCCAGCATGAAGGGGTTCACGGCATCGAGCAGCAGCTTGGAAAGCGGCGGCGTCGCGCCGAACAGAGCGGCCGAGCCAAGGGCGAGCGGCACGCCCGGCCAAAGATGCGAATGTGTTTCGGACATCATCTCACCCTATGACAGCGCGCACGTCATTTGCCGCGCATGGCCGCCTTTGGCCCGACGCATTTGTTGTCGCGAAACAGCGCCCACTCCTCGCACAGGCGCCCCTTGGGCAGCCGGCAGAATCCGTATTCATTGCCGGCCTGGTCTTTGCGGATCACCGTGCGCCCGCCGACCTCGCCGCAATGGACGGATGCCGGATTGGCCAAGCCGACCGGGTTTTGCGCGGCGGCGGCGAACGGCATCGACAATATCAACGCAAGGCTGGCAGCCAGTATCGAGACTTTCTTCATCGCGATCACCCCTGCCCGCAGTCTATCATGGCGACGCGTCCTGTCCTGCGGCAAAGCGCCGTCAGGCCGGCACCTGGCCGCTGCCTTCAAGAAGCCCAGTCGCTTGCTTCATCCAAGCGAGGAGATGATCTCGCGGTAGGCGAATTCCGGGAAAGCTTTCAGCGTCCGTGACTTGAGGTTTCCGTTCGCGGCCAGCATCAGCGCGAAACGCGCCAGCACCGCATCATCGGGCGCTTCGACCACCGCCACCATGTCGTATTCGCCCATGGTCAGGTAAAACGCCTTGAACGATCCTCCCATCTCGCCCAGCTGCTTCCTGGCGGCGTCGAGGCGCTTGGGCGAATCGCGCACGTTCTTCGCGCCCTGCTCGGTCCAGTTCATCAGCATGATGTAGGTCGTCATGGTACGCCTCCTTCCGGAGCCACGGAGCACGGCGGCTTCGCCGGGGCGGGCATCCGGGTTGTCGCCCAGAAAATGCATCCGACGCGAAATTATCCTCCCACGGCGAACGTCCCGCAAGCGCTACCGCGCCAGTGCCCCATAGGCGTCGGCAGGGAAAGCCGGTTTAAAAATCTGCCTGGTTGCGGCAATCTCCGTCGCGGCCATCAGCCTGGGCCGATCCGGCCTGCAGGAGAAATTCATGCACGAGACAAAAGACCTGCCGCCGGACCGGATCGAAATCCCCGCCGCATGGACCGGCGCGGACATGGCGAAACATCCCGAACAATGGCTGGTCGAGCTGGATCCGCAGGACGTCATCGAGCTTGAATCGGCGGCAACCGGCTTTCTCGCCCGCTCGCGCGATATTGGCGGCCTGGCCAAGGCCGATTTCCCCTTGCCTCGGCTCGCCGGCCATCTTGCCGCCCTGCGCGAAAAACTGATCGCAGGCATAGGATTCGAGGTGCTGCGCGGCCTGCCGGTCGAAAAATATTCCGCTGAAATGGCGGCAACGATTTTTTGTGGGATTGGCGCGCATCTGGGAAGCGCGCGCTCCCAGAATGCCCAGGGCCATATTCTCGGCCATGTCCGCGACATCGGCGCGGACGCCAAGAGCCCCACGACACGCATCTACCAGACGGCGGAGCGCCAGACGTTTCACACAGACTCGGCCGATGTCGTCGGCCTGCTCTGCCTGCGGGATGCCATGCAAGGCGGCGAATCCCTGTTGGTCAGCACGGTGACGATCTACAACGAGATGCGCAAAAGCCGGCCCGATCTCGTCCGGCTGCTGTTTGATCCGATCGCCACCGACCGGCGCGGTGAGGTCCCGGAGGGCCAAAAACCCTATTTCGAAATCCCGGTGCTCAACTGGCATGCGGGGCTGCTCACCGGCATCTACCAGCGCCAGTACATCGACAGCGCCCAGCGCTTCCCGGATGCCATGCGGCTGAGTGCTGCCCATGTCGAAGCACTGGATCTCTTCGACAGCCTCGCCAACGATCCCAAGCTGAACCTGTCGATGCGGCTTAGGCCGGGCGACATGCAGTTCGTCTACAATCACTCGCTGCTGCACGACCGCATGGGGTTTCGCGATTGGCCCGAACCCGACAGGCGGCGCCATATGCTGCGCCTGTGGCTGTCAATTCCCGGCGACCGCCCGCTGCCAGAATGCTTCAGGCAGCGTTATGGCTCTATCGAGATCGGCGATCGCGGCGGCATCATCGTCAAGGGGACACGGCTGAACGTGCCGCTGTAGGGCAATTCCCGGAAAATCCGACACGGCTTCCGCCGAGCTTGATACGAAAAAGGGCGCCAGTCGGCGCCCTCAATTCTTCGCGACAGAAAAACTCAGCTGTCGAGGAAGCTGCGCAGCTTGCGCGACCGGCTCGGGTGCTTGAGCTTGCGCAGTGCCTTGGCTTCGATCTGGCGGATACGCTCGCGTGTGACCGAGAACTGCTGGCCGACTTCTTCCAGCGTGTGGTCGGTGTTCATGCCGATGCCAAAGCGCATGCGCAGCACGCGCTCCTCGCGCGGCGTCAGCGAGGCCAGAACCCGCGTGGTGGTCTCGCGCAGATTGGCCTGGATCGCCGCGTCGATCGGCAGGATCGCCATCTTGTCCTCGATGAAATCGCCCAGATGCGAATCCTCCTCGTCGCCGACAGGCGTTTCGAGCGAGATCGGCTCCTTGGCGATCTTCAGCACCTTGCGCACTTTTTCGAGCGGCATGGCGAGCTTTTCGGCCAGTTCCTCCGGCGTCGGCTCGCGGCCGATTTCGTGCAGCATCTGGCGCGAGGTGCGCACGATCTTGTTGATCGTCTCGATCATATGCACAGGAATGCGGATGGTGCGCGCCTGGTCGGCGATCGAACGCGTGATCGCCTGCCGGATCCACCAAGTCGCGTAGGTCGAGAACTTGTAGCCGCGGCGGTATTCGAACTTATCGACCGCCTTCATCAGGCCGATATTGCCTTCCTGGATCAGGTCGAGGAACTGCAGGCCGCGATTGGTGTATTTCTTGGCGATGGAGATGACGAGACGCAGATTGGCCTCGACCATTTCCTTCTTGGCGATCGCGGCTTCGCGCTCGCCCTTCTGCACCTGGTTGACGATCTTGCGGAATTCCAGGATCGAGATCGCCGTTTCGGTGGCCAGGTGCTGAATCTCGGCGCGCAGGTCCTTGATCGCATCCTTCTCGTTCTTGGTGAATTCCTTCCAGCCGCGCGACGTCAGATTGCCGATCGCACGCGTCCAGTTGGGATCAAGCTCGGAACCCTGATATTCCTTCAGGAACTCCTCGCGGCGCACGCCATAGCTTTCGGCCAGCCGCAACAGCTTGCCCTCGTTCTGCACCAGGCGCTTGTTGATGTCGTAAAGCTGCTCGACCAGCGCCTCGATGCGCGCCGTGTTGAGCGACAGCGACTTCACCGCCTTGATCAGCTGGTCCTTCAGCTCCTTCAGCCGGCGGTCCTGGCTGGGCGACAGCGTGCCGGCGGCGGCGAGACGGTTCTCGACCTGCTGGTCCTGCAGCTTGCGCAGCTTCTTGTAGGTGTCGGCGATGACGTCGAGCGTCTCCATCACCTGCGGACGCAGTTCCGCTTCCATCGCCGCCAGCGACAGGCTCGCCTCGTCCTCGTCTTCTTCGTCGTCGTCGCCGATGCCGCGCGTATCGGCGCCGACATTGGTGATGTCGTCTTCATCGTCGCGTCCGCGGCGCGGCTTTTCCTCGGCCTTGGGCGCTTCCTCGATGCGCTCGACCACCGGCGCCTGCTTGGCTTCGGGGCCGGCATAGGTGGCTTCGAGGTCGATGATCTCGCGCAGCAGGATCTTGGATTCGTTGAGCTCGTCGCGCCAGATGATGATGGCCTGGAAGGTCAGCGGGCTTTCGCACAGGCCCGCGATCATCGTCTCGCGGCCGGCCTCGATGCGTTTGGCAATGGCGATTTCGCCTTCGCGCGACAGAAGCTCGACCGAGCCCATCTCGCGCAGATACATGCGCACCGGATCGTCGGTGCGGTCGGTCGGCTCTTTCTTTGTGGTGGTGGCGGCGACCGCCGTGCCGGTCTGCTCGGCCAGCTCGTTGGCGTCTTCCTCGGCATCGGCCGCGGTGTCGCCGGCCTCGGCCTCTTCGCCCTGCTCGTCATCCTCGACGACATTGATGCCCATGTCGGACAGCATCGCCATCGTGTCCTCGATCTGCTCGGAGGTCACTTCCTCGGAAGGCAGCACCGAATTCAGCTCGTCCATCGTGACATAGCCGCGCTTCTTGGCGGCCTTGATCATCTTCTTGACAGCATCATCGGAAAGGTCGAGCAGAGGGCCATCGGTGGCGCCTTCGCGTTCGGTCTCGACCTCTTCCTTTTCCTTAGTCGCCATAATTTTTATCTTCTCCTAGCGGCCGGGCATCGGGGCCGCGTAAGCTGTCGGACCAGTCAAATCGGATAGGCTCGTTTTGAAACGCGCTTCACCGGGCCACTAACTTCATTGATCGTTAAGTCCAGATTAACCCTGATATCTGTGGCAGGCGGCCTGCCTGTCCAGTGACCAGTACCTCACATCGCTCATTTCCCGTCGGCGCGGGTGCGGGTTAACGTTTCGAATCGTCCTGATTCCGCCATTCTGTCTGAAGGTCAAGCGCCTCTGGCATGATTCGCATGAAAAAAGCGAATCAATTACCCGACTTAGCGCGCCTTGCTCCCCTGGGAAGCCCGGCCACGCTCTCATTCCTGTACTCAGCTGCACTTAGGCTCGCCCAGCCCTGCCCGACGAAACGCCGAATCCTTCGATCAGCGCTTCCGTCGCCTGTACATCCTGAAATTGCGCCTGAATTTCGATCAGATGGCGGAAGTTTTCGTCCGAGGGATCCGCTTCGAGCGCCGCTTCCGCCTGTTTCAGCTCCTTATGTAAGGTGCGCGCGCTGCGCTGCAAGTGCAGCGCCTGGTTCAGAGCGTCGCGGGCGTCGTCGAGTGCCGCCGTCTCCAGCGCCGGCCATTGTCGCGCCCGCCGGATCAGGCCGACGGCGCGCTCCCAGATCTCGGCGCAGCCGGCGCGCTCGATCGTCGCCACCACGGCATGGCGGTCATTGGCCATGTCATGCGCCATCGCGTCGAGAATGGCGGCATGCAGCCGCTGCAACTCGGAATTGGCGAGGTCGAGAAATTCGACATGGGCGAAATTCTCGTCGATCAGCGCCGGATGGTTGACCAGCGCCACGATGATCGTCGCCTCGCGCACCGACATGCCTTCGCTGCCGCGTTTGACCAGAGCCGATTGGCCGAGGCTTTCGGTGATCGCCATGCGACCACCACCAGGCTTGGCGAATTGTCCACCGGGTGCGGCTGCCTTGCCCTGCTGCCCCGGTTTCCAGTCCTGGCGTCCCTGCCGCGTATCGCGCTGCGAGCCGAAGAAGCTCTTTTCCCGCTCGCGCATTTCCTGCTGGTAGTGATAGCGCGTGCTCTCGTCGCGGATGCGGCTGGTCAACTCCCGCAGCGTCTTTCCCAGTTCCGCCCGCCGTTCCGGCGTGTCGAAGACACCGCCAGCAGTCTCGCGCATCCACAACAGGTCGACCAGCGGCCGCGCATCGGCAAGCACCGCGCGGAAAGCGTCCGGGCCCTCGGCTTTGACCAGGTCGTCGGGATCCTTGCCTTCCGGCAGCAGCGCGAAGCGCGCCGAGCGGCCGGCCTGCACCGAGGGTAATGCCAGGTCCGCGGCCCGCCACGCCGCCTTCAGACCGGCCTTGTCGCCGTCGAAACACAGCATCGGCTCCGGCGCCATGCGCCACAGCAATTCGAGCTGGTTTTCGGTGAGCGCGGTGCCGAGCGGCGCCACGACATTCTCGAAGCCGGCCTGCGCCAGCGCGATGACATCCATATAGCCTTCGACGGCGATGACCGTGCCGCCCTTGGCCAAAGCCTTGCGCGCGCGGGCGAAATTGTAGAGCACATTGCCCTTGTGGAAGAGTTCCGTGTCGGGCGAGTTCATGTATTTGGCCAGCGCATCGGGCGCCAGCGCCCGACCGCCGAAGGCGATGATCTTGCCGCGCGAATCCGGGATCGGAAACATGATGCGGTCGCGGAACCAGTCATAGGAGACAGGGATATCGTCGCCATGACGCACCAGCCCGCAAGCCTCGATGTCGGCCTTCGGCACGCCTTTCGCGGCAAGATGCTCCTTCAGCGCGTTGCGGCTGTCGGGCGCAAAGCCCAGCCGGAACGAATGCTGCGTCGCCGGCGTCAGCCCACGATCCCTGAGATAGGCGCGGGCTTTCGCCCCTTCCGGACCCTGTAGCCGCTCCTGGAAAAAGGCGGTCGCCATCTCCATGACGTCGGTCAGGCTGGCGCGTTCCTGCTCGCGCCGTTCTTCCCGTTCGTCGCGAACCGGCATCGGCACGCCGGCCATGTCGGCGATCTTTTCGACCGCCTCGGGAAAACTCAATCCTTCAAGTTCGGTGAGGAACTTGAAATGGTCGCCCGAGACCGAGCAGCCGAAACAGTGGTAGCGTCCCTTCTTGTCCTCGCAATGGAACGACGGGCTCTTCTCGCCATGGAACGGGCAACAGGCCCAATAGTCGCCTCGCGACGTATTGGTCTTCTTGCGATCCCACGCGACGCGCTGGCCGATGACCTGTGAAATCGGCACGCGGTCGCGGATCTCGTCGAGAAAGGCGGGCGGAAAGCGCATTGAGGGAACTCGTTTCCCCACCATATAATCATCCCAGCGAAATCCGACGACCCCCAATACAGGCCATACCCGGTTTCCACAGGGCAAAAAAGAAAGGCGGCCTTTCGGACCGCCCTCCTTCTTAGGCCAGCGCTGTAAGCTTAGTGCGCCGCGATCGCGCCGAAGATGATGCCGGACAAGACGCTGACCAGCACATAGTCATTGCCGACGCGGATCCATTCCTGGCCGCGGCCGGGACGATGCAGGCCGTAGCGGCCGTAGTCGCGGATCGGCTGGTGCTGCCTCCAGCCGGAATATTTCTGGCCATTGCGCCAGTGGTTCCGCTTCACGACGACCTTCTTCTTGAAGACGCGCTTCCTCACATCCTTGTGATGTCCGGGTTTCTGCCAGTCGACTTTGGTGTAATTCGACTGCGGCGCGACCGGCGCGTTCATCGGCGCGGCCTGGCCGGTGAGTGAGGTGGCGGCCAGCATCGAGACCGCGAGGACAGAAAGAACTATGCGCTTCATGAGAAATCTCCTTGGTTGTCGATGCCCGAGGAATAGCGGCTGGCGGATGAACTGAAACTGAACACCAGCATTACAATTGTGTAATGAAATCTTCTGCTTAGTGCCGATATTTGAACATCATCACAAAGACAAGTGTCGACCACCTGGCAAAAGCGGCCTTTCTCCAGACGGCCAAAGCCCGGCTCTTCAACCATTTGCGTACCCGTTCATTTCCCGACACGGCCTGTCGCGCCGCGACGGCCTCTTGAAATCGACAAAATTTTATTACCCGGCTAAAATATTCGGACTATTATCCACGGTTGCCATGACCATGATTCGAACCCTTGCCTTTCCTCCTGTTCGCCGCGCCGTCCGCACCGCGAGCCCTATCCGCATGCAGGCGCCGAAATGAGCGGTTCCGTCGTCCTTCTGCATCTGGCCGGCGCCGTCGCGCTGATGCTGTTTGCCACCCGCATGGTCAAGACCGGCGTCGAGCGCGCCTATGGCGACGTGCTGCGCCACAGGCTGCGGGCCACCATGCGCAATCCGATCATGGCGGTGCTGGCCGGCACCGGCCTCGCCATCGCCCTGCAGAGCTCGACCGCCGTAACGCTCTTGGTCGGCTCCTTCGCCGGTTCCGGCATCGTCTCGGGCGCCGCCGGCCAATTGGCCGTGCGCGGCGCCGAGATCGGCTCGGCGCTGGTGGTCAAGCTCTTGACCTTCGATCTCACGCTGCTGGTGCCGCTCTGCCTGATCACCGGCACGGTGATGTTCATGGCCACCGAGCGGCGCGACTGGCGCCAGACCGGCCGCATCCTGGTCGGCATCGGCCTCTTGATCCTGTCGCTCGAGATGATCGGCCAGGCATCCGAGCCATTGCGCAACAGCCAGCTGATGCCGGTCATCATCAATTACTTCTCCAGCGATTCCATCACCGCCTATCTCCTGGCGGCGCTGATCACCTGGCTGTTCCAGTCGAGCATCGCCGCGGTGCTTTTGATGGCGACGCTGGCCGGCCGCGGCCTGATCAGCCCTGAACTCGGCGTCGTCCTCATCCTCGGCGTCAATCTTGGCTCTTCCATCATCGCGCCGATGCTGACCCGCTCGGCCGGACCCGCCGTGCGCGTCGTGCCGATCGGCAATCTCTTGATGCGCGGGCTGGGCTCGCTGGTCATGCTGATCCTGTTCATGATCGTTCGGCCGCATGTCGGCTTCCTCGGCGCGACGGCCGCTGACCAGATCGTCAACGCCCATATCCTGTTCAACGTCATCATCCTGCTCGCCGGCCTGCCGCTGGCCGGCTTCGTCTACCGCGCGTCGGAGAAGATCGTGGCACTCGGCACCAAACCAGAGCCTGCCGCTTCCCTCGACGTCATCGAGCTGTCAGCCCTCAACGAAAGCGCGCTGGACGTGCCGAGCCAAGCTCTGGCCAATGCCACGCGCGAGGTGGTACGGGTCTGCGAGACGGTCGAGATCATGCTGAAGCGCATCATCGAGCTCTATGAGAGCGCCGACGCCGACAAGATCAAGGCGCTCGCCGCCCTCGACGACCGCGTCGACCGCAAGCATGCGGCGATCAAACTCTATCTCGCCAAGGTCACCAAGAACCCGCTGACCGAAGACGAGGCGCTGCGCTGCCAGGAACTGATCGGCGCCTGCGTCAAGCTCGAGCAGGTCGGCGACATCATCGTGCGCAACATGCTGGCGCATGTGAAGAAGAAGGTCGATCGCGGGCTGGAGTTCACCGACGAGGGCTGGAGCGAATTGTGCGCCTTCCACAGTTCGGTGCTGGCCAATGCACGGCTGGCCTTCAACGTGCTGGTCTCGCGCGACCCCGAGACCGCCCGCCAGCTGGTGCTGGAGAAGGACCGGTTGCGCGACCGCGAGAAGGAAACCAGCGCCAGCCATTTCCTGCGGCTGCGCGAAGGCACCGCAAAAAGCGTCGAGACCAGTTCTATCCATCTCGACACCATCCGCGACCTGAAGCAGATCAATTCGCTGCTGGCTTCGATGGCCTACCCGGTGCTGGAAGAGCGCGGCCTGTTGACCGGGTCGAGGCTCAAGGCGAGCTAGCGAGAAGGGATTTGCCGGGGCGACGTCAACTTGGGAACAAGCTTGCGTCATTCCCGCTCGAACGGCAAAATTAGTCTTTGTCCCCTTGCCACCCGTCGGCTAAGCATCTGATGCCACCGGGAGGAAATCGATGGATACCCATTCGCGCAGTTTCGCCAAGGCGCTTTCCTGGCGCATGACCGGCACCATCGACACGATGATCATCTCGCTCGTGATAACCGGAAGCATCAAGCTGGCGGCGGCCATCGGCGTGACGGAAGTCTTCACCAAGTCGCTGCTCTATTATTTTCATGAGCGGGCGTGGCTGAAGATCCCCTACGGGCGCAGGACCCCGGTCTAGCGGTTTGTCGCCGCAGGGCATGCCTTTTCCGGAACTAGGCGCCGGCGGCATGGGGAGCAGTCAAGAAAAGCTAAAGTGGCGGCAAAAATTTCTGGATTGCTCCTGGCGTCCATCCATGGTTTGAGGCCCTTCCACCCAAGGCTTTCCCATGTCGCTTCCGCTCATTGCCCTGTTCATTGCCGCTTTTGCTTTCGGCACCACCGAATTCGTCATTGCCGGCGTGCTGCCGCAAGTGGCGGAAGGGCTTGGCGTCTCGGTCCCTTCCGCCGGCTATCTCGTGTCGGGCTACGCCTGCGGCATAGCCATTGGCGGCCCGCTGCTGGCGCTCGCCACCAAGACCTTGCCGCGCAAGACCTTGCTGCTCGGCTTGGCCGTCGCCTTCACCATCGGCCAGGCGGCCTGCGCGCTGGCGCCTGACTTTACCTCCATGCTGCTGCTGCGCGTTGCCGTTGCGGTCGCGCACGGCGCCTATTTCGGCGTCGCCATGGTGGTCGCCGTCGGCCTGGTTCCCGAGGACAAACGCGGCATGGCGGTGGCGGTGATCCTGTCCGGCCTCACCGTCTCCAACGTCATCGGCGTGCCGGCGGGCACCGCCATCGGCAACATCTGGGGCTGGCGTGCCACCTTCTGGGTCATGTGCGCGCTTGGCGTGGCGGCGACTTGCGCCATGGCGGCCCTTCTGCCGCGCACCGCCGGATATCAGGCCAAGCCCGCCGGCCTGGCGCGTGAGGTCCGCGTCCTGGCGCGCCAGCAGGTCTGGACCTCGCTGATCCTGATGCTCATGCTGATGCTCGGCCAATTCTGCCTGTTCACCTACATCACGCCGACCTTGCTTGAGGTCACCGGGCTCGACGAAGGCCTGGTGCCCTGGGTGCTGCTGCTCAACGGCGTCGGCGCCACGTTGGGCGTCTTCCTCGGTGGCAAGCTGTCCGACTGGAAGCTGATGCCCTCGCTGATCACCATGCTGGCCCTGCAGGCAGTGACTCTGGCAATCATCTATGCCGTCAGCCCCTATCCCCTGCCTATGATTGTCGCGATCATCATCTGGGGCGGCCTCAACTTCGCCATCGGCACGCCGATCCAGACCCGCATCCTGGCCTGGACGGCGGACGCCTCCAACCTCGCCTCCTCGCTGATCCCGTCCGGCTTCAATGTCGGCATCGCGCTTGCCGCGTCATTGGGCGCCGCCATGCTCAATGCCGGCTACGGCTATCGAAGCCTGCCCGTGGTGGGCGCTTTCGCCATGCTGGTCGCGGTGGTGGTCGCGGTTGTCTCCCAGGTTTGGGAAGGGCGCAGCAACGCTACCCCGCCACTGACGGCCCCGGCCGAATAGGCCACGACAAGCCCTCATCCGCGCCAGCGCAGCAGGCGCATGGCGTTGGCTGTGACCAGCACGGTGGCGCCGGTATCGGCCAGGATCGCCGGCCACAGGCCGGTGATGCCCAAAACGGTGGTGACCAGGAACACCGCCTTCAGCCCCAGCGCCACGGTGATGTTCTGGCCGATATTGGCCATCACCGCCCGCGACAGCCGCACCATGCGCGCGACATCCATGACGCGGCCATGCAGGATCGCGGCGTCCGCCGTCTCCAGCGCCACGTCGGTGCCACCGCCCATGGCGATTCCGATGTCGGCGGCGGCGAGCGCCGGCGCGTCGTTGATGCCATCGCCGACCTTGGCGACCGTCAGCCCTTCGCGCTGCAATTTGCCGATCATCCGCTGCTTGTCCTGCGGCAGCAATTCCGCCCTCGCCTCGATGCCGAGCGAAGCGGCGATAGCTTCAGCCGTGCGGCGATTGTCGCCGGTCAGCATCACCGCGCGGATGCCTTCGGCCTTGAGCGCCGCGATGCCGGCCGCCGCATCCGGCCGCGGCTCGTCACGCATGGCGATCAGCCCGGCCACCACGCCATCGGCGACCAGCACCGACACGGTCTTGCCCTCGCCGTTCAGGCTGTCGATGGCCAGGCGCTGCGCTGGCGTCATGTCGGCGCGTTCGCCCGCCGCCTGGCCGGAACCGAGGAAGGCAGCCACGCCGCCGACGCTGCCCTCGACGCCCTTGCCGGAGATCGCCTTCGCTGCCAGCGCCGGCGGCACCGGCGCCTTATCGGCCCTGGCCCGATCCAGGATCGCCACAGCCAGCGGATGGCTGGAGCCTTGTTCGAGCGCCGCCGCCAAGGCCAGCACACTGCGCTCATCGCGGCCATAGGCGACGATGTCGGTGACGACAGGCTTACCCGCGGTCAGCGTGCCGGTCTTGTCGAAGGCGACAGCCGTGATCCGGCGAAAGCCTTCCAACACGGCACCGCCCTTCATCAACAGGCCACGCCGTGCGCCGGTCGCCAGACCAGCGGCGATCGCGGCGGGCGTCGAGATGACCAGCGCGCAGGGGCAGCCGATCAAAAGGATCGCCAGGCCCTTGTAGATCCATTCGTTCCAGTCGCCGCCGGCGACGAGCGGCGGCAGCACGGCCACCAGCGCGCCGACCGCCAGCACGCCCGGCGTGTAGTAGCGCGAGAAGCGATCGATGAAGCGCTCGGTCGGCGCCTTGGCCTCCTGCGCCTCCTCGACCAGCCGCACGACGCGGGCGATGGTGTTGTCGGAAGCGGCCGCCGTGACGCGCACTTTCAGCACGCCATCCCTGTTGATCGTGCCGACGAAGACGGGTTCCGCGACACCCTTGCGCTTCGGCGTGCTTTCGCCGGTCACCGGTGCCTCGTCAATGTCGCTCGAGCCTTCCACAATCTCACCATCGGCCGGGATGCGGTCGCCTGGCCGCACCACGATGATGTCGCCGACGGCAAGCTGTTCGGCGGGAACTTCAAGCGTGCCGCCGCCCCGCTCGACCAGCGCCGTCTTCGGCACCAGGTCGGCCAGGCCCTGGATGCTGGCCCGCGCACGCCCGGCGGCGACACCTTCCAGAAGCTCGCCGATCAGGAACAGCACCACCACGGCGGCCGCTTCTTCGGTCGCGCCGATCATCACCGCGCCAACAGCGGCGATGGTCATCAGCATCTCGATCGAGAACGGCGTGCCGGCCAGCGCCGCCATCAGCGCACGCCGCGCGATCGGCACGAGACCGACCAGCAACGCGGCCAGGAAGACCCAGCGTTCCGCCACAGGGAACAGATGGCCGATGCCGTAGGCGACAACAAGCGCCGCCGCACAAGCCAGCGTCAGCGCCGCGCGACGGGTGCGCCACCACGCCTGCCCCGGCTCGGCGTGGCTGTGGAGATGCGATGACCCTGCGGCCTCTTTGACGCCGCCATCGTGATGGTCTGCATGGTCGTGACCCTCGTGATCGTGGCCGTCATGGTCATGATCGGCATGGTCATGCGCCTCGGCCGCCGGCCCACCGGTCCCGGCCTCCGCCTTGACGATGCCATAACCCAGCCGCGCCACATGCCGCAGCACCTTGTCGTCATTGAGCGGACCGCCATGGCTGACCGTCATGCTGGCGCCGGTCACTGAGACCGACACGTCGGCGACACCGTCGAGGCGCCGCACCGCCGTATCGATCTTGGCCGCGCAGGAGGCGCAATCCATGCCGCCGATCTTGAACCGCGTCTGCTTCAGAGGAGAAGTCATGCCATCACCTGTCTGCTTTCCACCCCGCGCGACGCGCCGCCGCACGGGTCTTGAACCTTGATGCCAGGCACTGTAATTGCTCTAGTCACTAGAGCTTCAAGAGGGAAAATGCATGTTTTCGATCGGTGATCTCTCCCGCCGCACCGGGGTCAAGGTGCCGACCATCCGCTACTACGAGCAGATGGGCCTGGTCGCGGCACCCGAGCGCTCGGAAGGCAACCAGCGCCGCTACTCCCGGCAGGAGCTGGAACGGCTGGCCTTCATCCGCCACGCCCGCGACCTTGGCTTTGCCGTCGAGGACATCCGCGCGCTGATCGATCTCAGCGGCCATCCCGAGCAGCCCTGCGGCCATGCCGACAAGATCGCGCAGGAGCAGCTGATTTCGGTGCGCGAAAAGATCGCCCAGCTGAAACGGCTGGAAACCGAACTGGAGCGCATCGCCTCCTGCTGCGACGGCAAGACGGTCGGCGACTGCTACGTCATCCGAGCGCTGTCCGACCACGCACTGTGCGCCGACGAGCACGTCTGACGCATGTCCAGAACTGTCAGCGATTTCGGCCTGATCTGCGGCATCTTGCCGGCGGGCGCGCGCAATGCGATCACCGATGTGCCCGGTGTACGCGTCGGCCACTGCACGCTGCGCGACGGCGACACCAACACCGGCGTGACCGCGATCCTGCCGCATGGCGGAAATCTGTTCCGCAAGAAGGTGACGGCGGCAAGCCATGTCATCAACGGCTTCGGCAAGACCACCGGTCTGACGCAGGTGCAGGAACTCGGCACCATCGAAACGCCTGTTCTCCTGACCAACACGCTCGCGGTCGGCACCTGCGCCACGGCGCTGATCCGCGACGCCATCCGCCAGAATCCGGATATCGGCCGCACCACCGGAACCGTCAATCCGGTGGTCGGCGAATGCAATGACGGTCCGCTGAACGACATCCAGGCCCTGGCGATATCAGAGGAACACGCCTTTGCCGCGCTGGCGGACGCGCATGGGGGCGAGGTCGAACAAGGCAATGTCGGCGCCGGAACGGGAATGACCTGCTTCGGCTTCAAAGGCGGCATCGGCTCGGCATCCAGAAGAATCGCACTCGGCGGCGGCCATCACTTCGGCGTTCTCGTTCTGTCGAATTTCGGCAGGCCTGGCGACCTCGTTCTGCCAGATGGGCGCCGGCCGGACCCAGGACAGCCGGCCGGGGACGAGCGCGGCTCGGTCATGATCGTGCTGGCAACCGATGTGCCGCTCGAACACCGCCAGCTTGAGAGGGTGGCGCGCCGCGCCGGAGCCGGCATCGCCAGGCTCGGCTCCTTCTGGGGCCATGGCAGCGGTGACATCGCCATCGCCTTCAGCACCGGCAACCTGGTCGACCACGATGAAAGCCGCAATCTGGTGCCCCTGCTCGCGCTCAACGAAGCGCGCATCGACATGCTTTTTCGCGCGGCGGCGGAAGCGACGCACGAGGCGGTGTTGAACTCGATGCTATCCGCCGAGGCCTTCACCGGCAGGGCCGGCAAGCATCGCGCATCGCTGGCCGACTGGCTGCGCAAGCAGGAACGATGAGGCGGTCTACAGCTCGATCCGGAACCGCAAGCTCTCCACCCCGCCATAGGCGGCGTCCTCGAAGAAGCGCCCGACCAGCCTGCCGCCATTGGCCAGGATCACCTTGTGCGAGGCCGGATTGCCCGGCTTGGCGGTGATCTCGACGTGGGGCAGGCCAACCGCCCTCGCCTCGTCGAGCATCAGCCGCAGGGCTTGCGTGGCGTAGCCGCGCCGCCGCTTCCACGGCACCACCGCATAGCCGATGTGGCCAAGCACATGCGAAGGCAGGTCCGCCGTGCCCTTCTGCCAGCGAAAGCCGATCGAGCCGGACGCCTCGCCATCCCAGATCCAGCGGCGGAAGCCCGGCAGGCGCGGCACCTGTGTGCCGTCGGGCAAGGTGATCGGGCCGCCCTTGGCCTCGGGGTCGTCGAGGCCGGCCAGGAAGGCCACCGGATCCTGCTCTATCGCCGCCAGTTGCTCGCGCGTCGCCTCCAGGAGCCGCACATTGTCCGGCGACCAGCCGCGCTCGAGCGCCGCCTTGTAGGACGGCAGATGTTCAAGCGCGGGTTTGACGATCTCGACCATGATCCATGCATAGCCATGGCCGGGAAAACGCTCAAGCCGCCTGGAAGCGGATCTCGCCCTCGTTCAGGAAACAGGTCTTGTCGAACAGCGACAGATCGAGCGGGTTGGGCAACCTGATGTCGCTGATATCGGGAACCGGCTTTGTCGAGGGATCGTAGGATCGGTCGATCTGCGAGATGAAGACCAGGATCACGCCGCTGTCGCGCGCGAAAGCCTTCAGCGTGCGCACTTGCTCCATCAGGCTCGGATTTTCCCGCCTCTGATCGAGCAATTGCAGATAGTCGATGACCGCCAGCGTGCCGCGCGGCGCCGATCGCAAGATCCTGACGATATAGTCGGCGCTGATGGCATCGGAAGTGTCGAACTCGAACAGCCCGTTGAATCGGGCCGGCTCGACCCCGATGGCGCGAAACCGGTCCAGCACATCGCGTTGCGTATATTCCAGCGTGAAGAACACGCTGCGATGGCCTGACTTCATCGCTTCGACCGCCAGTTCGAGGCTCATCAGCGTCTTGCCGTGGCCTGGCCGCGCCCCGACCAGGACCAGATCGCCCGGCGCCAGTCGCGCGAACAACTTGCCCGCGGGCGCCGTCTCGGCGGCCTTGGCCGCCAGCAGGCTCCAGCTGGCAAAACCTTGCTGCGCTGCAATACGGTCAAGCGCCTGGTGGAGCGGGATTTTTGCCTCGCGCGACAACAGCCTAGCTTGACGTTTCAGATGATAGACGGGCGCAGGTAACCTCATAGCAAAACCTCCTGGTGCGAGCAGTTTTCGCAACCCCTCCTTATGCCTGATGCTCGAACAGTCGGTTCGGTGATGAGAGTGCCCGGCATGAACGAATGCTTTCCCGACGGAGGGAGGAGGCGTGGGCCACGCCAGAATCAGATCATAGCCCAATCCCGGCGGATCGAAAATCGCGGGTGCGCGGATGGCCGACGCAAACTGGCTCAGCCCCCCGAAACAGCAGGCCGAGGCCGACAAAGCATCCGAGGCGCGACTGGGAGACTTCAGCCAGCTTTTGCCAACGCGACCGCGTCCGGGCCAGCCGGAAAGCGGAGTTGGCCTGAAGTGTCGTGGACCGCGGCCCAGACAGCTTCGGCGACGTCGCTTTCCCTGGTGGTCAGCGCGGGCTGGGCGAAGGCCTCGAAGATCGGTGCAGCGAAATCGGCGTAGGCTTCCGGGATCATGTCTTCGATGCGCACTGCAGTGTTTTGTGTGAACCGCGTCGTTGGCGCGTATCCGGGCTCGACCAGCTTGGCACGGATCCCGAAATAGCCGAGCTCGTGCGCGAGCGATGCGGTGAAACCCTCGATGGCCTGCTTGCTGGCGGTGTAGGCCGCCGCCAGGGGCATCGGCGCCAGGGTGGCGCTGGAGGTGACGTTGATGATCGCCCCGGACCGACGCTCGCGCATCTGCGGGATCACGGCCTGCGCCATCGCCATTACGCCAAAGCTGTTGGTGTCGAAGACCTTGCGGATGTGCGACATCGTTGTCGCTTCAAAGGCGCCGACCACGCCGATGCCTGCATTGTTCACCAGAACATCGATCTGACCGGCGGCTTTGACCACCGCCGCGATGCTGGCCTCGCTGGTGACGTCCAGGGGCAGTATCCGCAGGCGCTCCGAGCGCGGCAGTATGTCCTGTCGCGGCGTCCGCATGGTGGCGATGACATTCCACCCGTTGGCGAGGAAATGGCGGGCCGTCTCCAGGCCATAGCCAGAAGAACAGCCAGTGATGAGGATCGTTTGCATGGTAAGCTCCGTTGATTTCGATAAACCCTCCGTAGGCTTGCCAACGCAGACGATCTATAATTGATAGTCCTAGTTTTATTTCCAACTGTCCAAAAAAATCGCTTAGGCCGAGCGAGAGCAGGTCGGAGCTGTCAACGGAAGCGTTTGAAGAGGCCTCGCCGCGAGGGACGAGCCTCAGCCGGTTACGCCGCCACCATTGCCGCGGGCGAACCTTCCCGGTGAGCAGCCAAGCCGCTTCCTGAAGGCCGTGCTGAAGGCGCTGGCGGACTCGTAGCCGATCTCATCAGCTATTTTGTCCAAGGTTTTCGAGCCGCGGATGAGAGCATCCTTGGCCAGCGCCATGCGCCAGCGAGCCAGATACTCGATCGGGCCGCAACCCAGCACGGCCACAAAGCGAGCCGCGAACGCCGACCGCGAGAGCCCGGCAACCTTGGCGAGTTCCGCGACCGTCCAGCCCGCCCGGACATCCTCGTGCATCGAGCGCAGCACGCGCGCGAGCACCGGGTCCCGCATCCCGCTGAGCAGGCCAGCCGCGCCGTGGGCGATGCCATGCCATCGCAGCGCTTCCACGAGCAGAACCTCGAGCAATCTCTGCAAAACCATTTCCTTGCCCGGATCTTCGTTCTCGCACTCTTCCATGATGAGCTCGATAACCTTGCCAAGCCTGCCGGAACGCCCCTGCGATCCCGGCACGTGGATGACGCTCGGAAGGAGCGCGACCAGGAGCGGGGCGTTGACCGGCTCGATCCGGAACGTACCGCCGAGCGCGACAAAGTCGGGCTCTCCATCTGGGTCGCCGTGCCGGATGGCAATGTCCATCGGCGCCCTGAGCTCACAGTCGATGCCCGGATGGCTGCTGAGGGAGAATGGCGGTGTGGAAGGCAAGAGGAGGAAGTCGCCTTTCTCGAACTTGACTGGATCCTTGCCCTCGAACGCGATCCAGCACGTCCCCTCCACGATTATGGTGAAGCCGGGTGCATCATAGGCGGCGTAACGCACGCCCCATCGACCGCGTCCCCTGATGGGCTTGGAGATCGCCGTGCTGGGTTGCAAAAGGAAGATGACGTCGCTGAGGGGATCCATTTTCAGACGGTCGATAAATATTTTGCAGGAATCGATTATAGAGCGTCCTTGTTCCCTATCCAAGCTTGTTGCACGGACGCGGCGAGGGGATTCAGGAAAGCTGGCCCGACATACTTCTCCGCTGGACTGATCGCAAAACGCCCCCGCCGCGACACGTTAAGCAACGCGACACGTTAAACAAGATGTGTCTCGCCGATCGGCGCACGGCCTTTTATGATCGGTTGCGGATATAACACCGCCAAAGATTCGCATGGCTTCGGCAGGAGAATTGAACCGGTGCGGTTGAGATTTGTCCCTCTGGGTATTGTCGTCACGTTCAGCCTTCTTGTCATCGCCATTGCGTTGACGGCGACGGTCCGGTCCTTCGCCGCCCCCTCGGCCATCCCGGCCTGGCTGCAGGCGCATGTCGGCGACAGTGACGGCCAGATCTCTCAGGTGGTGCTGGAGCGGGCGCGCGCGCTCTACCTGAAAAAAGTGGCGCAGGGCGCGGTCACGAACCCCTGTTACTTCGCCATGGATGCGACACGTCCCGGCGATCTCGGCAACGGCGTGCTCGGGCGCCGTTACTACGTCGTGTGCGAGGCCAGCCAGTCGTTTCGCGCCATCTCGTCGGGTCATGGCGGCGGAAGGAATCTCAAAGGCACGGTCGATTTTTCGAACGGCAGGCGGTGCTCCAAGAACTTCGGCAATGCCATGGATTCGGAACTGACCGCCGGCGGCGCCTATATGACCAGCGAGGCGAAAACCTCCTTCAAGGGCTTTTATCGCACCGGCGCAAAACAGGACGTGGCTTTCCAGCGCACCTTCATCCAGTTCGACGGCGAAGGCGAGGCCGCCAATGCCAGGCAGCGGGTGATCGGCGGCCATGCGGCGCAAGTGCTGCGCGGCATGTGCATGCGCAAGAGCCCCAACAGCTCCTATGCCGACCATGACGGCCTGGTGCCGTTCGGCAAGCTTGTGGACTATGCCGGCGGCCGCAGCAATGGCTGCACCAGTTGGTCACCGGCGGATGCCCAGCAGATCATCGCGATGGTCAAGGGCAACCCGACGACGCTCTACATCTATCCGGAATCGCGCGACATCGCCGCCGTCGCGCAAGCGGCGAAAGGTCATTCGCCCTCCGGTGAAGCGCCCTATTGGAACGCATCCTGCCTGAAGGAAATCGGCGCACCGAAATTCTGGCCGCGCAAAACCCTCGAGCCGATCATCGCCCAATACAAGCAGGACCACCCTGCACCGCCGCCGCAGCCCGTGCCGATGTGCAAGGGGCCGTGAGGTCTGCTCTACGTCGCGAGACAGCAGACCACACGGGAACAGACTCGCGGTCAGCGCAGGAAATCGAGCACCGCCTCCATGAACTCCGCCGGATACTCCACATTCGACAGGTGGACTGCCGGCAGCAGAACCAGCTTCGAGCCGGGCACGGCCGCCGCGATCAGTTCGCTGTGGCTGGCCGCCGTCACCGTGTCGTGCTCGCCGGCGATCACCAGCGTCGGCCGGTTGATCAGCGCGATAGTGCGCCGAAGGTCGGCATCGCGCACCGCCGCGAACAGACCGGCCAGACCTAACCGATCGATCGTCAACAGCATCGTGCGAAATTCAGCAATGACCGGTCCGTTGGCCGCCACCATGGTCGCGGGGAACCAATTGTTGAGGAACATTTCGGCGGTTTCCGACATATCCGGCGCCTGCCGCACATCAGCAATCCGCTCGTCGAAATAGCTTGCCGGCCCGAGATGGGATGAGGTGTTGCTCAGCACCAGCCGGTCGGTCCGCTCGGGCGCGTGGATGCCGAGCCATTGCCCGACGAAGCCACCGAGCGACAACCCCAGGAAATGCACGCGGCCGAGGCCGAGCGCATCGAGCAACTCGATCACGTCACGGCCAAGCCGGTCGAGCGAATAGGCGCCGACTGGTGCGCTTGACCCGCCATGGCCGCGAAAATCGTAGCGCAGGACGCGGAAATGCCTGGACAGTTCGCCGACCTGCCCGTCCCACATACGCAGCGTGGTGCCGATGGAGTTCGACAGCACCAGCACCGGCTTTGCGGCATCGCCGTCGAAGCGGTAGGCGATGCGCGTGCCGTCGCCGACAGTCACGAAATTCAGCTCACTCATGATGAAATTCCTTCTGGAAGGTTGAATGAGGCGGAACGTAGCCGCGACGAGCCTTTGCTGATATTACAAAGATAGGACAAACTCTGTAATCAGAGCTGACATGGCTGAATTCACCTTGCATGACCTGCAGTGCTTCGATGCGGTGATCCGCACCGGCGGCTTTCAGCCTGCGGCCACCCTGCTGCATCGCTCGCACCCGGCCGTGTTCGCCGCGGTCGCCAAGCTCGAACGGCAGATCGACCTCGTTCTGCTGGATCGCAGCGGCTATCGCGTGCGTGCGACCGAGGCAGGACTGTCGTTCCACCGCCGGGCGCAGTCGCTGCTGCGCGAACTGGAGGGCCTGCGGGTGCACGCCGCCCAGCTCTCGATGGGCGAGGAAAGCGAAATCCATGTCGTGATCGGCGATCTCTGCCCGCGGCCGCAAGTGCTGGGCATGCTCGGACGGTTCTTCGCCCAATGCCCGGGCACGCGCCTGCATCTGCATTTCGAAGCCGTCGGCGGTCCGTGGGAGCGGCTTTTCGATGACGAGGCCGACCTGATCCTGCACTGGATCGACAAGGGCGACGCGCGGGTGGAATGGATCGATCTGTGCAAGGTGCCATTCATTCCCGTGGTGGCGCCTGGCTTTCTGCCCGAGCGTGTCAAAGAACCGATCACACCCGATCAGATGCAGGCACTCACCCAATGCGTCATGCGCGACAGCGCCCGCCATTCGCCACAACAAAACTATTCGCTGATCGAAGGCGCGCCGCAATGCCTCGTGCCCGACCAGGGCATGAAGAAGGAGATCATCCTGCAGGGCCTTGGCTGGGGCCACCTGCCCCGCTTCCTGATCGAGGACGAACTATATGAGGGACGCCTGCGCTCCATCGCCGGCAGCCACATGCCCGGCCGCACAGACGAACTGGTGGTGGCGCGCCGCCGCGACCGGCCGCACGGGCCAGTCGCCAACCGGTTATGGGATCATGTCCAGCAGGAAGCGCCGGCCTTGCGCCGTGCATTGGAGCCCCGGAAACCTGGCTCGTAGGTCACCGACCATCCCTGCAACCACCGCCCGATCGCCCGTCCTTCCAGCGCCTGGACCTGCTCGTGCTCGGCCAGCCAAGGTGCCATCCGCAGGGATGACGACGCCAATTTCATGGCGCTGGTGCTGCTCGGCATATACGACCAGGCGATGCTCTCGACGCTCTCGGTAGGCTCCTCCAGCGCCGACGAGATCAGGCACATCATCCGCATTGTCGTCGAAGGGATAGGTGAGCGCGCTCTGGACCGGACCGACAAGCCCTCTAACTCTTTGTCTTTGCCGCAATTCCAGACGGAAAACCGCTCACACTTTTCCTGGAATTGCTCTAAAGCCTGTCGCAATCCAGCCTTTGGACGATTGCAGGCCGCCGGCTACGGCACCTGCGTGATGCTGCCGCTGCCTCTGACCTGCGACCGCCGCATGGTCGGGTGCCCATAGAGATCGACGTCACCGCTGCCGGTAATCGAGACATCCGCATCCGACTGTGCGGTAATCTCCGCGTCGCCGCTGCCGCGGATCTCGACCTGCGCGGATTGGGCGATCAGGTCTTTGAGCCGCCCCGAACCCGAACCGGAGATTTCCAGATCGACCGTTTGGGTGGTTCCGGTGGCGACCACGCTGCCGCTGCCGCGAATGCTCAGCCGCAGCTCGGGCTGCTTGACCTGCGACAGGGCCAGCTCGCCACTGCCGACCAGTCTCCAGTCCGAAATCGACGGCCCCGACACGGTGACGTCGAACCGGGGCGAAAACCAGCCCGTCTCGCAATCCAGGCTGAGCTGGCTGCCCTCCATGCGCAGATGATCGATGAGCGTGGAATCGCCGCTGACGACAGCTTCGGCCTTGTCACCCGGCTGGTAGCGGACCGAGGCCGGCAAAGCGATKGTGAAGCTGCCATTGGCGCTGAACGGCAGCGTAACTTCCTTTCTGACGGACGTGATCGCGCCGCAGGTCAATTGGCCGGCGATCCACGAGCCTCCCGCGTTGACCCAATCCGGCCCTGCAAGTCCGATGCCCACGGCCAAAAACAGGGCAGCGCCAACCAACCCGGCTGTCGCGACGAATGCCAGTTTTCCAGTCATGATCCGTTTCCTTCAACGTGATGACAAATTGCAAGCGCTTGGCAGCGCTCAAACGGAGCTGCGGTCGGCTTGCGCGATGCGGGAATGCAGTCGGGCGTAGCGCCCGACAACCCGGACGCCCGCGCCCATGGCCAGCAACAACAAGGCGCCGCCGCCAAGGAAGCCGCTCACCAACCCTGCGCCGATGAAGAGACGACCCAGCGCGAGCGAGAAGGCAGTGCCGGGTTCGAACAGCAGCGTGCTGAGAATGATCTTGATGCCGAGCACGCCGATGGCGACGAGCGTGATGCCAAGCCCGAGCGCAAGCACGACCGCGGTGATGAGCAGCGGCAGCAGGAAGACGATGTCGACGAAGGCAAGGCCGGCCAGGGCGATCGTCGCCGCCAGCATGTTCGACACGCTCCAATGCGCTTCGAAACGGCGCAGGCCCGCCTCGGCACGCAACTCGCGGGCGATCCTGGTTGGATCACCCAGGGCCGCCGCRACCTCCGCTTCGCCGCGGCCCGAGGCATCGGCGAAATGGGCGGCATAGTCGCCAACGATATCCTCGATCTCCCGCGGCGGCAGGCCGGCAAGTCCCTGTCTCAGCGTGCGCAAGAAGGCGTCTCTGGTCATGGCAAATCCTCGAGAAGTTTGTCGACGGCCCCGGCGAAGGATCGCCAGTCGCGGCGGTGAGCTTCGAAAGCCTGCTGGCCGAGCGGCGTGAGCCGGTAATATTTGCGCGGCGGCCCGCTGCTCGACTCGACGAGGCGGGTGGCGACCAGCCCGTCATTCTGCATCCGGCGCATCAGGGGATAGATCGTGCCCTCCCCCATGTTCACCGCGGCGACCAGCGTGCTGGCGATTTCATAGCCATAGCTCTCACCCCGCGAAAGCACGGCCAGGACGCACAGATCAAGCGCGCCTTTTCGCAACTGGACGAGGATGGAGTCGGTCATGGCAGGCCTCGAATTCCAGACCTGTATATAGCACGCTACCTGTTTATGCAAGGTAGTGCGTGAACGCCCATTGGATCCTGCTACCCCTGCATAGGGCCGCGAGATCCAAAGTCACGATTTGGACAGTCCATGTCGCGCCACCAGCACGGCCGGACAGCGCAGATTTCGGCCTGCTGACCCTTACCGGGCCAGGTTACCGCCATTGATGAAAAGGGGCTGCGCCGGCGACGCCTACTGCAGCAGGCCCTTGACGATACCGCTTGCCTTGCCGAAATCCATCTGGCCCGCATATTTCTGTTTCAGCGCGGCGATCACCTTGCCCATGTCCTTCTGGCTGGCCGCGCCGGTCTCGGCAATCGCTTCGCGCGCTGCCGCGGCGATCGCCGCATCGTCGAGTTGCGTCGGCAGGAAGCCGCGGATGATCTCCATCTCGCCGCGCTCCTGCGCCGCCAGTTCCGGGCGCTTGCCGTCGTCGAACGCCTTGGCCGATTCCTCGCGCTGTTTCACCATCTTGGCCAGGATCTGCAGGATCTCCTCGTCGCTGGCAGGGTCCTTGCCCGAGCCGCGATTGGCGATATCCCGGTCGTGGATGGCGGCCTGGATCAGCCGCAATGTCGGCAGCCGGTGCTTGTCCTGCGCCTTCATCGCGCTTTTCAGGGATTCGGCGATTTTTGCGCGCATCGTGCTTGTCTCCTTCGAACGGCGCGGACCATAACCTTGCCGTGAGCACAAGGCAAATCTCGGATGAGCCGGCAAGCCACTGATATTGTTGGGCGAAATAAATCGATGCCGGTCCCTGGCTGTATCATTGACCGTTCTGGCACCTTCCCCTATGTACTCGGCCTTGCATAAGACAATAAGTTCATGCTGCCCAAGGTGCCTAGCGGCTTTGGGGCAACAGCATGAACAAGACAGAAAATTTGCGCGCAGGCTCGAGAAATCGCTGCCGCGCCGTTTGCTGCGCGGATGGTCAGCCATCGAAGCGCGCAGCCTGATAGGAGTGCCGCCATGGCCGAGATGACGCCCGCGCTGACCCCACCTTGGGCCACCGAAAAGCCGACCGCCCTGCTGGTGCTGGCCGACGGCACCGTCATCGAGGGTCGTGGCCTCGGCGCCACCGGCTCCGCCGTCGCAGAAGTCTGCTTCAACACCGCGCTCACCGGCTACCAGGAGATCCTCACCGACCCGTCCTATGCCGGCCAGATCGTCACCTTCACCTTTCCGCATATCGGCAATATCGGCACCAATGGCGAGGACATCGAGGACTTGAACCCGGCGGCCCGCGCCGGCGCTGTCGGCGCCGTGTTCAAGGCCGATGTCACCAACCCGTCCAACTATCGCGCCGCCGGCCATCTCGACGAGTGGCTGAAGAAGCGCGGCATCGTCGCGCTCTCGGGCATCGACACCCGTGCGCTGACCGCGCTGATCCGCGAAAAGGGCATGCCCAACGCCGTCATCGCGCATGCGCCCGACGGTGTCTTCGACCTCGACGATCTGAAGCAGCGCGCCGCCGCCTGGTCCGGCCTGATCGGGCTCGACCTCGCCAAGGAAGTCACCTCGGGCCAGTCCTCGGTCTGGCGCGAGACGCCCTGGGTGTGGAACGAAGGCTTTGGCGAACAGGCCGAGCCGTCGCTGCATGTCGTGGCCATCGACTACGGCGTCAAGCGCAACATCTTGCGCCTGCTTGCCGGCCTCGGCGCCAAGGTCACCGTCGTTCCGGCCAGCACCGGTTCGGAAGAGATCCTCGCCATGCAGCCCGATGGCATCTTCCTCTCCAACGGCCCCGGCGACCCGGAAGCCACCGGCGACTATGCCGTGCCGGTCATCCAGGACCTGCTGAAGACCGACATTCCGGTGTTCGGCATCTGCCTCGGCCACCAGATGCTGGCGCTGGCGCTCGGCGGCAGGACCGCCAAGATGCACCAGGGCCATCACGGCGCCAACCATCCGGTCAAGGACCACACGACAGGCAAGGTCGAGATCGTCTCGATGAACCACGGCTTTGCCGTCGACGCCGACTCGCTGCCCGAGGGCGTCGAGGAAACCCATGTCTCGCTGTTCGACGGCTCGAACTGCGGCATCGCACTCACTGGCCGTCCGGTGTTCTCGGTCCAGCACCACCCAGAGGCCTCCCCGGGCCCGCAGGATTCGCACTATCTGTTCCGCCGCTTCGTCAACCTGATCCGCGAAAAACGCGGCGAGGAATTGCTGGCAGAACGGGCTTGAACAGCAAGATCGGCGATCTGCGATAATATCGTTTAACACCAAGCGATAAAAATGCGATATTGTGATCGTGAAGACGATCATCCTTTCGGTATCGGCGGCTCGCGATCTTGACAACCTGCCGGCTGATATCCGCGAGCAGATCTCCGAAGGTTTGATCGCTTACGCAATCAGCGGCCGTGGGGATGTAAAGCGTCTTTCCGGCAGAAACGGTTACAGGCTGCGGATCGGCCGCTACCGCGCCATATTCGATGAAGATCGCACCACCATCCTTGCGATCTACATCGGCAAGCGTGAGACGACGACTTACAGTCGGCCATAGGACAGAGCATCATGAACGCCCCGCAAATCATCAAGACCTCAACCGGCGAAGAACTGGTCGTCATCCCGAAGGCTGATTACGAGGCATTGCTGCATGCCGCCGAAGAAGCCCTCGAAGACGCTGCGGATGTAGCGATCTACGACGAACGGAAGGCCGAGTTGAAAACGGAAAAGAAACTGCCCGCCGACGTGACCATGGATATTTTGCGGGGCTCCAGCCGGCTCAAGGCGCTGCGCAACTGGCGCAAGCTGACACAGGCCGAATTGGCAAGGGCGATTGGTGTCAGCCAGGGTTTCCTGTCGGACCTTGAATCCAATCGCCGCAAGCCATCTGCGCAAACCAGCGCGATGCTGGCGAAGGCGTTGGATGTCCCCAGCGAGTGGATCGAATCCTAACCCTGACCTAAGCCACCGGCCGCCCCTCGCTCGCCTCCAGGATCGCGAACCATTGCTGCCGGTCGAGGCTGATCTCCAGCGCCTTGACCATGGCGGCCAGCCGTTCCGGCTTCATCGACCCCAGCACCGGCACCAGCCGGGCCGGATGGCGCAGCAGCCAGGCAATGGCAACGGCCGCGAGATCGCCTGCGCCGATTTCGGCGGCCACCGCCGCGAGTGCAGCCCGCACCCGTGCTTCCCGGCTTTCCTTGCCGGTGAACAGCGAGCCGCCACCGAGCGGTGACCAGATCATCGGCGCGTAGGCCAGGCGCTGCGCGTGGTCCAGACTGCCGTCAGTCAGCGCGGACGTCTTCAGCACTGACATCTCGATCTGGTTGGTGGCGAGCGCGAAGGGCAGCCGCGAGGCCAGGAGATCAAATTGCGACGGCGTGAAATTGGAAACGCCGACCGCCCTCACCTTGCCCGCCTTGACCAGTCCGGCCAGTGCCGCCGCCGTCTCGTCGGCATCCATCAACGGATCCGGCCGGTGCAGCAGCAACAGGTCGAGATAATCGGTGCCGAGATTGCCGAGCGAACGGTCGACCGACGCGCTTATGTGGGCGGCGCTGGTGTCATAGTGCTTCAGCCGGTTCTGCGGCCGGTTGGCCGAGGCCAGCATGATGTCGCATTTCGAGATCAGCTCGATCTCCTCGCGCTTGCCTCGCCAGCGCGACAGCCCGGCGCCGAAGGCCGCCTCCACCTCGTAATTCCCATAGATGTCGGCATGGTCGAAACTGGTCAGGCCGAGGTCGACGGCGGTGCCAATCAGCCGCGCGACCTGATCGGCATCGGGGCGGACGCCGCCGTCTAGCAGGCGCCAGGCGCCGAAGACCAGTCGCGACAGCGACACCCCGTCCCTGGTCAGCGCAATGCGGCTGTCATGACTCATGCCTGCGCCCCATCTTCCGCGACGCTCGTTGTGGCGTTTGTGGCCGTCGCCGGTCTCGCCACCTTGGTGACGAAGACGATGAGCGCCAGCAGCAGGAAACACGCACCGACCAGATAGGGCGCGCCGCCGAAGGTTACTGGCGCGTTTGGCCCGGTGAACCAGGAAAAGATCGCCGTGTAGAGCAGCGGCGTGATGATCGAGGTGATCGAGAAGATCGAGGTCATCGCGCCCTGCAATTCGCCTTGTGCGGAAGGCGGCACCTTGGCGGCGGCGAGGCTTCTCAGCGGCGGGTCGGCCAGCGCTTCCAGGCAGCCGACGACGATCACCGCATAGATCATCCATCCCTGCGAGGCGAAGGCATAGCCGAAGGCGCTGACCGCCGTGAAGGTCAGGCCGATGACCGCCGTCTTCCATTCGCCGAGCCTGGGGATCACGCGCGGCAGCACGGTAGCCATGACGATCGCGCCGCACAGGCCGAAGGCGCCCAGCGAAAAACCGATCTGCTGCTGGCTCCAGCCATAGCGGTAGTTGGAAACGAACGACCAGACCGCCGGATACATCATATGGCCGAGCGTCATCAGGAAGAAGACCAGCCCAATCCAGCCAATGCCCTGATACTGACGCATCTGCAGGAGCGTGCCGACCGGGTTGGCGCGTTTCCACTCGAAGCGGCGGCGATGCTTTTCATCGAGTGTTTCAGGCAGGAAGACCATCGCGATCAGAAAATTCACGAAGGCGAGCCCGGCGGCGAAATAGAACGGCACGCGCGGTCCGAACGTGCCGAGCAATCCGCCCAGCACCGGCCCGATGACGAAGCCGACGCCGAAGGCGATGCCGAGCAGRCCGAAATTCTTCGCCCGGTTCTCGTCGTTCGAGATGTCGGCGATGAAGGCCGATGTCGTCGAATAGCTGGCGCCGGAAATGCCGGCCAGAACGCGGCCGATGAACAGCATCGGATAGGACCATGCGACCGCGCAGATCAGATTGTCGATCGAGAAAGTCAGCACCGAGGCGAGCAGGATCGGCCGCCGCCCGAAGCGGTCGCTCAACCCGCCCATGATCGGCGCGAAGAAAAATTGCATGGCTGCATAGACGAAGAACAGCCAACCGCCTTCGATCGCCGCGGCGCTGATGCTGACACCGGACAATTCCTGCAAATAGGCCGGCAGCACTGGCATGATGATGCCGAAGCCTATGATATCGAGCAGCAGCGTGGTGAAAACCAGCGCAAGGCCCCGCCGGGCGGTTTTGGGGTCGATCATGATGGGTCAAGCTCCTCCGTCCGCGCTGAGGCGCAAGCGGACGCACCTTATAGGCGAGCCCGCGAAAAGGAACAATGCGAGAACAGGCAGGAATGCTTGATCCTGACACTCCCTGACGGCGTCTTCGCCATCAGGGCATTGCGCTAAGACGAGCGCTTAAAGCGGGCCGCTCAGCGTGTTGCAGTCCGAAAGCTTGCCGCTCTTGTAGCCGCGCGCCAGCCAGGTCTGCCGCTGCTGTGAAGTGCCGTGGTTGAAGCTTTCYGGCACGACATAGCCCTGCGTCTTCTTCTGCAGCGTGTCGTCGCCGATCTGCTTGGCGGCGTTCAGCGCGCTTTCGATGTCGCCCTGTTCCAATATGCCCTTCTGCGCGGTGTAGTGCGCCCACACGCCGGCGAAACAGTCGGCCTGCAGCTCGATGCGCACCGACATCTGGTTGGCCTCGGCCTCGCCCATGCCTTGCCGCATCTGGTTGAACTTGGACATGATGCCGGTGAGGTTCTGCACGTGATGGCCGACCTCATGCGCGATGACATAGGCCCGCGCGAACTCACCCGAGGCGCCGAACTGCTGGTCGAGCTGCTGGAAGAATGTCATGTCGAGATAGACCTTGTGATCGCCCGGACAATAGAACGGTCCGGCCGCCGCCGAGGCAAAGCCGCAAGCCGAACGGACCTGGCCGGAAAACAGCACCAGCTTGGGATCCTCATAGGTCAGGCCTTGCGACTTGAAGATGCCGGTCCAGGTGTCTTCGGTCTCTGCCAGCACGGTCGCGACGAACTGCTTCATCTCGTCATTGGCGGGTGCCGTGCCACTGTCCTGGCCGCCGCCGCTGTCGGTGATCTGGCCGCCGCCGCCCGGCAGCAGGCCGCCATCGCCACCGCCCAGGATCGCCGAGGGATCGAAGCCGAAGTACCATCCGGCGATCACCACCAGGATGACGAGGAGGATGCTGCCGCCACCACCGGTCCGGCCGCCGATAGGGATCTGGAAGCCGCCACCGCCACCAATCCCGCCGCCGCCGCTGTCGCTGCGGTCGTCCTCGATATTGTCACTCTGACGACGGCCTCTCCAGAGCATGGCAACTCCTCGCGCTGCAAACTTTCCCGTTGCTCCGGCAAGCCGGCCCAATCCAACAAACAATTAGCCCAATGGTTGCGTCAAGTCACAGCATTTTTCGGCGGCCAAGGCGGTGCCGGCATGGCGGCTCCACCACTCTGGCAGCAGCCAGGGAACGCCTGTAGCATTGCCGCAAACAGAGGGGGTATGCGGGACTTGAAGACAATCGGTGAATACCTCTCGCTGCTTGCGGCGCTGCTTTGCCTTGGCCTTGGGTCGGCAGGCGCGGTGACGCTCGATTCCAGCGTTGCCGTCACCGACCCGGCAACCTTGCAGGCGCTGGAGCGCGGCGGCCTGTCGATCAGCCGCCTGCTCGGACCGGCACTCGGCCTCACCCGCGACGTCGACAATCACGGCCTGTTTTCCGTGCCGGCGCTGGCCACGGTGCGCGACACGGTCAAGCAGGAGATATCGGACGAGCCGAAGGCCAGCCCAGACCCCTACGTCGCCGCCATGGCCAGGTCGAACGACACCAGCCAGAAATTCAATCCCAAATATATCGACGACGACGGCTCGACGCTCGACCTTACCGGCGTCGTCAACCGCATGGATCGCGGCTATCTCGGCCACACCGAATGCGGCGAGATCAGGCTGATCTACCGCTTCCACTATTCGGTCGCCGAAAAGCCGGCCAAGGGCAAGCCAATCGGGGGGAAGACTGGGCAGCGCATCTCGTCACGCCTGCCGCTGACCATGAGCCTGGTGTTCAACGCCAAGCCCGTGCGGGCGCGGGCGCGTGCCTCAAAAGATCTGCCTGCTACCACCGACGTGTCCTGCGCCGACGTCGCCCAGCGCTGGCTTGCCGCCGGCCAGAAAGACCTGCCGCCCGAACAGTTGGCCGCCTGGCTGCGTTCCGACGAAGGGCCGCTCGCCGGCGCCATGCTCAATTCCTCGCAGATCATGCGGCTCGAACTCAACATGCAGGTGCTCAGGCTCTCGGCCTCGACGCGGCGCGATTTCGGTGGCCATGCCGAATACCTTCTGAAAATCTTCAAATGGAATCCGGCGACCTCGAGCTTCTATGAATCGAGGATGGAGAACCAGATTGACCGGGCAACGGTGCTGGCCGACGTCAAGTCCTTCGCCAAATGGCTGCTCACCGACCGCAACATCTACGATCTCGACCATGGCCGGCTGGTCATCGACGAGAAGTTCCTGGCCAAGAGCGCCGTCTCTGTAGCACCCGGCGGCCTGAGCCGCTCGCAGAACAACATCGCCTATGGGCTGATCGACGACGGCGATATCGACAAGGCGTTGAAGGATTACGTCGCCAGGGGCAATACGCTCGCCACCATCAAGTCGGTGGCCGGCTTCAATTTGCGGCTGAACGAGATGAGCTGCACCGGCTGCCATCAGACACACGGCATCGCCGGCTTCCACTACACCGGCGCCGACCCGGCCAGCGAACCGCGCCGCAACGCCGTCTTCGTGCCGGGCTCGGCGGTGTTCTTCGCCGACCTGCCGCGCCGCCGCGCCATCGTCGAGCAGTTCGCCGCCGGCGGCCATCCGGATTTCACCAGAGGTTTCGCCGCCCGCCCGGACCAGAAATACGCCGAGGCGCTGAACGGCACCGACCTCTACAATGGCTGGGGCTCGATCTGCTATCGCGGCGAGGACGCAAGCTTCAAGGACTGGACCTGCGGCTCTGGCCTGCGCTGCGCCGGCGTCCACGAAAGCGCCATCCATCCTGGCTTCGGCACCTGCGTCAGCGAGAAGGGCACCGCGGTCGGCGACCCCGTCGAGTTCGGCGAGATCAAGATGTCGACATGGGGCAACGACCAGTATTGCCGCCTGTCGCCTGCCACCGCCAAGGCTTGCGCCATCGACCCCGCGCGTGACAAGAAGCCGGTGGTCAAGATCGCCGGCTATGGCGCGGCGCGCCAGCGCTACGACAACCCCGAGCAGAAGACCGGCGGCTTTCCCGGCGGCATGCTGCGCAAGGCGACCTGCGACAAGCTTCCCGAGGAGGCTACATGCGGCCGCCTGGCCAAGACCGGCTTCAACGACTGCGTCGCATCCGGCAAGGACCACAAATTCTGCACTAGGGAATTCACCAAGACCGCCGGCCTGCGCGCATGCGACAAGGCGCATCCCTGCCGCGAGGACTATATCTGCACCGCGGGATACGATGATTTACCCCAGGCTAAGCCTGGTGAGGGCACCTGCATCCCGCCCTATTTCATCTTCCAGTTCCGCGTCGACGGCCACCCCAAGAGCTGGGTGCAGGATGTCAGGGAGTGAGAGAGCGGTTTGCCGCAGGCAAATTGAAAGGTCCGGTAGACCTTTCAAAGGGCTCGAACACCCGGGACGCATAGCAGAGGCAACCGGTCGCTGAACAGACAGCTTCCGCCTGCCGGCGACGTCGGCGCGGCCTCAGCTTTTCTGCTTGGCGCCGGCGCTCTTGCCGTCGGAGCTTTTCGAACGCTCCTCGAAACGCGCGGCGCCCTTTTCCAGCGGGCGGCCGGTCTCGGCCTCGGTCTTGCGCTCGTCCTTCGCCGCCGCCTGCTTCAATCCCTTGGCGGCCTGCTTGCCTTTCGCGGTCGGTGCCTGTTCGACGCCCATTGCTTCCTCCTTTGGCGCGACATCGCGCCATGGAGCAACGTGCGTAAGGTGCCGCGGTTCCGGCGAAATCTCTGAGAACGGCTGAATGCTCAGCGCGGCGGCGTCATCGCCTTGCGAAAGGCTTCCAGAGTCTCGGCGCTGACATGGTGCTCGATGCCCTCGGCATCGATGCGCGCGGTCTCGGCGCTGACGCCGAGCGAGCGCAGGAAGGCTTCCACCGTCTGATGGCGGATGCGGCTTTCCTCCGCCACCTTGCGGCCGGCCTCGGTCAGGAACACACCGCGATAGGGTTTTCTCGAGACCAGCCCGTCGGCGCAGAGCCTGGTCAGCATCTTGGCCACTGTCGGCTGCGCGACGCCGAGCCGTGCGGCGATGTCGACCTGGCGCGCCTCGTTGCCGTCCTCGATCAGATCGGCGATCAGCTCGACATAGTCCTCGACCAGCGCGCTGCGGCGCGCCTGGCGCTGCTGCCGGAACCCTTCCGAATGGACATCGGCGTCGGGCAATGGCTCACGCGGAACCGGTCTGTTCTTCAGCGCCAATGCGCGCTCCTCCTCGGGAGTTAGGCCGTCGGCGCTTTTATAGCACGGGCTCTGATTCTTCAGGCCGTTTATTTGCATTCCCCCACAGGCGCAACCGGCGTTTCGGATCGCCGCTACGCAAATCTGGCCGAGCGCCGACAAAAAGCACAAACAATGAAATATAGCCTATTGCATAATGTTGAGCCATGGCATAGGTTGCGGATATCCTCCCGGAAGTCTCGGAAAGCCTTTCATGTCAGACGCAGAAGCCACAGCCACTCGATCCTCATGGCGGTTCGCCGGACGGGACGAGGACGACCAGCCGAGCCTGAGCGAGGTCAATTCCACCATCGCCGTGCCGAGCTCGGGCGTCTGGTTCCGTCGGCTGTTCGCCTTCATGGGTCCGGGCTACATGGTTTCGGTCGGCTATATGGACCCCGGCAACTGGGCCACCGACCTCGCCGGTGGCGCCCAGTTCGGCTACACGCTTTTGTTCATCATCATGCTCTCCAACCTGATGGCGATCCTTTTGCAGGCGCTGGCCGCCCGGCTTGGCATCGCCACGGGCCGCGACCTCGCGCAGGCCTGCCGCGCCTACTATCCCCGCCCCGTCAATTTCGTGCTGTGGGTCGCCTGCGAACTCGCCATCATCGCCTGTGACCTCGCCGAAGTCATCGGCACGGCGATCGCGTTGCAGCTTCTGTTCGGCATTCCGCTGATCGGCGGCGCCATGCTCACCGCACTCGACGCCTTCCTCGTGCTGCTGTTGATGAACAAGGGCTTCCGCTATCTCGAAGCCTTCGTCATTGCGCTTTTGATCATCATCTTCGGCTGCTTTGCCATCCAGATCTTCGTCGCCGCCCCGCCGGCCGGCACGATCCTGCACGCCATGTTCGTGCCGTCGTCCGAGATCGTCACCAACCCGGCAATGCTCTACATCGCCATCGGCATCATCGGCGCCACGGTCATGCCGCACAATCTCTACCTGCATTCCTCGATCGTGCAGACCCGCGCCTATGAGCGCACCGAAAACGGCAAGCGCGACGCGATCAAATGGGCAACGACGGACTCCACCATCGCCCTGATGCTGGCGCTGTTCGTCAACGCCGCCATCCTGATCGTCTCGGCGGTCGCCTTCCACAACACCGGCCATCAGGATGTCGCAGAAATCGGCCAAGCCTTCGAACTCCTGTCGCCGCTGCTGGGCCTAAGCATTGCCTCGATCCTGTTCGCCGTGGCGCTGCTGGCGTCGGGCCTCAACTCGACAGTGACGGCGACGCTTGCCGGCCAGATCGTCATGGAAGGCTTCCTGCGGCTGCGCATCCCCAACTGGGCACGGCGGCTTTTGACGCGCGGCCTCGCCATCATCCCGGTTGTGATCGTCACAGCGCTCTATGGCGAGAAGGGCACCGGCCAGCTGCTGGTGTTCAGCCAGGTCATCCTGTCGATGCAGCTGCCCTTCGCGGTGGTGCCGCTGGTGCAGTTCGTGTCCGACAAGAAGAAGATGGGCAACCTCGCCATTCCGCGCGGTGTCGCGGCCCTTGCCTGGGTGGTCGCGGCGATCATCCTCGTGCTCAATTTCAAGCTGCTCTACGACACGCTGTTCGGGGTTGGCTGAGTCCGGCGCGAAGCCGGAGACAAACCGCAAAATCGCGCTATCTTTCCCGGTGTCATGAGCAACATTGAAGACATCAGGAAATTCTACGCCCGGCTGATGGCGGCCAATGCCGCCTCATCGGATCCACGCCTGGAGGAGGTGTTCGCCGAGGTTCCGCGCGAGGCCTTTCTCGGGGCCGGACCGTGGACGATCATCGCCGGCAGCGGCAAGGTCACCACGCCGAGCGCCGACCCCGCGCATATCTACCAGAACGTGCTGGTGGCGCTCGACGCCGACAAGGGCATCAACAATGGCGAGCCGTTCCTGCACGCCATGTGGATCGGAAGGCTGGCGCCGAAACCCGGCGAGGCCGTCACGCATATCGGCGCCGGCACCGGCTATTACTCCGCGGTGCTGGCCAGGCTGGTTTCACCCGGC
This sequence comes from Mesorhizobium sp. 01N446, assembly GCF_056399285.1. Lineage (NCBI taxonomy): Bacteria > Pseudomonadati > Pseudomonadota > Alphaproteobacteria > Hyphomicrobiales > Phyllobacteriaceae > Mesorhizobium > Mesorhizobium sp. 01N446. The sequence goes on along the minus strand of NZ_JBFTRA010000007.1, from coordinate 247,233 downwards.
GGCAGCGTGACTGCCTTCGAGCTCGACGCCAGGCTGGCCGAGTTGGCGCGCAAAAATCTCGAAGGCTACCGCAATGCGACCGTCATCCATGGCGACGCGGTGACCACGCCCCTGCCGCCATCCGACATCATCTATGTCAACGCCGGCGTCGTCGCGCCGCCGGCCGGATGGCTGAAGGCGCTGCGCCCCGGCGGCCGCATGATCTTCCCCTGGCGCCCGTCCGAACGCGTGCCGCTGGCGGTAATGGTGATCCGCACCGAAAAGGGCTTTGCCTGCGATCCCTTCATGCGCTCCTGGTTCATCCCTTGTTTCGGTGCCTCGATTGCGGATCTTGCGGCAAAAATCCCGACACGCGAGCAAGCCATGCGCAGCCGCTCGATCTGGCTGACGAACGACAAGGCGCCGGACCGCACCGCCACGGCCATCTTCGGCGATGTCTGGTTCTCGACGAAGGACGTCCGCGCCAAACCCGGCCACTGACGCGTCGATGCGAGGATTTGGCCAGAATTTCTCAGACCCTGTCGGGATGGGTGCGAGCCAGCCGTCCTTGGGCCATGATCCGGCCGCGACGGCGTGGATGGAACAAGGGAGAGTAGAATGAGAAAGATCATCGCCGCCACTTTCGTCAGCCTCGACGGCGTCATGCAGGCCCCCGGCGGACCCGACGAGGATCCGGTCGGCGGCTTCAAGTTCGGCGGCTGGACCTTCCATTACTTTGACGAGGTGGGCGGCGCGGCGATGGAGGAACTCTTCGCCAAGCCCTTCGCCCTGCTGCTCGGCCGCAGAACCTACGATATCTTCACCGCGTACTGGCCGTATCAGAAAGATCCGATCGCCGATGCCTTCAACCCCGCGACCAAATATGTGGCGACGCATCGGCCTGACACACTCACCTGGCAGAACACGCAATGGCTCGGGGAGGATATCGTCGCGGCGCTGCGCCGCCTCAAGCAGGAAGATGGACCCGACCTGCTCATCCAGGGATCGGGAGACCTGATCCAGACATTGCTCGCAAACGGGCTGATCGACGAGATCCGGCTGATGATCTTCCCGCTGTTGCTGGGCAAGGGCAAGCGCCTGTTCGGCGAACACGCGATGCCKGCCGCCTTCAGGCTTGTGACGTCGCAGACGTCCAGCACCGGCGTCATCATCGCGAGCTACGAACGATCAGGCGAAATCGAGGTTGGCTCGTTCGTCACGGGCGAGCCGTCCGACGCCGAACTCGAGCGGCGCAGGAACTGGAAGTAAGATCATCGATACGTGGCGCCAAGCTGGAGCACCCCTTATCCGAGGGGTGCTCAGCGGAGCGAGGCGTTCAAGCCGCCACCGGCCGTCGCGCCAGCCCGTCGCGTATATGCCGCGCGAACTCCTGCGCCGCCGGCACGACGCCATGCCGCGGCAGGTGCAGATTGATGGCGAAATTCGGCAGCGGCGGCAGGCCGACATCGAACGGCAGGATATCGAGATCGGCCGGCACGGTGGAGGCCAGCCAGGTGGTGACGGCAAGGTCGGAGCGCACCGTCGCGGTCGTCGCATCGATGTTGCCGTTCTCGAACACGGTGCGCCATTCCAGCCCATGCTCGTTGAGTGCCGACAGCACCACCGTGCGGAAAGCACAGGTGTCGGCGACGATCGACACCGGCAGCGGCCGCTTGGCACGGGCGACGCCGCCTCTGGCGCCGACCCAGACCAGCCGGTCGATGACCAGGCATTCGCCTGATGTCGGACCCACCCGCTCCTCGATCACAGCAAGGTCGATGGTCCCGGCCGCCAGTGCCGAGGCCAGTTCCGGCGATGACGCGCAGACCAGCGAGATTTCGACCTGCGGATAGGTCTCGGCATAAGCCTTCAGCACCGGCGCCAGCAGCGTGCCGACGAGATCATAGGGCACGCCGAGCCGCACCTGGCCAGCAACCGCGCTGCCCGCCATCTCGGCCCAGATCTCGTCATTGAGGCTGAGCAGGCGTTTGGCCTTGTCGAACAGCCGCTCGCCGGACCGCGTCAGGCGCAGGCCGCGCCGGTGACGCTCGAACAGGCTGCAGCCGAGCACCTCCTCCAGCCTTTTGACCTGCTGGCTGACGGCACCTTGCGTCAGATGCAGCGCATTGGCCGCTGCCGTCATGCTGGCCTTGTCGGCGACGGTGACGAAGGTGCGCATCAGCGCCGTATCGAGGTTGCGGATCATCTCTGCATTATAAATGCTAATGCCTGATATCGCAAACATTGCATTTACTGATACAAGCACAGGCCTACCATGGAGCTTCCGACAAAGGACGTCCCATGCTTCAGCCAATCCTGCCGCTCATCCTGTTTGCCTTCGTGGCCACCGCCACGCCGGGCATCGCCACGACCTTGTCGACCGCCTCGGGCGCGCAGTTCGGCTTTCGCCGTTCGGTGCCGCTGATGATCGGCAGCGCCGCCGGCCTTGCTACGGTGACGGGGGCCGCGGCCGCCGGGCTCGCCGGCCTGCTGCTTGCAGTGCCGTCGCTGCAGCTGGCGATGAAGGTGGTCGGCTCGCTCTATCTCCTGTGGCTGGCGCTCAAGATCGGCCGCGCCGGCCCGCCCAATCTCGACGTGACCATGGCCAGGCCGAACAGTTTTCTTGGCGGCGCCGGTATCCAATGGATGAACCCCAAGGGTTGGGCGATGGGGCTGGGCGCGGCGGCCTCTTTTGCCGCACTGGCCGACGGGCCGGGACAGCTCGCCTTGCTGCTCGGCTCGACCTTCGGCCTCGCCGCCGCCATCTCCCTATCTGTGTGGTGCCTGGCCGGCATGGTGCTGGCCCGGCTGCTCAAGACCGAATGGCAATGGCGCGCGCTCAACATCGTGCTGGCGCTGGTGCTGGCCGCGTCGATCATTCCGATGTGGCGATCGGCTTAGAGGCTCGTACCCGGTTCCTCGCCCCCGCCAGAGAGGCGAGAGGACCCCAAGCCCTGCCAGGTCAGCGCCAGTACCCCCACCCGGACCTGCGGTCCGACCTCCCCACAAGGAGGAGGTAGGGAGCGCGGCTTTTTGCGGCGTTTCCATAAGAGCACTGTCGCCTGGGCGGACAAAGCGCTTCCTCACCCTCCCCCTTGTGGGGAGGGTCGACCCGCATAGCGGGTCGGGGTGGGGGTGCTGGTTCGCAAGCGAACCAGCCCTTGGCCCTCAAGCCGCGTAACGCGCTGCCGGCTTGTTGGCGTGCAGGCTGCCGTAGAAGGCCTGGCGGGCGCCGAGGAACGTGTCCAGCTTGCCGGCATCGGCAAGCGCGGGCACGGTGACGGCTTCGCCCCTGGCAAGGCCGACAAGCGCGGCATCGACCATATCGTCGGCGGTCATGACGATCTCCTTCGGGAGCTGGTCAATATCGCTGCCGGCCAATTCCCAGAAATCGGTCCGGGTCGCGCCCGGCAGCACCACCTGCACCTTCACATTGGTGCCCGCGACCTCGCGCTGCAGGGCCTCGGTAAAGTTGACGACATAGGCCTTGGTGCCGCTGTAGATACCGCCGAACGAAGTCTCATAGGCAAGCACCGAGGCGATGTTGACAATGGCGCCGCGGTTGCGCGCCAGAAGACCCGGCAGCACAGCGCGGGTCAGGCGGGTCAAGGCGATGACATTGACCTTGATCATGCGTTCGGCCGCGTCGGCGTCGGCCGTTGCCACCACCTGCTGGCCGCCGAGGCCGGCATTGTTGACCAGAAGCGTCACGCTCTCGTCGGCCGATATCAGCCGCTCGACGCGGCGCACATCGTCGTCATCCGACAGATCAGCTGTGATGAAGCTGACCTTGCGATCGTAGGCATAGCGCAGCTTCTCGGCCAGTTCCTCTAGCCGGTCGGCGCGGCGCGCCACCAGAACGAGGTCATAGCCCTGCCCCGCCAGCCGGTCCGCATAGACCGCGCCGATGCCCGACGACGCTCCGGTGACGACCGCGGTGCCCTTGTTTTCCTGTCCAGTCATTGTCCTGTTCCTTCTGTCTCTGTTTCGACCTGGCCGCCGACGCCGCGGGCATCCGCCTCGGCTCGCCGGCACGCCGCCTAATTGATTTAGTGGCATATACCACTTTCAACGAAGTAGGCATATGCCACTATCTTGTCAATGAGCACATCCAGGATTATTTGTCAGGCAGCAGCCGGACATCGTGTCCGCTCCGCTAAGGATCCATCATGTCGAAAGACACCCTGCCCGGCCTGACAGCCTGCAACTACGCCATGCTGCGGCGCGCGACGCGCAAGCTCGGCCAGTTCTATGACGATGTGCAGGCGCCGTCGGGCCTCAAGGCCACGCAGCAAGGCCTGCTCTACCAGATCCACATCGGCGACGAACCCGCCATGGGCGCCATCGCCGCTGCCCTGGTCATGGACCTGTCGGCGCTCGGCCATACGCTGAAGCCGCTGATCCGTGATGGCTATGTCGAGACCTTCGCCGATCCGGACGACCGCCGCATCAAGCGGGTGCGGCTGACCGCGCAGGGCCTGGTCAAACTCGATGAGGCGATGAAGCTGTGGCAGGTCGCCCAGCAGCGCTTCGAGGATGTGGTGGGCAAGGAGAAGGCGGAACGCCTGCGCGCGGTGCTGGATGACATCGCTGCGCTGGATTTCGACCTGCCGCCGGCTGCCTGAGCAATTCCAGGAAAAGTGTGAAACGGTTTTCCGTCCGGAATTGCGTCAAAATGAATTGCCAGCCGGCGACGGCTTTCGAAGAGACTATTCAGCCGGCATCGCCACTGGCCGTGCCGCCCAGCGGCCGGCCAGCACGATGCCCAGCCCGACGATCGGGAAGGCCGCGGCGACCAGGCCGAGATCGGCCGGCGCGCCGTAGCGCAGCACGCCACCGCCGACCACCGCGCCCAGCGCCACGCCGAGATAGAGCGCCGAACCGTTGAGCGACAGCACGATCGGGGCGGCATCGGGCGCCAGCTTGATGATGCGGCTGGCCTGCGCCGGCGGGAACGCCCAGCCGACGATGCCCCACGGCACCATCATCGCCATCAGCGCCGGACCGGCAATGTGCTGCGGCAGGAAGGCCGGCACGACCGACAGCATCACCAGCATGGCGGCGCTCAGCGTCAACGACCAGCCGACGGTGCGGGTGGCGCCGAACCGGTCGGCCGCCTGGCCGCCGGCAATATTGCCGATGACAGCTCCGACGCCGAAGGCGAGCAGCATGCCGGGCAGTGCGATCTGGCTGAGCCCTGCGCCCTCGATGGCGAGCGGCGCGACATAGGCAAAGACGGTGAAGGCGCCGGTCAGCGCCAGCAATGTCGTCACCAGGATCGGCATCACGCCGGGACGCATGGCCGCTGCAAGCCGGCGCTTCAGTGGCAGCCTGGTGCCGACGATGCCGCGCGGCAGCCGGTACCACAGGATGGCGCCGGCGAGCGCGCCGAGCCCGGCAATGGCATAGAAGGTGCCGCGCCAGCCGGCGATCGTCGCCACCAGCGCGCCAAGCGGCGCACCGACGGCGACCGCCACCGTGGTGCCGCCCACGACCACGGCAATGGCGCGTGCCCGGTGGTGGTCATCGACCAGCGCCACCGCCGTTCCTTGCGCGGTCGCGGCGAACAGGCCCGACGACAGCGCCATGATGATGCGCGCGATCAAAAGCACTTCGAAGGAGGAGCTCAAGGCGGCGGCGATGTTGCCGATGACGAAGAACACCAGCGTCCACAGGATGACGCGGCGCCGGTCCCATTCGCCGGTCAGCGTCGCCAGGATCGGCGTGCCGATCGCATAGGCCAGCGCGAAGGCAGTGATCAGTGATCCGGCGAGCGGAATGGAAATGCCGGCATCCCTGGCGATGTCGGGCAGAAGGCTGGAAATGACGAAGCCTTCGGTCGAGATCGCAAACGATCCGAGCGCAAGCCAGAAGATCCGCTTATCCATGACAGATGTCCTTAGTTCAAAAGTTATTGAACAATTGGACATAACAGAGCATGATGTCAATGAAGCCAGGGCAAAATAGCTGAACCATGCTGACAGCCCTGTGTCAGGACGGTCGTTCGTCGCGGATCGAAATGGGAGAGGCAGGTGTGCGGGCAGGCGAGGACGGATGCGTTGAAATCGGCCCGGACTGCGCTTAGGTTCCAGCCATGACGCTACCTCATCCCAATACGGACCAGATCAGCCTGCCCATCGTGCTCGGCGTGCTCGGCGACCCGACGCGGCTGGCCATCGTGCGCTACCTCGCCAGCAAGGAAGGCGTGGCGCTGAACTGCAGCCAGTTCCTCGATCTCGGCTCCAAGACCAATCTCAGCTACCACCTGGCCAAGCTGCGCGAGGCCGGGGTCACCCGCGCCGAAGTGGTCGGCACCAACCGCATGATCACGCTGCGCCGCGCCGACCTCGACGCCCGCTTCCCCGGCCTGCTCGACAGCGTCATTGCCGCGGCTGGCGACGATCCGGCGCTGCCGGCGGTCGGCGGCCACGATCTCGAGATGCCGGCCTAGGTCCGCAGGTTCCGAGCTGAAGCTCTGTTGCCGCTAGCGCTGCCAAAACCCGATGTGCGGGGCGAGGAGCTCCTCCTCCATCTCGGGAAAGGGGCCGTGGACCTCGACCGGCTTCTGCCCGGAGGCAAGGACCGTGCGCGACGAGAGGTTCATCGTCGGATTCTCGGCGTGGTCGCCGGTCAGCGCGAGAAGCTTGGTCTCCTCGAAGCCGTAGACCAGCCGGCCGATATTCGCCCAGTAGAGCGTTCCGGTGCACATCGCACAGGGCTCGCCGGTCGAGACCAGCGTGCAGGACCACAGGAATTCCGCCGGATAGGCGTCCGCCGCGCGCCGGCTGAGTTCGGTTTCGGCGTGGCGCACGGTGTTGATGTTGCCTTGCCGCATCAGGATTCGATCGTCGGGGCCGACGAGCACACAGCCGAAAGGATGGTGCCCATGCGCGGCAGTCTCGCGCGCTACGTCATTGGCGGCGCGGAGGTGGGCGAAAATCTGATCGCGGGTCATCGCCTGGTGCCTTTCGAGGCTGTCTAAGCGGATATTTCCCATATGAACTTCGGGATGGCGTGGACGCTAGCAGATGGTGGGCTTCCGCGATAGCCAAGGCTAGCTGCATGGCGCTCCCGGCGTTCCCAATGTCCCGAACGATCTCAAGGGGTTGATCATGAAGGCGGGGGCTTGATAACGAAGCGGACCGGAGCCCCGATGGGCTGCACCAAGGGAGCCCACCGTATGCGCATCGCCGTCCTCGCCGACATCCATGGCAACGTCCTTGCACTCGATGCCGTGCTGGAGGATCTGGCGCGGCGCGGCGGCGCTGATCTCACCGTCAATCTCGGCGACAGCGTTTCCGGCCCGCTCTGGCCGCGCGAGACGTTCGAGCGCCTGGAAGCGCTGAACCTGCCGACGGTGCGCGGCAATCACGACCGCCGCGTCGCCGTCGATCCGGCAGACGAGATCATGTGGGCGTCAGACGTCTATGCGCAGGAGCGGTTGACGCAGGCGCAGCGCGAAGTGCTTTTCGCGCAGCCGTTGACGCTGGAGATCGCGCCCGGCATCGTCGTCTTCCACGCCCGCCCCGACCATGACGAGAAATACCTGCTCGACGCGGTTGTCGATGGCCAGCTGGTGCGCGCGCCGCTGGCGGCGATCCGGCGGCGGCTGAAGGCGCTCGATCCGGCCTGCCGCATTGCGCTGTGCGGCCACAGCCACCGCCCGGAACTGGTCCGCATTCCCGACGGTCCGGTGATCTTCAATCCGGGCAGCATCGGCTGTCCCGCCTATGATGATTCCACCCCGCCGGCGCATGTGTCCGAACAGGGTTCGCCGCATGCGCGCTACGGCATCGTCACCTTGGGCGGCGAAGGCCGGCCCGACCGTTTCGAGACGATCGCCGTCGACTACGACCACGACGCGGCGGCGCGACAGGCCGAACAAGCGGGACGGCCGGAATGGGCCCACGCGCTCAGAACCGGGTTCATGCCGGACTGAGCGAAGCTCATGTCCAGGCTGAACGCTCTTGCGTTCCTGCCGGGCCAAAACCTGTTTCTTGCCACCTCGCGGTGCGCCTCACATTCGGCCTGAAACAGGCGTGAATATCTCGCTTGTAGACACGGCAGCGCACCGTCGCTTATAAAACCGGCTTCGCGTGCGGCAGCGTTTTCGGGTTCTGGCGGTGCCTTTGGGAATGCAATTGATTGCCGACAGCCAAGTGAGGCGCCGAATTTCGCTCCGGACAAAGCTCTTGGCGCTGATGGCCGCACCGTCGCTGCTGACGGCGTTCGTTGCCATTGTCCCGGCCCATGCCGAAGAGACGCCCTTCATCTCCATCGTCACCGGCCTCGCGCCCGACGACCTGCTCAATGTCCGCGCCAAACCGTCGGCGATCGGCAAGACCGAGGCGCGTCTGGCCGCCGGCGCCAACGTCAGGAACCTCGGCTGCAACGACATTGACGGACACCCCTGGTGCAAGATCGAGTCTGACAACCCCAAAGCCACCGGTTGGGCTCCCGCGCGCTATCTCGTTCCCGTCAATCCGGCGACGGTGTCCCTCGACCAGGCGGATGCGGGCGCGGCCGCCGATGCAGCGACGCCCACGGCTGGCGGCACTGCCTCCGCAATGCCTCCCGCCGAGAGCACTGCGACGGCCGCCGAGGCATCGAGCCTCCAGCCCGATCTGACGGCGCGGCTCGGCGGCGCGGCCCATGCCGCCACATCAGCAGCCCCGATGAAATCCGCCGCCGAAATCGCCATGCTGGATGCCTACGGCCTGGCGCTCGCGGCGAACGAAACCCCGTCGACCGGCGAAATCCCCGCCCTCGACACGCAGACAGTGGCCGAACTGCCGCCGCAGCCGACCTCCCTTGCCTCGGGCGGTGCCGTCGAGATTCCCTGCGCCCGCTATGTCGGCCAGCCGATGACGAGCTGCGCCGCAAGCATCGTGCACAAGGGCGCCGACAAGGCCGACATCACCGTGACCTGGCCCGACGGCGGCACGCGCCTCATCTCCTTCGACGCCGGCGTGCCGGCCGGCTCGGACGCCAAGGGCGATTTCCGCTTCACCCGCGAGGGCAGCCTCAGCATGATCCGCATCGGCGTCTCCGAACGCTTCGAGATTACGGACAAGACGGCGTTCGGGGACAAGGAGGCAGGGCAGTAAGGCAGTACGGCAATAGGGCAATATGTTTTAAGGGCGCTCAAGCCTCCCCCTACTGCCCTACTGCCCTATCCCTCATTTTCGGGGTTACATCTGCCAAAACTCTTCCCTATAAGGCCCACCTAGCCTGATACCAGAATCGCGAGCACAACCGGCCGGGTCTTCCCGTCCCGGTTTTTTGTGCAAGCCGCCCGCCGAACGGACCTATGACATGCCAAGACGCACTGACATCAAGTCGATCCTGATCATCGGGGCCGGCCCCATCGTCATTGGCCAGGCCTGCGAGTTCGACTATTCCGGAACCCAGGCCTGCAAGGCGCTGAAGGAGGAAGGTTTCCGCGTCATCCTGGTCAATTCCAACCCGGCCACCATCATGACCGACCCGGAACTGGCCGACGCCACCTATATCGAGCCGATCACCCCGGAAGTGGTCGCCAAGATCATCGCCAAGGAGCGGCCCGACGCGCTGCTGCCGACCATGGGCGGCCAGACCGCGCTCAACACCGCTTTGTCGCTGCGCCGCATGGGCGTGCTCGAGCGCTACAATGTCGAGATGATCGGCGCCGACGCCACGGCCATCGACAAGGCAGAGGACCGCGCGCTGTTCCGCGAGGCGATGAGCAAGATCGGCCTGGAAACGCCGAAGTCGATGCTGGCCAACGCCACCGACGTCAAGAACGCCGACCGCAAGACACACGAGGCCGAGCGCGCCGCACTCAAGGCCGAGAAGCCGGAGAACCTCGACGCCGAACTCGATGCGCTGGAAACCCGCTGGAACCTCGGCGAAGGCGACCGCAAGCAGCGCTACATCAGCCATGGCATGGCGATCGCCGCCCAGGCGCTCGACCATGTCGGCCTGCCGGCCATCATCCGCCCGTCCTTCACCATGGGCGGCACCGGCGGCGGCATCGCCTACAACAGGGCCGAATTCTACGACATCGTCCAGTCCGGCCTCGACGCCTCGCCGACCACCGAAGTGCTGATCGAGGAAAGCGTGCTCGGCTGGAAGGAGTATGAGATGGAGGTCGTCCGCGACAAGGCGGACAATTGCATCATCGTCTGCTCGATCGAGAACATCGACCCGATGGGCGTCCACACCGGCGATAGCATCACCGTCGCCCCGGCGCTGACACTCACCGACAAAGAATACCAGATGATGCGCAACGCCTCGATCGCGGTGCTGCGCGAGATCGGCGTCGAGACCGGCGGCTCCAACGTGCAGTTCGCCGTCAACCCGGCCGATGGCCGCCTCGTCGTCATCGAAATGAACCCGCGCGTCTCGCGCTCTTCCGCGCTTGCCTCGAAGGCCACCGGCTTCCCGATCGCCAAGATCGCGGCGAAACTTGCCGTCGGCTACACGCTGGACGAGCTGGAGAACGACATCACCGGCGGCGCGACGCCCGCCTCCTTCGAGCCGTCGATCGACTACGTCGTCACCAAGATCCCGCGTTTTGCCTTCGAGAAATTCCCCGGCGCCGAGCCGGTGCTGACGACAGCCATGAAGTCGGTCGGCGAAGTCATGGCCATCGGCCGCACCTTCCAGGAATCGCTGCAGAAGGCCTTGCGTGGCCTCGAAACCGGCCTCACCGGCCTCGACGAGATCGAGATTCCCGGCCTCGGCCATGGGGCGGCGGTTGCCAACCACGCCGACGACCGCAACGCCATCCGCGCAGCGCTCGGCACGCCGACGCCCGACCGGCTGCGCATGGTGGCGCAAGCGATCCGCATGGGCACCTCGCTGGAAGACGTGCACGCAATGTGCAAGATCGACCCGTGGTTCCTCGAGCAGATCGCAGGCATCCTGGCCATGGAAGCCCGCATCCGCGAGCACGGCATCCCTCAGGACGCCGTCAATCTGCGCATGCTGAAGGCCATGGGCTTCTCCGACGCCCGCCTGGCGTCGCTGACCAAAACCGACGCCGAAGTGATCGCGAAAATCCGCGACAAGCTCGACGTTCATCCCGTCTACAAGCGCATCGACACATGTGCGGCCGAATTCGCCTCGCCCACCGCCTACATGTACTCGACCTATGAAGTGCCGTTTGCCGGCGCGCTCGCCAACGAGGCGCAGGTCTCGTCGCGCAAGAAGGTGGTCATCCTCGGCGGCGGGCCGAACCGCATCGGCCAGGGCATCGAGTTCGACTATTGCTGCTGCCATGCGGCGTTTGCGCTGCGCGACGCCGGCTATGAAGCGATCATGATCAACTGCAACCCGGAAACGGTGTCGACCGACTACGACACGTCGGACCGGCTCTATTTCGATCCGCTGACGGCGGAGGACGTGCTGGAGATCCTGCGCGCCGAAAAGGCCTCGGGCGAGCTGGTCGGCGTCATCGTCCAGTTCGGCGGCCAGACGCCGCTGAAGCTGGCCGACGCGCTGGAGAAGGCCGGCATCCCGATCCTCGGCACCTCGCCCGACATGATCGATCTCGCCGAAGACCGCGACCGCTTCCAGAAGCTCCTGCACAAGCTCAACCTCAGCCAGCCGAAGAACGGCATCGCCTATTCTGTCGAGCAGGCCCGCCTCGTCGCCGGCGAGCTCGGTTTCCCGTTGGTGGTGCGCCCGTCCTACGTGCTGGGTGGCCGCGCCATGCAGATCATCCATGATGAGAGCATGCTGCAATCCTACCTGCTCGACACCGTGCCCGGCCTGGTGCCGGAGGACATCAAGCAGAAATACCCCAACGACAAGACCGGCCAGATCAACACGCTGCTGGGCAAGAACCCACTGCTGTTCGACACCTATCTCTCCGGCGCCATCGAAGTCGATGTCGACTGCCTCTGCGACGGCAAGGCGACCTTCGTCTCCGGCATTCTGGAGCACATCGAAGAGGCCGGCATCCATTCGGGCGACTCGGCCTGCTCGCTCCCCGTTCACTCGCTGCCCTCGGAACTGGTCGACGAACTGGAGCGCCAGACGGCGGCCCTTGCCCGCGCGCTCAATGTCGGCGGCCTGATGAACGTGCAGTACGCGATCAAGGACGGCACGGTCTACGTGCTGGAGGTCAACCCGCGCGCATCGCGCACCGTGCCCTTCGTCGCCAAGACCATCGGCCGGCCCATCGCGAAAATCGCCGCCCGCATCATGGCGGGCGAGACGCTGGAAGACGCCTTCTCCCACTACGGCGCGATGCCCGACCCCCGAAATCCCGGCCACATCGCGGTCAAGGAAGCCGTCTTCCCCTTCGCCCGCTTCCCCGGCGTCGACATCTTGCTCGGCCCGGAAATGCGCTCGACCGGCGAGGTCATGGGCCTCGACCGCGATTTCGCGCTGGCCTTCGCCAAGAGCCAGCTCGGCGCCGGCGTCGACCTGCCGCGCTCCGGCACGCTGTTCGTCTCGGTGCGCGACGAGGACAAGAAGGGCATCCTGCCGGCGGTGAAGCGCCTGGCCGGCCTCGGCTTCAAGGTGCTGGCGACGTCTGGCACCCAGCGCTTCCTCGCCGAAAACGGCGTGGTGGCCGAAAAGATCAATAAGGTGCTGGAAGGCCGCCCCCACATCGAAGACGCCATCCGCAACCGCCAGGTGCAGATCGTCTTCAACACCACGGATGGCCAGAAGGCAGTGTCGGACTCGAAGTCACTGCGGCGAGCGACGCTGATGCAGAAGGTGCCGTATTACACGACGCTGTCGGGCGCTGCGGCTGTGGCCGAGGCAATCGCGGCGCTGAAGGCGGGGAGCCTGGAGGTCAGGCCGCTGCAGGAGTATTTTGCGTGAGCAGCGCTCAACTTGCTCTTGTATTTAAATGAGATGGAAGTGATCCAACAACGACCTGCTGTGTATCGTCGTCCCAAAAATAGTAGATACGCAAGCACCTTGCAGGGTCCCTCGTATTTCCTCCATTTTTTAGATGCATATCCAACAACCTCTTTCTATTGTTTGCACCCCATTGAATCTCAAAAGTGCCTCCCTGTTCTTTGAGAAGGTGCTCCGCCCCACTCGACTCATTGTGCACTCCCAGACTTGCAAGGGTATCAGCGTTTTTCTGGAGCAAATCGTTGCCGCCCTCCGTTTTCATTTTCCAAAATTCCGTCGCAAGGTACTCAAGGCAACGATAAACAAGTTTAATATCGAGAAACGCTGCGTCCTTTGCGTCTCGCTGCGCCCTTGGTGTAATTTTCAATCTGCCCGAGAAGTATTCGTCCGCCCAATCGTCGATACTTTCCAGATCTTTCGGATAGGTGATCTGTGTCGTTGGTAAGTCCGACATTATCTTTTTCTCCAGTCCAACCAACCTTCCTCTTAGGAATAGATTCGTGGACTCCAGATCACTGGCTCGAGCGTCCGACTCGCTTCGCTTTTTTTCCTCCTCCGTGACCATAGATTCCAAGGCCTCAATTTCGCGCTGCTTTTCTTTTAACTCTTGGTCTGCAAGAGCTAGAAGGGCTGGATAGTCTTGATCGTGAAGAGCAACCTCGCGCTGTTGCTGAAGTTCAATCTGTTTAGCCTTCGTAAAGAGCGGAAGATCGACGGTGTCATCGATTGAGGTTGCTGAATTACGAGTTGCCATCCATATCAGCGTATTTGCGAAAGCGTCTGGACCTTTCCCTTGCCAATCAGCAATTTGCGAAGCCAGCGCCAAAGGATGCCGATACGGATCATCATCAACCGACACTGCGGGAAGATAAGTTCGGACGGCGCGGCGAAAAACCGATAGCCTCTTGCCAATCACATCGGAGAGACGAAAGGCCTGCGGCCCTGAAATTACCACCACGTGAGCAGTTCCCAGACTCCTCTGAGCTAGGTTGTACGCGTTAACCGCGGCCGTTCTTGGATCGGATTCTGCTTCGTCCAAAGAAATTGCAAACACCGGATTACGGCGATTACGATCAAATAGAAGGCCGACAAAATAATCTAGCTTTTGATTATCATCTACAATTAGGGGATCAATCGTAAGCTTCCTACCATTTCTGAAAAGCCCAGGATAATCTGCCAATTGACGGACAATACCTGGAATAGATGGCATATAATTTGGTTCAGTCTCATTTGTTGCAACGACCAGTCGGGCTCCAAAACTGGCGGCATCAGCTTGCCTGGCAATAGATAACTCAGTTGTCCAAGTTCGACCTGGGACATTTTTGTCGGGATCGTCGCAGCGAACTGCCCAATATTCCCCATTGGGAATCTCGATCTGAACGCCCGCCGTAAATCGACCCGGCGTCATATGTTCGAACGTTTTGCCCTCCCAAGCTTCAGCTGGCAGTGTCCCCACGCGGAGCTGCAACCAGTTTAGGACGCGCTGTCGCGACTCCTCAAAAGACTGTTTCTTGTCCGCCCCTCCAAGCTTTGCTGTGACAGAAACTACGTGCTTGATGAGTGGGCTGCTAACCCGTGGGCGGTCTCGTAGTGGCTTTAGCTGTTCAGACAACGACAATGACATAACCACTCCACAAGTGAGATAGGATTTAATTTAACGCAGCCAAACTGCCGAAATCGAAGTTAACTCGCGACCTCGGCGACCGTTACTTTCGCTGTTTTGGCTTTAGCCCTCTCCAGCCTATTCAGCGCCTTTCGCATTCTGGCGACCGCCTCCTTCGCCTTGTCGCCTTCGATCGTATCCCGCTTGATTACTTCGTTCTCAATCAACTGAGATAGGTTCTCGTTGCCGACCTTGATGTCGGGAAACAGCTTCCGGATTTCGCGACGCACCACCGAAATTACAGCTTCGGACCGGATGATCGCCGAAACCGTAAACTTGTTGAACAACTGGGCCTGCTGATGAAAGGCATCCATCGCGTCGGTCGTCAGCCCTTCCTTGGCGTATAGGAAAAGGCACTGCAGATGATCCTCATTTTTGGGGTTCATATCGGCAAGTACGATGCGACAAACCTCCTCGTGGCTGATCTGGTTTGCCACATAGATACGGACCAGCCGCCATTCGACCGCATTGGTCAGGATCACCCAATGAATGCCTTGATGAGCTCCATAATCGATAACTTGCCTCAGGTGATTATCGGCCAGGCTGCTGCCAGCTGATTTCACTTCGACAAGCAATCGCAGTTTCCCTGCGATCTTGATCGCGAGATCACAATACGTCGCTTTGACCTGATGTTCCGATGTGAGTTCATCATATTTATCGTAGCCAAAAACATCTGCCAGGATATCCTTGACCAACGTAACCGTGTCAGCCTCGGCGACATCGGATTTTTGCTGAGCCAGCGTGATCCGCTGATACTTCTTTAGATTTAGCGCAACGCGCTCGACGAATTTCTTCGGTAATTTTGTCAATGACTCGCCCTCCCTATCCCCAGAGAGAGTTGAGAGCGACTTTACTTGAAAGACAAGCAAAAACTTATGTTAGGGCCCACCGGCCCTTCGCAGGCTCAGGGTGTTCGAAGCTCGAAAAGCCAAGCAATTGGCTTTTCGTCCGCTACGCGGACCGCTTCTCACCCTCACGCCACCGCCACGCACTCGATCTCGATATCGAACTCCATCGGCCAGGACGCCACGGCACAAATGTCCGCGCTGGCGGGTTGGTCGAAAAATACCGCGCATAAACCCGGTTAATCGCATTGTAGAAGCCGGCATTGACGGCGTAGATGCGCACCATCACCACATTGTCCAGCGAGGTGCCGGCCGCTTCCAGGCAATGTTTCAGCGCCTTGAGCGACGCCTCGGTCTGCGCCTCGATGTCGCCCTTGACCAGTCTGCCGGTCGCTAGATCGAGCGGCGGCATGCCGGAGACGAAGACCAGCCCGGCGGCCTTGGTGACCAGCGACAGCGGCACGCCGAGCGCGCGCACCGCCGCCGACAGCACCGGCACTTCGACGATTTCCTTGCTCATGACGATCTCCCTGTGGTTGCGGCGAGAGAAGGAAACTCACGCCACCGCCACGCATTCGATCTCGATATCAAACTCCATCGGCCATGACGCCACCGGCACGAAGCTGCGCGCCGGCGGGTTGGTGGAGAAATACTTGGCATAGACCCGGTTGATCGCGTTGTAGAAGCCGGAGTTGACGGCGTAGATGCGCACCATCACCACATTGTCCAGCGAGGTGCCGGCCGCTTCCAGGCAATGTTTCAGCGCCTTCAGCGATGCCTCGGTCTGCACCTCGATGTCGCCGCGCACCATCTCGCCGGTCACCATGTCCACCGGCGGCGTCGCCGAGATGAACACGAAGCCATTGGCCTTCACCGCCGTCGAACAGGGCAGCCCGAGCGAGCGCACCTTGTCCGACATGACGGGCACTTCAATGACTTGTTTCTTCATGGTGATGCTCCCTGGGTCGGCAAAGTTGGCGCCAAGCCCCCTCACCCAGCCTCCGCTTCGCTCGGCTTCCGGGCGAGCCGCTTGTCTCGCCCGTCCTTCGGACCCCCGAGGGGAGAGGAGCCTGTCAGCGCTGACGCCCTGCTCTTCTCCCCTCGGGGAGAAGGTGGACGCGAAGCGGCCGGATGAGGGGGCCTGCGCCACCTTTGATCGTGAGGAGCTTATCCTGCCGCCCGGCGAACACCAGCGCCGAAGCATGGTCCAGCGCTCACCCTGCCCCGGATAAGGCGTGCCGTCCTTGTGCAAAAACCGCCCATCCGAACTCGGGCTCATCATGTCGATGTCGGAGCACATGATGACATCGTCCGGATTGCGCGAGCCGACTTCGAGATAGCGCGCAGTGGCCGATGACCGGTTGATCATGTGATGGCCGTTGCCGCTGTTCTTGGCGAAGGCAGCACTATCGCCCGCCTTGAGCAGCGTCTCGCCGCCATCCTCGACCAGCGTCAACTCGCCTTCCAGCACATAGACGAGCTCGTCCTCATGGCTGTGCCAGTGGCGCTGGCTCGACCAGCCGCCGGGCGGCAGGGTCATCAGATTGACGCCGAAATCGCTGAGCCCGCCGGCGTCACCGAGGCGCCGGCGCGTGCGGTCCGCGCAAGGCGCGTCGAAAGGCCCGGGATAGCCGGAGCCCTTGCGGACGGGCACGGCGGCGAGGTCGATCCTGGGCATGGGGTGTTTCCTTGATTTGGTGGGCGCAGTTTAGATGACAAGCGCCTGGCGCAAAGGGGCGCCCTTCAACGGATGACGGCTCTTATTTTTGAGATGATCTATTGTCGACGCCAGCGCCGCCCCTCACCTGCCTGCCGGCATCCTCTCCCCGTATAGTGACGGGGAGAGGGACGCTGTCATTGATGGCTTCGCCAATCGCCAACGTCAGGATGGCGCCGGCGTCGCGGCCAACTCCCTTCTCCCCGTCACTATACGGGGAGAAGGTGCCGGCAGGCGGATGAGGGGCAGCGCCGGCGTCGATCAGTCAAACTCAAAACCTCGCCCCACCCTCTAATGGCAACACCCATACTGCAGTTGCTCCCTCCAATCCGGCCGGCCCTCCGGCGTGAAATCCATCAGGTTCCACAGGATCTCGCAGGTGCCGATGGCGCGCGGGTCCTGGCCGGGGTCGCTCGGCGCGAAGCCAAGCTCCGACGACCAGAAATGCCTGATGCCGTCGCCATCGCGGTGGAACACCGACAGCAGCGGCATCTGCGCGCCGTCGGCCGTCTCGGCATTGTAGTCGCGCTTGAAGCTGTTGGCGGCCGACGACACCAGCCGCATGTTCTTCCAGCCACGATCGCGGCCAAGCGTGACCAGATTTTCCAACGCGGTCTTGGCCACCACGGCGAAGTTGAAGCCGGCCGCTTCGAGATGGCCGACGGCGCCGTCCCACTGGTCGAGCAGCGCCGCGCAGGACGGGCATGGCTGGTCCGGTCGGGCGAGCCTGGCCGTGCCGCCACTCGCCGCCACATCGCGCATCTCCTGCGGATGGCGCGGGAACATCATCTGGTACAGGATCAGCGAATCCTTGCCCGGCGCGAACAGTTCCGACAGTTTCGTCTTCGCCGGCCTGCCGTCGGCGCCGAGCGCGTCGAAGACATAGTCCTGGCGGATCAGCCCGCCCGGCGGCAGCGCGCGCCGCGCCTCGGCCACGGCTTCCATGGCGCGGCGCAGCTCGATTTCCTTCTTCAGGAGCTTTTCGCGGGCGGTGCGATATCTGGCGGATTCGTTGGGAAAGGTGATCATGGTCGGCTCCCTTAAGTCGTCGCGCCGGCGTCCCGGCGCGGTTGCTCTGCGACCCAAGGACGTTTGGCGGCAACCGGTCCCGACATTTTTGCGGACGAAGGATCCGCTTCCCGCGAGAGCGGAAAAAACCTAAGGCGCCGCCGGCACCGGGCAGTCCAGCACGCCTTCCTCGCAATGGAGATAGCCCTGCAGATCCTTCAGCCTGAGGGTGGTGAGCCCCGCCTGGCAATTGGCGACGACCATCGGACGCACGCTGCCGGCGGTTTCGGGCGGGCCGCCCTGGAAGTTGCATTCGGCGTCTCGGAAGGCGACCCAGGCGCGCTGCGCGTCGACCAGCAGTTTTTTCGACCCCGCATTGTCCTTCAGCCTGTCCGTGATCTGCTTGTAGGCGTCGTTGAGTTTCTTGTCGGCCGCGTCGAAATCCTTGCCGGCGCATGCGTCGAGTGTGGCCTGATCCGACGCGTTGGCGCAGTCGTCGGCTGCATGTGCCACGCCAACAAGGAGCGGCGCGGCAAGAATCAGGGTGGCAAGGCTGGAGAGCAGAAGCCGCATCATGTTTCGTCCTGTTTCAGTCGAGACGAAGCTTAACCGCGGAGCCGCCTCGGGCAAGATGCGACGTCCCGCCTTGGTGGATAGTTTCTTTCGCGCCGCGGAACCCGACCGCCTTTCCCGCATCGCTCCCGTCGGCTAGGGCTAGCTGATTGGGGAGACAAAATGCACGAAGCCGACGAGATCGACCTGCGCTGCCTGCAAGTGGTGGCCGACAATGCCGCCAAGGGCCTGCGGCTGCGCGCACAATTCGGCCGTGGCGGCACCGAGATCGGCGTCGCGCGGGCGACTGAACTGATGAACCGCGAAAAACTCGCACCGTCCACCATCCGCCGCATGGTCAGCTACTTCGCCCGCCACGAGGTCGACAAGCGCGGCAAGAATTACGGCAATGAGGACAACCCGTCGGCCGGCACCATCGCCTGGCTGCTGTGGGGCGGTGACGAAGGCCGCGCCTGGGCGCTGGAGATCAAAAAGAAGATCGGCAACGCACCCGACATCTGACGCCGGCCGCGCGGTCCCACGTCAGCTATACCAATCGACCTCGAACATGCCGAGCCGTTCGTAGAGCCTGACGGCGGCGGCGTTTTCGACCGTGTTGGTCTTGAGGTCGACATGGGCCGCACCGCGATCGCGAAAGGCGGCGAAGGCTTGCCACATCAGCGCTTCGCCGATGCCCTTGCCGCGCGCCTCGGGATGAACGGCGAGATCCTTGACGAAGGCTGACGTCCAGCACAGCGCCGCCGCCGCCAGCCGGCCCTTGGCGTCGATGACAAGGAAACACAGCGCCGGGTCGAATTCGGGATCGTCGAGGAGGCGCATACACCAGTCTGCGAACGGCCCGTCGGCCCCGTCATCGAACACTTCGCTCAACAGCGCATGCAAGGCATGCAGGTCTGGGGGCTCTGTGCAGCGCATGGCAAAACCATCAGGCCAGTGCGGTGCAACCAGTGTCTCGTCGAGAAGCTTGCGCAGCCGGATGTCGTTTGGGGCCGGCGGGCGTGGTTCAGGCATCGCGCTCAGGCGTCGGGTTGCGGACGCCGCTTGCGGTCGACACCGAGGCCGGTCGCCTCGAGCAGGCCCTTGCGCTTGGCATCGAAATAGTAGCCGGTCTGGTAAAGCCAGTCGGCCTTCTTGGCGTTGCCGCCCGCCACCAGCCAGGCGCCACGCAGATATTTGACCGCGTATTTCAAATTGGTTTCGGCGTCGAACAGGCCCTTGGCCGGCCCGTCATAGCCCATGCCGCGCGCCGTCGCGTGCTTGATCTGCATCAGCCCCCAATGGCCATTGTTGTAGGCCTTGGGATTGAAGGTGCTTTCGCGGTTGACGACATGGCGCACCAGATCGACCGGCACCTGGTAGAGGGCGGCGTATTTGACGATAAGCCGGTCGACGTCGCCGCGCACGCCCGTGTGCTCTTCCTGCACCGGAGCAACCGGCGCCGACGGGAACTGCACCAGGGAAGCCGGATTCTGCGGCACGACATAGGCGACCTGCTGCACCCCCGGCAGTTTCTGGCCGCTGCCGGCGACCGCCGGCACAATGAGGCCGGCTGTCGTATAGGTCTCGGCGGACTTGATCACGGGCTGAGCTGCCTTCACCGGCTGGCCTGCCTTGGAGGGCGGCGGCGCCTGCCAGGCACTGGGGCTGGCGATCATGATGGCGGGCACGGCCGGAGCCTTCGGCGTCGCGCCGGCAAAGGCCGCGGTCGCGGCGGCCGGCTGGCTGGCCGGCGCGGCGGCTGCCTCACCTTCCGAAATGACGGCGCCAGGTGCGAGTTCGGCGGTCTGGACGGGAGCGATGCCCGAGGATTGCGGCAGCACCGAAACCGTCTCCGGCAGCGGGATGGTGAAGCCGGCATCGCTGCCGGCAACGGTCGCGGTTTCGGTCAGGGACGGCGCGGGCTTCATCTGCGAGGTCGAGGTGCAGCCGCTCATGCCGGCTGCCGCCACGATCACGCCGATCGCGATAAGGGTTTGTTTTGCTGGCAAGCCGCGTTCGGGTCCGGTTCGTCGGGGTGTTAAGAAATCCCTTACACCAGCGATTCCAGGGTAGCAATCGGGGCCATCTGGTGGTTTTCGGGTGGCGAGACGCGGGCGGTGATGCCATATTGTTCCTGATATGTACCGGCGGGAATCCCGGATTCCGCCGCTTTGCGGAAAGGAGCGCATCATGGAAACGACACCGTCGATCACAGCCGGCCACGCAGTGTTAGAAACAGTGATCGGATTCATGGGCATTGCCTGGAGCGAAAAGGGCCTGATCCGGCTCTGCCTGCCCGAACGCAGCCGTGAAGCGGTGGAGCGGCGGCTGATGCGCCATGCCGGCGTTTCCGCCTCCACGGCGCAGCCTCCATGGGTGGTCGAACTCATCGCCTCGATCAAGGTTTACGCCGCTGGAGAGGACGTCGATTTCTCCAATGTTCCGGTCGATCTCGACGGCGTCGACGATTTCCGCCTGGCCATCTACGACGCGGCACGCAAACTGAGCTACGGCGAGACAACCACCTATGGCGAACTCGCCAAGCGTGCCGGCCATGCCGGCCTGCCGCGCGAAACCGGAGCCGCCCTTGGCGCCAACCCCGTGCCGCTGGTCATCCCCTGCCACCGCATCCTGGCGGCCGGCGGCAAGATCGGCGGCTTCTCGGCGCCCGGCGGCTCCGTCACCAAGGAGAAGATGCTGGCCATGGAAGGCGTGCGTGTCGGCCCGCCGCCACCGGCGCAGGTGTCCTTCGGCTTCTGAACCGCCGGCGCGGGCACTGCCCTAATTGTTGTGGAAAAACCGCCGGCGGAAATGCCGATCATTGTCCGGCCGTTTGCAGTTATAGACCGGGCACGACCTGGAGTCGGCGCTCGGCACATAGGCGCGCGTCCTCACCTCGCCCATGGTGCAGAATTGCTGGCTCTGCACATAGCGGTCATAGAGCGGCAGTCCCGGCACCCGCTTCGACTGGTAGCGCAGGATGACCGCGCCCTGGCGCGCGATGGTCGACTGCACCTTGCCGCAGCTCATATGCGTCGGGTCATAGCGCGAGATCGCCTGCGCCTCGGCGGCCACCAGCGTCAGACAGGCGGCAAGCACTATGGTTTTCATGGTCTCCTCCCCTGATCCGCCGCCCACGGACGGCGCGATCTGCCGCAACGGTTCCACCAGATTGGGGCGGCCGTTGGGCAGTTCCCAATCACGGCTTTCTCACGCAGTCTTGTTTTTGGAACGAAAGCAGACTATATCAGCCCCATTGATATTTCGGCCGATCGATCCGGGCCTCGCGATCTTCGCGTTTGCTGACGTCTATCTCCAAAATCTCGATGCACACCGGCTGGACTTCGGTCCGGTCAAACCAAAGCAAATGCAAGGACTATTTTTATGGCAACTGGAACGGTCAAGTGGTTCAACGCCACCAAGGGCTTCGGCTTCATCCAGCCTGACGCGGGCGGCGCGGACGTTTTCGTCCACATCTCCGCTGTCGAGCGCGCTGGACTGTCGACCCTGGTCGAAGGCCAGAAGATCAACTTCGAGATCGAGCAGGACCGCCGCACTGGCAAGTCGTCCGCTGGATCTCTGAGCAAGGCAGCCTGATTTTGCGAATGGCGCGCGCCGGGCGAGAGCTCGGGGCGCGCGGCAAGTCACGGATGTACTGACGGTCGCGCGAGAAGCGGGCCCGGAGCGGAAAGACCCGAAACGCTGGATCAGCAGATAGCTGCCAGCCCGGACCGGACGCTCCCAATCAGGCTACCAAGCATGGGAAGGCGGGATTTATCCCGCCTTTTTGTTTGTCTGGGGTTGAGCCATTTCGCCTCGCAACGCCGATCATGTTATTTTCAATACATGACCAAGCTCGAACAGATCGAGAGATCCATCGCAGCTCTGAGCACCAAAGAACTAAAGGCCTTTGCCAAATGGTTCGAGGCGTTCCAGGCTGACGTATGGGACAAGCAGATTGAGGCCGATGCAAAGGCAGGTCGACTGGACGGGTTTGCCGAAAAGGCGTTGGCCGAGGTTCGAGCCGGAAACTGTCGATGTCTCTAGCCGCGGCGCCGAGACCTTTTCAAGAATTCGCTCTGGCGAGTCAGAAAGCGTGGTTTTCGAGAACCGGAGCGGAGCGTACATGTAAGTACGTGAGCACCGGAAGCGCAGAAAATCGCGCTAGGTGGCCGCCAGAGTAGAATTATTGAGAAGGTCTCAACCCACCCACCCGATCGGCACATGCCCCGGATCCGCCTCGACGCGGCCAAGCCAGGCCAGGACAGCCGGATAGGCGTCGAGCTGGAAGCCGCCTTGCTCGGCCGTATGCGTGTAGGCATAGAGCGCGATGTCGGCGATGCTGAAGGCGGCGCCGGCGAAGAAGGCGTTGTTCTCAAGATATCTGTTCATGACGCCGAGCGCCTTGTGGCCGCGCTCCAGCGTCACCGCCAGCCGCTCGGGCGTCGCATCCCCGGCGCGCTCGGGAAAGGTCAGCAGCGCCTTGCGCACGGCGATATAGGGCTCGTGGCTGTATTGCTCGAAGAACAGCCATTGATAGGCAAGCCCGCGCTCATACTTGTCCGCCGGCAGGAAGCGCGTGCCTTCGGCGAGATAGAGCAGGATGGCGTTGGACTCGGCCAGCCGGCGACCGTCATCGAGTTCCAGCAGCGGCACCATGGCGTTCGGGTTCTTGGCGACGAAATCGGCTTTGCGCGTGTCGCCGGTATGCGAACTCACCTCGACCGTGGTGAAGGCGAGGCCAAGCTTGGCCATCAGCAGGCGCGGCTTGTAGCAGTTGCCGCTGTCGATCATGCTGTAGAGTATCATGGACGGTCCCCGGAGTGCTGCCTCGACCAGGCGATTATCGCAGCCGCGGCGGCGCCAACCAATGATTTGTTTTGGCGAGACTATCAGCGGCGCTGATAGGAGCGTCCTTCTCCCCGTAAACGGCTACGCTATGCACACATCTTCTATGATTGGCATGACTGATCAGCCCGAGGCTTGATTGCCACGTGGTTCCCCCAATCCGTCGCTGCTTCGCAGCGCCACCTTTCCCCCCTTCGGAGGGAAAGGAAGGAGCCTCGTTGGAAAAGCGTTGGCGGCAATAGGCTCGCGCCCTTCCTCTACCCCGTCGATSGGGGGAGWGGTGTCGAGCGAAGCTCGACGGAGTGGGGGTCGACCAGCGCAGCATAAGACAATACATGCGCCAAGGACGCTGCGGCACCGCTTTCGCCAACCGCCGAAGCTGCTTACCCGAACAGCGGCACGACATTGTTCTCCCTGCCCAGCAACGCATCAACGGACAGCGGCTCTTCGTCGAAGATGGTGCCGGCCAGCGCCGGCCGGGCGAGAAGGTAACCTTGCAGCAGGTCGACGCCGCCGTCGAGCGCGACGCGCAGGTGGACGGGCTGCTCGATGCCTTCGACCAGCACCCTGGCGCCGCGGTCGTGCAGGCTGGAAACCAGCGGGCGGAAGAAGCGTTCGGCGGCGGCGTGGCGGCAGAACTCGGCGAACCATCCGCCATCGATCTTGACGATGTCGGGCTGCAGCAGGCTCACCCGCTCCTCGGTCGAATGGCCGGTGCCGAAATCGTCGATGGCGATGCGGATGCCGTCGCGCCGCATTTCGCGCACCAACCGGGCGAGAAGCACGTCGTCCGCCGCCTGTTCGGTGATTTCGCAGACCAGCATGCCGGGGGCGAGCCCGAGGTCGCCGAGGTGCCGGCTCATCAGCCGGATTTCGGCCAGCGCCCGCCCCGAATGGTCGTTGACCATCGGATTGTAGTTGAAGAACAGATCGAGCCCGTCGACGCCGATATTGTGAAAATTCCTTAAGTGCAGCATCCGGCACATGGTCTCGACAAACAGCCGGTCCGCCGCGGCGACGCTCTCGAAGAACGCCCGTGCCGACCCTGCCCTGCCGGCGCGATGCGGCTCGATCAGGCCCTCGACCGCCACAGCGTGCAGCGAACGCCCAAGCGGCGCGAAGATCGGCTGGTAGGCGCTGCGCAGGCGGAACTCGCCATGGATGCCGTATTCGATGCCGATCTCGTCGGCGAAGATCGCGTCGCCGACACTGCGCCGCCGCTCGAACCTCATGGCGCGACCCTGCGCCCGAAGGCTTTTGCCGGTCGTGCCGTACGCGGAGCGACGGCGGGGGCGGTGGCATCACTGGCGGCGGCACCCGGGCCCGGCGTTTTCCCGAAAGCACGGAAACTCGTCGGCGCCAGTTCCGGCCGCGCCAGCACGAAACCCTGGACCATCGAGGCGCCGGACTTTTCGGCAAGCTCCAGTTGCCACCCTTCCTCGATGCCTTCGAACACCGTGCGGATGCCCTGGTCCTCGAAGCTTTTCACCATCGTCGTCAACAGCGCGAAACCGACGCCGGACTCCATCAGCTGCGTGATCCAGGCGGCGTCGAACTTGACGATGTCGGGCCGCAGCTCCTTGATGCGGTTGATGTCGGAATCGTCGGCGCCATAGTCGTCGACGGCGATGCGGAAACCGTTGGCCCTGAGCGCAGCGACGAAGCCGTGCAGGGTTTCCTGCGACGCCGATCGCTGCTCGGTCACCTCGCAAACGACGCGGCCCGGATCGATGCCGGCCTCGTGCAGCACCAGCCGCATTTCGCGCAAGGCATTGTCGGCGATCGACCGCTCGGTGAACACCGACGGGTCGAAATTGACGAAGATCGACGCCTCCAGCGGCAGGCAGGCGCCAGCATTGAGCAGATGCAATGTCCTCGTCAGCGCTTCGACATGCAGGCGGTCGGCGGCCGGACAGGTCGAGAAGAAGGCCATCGGCGGTTGCGGCTCGCCATCGCGAAACGGCCGGATCAGCCCTTCGAAGGCGGCAACCGACAGTTTGCCCTCCTTGAAGGCGAAGATCGGCTGGAAGGCGCTTTGCAGCGTGTAGATACCCCAGACACCTGACGAGGTGCCGTCATCATGGCGGATGATATGGGCAAGCCCGATGCTGCGTGACAAAGGTTCCTCGCTCCGCGAAATGGCGGAATGGATTGCGATCCTGCCACTCAAGCCCTTACCGCCCGTTAATGAATTTTCTGTTGCAGCCGCAAGCTGCAATCACGGCTCCTTGAGGCCTGGATCAGCGGACAATGCTTGCACTGTGCGAAATCATGCGACATGAGAAGCGCCGCGGCCGCTCCTGGCCGCGCCGATCTTCTCAAGGAGAGATATCTGGTCATGGCCTTTCTTGCCGACACCCTTTCCCGCGTAAAGCCTTCCGCCACCATCGCGGTGACGCAGAAAGCGCGCGAGCTGAAAAATGCCGGCCGTGACATTATCGGCCTCGGCGCCGGCGAACCGGATTTCGACACACCCGACAACATCAAGAACGCGGCGATCGAGGCGATCCGCCGTGGCGAAACCAAGTATCCGCCGGTGTCGGGCATCGTGCCGCTGCGCGAGGCGATCGCGAAGAAATTCAAGCGCGAGAACAATCTCGACTACAAGCCTGAGCAGACCATTGTCGGCACCGGCGGCAAGCAGATCCTGTTCAACGCCTTCATGGCGACGCTGAACCCCGGCGACGAGGTCATCATCCCCCGCCCCTACTGGGTCAGCTATCCCGAAATGGTGGCGATCTGCGGCGGCACGTCGGTGTTCGCCGACACCTCGATCGAGAACGGCTTCAAACTGACGGCCGAAGTGCTGGAAAAGGCGATCACACCGAACACCAAATGGCTGCTGATGAATTCGCCGTCGAACCCGTCGGGCGCGGCCTACACGCAGGCTGAACTGCGCGCGCTGGCCGATGTGCTGCTGAAGCATCCGCATGTCTGGACGCTGACCGACGACATGTACGAGCACCTGACCTATGGCGACTTCGTCTTCAAGACCATCGCCGAGGTCGAGCCGAAGCTCTATGAGCGTACGCTGACCATGAACGGCGTGTCGAAAGCCTATGCCATGACCGGCTGGCGCATTGGCTATGCCGCCGGTCCGGTCCAGCTGATCAAGGCGATGGACATGATCCAGGGCCAGCAGACTTCGGGCGCCTGCACCATCGCGCAATGGGCTTCCGTCGAGGCGCTCAACGGTCCGCAGGATTTCATCGCCAGGAACAAGGCGATCTTCCAAGGGCGGCGCGACCTCGTCGTCTCGATGCTCAACCAGGCGCGCGGCATTTCTTGCCCGTCGCCGGAAGGCGCCTTCTATGTCTATCCGTCCTGTGCCCAGCTGATCGGCAAGAAGACCAAGGCCGGCAAGGTGATCGACACCGACGAGGCCTTCTGCTCGGAACTGCTCGAGGCGGAAGGCGTGGCCGTGGTGTTCGGCTCGGCCTTCGGCCTCGGCCCCAACTTCCGCATCTCCTATGCGACGTCGGATGCGCTGCTGGAGGAAGCCTGCACGCGCATCCAGCGCTTCACGGCATCGCTGACCTGATCGGATCGACCTGACGACCAGAGAAACCCGGCGCCATCATCGCCGGGTTTCTTGTTGGAGGCCAAGCGCCTTACGCCTGCTGCTTTGCTTGCCTGGCCGAACGCGCCTCGGCCGGCGCCAGAACCACGACCAGCAGTGCGGCGGTGAGGAACGCGGCAATCGCCGCTGTCAGCATGGCGGCGTGGAAGCCGCCGGCATAGGCGCTGGCGAAGAGCTGGTGCACGCCACCCTCGCCGATTGCCGCCTCGGTTGTGAAATCATGCCGTGAGATGGCCGCACGAGCCACTGCTTCGGCATTGGGCACATTGGCATCATCGAGATATCCGGTCAGCAGGCTGGTCGCCCGCATGCTCATCAGCGCGCCAAGCAGCGCGATACCGATGGCCAGTCCGCTCTGGCGGGTGGCGTTGATGACGGCCGACACCATGCCGGAGCGCTCGCGTGGCGCGTAGGACATGGCGGCGGCACTGCCGGTCGGGATCGCCAGCGAGTTGCCGAGACCGTTGATGATGAACAGGGTGCACAGCACCGCGTATGGCGTCGACGGCCCGGCCCAGCACATGCCGAGCATCGAAAGCCCGACCAAGATATAGCCCGCCGTCATCAGGAGCGAATGCCCATAGCGGGCGCTCAGCCGGCCGATCCACGGCGACACCACGATCTGGACAAGGAAGGCCGGCGCCATTCGCAGCCCGGTCTGCGTCGGCGACCAGCCCTGCACCTGCTGCAGGAACATCGAGAAGAAGAAGACGCTGGAATAAGAGGTGAAGCCGAGCGCGAACGAGGCGACGTTGGCGACGGCGAAGCGCACGTCGCGGAACAGGCCGAGCGGCAGCATGGGCCGTGGCGTGTGCGCCTCGAAGCCAAGGAAGACCACCAGGCCGACCACACCGGCGATGATGGCCGTTATGGTCCGGGCATCGCCCCAGCCGCTCTCGCCGGCGGAGATCAGGCCGAAGGTCAGCGCGCCAAGCCACAGGATCGAGAGCGCCAGGCCGACAAGGTCGAGATGGGCATGTTCGGGATGCGCCGTCTCCTCGATCGACACGGCGCCGAGCGCGATGGTGAAAAGGCCGAGCGGCAAATTGATCAGGAAGATGCTCTGCCAGCCGACCGTCTGCACCAGAATGCCGCCCAGCACCGGGCCGACGACCAGCGAAACGGCGGCGAACGAGGCCCAGCCGCCGATGACGCCGGCCCGCTCGCGCGGATCGGGGAAAGCCTGCGTCAGGATCGACAGCGCGCCTGGAATGAGCAGCGAGCCGGCAATGCCTTGCACCACACGGCCGGCCAGCAGCGCCGGCAAATTGGGTGCGATGGCACAGATCAGCGAACCGGCGACGAAGATGCCGACGCCGGCCAGCCATGAGCGCTTGCGGCCGTAGCGGTCGCCGATCAGCCCCGAGGACAGCATGAAGGCCGACAAGCAGAGCGTGTAGGCATCGACCACCCATTGCAGGCCGCCGAAATCGGTGTGCAGCGCCTGCTGGATGGTCGGCAGCGCGACATTGACGATGCTGACATCGAGCAAAGCGACAAACGTGCCAAGATAGACGGCGGCGACGAGCGGCAGGCGGTTCTTCGGCATGGTCTGTCCAAACATTCAGATTTCGCAGCCATCTACGACGGCAGCGAACCGGCAGCAAACCTCTCGGCGCTGTTCCTCGGGTCGTTTCGGCCCGAATAGAACTCAGCCGCCATATTGCTCGCCGGAAACCGCTTCCAGCCAATCGGCATGGACGCCGTCGAGCGCTTCCTGCATGGCGATATGCGTCATCGCCGTCTTCGCCCCGGCACCATGCCAGTGCTTTTCGCCCGGCGAAAACCAGATCACGTCGCCTGCCCTGATCTCCTGGACCGGGCCGCCCCATGTCTGGGCAAGCCCGGCGCCCGAGGTGACATAGAGCGTCTGGCCGAGCGGATGTGTGTGCCAGTGCGTGCGCGCGCCCGGCTCGAAGCTGACCAGCGTCGCTCTCAGCCGCGCCGGCGCCTCCGCCTCGATGATCGGCGTCTGCAGAACCCGGCCGGTGAAGTATTTTTCCGGCGCTATGATGGTCGGCACGCTGCCGCAAGCAATGATCTTCATCGTCTGATCCTGGAACTGGTGGTGAAGCGACCGGCGGCAAACGCCGCAGCTCGTCGAGGCAAACACATTGTCGGCCGATATCGCCCGAGGCGCAACCGGCTGTTTGGCAGCCTGGCGGAAGAACCGGTTTTCTCTTCTTAACCATGAACCTTTCGCGCATGACGGCACGGGGCGAAACAACGGCGAATTCAATGTCTTCTTAACGGCTCGCCACTAGCCGTGAGCCCGCATTGCGGGGGCCGGCGGATGAGCATACTGGCGACGATCAAGGACCATAGCGGCCGGATCTATCGCGGCATCCAGGCCCTGCTTGTGCTCAGCATCGGCGCGGCCGCGCTCGGCGCTTTCGACATCTCGCACAACCTGCCTTCGGGCGTCGCCTTCGCCGTCTCGACCCTGGCCACCGGCCTTGCCTTGCTGGCGCTGATGTACATGCGCAGCAGCATCGTCCATCGCTTGCGCTCGGCAGCGGCGGCCGAAGCGG
The DNA here is from genome assembly GCF_056399285.1 of Mesorhizobium sp. 01N446. NCBI lineage: Bacteria > Pseudomonadati > Pseudomonadota > Alphaproteobacteria > Hyphomicrobiales > Phyllobacteriaceae > Mesorhizobium > Mesorhizobium sp. 01N446. Next base: position 217,652 of record NZ_JBFTRA010000007.1, on the reverse strand, counting down.
AGAAACATCATTTCCTGACCAGGGACGCCATGACCGGGGCGATGACCAGGCACTACTTCCTCGAAGCGCTGGGCGACAGCCTGGGCACGATGCGCGACCGGCGCGAGGCGACTTTGCTGTTGATCGACGTCGATCACTTCAAGCAGCTCAACGACACGTTCGGGCACCAGTTCGGCGACCTCGCTCTGGTCCACCTGGTCAAGACGTCGGAACGCGTCTTTGCCGGCGGCATGGTCGGGCGGCTGGGCGGCGACGAATTCGGCGTCATCATTCCGCATGGCGACCTCGGCGTCATCAACAAGGACATCAGGCAATTGCTCGATACGATGCGCGCCGGCAAATCGCATGAAGGCAAGACCATTCCGCTCTCCATCTCGGTCGGCGTGGCGCTGGCGCCAATCCATGCCTCCAACACGGCGGAGTTGATGCTGGTCGCCGACCTGGCGCTCTATGAAAGCAAGGCCGCCGGTCGTGGCCGCGTCACCGTGTTCGACGAGGAGATGCTGTCCGACAAGCGCTACCGGCGCCTGGTCGAGCGGGAGTTGCGCGCCGCGGTCTATCTGGGCGAACTCGAGCTGCACTACCAGCCGATCGTCAATCCGGACGGGTCCACCTGTGCTCTCGAAGGCCTGATCCGCTGGCGTCATCCGGTTCGCGGGCTGATCTCGCCGGCCGAGTTCATCCCCATCGCCGAACGCTCGACCCTGATCGACATGCTGGGCGAATGGGTGTTCAAGCGGGCTTGCGCCGATGTCGGCCATTTCCCCGGGCGCCGCATCTCCATCAATGTTTCCGGCGAGCAGCTGAAGCGCGACGAGATCGTCACCATGTGCGACCGCGTGCTGAAGGAAACCGGCCGCTCGGCGACACAGTTCATCATAGAGATCACCGAGACCGTGGCGACCGCCGCCACGCCGGAAATCCTGCGGCGCCTCGAAGCGTTGCGCGGTCTCGGCTTCCACATCGCGCTCGACGATTTCGGCACCGGCCATTGCGGCTTCAACTATCTGAAAACCCTGCCCATCGACAGCATCAAGATCGACCGTTCCTACATACGCAGTCTCGCCCACGATCAGGTGGCGCAGATCTTCGTGTCGGCGCTCACGCAGATCGCGCGCATCCAGGACGTCACCATCGTTGCGGAAGGCGTGGAGACGCAGGAGGAGTTCGCGCTGGCCAAGGCCGCCGGCTGCAACCGTTTCCAGGGCTACTTCTTCGGCATGCCGGCGCCGCGCGACAAGGTGGCGCCCTTGCAGGCCATCGATGCCGGACCCCTGGCGCTGAGCGCCTGAGGACACCGCACGGCAGCGGATTTCTATTTTCCTTGCCCTGCCGGCAAACAAGTGGGACGATGCTTCAGGGCAGGTGGCAACAGGAAAAGAACCCCGCCCGCGACGGTCGAACAGGCCGGCCGCCGCTCAGGACCGATTGACCACGCCTGAACCATGCAAGCAGTCGGTCCCTAGGGAAACGCCTGAGTGGAGGTCAGCCATGGGTACTCGCGCCGGAGGACGACGCACGGGACCGAAATGCATTGCCATAGTCGGTCCCTTTGCAAGCGGTAAGACGACACTTCTCGAAGCCATATTGGCCCGTACGGGCGCCATCCCCCGACAAAATCCCGTTTCATCAGGCAGCACTGTTTCAGACCATTCGCCGGAAGCGCGCGCGCACGCCATGAGCGTCGAGGCGACGATCGCCACCACCGAATTCATGGGCGAGCAGATCACCTTCGTCGATTGTCCCGGCTCGATCGAATTCTCCTTCGAGGCCGAGCCGGTGTTGGCCGCCTGCGACCTCGCGGTGGTCGTGGCCGAGGCCGACGAAAAGAAGATCCCTGCCCTGCAGCTCATCATGCGCAAGCTCGACGATCTCGGCGTGCCGCGCATCCTGTTCCTCAACAAGGTCGACAAGGCGATTGCGGGCGTGCGCGACACGCTGAAGATGCTGCAGCCGGCAAGCTCTGTGCCGCTCCTGCTGCGCCAGATTCCGCTGCGCAAGGACGGTGTCGTCATAGGCTCGATCGATCTGGCGCTGGAGCGCGCCTACATCTACCGCGAATATGCCGAAAGCGAGGTGGCTGAGATACCGGGCGACGACAAGGCGCGCGAACTGGAAGCGCGCTTCTCGATGCTGGAAACCCTGGCCGACCATGACGACCAGCTGATGGAACAGCTGCTCGAGGAAATCGAGCCGCCGAAGGATGCGATCTTCGACGACCTCGCCGCCGATCTGCGAGAAGGTATCGTGACGCCGGTGCTGATCGGCACCGCCGAGAAGGGCAACGGCGTGCTGCGCCTCTTGAAGGCGATCCGCCACGACGCGCCCGACATCGAGGCGACCCGCAAGCGGCTTGGCGCCCCGGACGGCGGCGCCACCATGGTGCAGGTGATGAAGACCATCCACACGCCGCATGGCGGCAAGCTGTCGGTGTCGCGCATCCTGTCCGGCCAGGTCGCCGATGGCTCCGAGCTCTGGCTGCCCGGCGGCGACACCGCCAAGGTTTCCGGCATCTACAAGATGCTCGGCAAGGACCAGTTCAAGCTCGCCACCGCCAAGGCCGGCGACACAGTGGCGCTCGGCAAGCTGGACGACGTCAAGACCGGTCAGACGCTGACCTCGGCCAAGGGCGGCACCAAACAGCTGTTCACGTTCGAGCCGCCGCAGCCGGTCTTCGCCTTCGCGCTCAGGCCAAAGGAACGCAAGGACGAGGTCAAGATGTCGGCCGCCATCCAGCGGCTGGCCGAGGAAGATCCGTCGCTCAGCCTGCGCCACAACCAGGACTCGGCCGAGACGGTGCTGTCGGGCCATGGCGAAATGCATCTGCGCGTCGTGCGCGAGCGGCTGGAGGGCAAGAACCAGATCCCGGTCGAAGGCCACGCGCCCGCGGTGCCCTATCGCGAGACGATCCGCAAATCGGCGCAGCAGCGCGGCCGCCACAAGAAGCAGTCGGGCGGCCATGGCCAGTTCGGCGATGTGGTGATCGAGATCAAGCCGCTGCCGCGCGGCTCCGGCTTCCAGTTCACCGACACCATCACCGGCGGCGTCGTGCCGAAGACCTACATCCAGTCGGTCGAGACAGGCATACGCGATTACCTGAAGACCGGCCCGCTCGGCTTCCCCGTCGTCGACGTCGCCGTCAACCTGTCGGACGGCTCCTACCATGCGGTCGATTCCTCCGACATGGCCTTCCAGATGGCGGCCAAGCTCGCCATGAAGGAAGGTATGGCCGCCTGCTCGCCGGTGCTGCTGGAGCCGGTTATGAAGGTCGAGATCGTCACGCCATCCGACGCGACATCGAAGATCATCGCGCTGATCCCGCAGCGGCGCGGCCAGATCCTCGGCTACGACGCGCGGCCGGGATGGCCCGGATGGGATGTCGTCGAGGCGACCATGCCGCAGGCCGAGATCGGCGATCTGATCATCGAACTGCGCTCGGCGACCGCGGGCGTCGCCAGCTATCGCGCCGCCTTCGACCATATGGCCGAACTCACGGGTCGCCTCGCCGACGAAGCGATGAATACCAACGGCAAGGCTGCCTGATTTCGCCGATTAGCCACTCTCTCCCCGTTCACGGGGAGAGATGTCCGGCAGGACAGTGAGAGGCGGCGCCAACGTTGAGGATTGTCGAAGTCCATGACGCGGCAGCAGCAATGCATGTCGCGTCAAAAGCAAAGCGCGGCTTGGACTGACAACGTCCACAGACACCAAAAACGACGCCCGGGGAGCCGGACGTCGTTTTGTTTGCGGACCGTTTTCTTGGGAGGGGAAACGGCAGGTCCGCCGCATGTACGGGCGCCGCTTTCGGCGGGAATAGGTTCGGACGCGGTAGCCGCCTGAGCCCGGGCCGTACGAGTGATGCCCCCATCTCCCGTCCGAACCACACCGCGTCCTGTGCTCTTCATAGCAGCGGAAGGCAGCGTTGTCATGTTACCAGAGGTTACATGACACTGTTACGTGGCAATTCTCGTGAAATTCTCAGCCATCCAGGCAGGATCCGGGCAACAAAAAAGCCGGATCAGTGAAGATCCGGCTGAGTTTGATTGGAAGTGCCTGTTAAGGCTAACCTCCAGAGGGGAACACTCGAGGGCGCTAATGGGAGGAGAACGCGCCCAGGAGATGATCTATATATCTGCTCTTCATGCCCAAGAAACAAGCATCTATTTTGCAACACACGCATGCAAAAAGACGCAGGCTGTGGTCTAACCCATTCAGAGAGCCAATAGGACCAGCAAAATCGCCGAAATCGGGCACGCGACTGGGTCATTGTCGTCATGAAAACGTCATTCCCGGCCGATTTTGCTCTCAAAAGCCGGAAACCGCCTGATGACCTGGAATCAGGCAGTGGCCGTTCAATTCTGAGGCAGCCAGGCGGGAAACACCCAATGCGTCCTTTTTCAGCGATTGCCGGCAGCGGCATTTTCCTGATCGCAGCGCCAGGTGTGGTTGCCGGACTTGTCCCCTGGCTGCTCAGCGATCGCTGGGGCTTGCCGTGGTCCACGGTGCCGGGCTTCGTTCCTGCCGGCGGCATCCTCATCGTCGCCGCTGCCGTCGTCCTGCTGCAGGCCTTCGCCCGCTTCGCGCTCGAGGGGCTGGGCACGCCTGCCCCTGTAGCGCCGACGGAGAAACTGGTGATCGGCGGCATCTACCGCCATGTCCGCAACCCCATGTATGTCGCCGTGCTGTCGATCATCCTCGGCCAGGCGCTGCTGTTCTCGAGCTGGACGCTTGTCGCCTATGCCGTCATCGGCGCTGTCGTCATGAGCTCCTTCGTCAGGCTCTACGAGGAACCGACGCTCGCCAGCCGCTACGGCGCCGACTACGAAACCTACCGCCGCAACGTCCCTGGCTGGCTGCCACGCCTGACGCCATGGCGGAGCGAATAGGCCGCCGCTCACCGCTGCTGCCGTTGATCGCCTTGGGCTAGAAGGACCAGCTGCGCGCCTTGGCAATGATGAAGTCGCGGAACACGTGCAGCTTGGCTTGGTTCTTCATCGCGTCGGGATAGGCGAAATAGGTGTCGAAGGACGGCACCTCGGTTTCCGGCAAAAGCTGCACCAGGCCGGAATCCTTGTTGATCACATAGTCAGGAAGCATGGCGATGCCGGCGCCGCCCTGCACCGCGCGTTTAATCGACAGGATGTCGTTGATCTGCAGCGACGGCACGCGCTGGCCGCCCTCGAAATCGCCGACCGTCTCCAGCCAGTTCAGCTCCGACAGATGCGACGGCACAGGCAGGCCGAAGGTGACGATGCGGTGGTTCCTCAACTCCGAGACCGAGGCCGGCTTGCCATGCTTGGCGACATAGGAGGGCGCCGCATAGAGGTGGAAATGCACGGTGAACAGGCGGCGCTGGATCAGGTCCGGCTGCTGCGGCTGGCGCAGCCGGATGGCGCAATCGGCCTGGCGCATGGTGAGGTCGAGCTCCTCATTGGCGAGGATCAGCTGCAGGCTGATTTCCGGATAGAGTTCGATGAACTCCTGCACCCGTTCGGTCAGCCAGCCGGCGCCGAGGCCGACGGTCGTCGTCACGCGGAGCACGCCGGAGGGCCGGTCCTTGGTCTCGGTCAGGCGCGACTTGATGGTCTCGAGCTTCATCAGCACGTCATGCGCCGTGCGGAACAGCATCTCGCCCTGCTCGGTCAGCACCAGGCCGCGCGCATGGCGGTTGAACAGCGGCACGCCGACATCGTGCTCGAGCGCACTGACCTGCCGCGAGATCGCCGATTGCGACAGGTGCAGCGTCTCGGCCGCGTGCGTAAACGACCCCGCTTCCGCCGCAGCGTGAAACACGCGTAGCTTGTCCCAGTCCAACGCCATGATTCCCCTCGTTCTGTTTGGCGTCTGAATGAAAAATCAGGCTTTTACACGGCGTTTCTAAGCCGTTTTTTTAACTGTTTAAAGTGGCCCTTATTCCGCGGCTTCGCGATGCACCTCGATGCCGGCCAGATACTTTTCTGCTTCGAGTGCCGCCATGCAGCCGAGCCCCGCCGCCGTCACCGCCTGGCGGTAGACATCGTCGGTCACGTCGCCGGCCGCGAACACGCCGGGCACGTCGGTGCGGGTCGAATCCGGCGCCGTCCACAAATAGCCATTCGGCTTCTGCTTCAGCTTGCCGACGAACAGCTCGACCGCTGGCGCATGGCCGATCGCCACGAACACGCCGTCGACCTTGAGGTGGCTTTCGGCGCCGGTCACCGCATGCTTGAGCTTCAGCCCCTCGACCGACGGCGGCAGCGGCGCCTTGCCGGGGCGGCCAGTGATCTCGTCGACCACCGTGTCCCAGATGACGCGGACATTGTCCTTCTGCAGCAGCCGCTCGCGCAGGATGCGCTCGGCGCGGAAGTCGCTGCGCCTGTGGATGACCGTGACGCTCTTGGCGAGGTTCGACAGATAGAGCGCCTCCTCCACCGCCGAATTGCCGCCGCCGACCACCGCGACATCCTTGCCGCGGTAGAAGAAGCCGTCACATGTGGCGCAGGCCGAGACGCCGAAGCCCATGAAATCCTGCTCGGTCGGAATGCCCAGCCACTTGGCCTGCGCGCCGGTGGCGATGATCAGCGCGTCGGCGGTGTAGGTGGTGCCGGAATCGCCCTTGGCGCGGAACGGCCGCACGTTGAGGTCGACCTCGGTGATGATGTCGTTGATGATATCGGTGCCGACATGTTCGGCCTGCTTGAGCATCTGTTCCATCAGCCACGGCCCCTGGATGGGATCGGCGAAGCCGGGATAGTTCTCGACGTCGGTGGTGATCATCAGCTGGCCGCCCTGCTGCAGGCCGGCGACCAGCATCGGCTTCAGCATGGCGCGTGCGGCATAGACCGCCGCCGTGTAGCCGGCCGGACCGGAACCGATGATAAGAACAGGTGCGTGCTTGGTGGTCATCTAGAACCTCTGCGGGGCGGACAGTGCCTTGGAAAAAGACGTGGAATTCGCGCTTAATGTAAGGGTTGCCAACCACGCCAGCAAGACGAACGGGCCGTCGTCCCCGGAAAGCTTCGGCCCAAGCGTTATTCGCGTGATCGCCGCTTTCGTTACCGTCCAAAAATCGCGTTGATAAGGGCTGGCGCCAACACAAAAGTCGTTTAATTACAAAATTGCGAAAGATTCTTGCGCCGAGCTGAGACAGCCATGCCCCTGAAAGCCGACCTCGACGCCATCGACTGGAAGATCCTGCGCGAGCTGCAGGCGGACGGGCGCATGACCAATGTCGAGCTGTCGAACCGCGTCGGCATTTCGGCCCCGCCCTGCCTGCGCCGGGTCAAGCGGCTGGAGGAGGCCGGCATCATCCGCGGCTACCGCGCGCTGCTCAATGCGCCGGCGCTCGGCCTCGATGTCGTCGCCTTTTGCCTGGTCGGCCTGCACCATCAGGCCGATGCCGAACTGCGCACCTTCGCCGAGCGCACGCGCGGCTGGCCGATCGTGCGCGATGCCTGGATGGTCTCGGGCGAATCCGATTTCCTGCTGCACTGCGTGGCAAGCGACCTCGGCACCTTCCAGACCTTCGTCATCGAGGAGCTGACCTCGACGCCGAACGTCGACACTGTGCGCACCGCGCTCACCATCCGCCGGGTCAAGGATGAAGGCCTGGTTTCCTTCGAGCGCACCTGAGGCCTGGTGAACGCCCGTGCGCCGGCGAATTCCTGCCTTCGCCACACCGCCGCCGCGTTGGTATTCGACAGACGCTGATGTACAAGGCTGGACGGCTCTGCCGGACTTCGCCGCTTGACTGACCGCTTGATTGGTTTCTCAAGCAATTCCAGGGAAAGTGTGTAACGGTTTTCCGCGCGGATTTGCTTTGGGAACAGATGGCGAAAGCAGCGTTGCTCTGGGGGGGGGCCTGCCATGGGAAGGGGACCATGACTCGATTTGCAAGCCCGGTCTCGGCGCTTATCATCTGCGTGAACGAGGCCGACATGATCGGCCCGTGCCTGGAAAGCATCGACTTCTGCGCCGAGATCATCATCGTCGATTCCGGTTCGACGGACGGCACGATCGAATGCGTCGAAAGCTACATCGCCAAGGGCTACCCGATAAGGCTGCTGCGCAATGACTGGCCGGGTTTCCCCCGCCAGCGGCAATTCTCGCTCGACCATGCAACCCAGCCCTGGTGTCTTTCGATCGACCCGGATGAGCGCGTCGACGACCAGCTGCGGCAGTCGATCGTGGCCATCACGCAAGGCTCCGACAACAAGATCAGCGGCTGGTACATCCGCCGCCGTGACTGGCTGAAGGGCTACGGCTACGCGCACCGCTGGGTGCTGCACAACAGGCTGATGCGGCTTTTCCGCAGGCAGGGCGCCACCATCGATCTCACCGCGCGGGTGCACGAAGCCTTCCACGTGCCTGGCGAGACCGGCACGATCCAGGAGGGTGTCCTGCTGCATCGCCGTGAAATATCGGTCGAGGAGGATCTCGCCCGGGCCAACGCCTATTCAAGCCTCAAGGCCGTCACGCTGGTCGAGAAAGGCAAGAAGCCAGGCCTGGTGCGGCTGGTGCTGTCGCCGTTCGGCAACTTCCTGAAATTCTACCTGGCCAAGCGCTACTTCCTGTGCGGCCGACACGGCTTCGTCTACTCGATGTCGGTGATGATCTATTCCTTCGCAACCGAGGCAAAACTCTACGAGGCCTCGGATGATCCTGCGTGAGCTCTCAGGCCTGGGTCAGGATCGGTCGGCCCGGCCGAGCGCTTCAATGGCTGCGATGAGGTCACCGAGGTCGCCGCTGTCCCGCAAGGGCCTGATGGCGAAGCCGGGCTGAACCGCCGCCTCGCCGTCGACCAGCCAGCCCTGTGCCAGACCGGCGCGCTTTCCCGCCTGCATGTCGGCGAGCTTGTCGCCGACGATCAGCGAGCGCTGGAGATCCAGAGCAAGGCGTTTGCCCGCCTCGGCCAGCATGCCCGGATTGGGCTTGCGCATCGGGTGATCCGATATGGCGAGCGGCCCGACACCGGCCTCGTGGTACGCGCAGGCGAGCACCATGTCGACAGACACGCCGTGATCGCCCAGCAGCTCAAGCACGCGGCCATTCACCGCCGCAAAGACGCTCCAGTCGAAGTAACCGCGCGCAATGCCGGACTGGTTGGTGACCACGACAACCGGGATTCCGGCCCGATTGGCGGCCGCGATCGCCGGCAGCATCTGCGGCCTGAGCACAATTTCGGCCGGGTCGCTGGGATAGTCGGTGTCGACGTTGATGGTGCCGTCGCGGTCGAGGAACAGCGCCGGCAGGTGCGGCGGGAGGGCCCGGCCGCCGATGCGCTCGACCCACAGGCCCGGCTCGGTCAGCTTGTTTGGCGTCCCCGTCTTGTCAGCCATTCGACAGGCGCGCTTCGACCACTTCGCAGAGGTGATGATAGAGGCACAGATGCCCCTGCTGGATGATCGGCGTCGAGGTCGAAGGCACGTTGAGCAGGATATCGCACAGCGGCTTGAGCTTGCCGCCGGTGTCGCCGGTCAGGCCGATCACCGTCATGTCCATCATCCGCGCCTGTTCGGCGGCGGCGAGGATGCTCGGCGAATTGCCGCTGGTCGAGATCGCCAGAAGCACGCCGCCGGCCGACCCATGTGCCTCGACCTGGCGCGAGAACACCGTGTCGAAGCCGTAATCATTGCCCCAGGCGGTCAGCACCGCGGCATTGGCCGGCAGCGCGATGACATTGTAGGCCTTGCGCTCCTTGAGGAAGCGGCCGACCAGTTCGCCGGCGATATGGATTGCATCGCTGGCCGAGCCGCCATTGCCGGCGATCAGCAAGGCCTTGCCCGATGAAAGTGCCGCCACCACGGCGCTCGCCGCCCGCTCCATCTCGCCGGTCAAATCGCGCTCGACCATCGCCGTGATCGCGGYCGCCGAGCGGACCAGATAGTCGTTCAGTTCAGACATGAAACCCTCAGCTTGTAGAGCCGGCGCGCAATTTGCCGATGGTGCCGGTGGTGCTCTTGCCGGCGACGAGATCGACCAGCACGACGCGCCCGCCGGCCTTCTGCACCACATCGGCGCCGACCACGGTGTCGATCGTATAATCCGCGCCCTTGACCAGGATGTCGGGCAGCAGCGCCTCGATCAGCGCCAGCGGCGTGTCCTCCTCGAAGACAACGACGGCATCGACCGAGGCGAGCGCGGCAAGCACGCAGGCGCGGTCATGCTGGTCGTTGACCGGGCGGCCCTGCCCTTTCAGCCGCCGCACCGAGGCATCGCTGTTCAGGCCGAGCACCAGCCGGTCGCACTGGCTGCGCGCCGCGTGCAGCAGGCTGACATGACCGGCATGGAGGATATCGAAACAGCCATTGGTGAAACCGACGCTCAGGCCCTCTTCCTTCCAGGCCGCCACCATGCGCGCGGCCGATGCGGCATCGAGGATGGCATCCTTGTGGGCGGTCGGTCCGTGCGAGCGAAACAGCGCGCCCGTGAGTTCCTCGACCGTCAGCCGCGCGGTGCCGCGTTTTCCCACCACGACGCCGCCGGCGGCATTGGCAATCGAGGCCGCAGCGACCGGATCGGCGCCCGACGCGAGCGCCAGCGCGAAGGTCGCGATCACCGTATCGCCGGCGCCCGAGACGTCGAACACTTCGCGTGCCTGGGTGGCGATGTGGCGCGCCTCATCCGGGCCGACCACGCTCATGCCCTTTTCACTGCGGGTGGCGACGACAAAGTCGAAGCCGTGGGCCGCTATCAGCTCCCGCGCGGCCGCGACGATCTCGTCATCGGCGAACACCGCGTGGCCGACGGCCTCGCCAAGTTCCTTGCGGTTGGGGGTGATGGCGGTCGCGCCGGCATAGCGCGCATAGTCGCGGCCCTTGGGATCGACCAGCACCGGCTTGCCGGCCTCGCGGCAAATGGCGATCAGCTCGGCGGCGACGCCATCGAGCAGGATGCCCTTGCCGTAATCGGACAGGATGACGATGTCGGCTCCCGCGAGTGCTGCACGGAAATGTCGGACCAGCTCCGCCCGCTCAGCCTCGTCCAGTGGCTTGATCTCTTCCTCGTCGAAGCGCAGCACCTGCTGGTTGAGCGCGCTGAAGCGGCTCTTCGAGGAGGTCATGCGGCCGCGCTGCTGCGAAAGCCCCGCTGTCTCGGCGCCAAGCTCGCCGAGCATGCGCACCAGGCTGTCGCCGGCCGTGTCCGTGCCGATCACCGAAACCGGAATGGCCCGCGCGCCAAGCGAGACGATGTTGGCCACGACATTGCCGGCGCCGCCCATGGCCGAGGTCTCGCCACGCCCATGCAGCACCGGGATCGGCGCCTCAGGCGAAATCCGCTCGATGACGCCATTGACGAAGCGGTCGAGGATAAGGTCGCCGACCACCAGCACGGTGACGCCGCCAAAGCGGGCAATGGCGCGGTGCAGGGGTTCGGGAGAAGGCGGATTGTGCTTGATCATATCACTGGCAACGCGCGGGGAAAAACAGTCGCTGAAACATATAGGGTGCCGACAGGCGGTCGTTCATGCCTGCCGATATACCGCAATTCGAACCGGCGCAACGGCGCCGCGTCAGCTCTTCTGCAGGGCAACGTGGACGCCGAGCCCGACCAGCACCGCACCGCCGGCCCGCTGCATCAGCCGCTGCGCCCGGCTCGAACGCCGCAGCCGGCCGATCACTAGGCCGGCGAGGAACACGCAGACGAGGTCGGCCGAGGAGAACATCAAATTGACGATGGTTCCGAGCACGACGAATTGCAGCCAAACCGGAAGGGCCGCCGAGGCGTCGATGAACTGCGGCAGGAACGCCATGAAGAAGATCGCCGTCTTGGGATTGAGCACCTCGACGGTGATACTTTCGAAAAATGCCCGGCGAGCCGATTTCCGCTCGATGGCGGGCAACGCCACATCGCCCTCCACGCGTTTGCGAAACAGCGAAACCCCGAGCCAGATCAGATAGAGCGCGCCGACCAGCTTGACCGCCATGTAGAGCGGCGGCACGGCATGGAACAGCACCGACAGGCCGGCAGCGGCGGCAAAGACATGCACATAGCCGCCGAGATGGATGCCGAGTGCCGCCGTCAGTCCCGACCAGCGCCCCCGCGCCATCGTCTGCGCCGCGGCATAGAGCATGGCCGGACCGGGGATATAGGCGAAGATCGCCGTGGTGGCGAAAAACGCAATGAGCAGTTCAGTCGACGGCATGTTTGTCCCTCATGATCCTGCCCTGCCCGATTGCGACCGTTCAGTCAGCCCGTGGGATTGCTTTGGATTGGCCTGCGCGAACAGCTGCAATGAAAGCCGACATGACTTTTCTGTGGAATGACGGACTGAAGGCACCGATGCGCGCACCCGGTTCAAAATAGGCCGACGATTCCAGAATATCGTGGTTGTACTCGTCGACTATTACCCAAAGGGGGATAGGGTCAAGGCCAGCGCGGTGGCGTTCAATTTCTGGGACGCCAACGGCCACGCGATCACGGCCGGGCTGGGTGGAGGTGATTGCAAGGATAAAAAAGTTCGTGCCTCCGGCTTTTCCCGGAAGAACGGCGACGAAGGCGACACGGCGCGTCTTGCGGCCTTCGGTCTCGCCGTCTCCATGCTGGCGATGCCACAGATACGGATATCGCCAGACGTCCGCGGCGACGGGTTTAATCACGGTCCAATTCCGCAGCGTATTCCTCAAGCATCTCGACATGTTCGGACGGAGCATCCTCCGCCGCGTAGACTCGGCGGCTGTCGCTCCCGAAGCGAGCCTCGTATGCCTCGATGCTCATCAGGACATATCGCGGCTTGTTGTGACGAGTGATGGACACAGGCTGTTGGCTCGCGGCGGCAAGCACGTCACCGAGATTCTGTTTCAGATCGGTCGATGGGTAGTGTTTCATTGGGCACTCCGTTTTGCCCATAATAGACAAAATGGACAAAACAGACAAGTTTGAAAAGGACGAGACGGGCGACTGCCTGCTTTGTCGACAGCCCGGCTGGCCTCCCTTATAAGGACCGGAATCGCAAGCAACCAGAGGCCTTCATGATCATCGTCACGGGCGGCGCCGGCATGATCGGCTCCAACATCGTCGCCGCGCTCAATGCCGAGGGCCATGACGACATCCTGGTCGTCGACGATCTCACCGACGGCCACAAGATCGCCAATCTCGCCGATCTCAGCATTGCCGACTATCTCGACAAGGACGATTTTCTGTCCCGCATCGAAGCCGGATCGCTCGGTCGTGTCGAGGCGGTGTTCCACCAGGGCGCCTGCTCGACCACCACTGAATGGAACGGCAAGTTCATGATGGAGGTGAATTTTGCTTATTCGAAGCGGCTGCTGCATGCCTGCCAGGCGCTGCGCGTGCCCTTCCTCTACGCCTCCTCCGCGTCCGTCTATGGCGGCGGTTCGGAGTTTCGCGAGGATCCGGCGCTCGAGCGGCCGCTCAACGTCTATGCCTATTCGAAAAAACTCTTCGACGACTATGTCAGGCGCACGGTCTTCGACACCGATCACTCGCAGGTCGCGGGCCTGCGCTACTTCAACGTTTACGGCCCGCGCGAGGCGCACAAGGGCGCTATGGCATCGGTCGCCTTCCATTTGTTCAACCAGGTCGAACGCGGCGAGAATCCGAAGCTGTTCGGCGCCTATGACGGTTTCGGCCCTGGCGAACAGAGCCGCGATTTCATCCATGTCGGCGATGTCGCCGACGTCAATCTGTGGCTGTGGAAGCGCGGCTCGAGCGGCATCTTCAACTGCGGCACCGGCCGCGCCCAGCCCTTCCGCGCCATCGCCGAAACCGTCATCGACACGCTGGGCAAGGGCGAGATCGAATTCATCCCCTTCCCCGACCACCTCAAGGGCAGCTACCAGAGTTTTACCCAAGCTGATATGTCCCGTTTGCGTGCGGCCGGCTATAATGGCCAGTTCCGGACAGTCGAAACCGGTGTCAGAGACTATGTCGAATGGCTGAAAGCCCAACGATCCTCGTGATCGGCCCACGCTGGGTGGGCGACATGGTGATGGCGCAGTGCCTGTTCTCGGCGCTGAAGGAACTCCATCCCAACGCCGCGATCGACGTGCTGGCGCCGGCCTGGGCGGCACCGCTGGTCAAGCGCATGCCCGAGATCCGCCAGCAGATCGACTTGCCGCTGAAGCCCGGCGCGCTCGAATTCACCATTCGCCGCCGCTTCGGCCGCCTGCTGCGCGGCCGTTACGACATGGCCTATGTCCTGCCGGGCAGCTGGAAATCGGCGCTGATCCCCTTCTTTGCCCGCATTCCGCGGCGTGTCGGCCATCTGCGTGAGATGCGCTATGGCCTTTTGACCGACATCGTGCCGCTGCCGGACGCCGTGAAACGGCGCACAGCGCAGGCCTATTTCAGCCTCGCCAAGGGCGGCAGTTTCCGCGCCCCCCATCTGACCGTGGATGCCGGCAGCCAGGCCGCCCTGCTCGACCGTTTCGGCCTGGCGCCGAGGGAATTCGTGGCCCTTATGCCTGGCGCTGAGTTCGGCCCGGCCAAGCGCTGGCCGAGCGAAAGCTATGCCGGCCTTGCCCGCGAGTTCATGGATAAGGGGTTGAAGGTCGCGCTGTTCGGTTCGAAAAACGACCGCGACGTCACCGCCGAGATCGCGGCCCTTGCCCCCGGCGTCGTCAACCTCGCCGGCCAGACGCGGCTGGAGGATGCCATCGACCTGATCGCCGCGGCAAGGCTGGCGGTGTCCAACGACAGCGGGCTGATGCATGTCGCGGCCGGCGTCGGCACGCCGATCGTCGCCGTCTACGGCTCGACCTCGCCCGAGAACACGCCACCGCTGGCGGAGCGGCGCGAGCTGGTCTGGCTGCACCTCTCCTGCTCGCCCTGCCACCAGAAGGTCTGCCCGCTCGGCCATCTCAACTGCCTGAAGACGTTGCAAGTCGGCCAGGTCGCGGCGGCGGCGGAGCGGCTGCTGGAACTTCCGGCCGCGGCATGAAGGGCCTGATCGTCAAGACATCGTCCATGGGCGATGTCATCCACACCTTTCCGGCCGTCGAGGACGCCAGCCTGCATCGGCCGGACGTGTCCTTCGACTGGTGCGTCGAGGAGGCGTTTGCCGGTATCGTCGCCCTGCACCCGGCGATCGGCACGATCCACACGGTGGCCATCCGGCGCTGGCGCAAGGCGCTGTTCAGTGGCGGCACCTGGCGCGAGGCGGCCGCGTTGCGCCGTACATTGCGCGAAAGCCGCTACGACCTGGTCATCGACGCACAGGGCCTGCTGAAATCGGCCCTGGTGGCGCGGCAGGCGCGCGCACCGATCGCCGGCTTCGACCGGTCGAGCGCGCGCGAACCTTCGGCGACCCTGTTCTACGACGTCACCTACGGCGTGCCGCGCGACCTGCACGCCATCGAGCGGACAAGGCGGCTGTTCGGGCTGGCGCTGGGCTACCAGCCCGATCTGTCGACGCTCGCTTCAGGCATCGTGCCGCCACCCGGCGCTCTCGCGGGCATCACCGGAAAAACCGCCTTCCTGCTGCACGGCACCAGCCGCGAGGACAAGAAATGGCCTGTCGAAGACTGGATCGGAACCGCCCGCCTGCTGGTCGAGCGCGGCATGGTTCCGGTCACCACATGGTCGAACGTGCGTGAGAAGTCTGTCGCCGAAGCCATCGCCAGGGCCGTGCCGTCCACGGTCGTGGTGCCAAAATCACCGCTGGCCGACATCGCCGCCATCCTCGGCCGCTCGACCCTGGTCATTGGCGCCGACACCGGCCTGACCCATCTCGCCAGCGCCTTCGGCCTGCCGACGGTCGCGGTGTTCTTGGCGACGGAGCCGGGTTTGACCGGCCCGCGCGGGGAATTTGCGTCGACACTACTGGCAGCGGTAGAGGGGCGTGTGACGCCTGCTGACGTTATGGCGGAAGTGGAGAGGCTGCTGGAGCGCCAGACACTTGGTCAAGCGACCGCTGCCAAGAATTGATTTTCTCAATCAATTCAATCGGAAGGCCAGCGCCGCCCCTCATCCGCCTGCCGGCACCTTCTCTCCGTATATTGACGGGGAAGAAGGCAACTGCGCGCAGCGCCGGCGCGGCTTCTTGCAATGTTGAAAAGTGAGCGAAACCGTCAATGAAGGCGTCTTTCTCCCCGTCACTATACGGGGAGTTGAGGAGTGGTCCGCGTAGCGGACGAAAAGCCAATTGCTTGGCTTTTCGAAAGACGAACGTCCGGCAGGGCAATGAGGGGCGGCGCCAACCTTGGATTGGTATGGCGCAACTCAGGGCCAAGCCCTGCCCCAAATCCCCTAGATGAACTGCACCTGGACGATCTCATACCCCCTGGCACCGCCGGGCGCGTTGACCTCGATGGCGTCGCCGACTTCCTTACCGATCAGAGCGCGCGCGATAGGCGAGGAAATCGAGATGCGGCCGGACTTCACGTCGGCTTCCTGGTCGCCGACGATCTGGTAGGTCTTCTTTTCCTCGGTGTCCTCGTCGACCAGCACGACGGTGGCGCCGAACTTGACCTTGTCGCCGCTGAGCTTGGTGACGTCGATGACCTCGGCGCGCGCGATCAGGTCCTCGAGCTCGTTGACACGGCCCTCATTGAGGCTCTGCGCCTCCTTGGCGGCGTGGTATTCGGCATTTTCGGACAGGTCGCCATGCGAGCGCGCCTCGGAGATCGCCTCGATGATGCGCGGCCGCTCTTCCTGCTGGCGCCAACGCAGTTCTTCCTTCAATGACGCGAACCCCTCGCCTGTCATCGGGACCTTGTTCATGATGCCTGACCTTTCCTGCCGCCACCCCCGCGTTTCGGGGGAGGCCTTGTCGTTGGGTACAAAAAGAAAACGGTCCGGCAGCCTCGGGCTAACGGAACCGTTTCACCGCAATTTCCCCCAATATAGCAATCTTCGCGGGTTTTTCACGCCCAAAAAAGCGGTTTTGCAAAAATCATCCCCGCTTTCACCAGAGGAGGCGGCCAACGAGGCAGGAGGCAATGAAAAAACGGCCGCGATTGCTCGCGGCCGCTTCGGCAAATCTTTGGGGGCCTGATCAGCTCCGCATGAAATGCTCGATCTGCTCGGACAGCATGCCGTATTCGCGCGAGCCCTTGCCGGTGCGCTTCTCGATTTCCATCAGTTGCTGCTGGGCGCCGGCAAGGTCGCCGATCTGTAGATGCGCCTCGCCGAGATATTCGCGCACCAGCGTGTAGTTCGGGTCGATGCGCAACGCCTCCTCGTAATAGCCGAGGCCGACGGTGACACGGCCGGAGTGGCGGTGCGAATAGCCGAGATAGTTGAGGATGCGCGGATCCTGCTTGTTGGCGGCAAGGGTGAGCACCGAGATCGCCTCGTCATAGCGCCCGGCCATCGCCAGCGCATGGCCGGCATCATAGATGCTGTCGTCGTCCAGCATGCCTTCCTGCGGTGCGACGCACTTTTTCTTCTTCTTGTCCCAGACCTCTCCCTTCTTGCACTGGGTGACGGTCTGGTCGCTGCCACCACTGCTGCCGGCGGCGAAAGCGGGAACAGCGAGGAACTGCAGAGCGAGAAGCGCGCTCGCCGCCTGGATCAGCACTCTTTTATGCATCGAAGCCTCCTGGAGGGTTGAGAATGCAACACTAACGCCGCGTGCCGATCGTTTCATCCCGAAAAATGCAGTTTGGGACAACATCAGGTGACGGATGCCTGAAATCCGCTATCATCCGGCAAACGACGGACGGAGACGGCCCGTGCAGCAGAGGCTTGAAAAGGACTGGGACCTTACGATCGGCCCCGACACCGTGCGCCTGTTCATCCTCAAGGCCAAGGCGCTGAGCGCCGCCGTCAACGAGGACTATGCCGACGGGGCAGAACACGAGATCGAGTTCGACGGCGACACGCACGACAATCATCACCATGACGGCCTTGCCGAGGAAAGTTCGGAAAACCTGACCGAGGAAGAACTGCGCGAGCTGATCGACGACCTCAATGTCGATGAAGCCGCCGAACTGGTTGCGCTCGCCTGGGTCGGCCGCGGCGACTACGACGCCTCGGAATGGGTGGATGCCGTGACGGCGGCGCGCGAACGCGCCAACAAGCGCACGGCCAAGTACCTGCTTGGCATGCCGTTGCTCGCCGACTGGCTGGAGGAAGGTCTCGAAGCGATCGGCGCGTAACGCCGCGGTAACCGATTGTGATCGGGGGAAAGTGTCCGTCCAGGCAACCTCGGCATGCCGGCGCCGTTTCGGAGCGATGGCAACGCTGAGCTTTTCCCGACTTTGCACCTTGGCGCTGCCTCTGGCGGCTGCGGTCCTGCTGGCGACGCCGGCCGACGCCAGACATCGTCACCGGCATTACCAGCCGTTATCCCCTCGGATCGATCAGTCGTCGACACAGCGCCTGAACCAGCCGCCAAGGGTCAAACAGCGCGTGAGAACGCGGGGCAAACAGCCGCCAAAGCAGACGCCACAGGAAACGCAGGAGCAGCAGGCCTCGCCCGCCGATGCTCCGGTTCCCGAGCCGCGTCCCACGGACACGCCCAAGGCCGACGCCGCACCGGCAGAAGAGCAAAAGACGCAAGGTCCGAAGGCCCCGGACGCCTCCGACCAGCTCAATCAGGAAAAGTCTCGTCAGGCAAAGCAGGCACTTCCCAAGCCGTCAGGCCCCGAACCATCGGCCCGAGAGCCGTCAACCGAAACGGAAAGCGAGCCGGAGCCGCTAGCCGAGGTGCCCATCCCGACACAAAGGCCCGACACCAAGGAACCAGAGGTTGGGCCTCCCGCCATAGCCCCGCCACCGACAAAACCGGCGGATGCCGGCGATGAGAAAATGCTTCCCGACCCGCGCTCGGCCGACCGGCCAGGCGAAAAAATGCCCGTCGAAGAAGTCGCCTGCCGCGAGCGGCTGAAGGCGCTCGGCGTCGAATTCGAGGAGCACAAGGCGGAAAGCAGTCCCGAAATCGGCTGCTCGATCCCCTATCCCCTGATGCTGAAGAGCCTCGGCAAGTCGATCGCCATTGCCCCCGGCACTGAGCTCAACTGTCCGATGGCCGAAGCGGCGGCGCGGTTCGCCGCCAATGTCATCCAGCCGGCGGCGAAAGCCGAATTCGGCGCCGACCTCAAATCGATCAACCAGGCCTCGGCCTTCGTCTGCCGCCCCCGCCACGGCACCAGGAAACTGTCGGAGCACGCCTTCGGCAACGCGCTCGACATCGCCAGCTTCACCCTATCCGACGGCACGAAGATCGAGGTCGGCCCGGCGCCGCCCGAAAAGGACGCCAAATTCCTCGACGCCGTGCGCAAGGCCGCCTGCGGTCCGTTCAAGACCGTGCTCGGACCGGGCGCCGACGCCGACCACGCGCTGCACTTCCATCTCGATCTCGAGCCCCGCCGCCACGGCGGCACCTTCTGCCAGTGAGTTAAGCCGAAAGGTTGTGTGCCTCAATTCAGCCGCAGGCGTGAACGCGGGCGCTGAGTTTTCCTTTACCCTTGATCGTTAAAATGCCGGATATCCGAACCATGATCCCGAAAAGTGGGAACCGGTTTTCGGAAAAGATCATGGTCAGGCAAAGTGAGAACCTGATCGCGATCAGGTTCGAACTAGGATTCCGCCAATGGCCGGCAAATTTCGCGCCGTGTTTTCCGCCACCGCGCGCCGATCGAAACCCGCGATGCTGCTTGCCTCCGGCCTCACGCTCGCGGCGGTTTCGGCCTGCAACACCGGCAGTGTGCTGTCCTTGCAGCCGGCGGTCGATGTCGGCGCGCAAACCGCGGCCGTGCCGCAATATGCCGGCATGCAGAAGCTTGTTCCTTCCAATCCCTACATGACGCAGGCCGCCTATCCGCGTATGGATGAGCCGATGTCGCCGGTCGAACAGATACCGGCCAGCGAAATCGATTGCCGCCAGCAGCTGAAGCGCCTCGATGTCGCCTACACCGACCTGGCGCCGATCCATGAAGGCCAGTGCGGCATCGACTATCCTGTAAAGGTCACGGCCATCGGCAGTGTCGAGATGAAGCCCGCCGCGACGCTGACCTGCGACATGGCCGCCACCTTCGCCGCCTGGACGAAGAACGAACTCGTCCCTTCCGCCCGCTGGCGCTACTTCTCCGGCGTCAAGACCATCCACCAGGGCTCGAGCTATTCCTGCCGCAACATCGCCGGCGAAGGCGTCTTGTCCGAGCACGGCAAGGGCAATGCGCTCGACGTGATGAGCATCGAGCTCAACAATGGCGACGACATCGATGTGCGCAAGCCCGGCCTGTTCGCCTTCCGCACGCGCGGCTTCCTCAACAATGTCCGCGCCGATGGCTGCCAGTATTTCACCACAGTGCTTGGGCCCGGCTACAATTACGACCACCGCAACCATTTCCACTTCGACGTCAAGAACCGCAAGAGCGGCTACCGCGCCTGCCGGTAGCGAATGATCAGGCGGGTTCCGCGCCAGCGGTGGAGGCGATGATTTGCCGTGCCACCAGATCCTGGACGCGCCAGAGGTTCCGGTCGTGGATACCGCTTTCCTCCAGCTTGCTGACGGTCCGGAAGAGATACTGCGCCGACGAGCCCCAATGCCCGGCGGCCCGCGCCAGCGTATCCGCGACCTGCTCCGGCGGCAGCCGTCCGGCATAGGCCCTGCCGTCCGGCGCGGCGACGAAGGCCAGGGCGCGTAGCGGACCCTCCTTCGTCCGGACCTTGATCCAGCGCGGCACATTGGTTGGCGGATTGGCATCGATCTCGCGGCGCATCAACTGCCCGAGTTGCCCAAAATGATCTTCCACGGGCAGCCGGTAGACAATGCCGTTGCAACTGCCGCCACGGTCGAGAGCCAGCATCAGCGCCGGCAATTCGCGGGTGCCGCGCCAGCGGGTCAGTTTCAGGCAGAATGAGCGGTGCCATCCTGGCGCCGTGGCCGGGCGCTGCTCGACAGGAACGAATTCAGGATTCCAGATCAGCGAGCCGTAGGCAAACACCCACAGCGCTTCGGGCCGGTATTGCGACAAGAGCTGCTCGACAAGGCCGTCGAACTCCGCGTCGGTATGCTTGGCTGTTCCAGGCTCGGGGCCGGGATCCGGTTCGATGCGCTCGACCCTGGCGACAAGGTCGGCGGTCAACGCCATCGGTCCGCGGCCTGCCGGTTTCCCCTTCATTCCTGCCCCCGTGCAAAAACGACGGCCGACGATAGACCAGCTGCGCATCGCTGGCCATTGATTTCCATGGACTGTCAGGCAACAGATACCGCACGAATCGAGCCTCCCTCATGAGCCAACGAAGCCTTCGGCGACGCGCGATGATCTGGCTGGCGTCCTTGCTCGGCGCCTGGGTCGCGCTTGCCTATGTCGCGGCGCCGGAATTCTGGACGTTCCGGGAGCGCGGCTTTCGCGACCAGCGCTTCGAAATGGTGACGCACACGCCGCAAGGCATTCCCGGCGACCCGATCAATGTCGGCCTTGTCGGCACGGAGAAGGAGGTGGTCCATGCCTTCGCCGTCGCCGGCTGGGACACAGCCGATGCCGTCACCTTGAGAACCGCCATCGACATCGGCGAAAGCGTCCTGTTTTCCCGTCCTTATCCCGACGCGCCGATGAGCCGGCTGCTGTTCGAGGGCCGTGCCCAGGACCTCGCTTTCGAAAAGCCGGTCGGCGACAGCGCCGACCGGCGCCACCACGTCCGTTTCTGGCAGACGGGTACGGTCGGCGATGACGGCCGCCCGCTCTGGCTGGGTGCCGCCAGCTTCGATCGCGGCGTCGGCCTCAGCCACGACACCGGCGCCATCACCCATCACATCGGTCCCGACATCGACGCCGAGCGCGACTTCCTGATCGGCGACCTCAACGCAGCCGGTCTGCTGGCGTCGACCAGCGAATTGCCGGGCATCGGCGCGACCAGGACCGGCCGCAATGGCGGCGGCGATCCCTATTTCACCGACGGCAAGGCAATCATCGGCGTGCTGAAGCAGCCGCAATGATCGGACGCCGGGTCGGTCGTGCGGATCACGATCTTGCCGAACGGCCCTTTTTCCAGATGCTGCAAGGCCTGCGGCACCTCGTCGTGCATACCATCTGCCGGTGACACGCAATCTGGCGCGCCAAGATCCGTGTGGTCGTCGACGCTCTCGTCGAACACTTTTCGGCGCGGGCCCGGGATAATGCCTGAAAGACACATGTCATATTCTAAAAATGGCGGCCCGCTATTTTCGAGCGGCCCGCCGCAATGCTATTGAGCCCTCATGCTATACGTCGAAATCGCTATCGTGGTCGTCCTCATCTGTGTGAACGGCCTTCTGGCAATGTCCGAACTCGCCATCGTTTCATCGCGCCCGGCACGGCTCAAGGCGATGATCGACCGTGGCGTCAACGGCGCCGGCCGGGCGCTGGATCTTGGCTCCAACCCCGGCAAGTTCCTCTCCTCCGTGCAGATCGGCATCACCCTGGTCGGCGTGCTTTCCGGCGCCTTCTCCGGCGCGACGCTGGGCGACCGGTTGTCCGTGTTCCTGGCCACGACAGGCATGCGCGAAAGCGTCGCCGATCCGCTCGGCGTCGGCATCGTGGTTGCCATCATCACCTATTTCTCGCTGATCGTCGGCGAACTCGTGCCCAAGCAGATCGCACTGCGCGATCCCGAGCGGGTCGCCGCCCGCGCCGCGCCGGCCATGACCATCCTCGCCACCATCTCGGCGCCGCTTGTATTCCTGCTCGACATCTCCGGCCGCGCCATATTGTGGCTGCTTGGCCAGCGCGGCGAAAGCGAGGAGAAGGTCACCGACGAGGAGATCAAGATGCTGGTCGCCGAGGCCGAGCATCACGGCACCATCGAATCCGACGAGCGGCGCATGATCGCCGGCGTCATGCGGCTTGGTGACCGCGCCGTGCGTGCGGTGATGACGCCGCGCACCGAGGTCGACTGGATCAACCTGCAGTCCGACGACACGACGATCCGCAAGCTGCTGATGGAAACCCAGCATTCGCGCCTGCCCGCGGGTGACGGCGGCGTCGATGTCATGGTCGGCGTCGTCCAGACGCGCGACGTGCTGGCCGCGATCCTTGCCGGCCGCACGCTCGACCCGCGCAAGCATGTGCGCGCCGCTCCCATCGTCTACGACCAGGCCGACGCGCTCGACGTGTTGCACAAGCTCAAGGAATCCGACGTGCCGATGGCGCTGGTGCATGACGAATACGGCCATTTCGAAGGCATCGTCACGCCTGCCGATATTCTCGAAGCCATCACCGGCGTGTTCCGGGCGGACCTCGATGCCGGCGACGAAGAAAACGCCGTCAAGCGCGAGGACGGCTCATGGCTGCTGGCGGGCTATATGCAGGCCGACGAAATGGCCGAGATTTTGGGCATCGACCTTCCCGAAAACCGCGACTACGAGACGGTCGCCGGCTATGTGCTGTCGCATATGCACCATCTGCCGGCGACCGGCGAATGCGTCGACGCGCAAGGATGGCGCTTCGAAGTGGTCGACCTCGACGGCCGCCGCATCGACAAGCTGATCGCCACCCGCCTGCCCGGCACCCACCGCGAGGCGGTACGCTGATTGTTTGAATGTCGACTTCGGATTGCGCGGCCGGCTACCGCTCCGTGAACGCGCGAGCGAAGGAATCGACCATCGGCCGTGCCAGATATTCTAGGAAAGTCCGATCGCCAGTGCTGATGAACGCCTCGACCGGCGTTCCCGGATAAAGCTGCTCGGGCTTCACGCCGGGTGGCAGGTCGCCGGCAATCCTGAGTTTGACGCGGAAATAGGGCTCGCGCGTGGCCTCGTCGATGAGCCGGTCCGCGGAGATTTGTGCCACGGTGGCAGAAACCTCGGGGGTGAGCCGCGTGTTCAAGGCGGACAATCGCAGTTTCGCCGGCTGGCCGACACGGACCTGATCGACGTCTTTCGGCCGCAGCCTTGCTTCGACAATCAGACCCGGTGCCGTCGGCAGGATCTCCATGATCTTTTCGCCGCGCGCGATCACGCTGCCCCTGGCATTATAGGTCGAAGACACCACGATGCCCGCGGCCGGTGCCTTGATCGTCGTGCGCCGCAGCACCGCCTCGGCCGCCCTGATCTGTTCCTCGATGTCGGCCAGGTTGGGACGAACCTCGTCCAGCTTCGTCAGCGCCTCCTCCACGCGTTGCGTGGTCAGGCGCTCGATCTGCTCCTGGGCTTCGACGATCTGGGTGTTGGCCGCCGCGACATTGGCTTCCAGCATACCGGCCTGCCCGACGAGATCGGCCTCGCTGCGCAAAAGCTGCGAGTATTCGGTACGATTTGTGAGGCCCTTGTCCAGCAGGCCGGCTTTGATGCCGAGCTCCTTCTTCACGATTTCGGCTTGTTGCTGGACGGCCTCCTTCTGCGACTGCAATCCCACGACTGACTGCCGATGCATGGCCAGGCGTTGGGCAAGGATCGATTGTTCCGATCGGAACCGCGCGAGCCTGGCATCGAATTCCTTTTGCTGTTCTCGAATCAAGGCGTCGAAATCGGGCTGGAGCAGAGGTGGCGCTGGTTTGGTGATTGGCGCGAGCCTGTCCAACCCGTCGCGTTCCGCCTCGAGCCGCGCCGCACTGGCCCTGAGTGCGATCGACTGTCTCGTCAGCCGGTTGAGCTCGGCCCGCGGGGCTGTCGGATCCAGCACGATCAGATCCTGGGCCTGTTGCACGCGATCGCCGTCATGGACCAGCAGCTCCTCGATGATGCCGCCGTCTGGGTGCTGGATCAGGATGTTCCCCCCAGTCGCCGAGATCGTCCCTTGCGTGATCACCGCCCCGGACAAGGGCGCGCTGACGGCCCAATAGCCAAAGCAACCCGCAAACAGCGCTGTCGCCGCGTATCCGGCGAATGCGACACGCCTTATGTTGGTACGCGGGTTGCCCTCCCAGGCGAGGCTCTGCACCGCCATCATCTACGACCCGAAACGGACGTTGTGCGTGCGGATCGTCGTGGCGAAGGACCCTGTCACCACCGTATTCGGCTGCGCGGGCAGGCCTTTGCCAACAGCCGAATGCCGCAGCACCTCGCTGCTTGGGCCGAAGGCTTCGATCGCGCCGCCACGCAGAAGCATCACGCGGTCGCAGGACGCGGCGATCGAAGGGCGATGCGTGATCACGACCATGGTGACGCCGGCCGCCTTCGCGGCGGCGAGGACCGCCTCGAGCGCCGCTTCGCCCGTGCCGTCGAGATGGGTGCTCGGCTCGTCCAGGACGAGAATTCTGGGATTGCCGTAGAAGGCGCGCGCCAGCCCGATCCTCTGGCGTTCGCCGCCCGACAGCATTCTGTCCGACGGACCTATCAATGTCTGGTAGCCGTCCCGCTGCGCCAGGATCAGCTCATGCGCCTCAGCCCGCCTTGCCGCCTCGACGATCGCGGCGTCATCCGCATCTGGGTCGAAGCGGGCGACGTTTTGCGCGATCGATCCTGGAAAGAGCTCGACCTCCTGCGCGAGGTAGCCGACATGCTTTCCGAGCTGGTTTTCGTCCCAGGTCCTGAGGTCGGCGCCGTCGATCCTGACCGCGCCGCCGGTCGGCCGGGCAGCACCCACCAGCAACCGCGCCAGCGTCGACTTGCCGGCGCCGCTCGGGCCGACGATGGCCAACGCTTGGCCGGCGCCAATTTGGAAGTTCAGCCGCTTGAGGATGGGTTCGGTGCCGGGCTGCGCATTCGGCGCCATGAAGAAAACGTCCTGCACGGAAATCGCCCCTGCCGGATCGGGCAGGATCAGTTTGCGCGCTTCAGCCGGACGCGCCGCAAGCGCCGTCTCCAGCCGTTTCCACGCGCGCCGGGCGTCGGCGATCTGCCGCCAGGCGCCGAT
Organism: Mesorhizobium sp. 01N446; assembly: GCF_056399285.1. NCBI lineage: Bacteria > Pseudomonadati > Pseudomonadota > Alphaproteobacteria > Hyphomicrobiales > Phyllobacteriaceae > Mesorhizobium > Mesorhizobium sp. 01N446. Next base: position 191,988 of record NZ_JBFTRA010000007.1, on the reverse strand, counting down.
CAACTGGTCGAGCGGCTGCAGCGCGCGCGACGACACCAGCGAGGAGGCGAAGATCATGCCTGCCGTCATCTGCCCCTTGAGCACCAGCCATGCGCCGGCGCCGAGGATCGCCAGTTGCAGCATCATGCGCAGCGCCCGAGAGGCGCCGCTGAAGATCGCATTGGCACTCGAGGAACGGTCGTGCAAGGTGAGCGCTGCCGCCACGTGCCGTCCCCAGACCCGCGCGGCGTTCTCCACCATGCCCATGGCGCGGAGCGTCTCGGCATTGCGGGCAAAGGCCTGTTCCGCCTGGCTGGCCAGGGCCGAACGCTCGGCCGACAGGGCGTCGTTCCTGCCGATGGCAAGCTGGTTGGCCACGACCAGCAAAAGCAGAAGCACCGCCCCGGCGACCGTCACCCAGAACAGCACCGGATGGATGAGATAGAGCAAGGCGAGGAAGACGGGCGCAAAAGGCAGGTCGAACAACACCGCCACGCCGCGCGACCGGATGAAGGCGCAGACAGAGGCGAGGTCGCGCAGCGGTGACAGGCCCCCGGCATATCTAGCGCCAAGCGAAACGGCGAATGTGCTGGCGCCCAGTTTCCGGTCGAGGGTCGCCGCGACGCGCTGCGTATAAACGGCGCGGATCGCGTCCAGCAACCCGAGGAAAGCGAGCGCGAGAACCGCGATGACCGAAAGATAGACAAGCGTTTCGACGCTGGAGGACGGCAGCACGCGGTCATAGACCTGCAGCAGGTAGAGTGGAATCACCAACAGCAGGATGTTGATTAACAGCGAGAAGACGCCGACATCGGCGATGGCGCGCATGAAGACCGGACGCAGGCCGGACGGTCCAGTCATTTCCACATTCCCCGACGCTGCATGTTCCCGAGACCTTACGCGTGGCCCCCAAACTCGGAACCGCCATGCAGCGCGCTGCTGCTGTGCGTGGCGATATTCTGCGTCGTGGTGGTGCTGCTGGTGACGTTCAGGGCGTTCGCGGGCGCGCTGTCCAGCGTATAGGCGCGGACGTAGTCGATCTTCATCTCGGCCGGCGTGGCCAGATGGTCCGGAGGGGTGCCGGCCAGGCCGCCGACAGCGAGATCGACCAGCATGTACATGGGCTTGTTCATGTCGGAGGGCGTCGCCGCTTCGGCGACCTCTACACCGTCATAGGTCCAGACGAGCTTGTCCGGCGTCCAGAGCAGGCCATAGGTGTGGAAACCGGCGGGGTCCGAGACGCTCACCGTCGACGTCACCTTGGTGTGCGTTCCGGTTTCATTCGAGTGCGCCGTCATGATCAACGAGTTCGGGGCCTGGCCGATCGTCTCCACGACATCGAGTTCCGGCGGCCATGAACCGTCTTCCGGAAGCAGCCAGAAGGCCGGCCAGGCGCCGGCGTTCTCGGGCAGGTCGGCCCTTATTTCGAAATAGCCATAGGTCTGCGAGAAGGTGTCGTGGGTCGTCAGGATGCCTGAGGTGTATTCGAAATTGTTGATCAGCGGCTTGATGTCAGCCGGCGCCTGCGCCGCGGTGATGGTGAGCACGCCATTGTTCACGCTGAACGGGTGGACGGAACTCGTCGGTGCGTAATTGGCGTCGATATACCATTGCAGCTCGTTGTTGCTGCTCAAGGTGCTGCCGTTCGCCGCGCCCCACCAGAAGTTGGTGTCCCACGTGCCGCCCTGACTGTTGTGGAGGTTCAGCGTGTTGAAATCGTCGCTGAAGGAGAGCTGCATTCCGGACTTGTCGATCGGCAATTCGAACTGGCTGGGCTGCAGCTTGTCGATGGTCGTGTCCTTGAACTCGAGGATCTCGCCGGACCCGAGGTTCAACAGCACGTTCGAACCCGCCTGGATCATGTTGGCGTGGATGGCGTCGAACGACGTGAAGCCATAGCCGCTAAGACGGACCGTGTCGGTGGCGGCAAAATTCGCGATCAGGTCGCTGCCATTGCCTTTCGAGATGATGAAAGTGTCGTACCCGCCGCCACCATCGATCAGGACATCGTTTCCCGCGCCGCCGTCCAGGGTCTGGTGCCCGCCCTTGGCGGTGATGATGTTGTCCAAACCATTTCCGAAAGCATAGTTGTTGGCGTTTGTGACGACGAGGTTCTCGACATTGTCGGGGAGCTTGTAGCTCATCCATGTGCTGATCGTGTCGATGCCTGCCCCGGCGGCCTCCGCCACCTTGTTGCTCGCCGCATAGAGGTAATAGATGTCATCGCCTGCGCCACCATGCATGGTGACACCGGATGCTCCGTAGAAGGAGTCGTTTCCGGAGCTGCCGTACAAGTCCGGCCCGGCCCCTGCCGCCGAATACCAATGGGTGGAAGCGCCGCTGTAGGGAAGAGGAACGCCCAGGGCATTGACGAAGAAGCTCATCGGATAAATCCTCCTCGTGATGCCGGGCCCGCTCGGATCGCTCGATTCCAAGCGACCGCATCCGGACCAAAATTGCCGGCACGATACCGCTCCAGGAACTTGCCACAGAGTTCCCCATCACATCGACCATTCAGTGATGTTTTCCGGGCTGGAAGCACAACAATCCGACGAATGGTCTACAGATCGTAATTCGACCGGCGAAACATTTAATAAAAATACAGTAGGCGCCGATCTACTTGCGCACTGCCATTCAAACCGCGACTTCGATCGGCTCGGCAAGCCTCGGATTCGAGCGCGCGGCGATCAGGCAGCTGGCCACGATGAGGCCGGCTCCGGCCAGCGTCGTCCAGGTCACCGCCTCGTCGAAGAAGAACCAGCCGAGCGCGATCGCCCAGATGAAGGCTGAATATTCGGTCGGGATCAGATATTGCGCTTCGGCGCGCGCATAGGCCCAGCTCATCAGGAACTGGCCGGCGAGCGACAGGGCCGTCACCCCGGCGAGCGGAAGCCAGAGATTGCTGGGCAGCGCAATGGCGAGCCAGGGTGCGGCAAGACCAAGCATGAGCCCGACGCAAAGATTCTGGAACAGCATGATCTCGATCGGCTTGGCCAGCAGCGCCTGTCGTCGCGCGAGGATCAGATTGTAGGCGTAGAACACTGTCGATACGAGCACTGCCGCGGTGCCGAGCAGCGCATCGCCGGCATAGGCCTTCTGCCCGAACTGGCCGGCCACGATGATCACGACGCCCGCAATGCCGGCAAGCGAGGCCCAGATCGCCTTGCGCTGTATCCTTTCGCCCAGAAGCAGCGCGGCCAGCAGGAGCGCAAACAGCGGCGCCACGAAACTCAACCCGATAGCCTCCGCCAGCGGCAGCCTTGCAAGCCCCCAGAAGAAGCACAGCAGGACAATGCCGACCACCACGGCCCGCAGCGCATGCAGTCTCAGCACCGAGAGGGCGGGAAGCGAGCGCGATCCTGCCAGCCAGCCCGCGCCCGCGACCAAGGTCGCCAGCATGCTGCGCCACAAAACCGTGTTGTAGACGCCGACAGCGATGACCAGCACCTTCATCGCCGCATCCATGCCGGACAGAAGGAAGATGCCAAGCGCGCAGACGAGCACCGGGATCATGGGGGAGACGACGCCGGCCAGGCTGGATGATTTCACGCGGGCTTACTCGAGGTGACGGATGCACGCTGACATATCAGGGCAAAAGCACAGGGCCAGATGGCAGCCCCGCCCATATGACGGTCCAACTCGATCGGCCGAGGCTTCCACGGCAGGCCTTGCAACAACTTGTCCGGTACCGGCGGCGGCGCCGGCCGGTCGAGAAGGCAGGGCTTGACGATCACTATTAAGCGATGCTAAGTACCACTACTCATCATCACTGAGTAGCATGAGAGGTACTTCCATGGGCAAGCAGATGACGGAGATGCTCAAGGGCACGCTGGAGGGCATCATCCTGGCGATCCTGTCCGCGCGGCGCGCCTATGGCTACGAGATCACGGCGCTGTTGCGAAACCAGGGCTTCTCGGACATCGCCGAAGGCACCGTCTACGCCCTGCTCGTCAGGATCGAGCAGAAGGGTCTCGTCGACGTGGAGAAGATCCCGTCCGAGAAGGGCCCGCCCCGCAAGGTGTACTCGATCAACGCCCGGGGACGGGACGACCTCGAAGAGTTCTGGAGGACGTGGAACTTCCTCGCGGAACGGCTCGAACAGCTCAACACGGAAAGGAAATAGACATGGTCACAGGATGGATCGAGAAGATCACAGGGTCGATAGAGCAGAAGAAACGCTACTGGCAGTACAAGGCGCGCACGGAAAAGCTTCCGGCGAACTATCGCGCGGCGATCGAGGCGCTGGACCGGTACCTCATGTATTTCGGGGCGATCACCAACGGTGACACCATGGTGTCGATGCTGGAGGATCTCATCGACCTCTTCGAACAGAGCGCCGCGCACGGAACCCCGATCCGCGCGATCGTCGGCGAGAACCCTGTCGAGTTTGTCGAAACGTTTCTCCAGAACTACGCGGAGGGCCAGTGGATCAACAAGGAGCGGAAACGGCTGATCGACGCCATTGACCGCGTCGCCGACAATGCGCCGTAACGGATATTCATCGATAAGAGGCCGGGGCTCCGAAGCCCCGGAGCGGCCTCGACCGACGATCAGGGATTTGAACTTTTCCTCGCACCGCTGTCGATTCCGTCACCCTTCGTTCGTCGTATCATCGAACCAACCCAACCAAGGAGAAGACCATGCGGTTCATGATGCTGATGATCCCCGGCGGCTACGCACAGGCGGCGGCCGACGTCAGGCCCGGCGCCGAGGCGGTGGAAGGAATGATGCGATACAATGAAGAGTTGAAGAAGGCCGGCGTTCTGCTGGCGCTCGACGGGCTGCATCCGCCGTCCGAGGGCGCGCGGGTCAGCTTCAAGGCCGGCAAGCCCATTGTCACCGACGGCCCGTTCGCGGAGGTCAAGGAAGTGCTGGGCGGCTATTGGGTGATCGACGTGCGCTCGCGTGAAGAGGCCATCGAATGGGCCCGCCGCTGCCCCGCCGGGGAGAATGACCTGATCGAGGTTCGCCGCGTCTTCGAGATGAGCGATTTCCCCGAGGACGTCCAGAAGGTGGCGGAAGGCTTTAGCGAGCTGATGGGTTGACGGCCACAGCCACCATCGAAGCGGCCACCATCGAAGCGGTTTGGCGGATCGAGCAGCCCAAGCTCATCGCCAGGCTCGTCCGCTATCTCAGGGATATCGGGCTGGCCGAGGAGGTCGCCGGCGATGCCTTCCTGCTGGCGCTGGAGCGCTGGCCCCGGGACGGCATCCCGCGCAACCCGGCCGCCTGGCTGACCGAGGTCGCCAGGAACCGGGCGCTCGACCGGCTGCGCCGCACCACCATGATCGACGGCAAGCATCGCGAACTCGCCATCGACCTCGCCGAACTGGAGCGCGAAATGCCTGACATCGAGGCAGCGCTCGACGAGGATATCGACGACGACCTTTTGCGGCTGATTTTCATCGCTTGCCATCCCGTATTGCCGGCCGAGCAGCGCGCGGCCCTTGCTCTGCGCCTGCTGGGCGGGCTGTCGACGGCCGAGATCGCCCGCGCCTTCCTGGTGCCTGAAGCCACCATCGCCCAGCGCATCGTGCGCGCCAAGCGCACCCTTCGTGATGCCGCCATCCCTTTCGAGACGCCGCGCGGGCAGGAGCGGCGCGAACGTCTCGCCGTCGTGCTGGAGGTGGTCTATCTCACTTTCAACGAGGGCTATGTGGCAACGACGGGGCCGGACTGGCTGCGCGCCGATCTCTGTGGCGAGGCGCTGCGCCTTGGCCGCTCGCATGGCGCTGATGCCTGATGAGCCCGAGGTGCAGGGTCTGGTGTCGCTGATGGAACTCAACGCCTCGCGCTTCCCCGATCGCATCGGCAAGGCGGGCGAACCGATCCTGCTGCTCGACCAGGACCGCGCCCGCTGGAACTGGTCGCTCATCCGGCGCGGCCTCGACGGCCTGAACCGTGCGATGGCCCTGACATCGACACCCGGCCCCTATCTCTTGCAGGCGATGATCGCCGCCTGCCATAGCCGCGCGGCAACGGCCGCCAACACCGACTGGATCGCGATCTCGGCCTATTATCAGGCCCTTGCCTTGGCGGCCCCCTCGCCCATCGTCGAAATCAACCGGGCGGTGGCAGTCGGCATGGCGTTCGGGCCGGCGCAGGGCCTCGCCATCGTCGAGGCCTTGAAGGACGAGCCGCGCCTGAAGGGCTCGCATCTCCTGCCCACGGTGCGCGGCGATCTCCTGGAGAAACTGGGACATCAGGCGGAAGCCCGCGCCGCATTCCGGCAGGCCGCGGAATTGACCGGCAATGAGAGGGAGCGCGCCCTGCTGCTCGCCCGCGCGGGTTCACCTCAAGGCATCCGTTCCTGACCTCCTCGCATCGGTGCCGGCAGCCGCCCCTTTCTCGGCCGTACGCAGAAGCCGCTTCGCGGCGACTGCCGCTCCGTCGGAACGAACCGTACTGGCGACGTTGGTCGCACGCGCCGAGACCTCAGGCGATAGCGCCCGGCCGAGCGCGGCGGACATGGATTCGAAGCTCGGAGCCGGGCCCTGATGGGCCGCGCCGATGCCGAGCTCGGCCACCCGGCCCGCCCAATAGGGCTGGTCGGCTATCTGGGGCACGACGATCTGGGGGGCGCCGGCCCGGGTCGCCGTTGTCGTCGTGCCGGCACCGCCATGATGGACGACAGCGGCAAGGCGAGGGAACAGCGCCTGCTGGTTGACGTCTCCGACTATGAAGCAATCGTCGCGATCGTCATTGAGAACAAGGTCCGCCCAGCCGCGCAGGACAATCGCGCGGCGTCCTTGAGCGCGGATCGCGGCGATGGCTGCCAGCGCTGCGTCCTTCGCTGCCTGCATCGGCATGCTGCCGAAGCCGACATAGACCGGCGCCGGTCCGGCATTCAGGAATGCCAGCAGATCGGCCGGAAGCGGGCGTTCGTCCGGCAATATCCATGCGCCGGTCTGCACCACATCGCAAAGATCGGTCACCTGCCACGGGCTCAAGACCGGGTCCGATGCCAGCCATGGCCGAGAGGTGAAAACGTGGTCGCGGACATTGTCCACCGGCGGCAGTCCGATCGAAGCGCGATGCGCGTTGAACGCTCCGCCGAATATCGCGTTCATGGCCTGCGCGTTCAGATCCCAAAGGACCCGGCTGTCGGTTACGTCAGCCGGCAGAGGGTGTTCCGGATAGGCTTGCGGCCGGTGATGCGTGGATGGCAGCCAGATCGGGCAGAAAGTTGCATAGACGTAGCGGATACCCATTTGCTCGGCCACCAGCCGTGCCGCGGCGGTGGAGGGGAACAGGCCGGCCGCCAGGATCAGGTCGCATCCCTTTGCGGCCTCGGCGACCGCGTCGAGCTGCCCGGCAAGCACCTGGGCCGCGCGCTGGGGTAGGCTCACCGCCGATCGGTCGGCCAACGCCTCGGTCACCCACTGCCGCACCGAGGAGAAGGCCGGCGCCAGCGGCACGCCCGCGCGATCGAGCACCGCCGCGAATTCATCATCCGGCGGAGCGCACACCACCACCTCGGCGCCAAGCGCCTGCAATTCGGCGCCAAGCCCTGCCATGGGCTCGACATCCCCGCGTGAGCCATATGTCGACAGCAATACCCGCATTCGCGAACTCCCGTTTCGGTGACGATGGACAAGGCGGGAGTTCTACGTCGGCCGCAGGGTCTTGAAGCAAGTCCCCGGCGCGCCATATCTTTACTACGGCGGGCAGTGATGCCCGCCTTTTTTGCTCTCCGTTGTGATCGAGCATGCCCAACAGGCCACGCGCGACAGCGATGTCTTTCCTGACATCCGCTGGTGGTCGCTTCAGTGAGTGTCCAGTGGGCGTGGCGTTGCGCAGGAACAAAACCAGCGCGGTACGCATCGCTGCTAATCAAGCACGACCACGGCCTCGACCTCGAACAGCATCGGGTCGATGGCAAGCTTGGGAACGGGGACCAGGGTCTGCGCCGGCAACGCGTCGCCGAACATCTCCTTGACGCTCCTTGTCAGCACTTCGAGTTTGGACATGTCGTGGTCGACGACGAAGACAGTGAGCTTGGCGACCTGATCGGGTTTCGCACCGATCCCCTCAAGTGCTGAGCGCAGATTCGCGTAGGCCTGCTTCACCTGGACGGCGAAATCGGGCGACAAGCCTCCCGTGCTGTCCTGGCCGCCTTGTCCGGAAATATAGGCCACCCGGGCTCCGGGCGGCGCGATCACCGCCGTGCTGTAGCCGTTCGGCGACGGGTCATAGAGGGTGCGCGGATTGACGATGGTCAGTTCATTGGCCGTTGCCGCAGTGGTCATGATGATTAGTCCTCCGATAAGCAGATGCTTGATTGCGCGTGACATGATTTCTCTCGAGCTTCGCGGCCTGCGAGCGACGCCCCCCGAAGCCGGCACCATTGAGTTTCTGACCATTTCTAGTACAATGTACCATATGGTGTACGAGCCATCCTATAGTACGGCGTACGAGTCAAACGTTCAGGATCGACATTCCTGACGTTGCCTGCCAAAAATGAGGTTCCGACCAGCGAGGAAGACGGATGGCAGCCAAACGCAGCGGCGCCCGCGGCAAACGGTCCCGACGGACAGGCGAGCCCGTGCAGCAGCCATCAGGGGAACCGCCTCTGTCGCGCGAGCGTATCGTGGCGACGGCGATAGACCTTTTGGACGCGCAAGGGCTCGACGCATTGACCATGCGCCGGCTGGCCGATCGCCTCGGCTCGGGCGTGATGAGCCTGTATTGGCACGTCGACAGCAAGGAGGACGTCTTCGACCTGGCTCTCGATTCGGTGCTCGATTATCGCGGACCGCCCGAAATGGTCGAGCCTGAAAACTGGCGCGCGGAAATCGTCCACATGCTGGAAGACTGGCGCGCCGGCATGCTGCGCCACCCCTGGTCGGCGTCCCTGTTGCCGCGCCGGGCGCTCGGCCCGAGCATCCTCGGTCGCCTGGAGCGCATGAGCAAGATTTTGTCCAGTGCCGGCGTCGCGGACGCGGATGTGAACGCCGCCATATGGTCGCTCTGGAACTATGTGATGGGCGCCACCGTCACTCGCGCGAGCTTCGACCTCTCGGACGACGACAGGGCAGAAGCGCAGCAGCGACTGGCCAGCGAACGCTACCCGACGATCGAACGCTCTCGCTTGCTCCTGGACAGTGACTGGGACGGCGCCTTCCGCAAAGGCCTCGACTTCCTGCTCGACGGTCTCTCCCCGGGATAAGGCCGTCAGGGCACCAGCACGACCTTGCCGGTCGAGCGGCGCTCGTCGAGCAGCCGGTGCGCCTCGCCGGCCTGGTCGAGCGGGAAACGGCCACCGATCGCGACCCGCAGCCGGCGGGTCGCGGCCAGTTGGAACAGTTCCGACAGGCTCGCCCGCACCACCTCCTGCGGCAGCAGCGGCAGCAGCGGCAGCAGCGCGAACCCCCTCAGTGACTGGTTGCGGCCGATCATGGCTTCCAGATCGGAAGGTTCGAGCCCGTAGCGGCCGAGCGCCGCGAACACCAGTTCACCGCCAGGCGCCAAAGCCTGCAACGACAGCGCCGTCAACGCGCCGCCAACCGTGTCGTAGATGATGTCGGCGCCCTGCCCGCCTGTCAGCTCACGAACGCGCGCGGTCAAATCCGGATTGGTGTAGTCGATGGCCACATCAGCGCCGAGCGACAGGGCAAGCTCGATCTTGCCCGCGCCGCCGGCAGCCGCGATCACCTTGCCCGCACCCTTTGCCTTTGCAAGCTGGACAAGCAGCGAACCGACGCCACCGGCGGCGGCCGGCACGAGCACCGTCCTGCCCGCAGGCGGGCTCTGGCGCAGCAGATGCAGCGCCGTCAGCCCCTGCACCATCAGCGCCGTCGCTTCTTCGAACGAGACGTCATCCGGCAGCGGCACCGCGAGATCGGCTGATATCACCACCTGCTCGGCATACCCGCCAAAAGGACGTTGCGAGGCGAACAACGGCGCCGCGACGCGTTTTCCCTTAAGCGCCACATCCACCCCTTGCCCGATGGCCTCGACGACACCAGCCACCTCCACGCCTGGAAACATCGGCAGTTGCGGCGTCACCGCGTAACGGTCCGCGCGCATCAGCACCTCGAAGAAGTTGATGCCGGCGGCCCGCACCCGGACCAGCACCTCGCCGGCCTGCGGCACCGGCGCCGGCAGATCGAAGACCTCGAGCACCTCGGGACCGCCGAAGCGGCTGAATTGAACGGCTTTCATGGCAAACTCCGGTCGCACTGGCATCGGCGCTGGTTTGCCACTATCTGCGAGACCGCGACTACACACTCATTTCTCCCCTGCTGACCAGGAGGTGACCATGGCCGGTTCGCCCACGAAAATGCCGATCAAAAGGCTGCCGATGCTGCCGGCGGAGCGCGCGCTGAAGGTGATCGCCGGGCGCTGGAAGGCGGTCATCCTCTACCATCTCTTCGATGGCCCAAGGCGGCTGTCGGCGCTGAAGGCGCTGATGCCTGGCATCACCCAGAAAGTGCTGATCCAGCAGCTGCGCGAAATGGAGGAGCACGGCCTCGTCTGCCGCGAGATCTTCGCCGAAGTGCCCGCCCGCGTCGAATACTCGGCGACCAGCCTTGGCCTCAGCCTCGAGCCGATCCTGCTCGCGCTCTGCCAGTGGGGCCAGCACCATGCCGACGAACTCAACGAGACGAACCGCCTCGCCGACTGCATCATCCGGCCACGGCAGGTGCGGCACGCACACATGGCCTAGATCGAACTGACATTGCGGGTTGCCGACACCGGCGCCCCCATCGCAGACTGTCTGCAGAACGGATCAGCAAATGCACCGCATCGCTTCGGGCGAACTCTATCAGACTTACATTCTTGGTGACCTGCGCATCACCGCCTTGCGCGACGGCTATGTCGACATGCCGATCAGGCGGCTCCGGCAAAACGGCGACAAGCCATTCGGCGATGACTTGCCGGAGCAGGTCGCGTTGGTTGGCGGTCAACTCAGGCTCTCCGTCAACGCCTTCGCGATTGACGATGGGCATGAGGTCATCTTGATCGATACTGGTGCCGCGAATGCCTGGCACCCGACCATGGGCCGGCTTCCCCAGGCGCTGGACGAAGCCGGCATCGATGCCGGACGAATCCGCACCGTCTGCTTCACCCACACGCATCTCGACCACATCCAGGGTCTTGTGCTCGCCGACGGCCAGGACGCTTTCCCGCGCCTGGCGCGCCTGCTCGTTCCGAGGGAAGAACTCGGCCTCTTCCGCACCGAAGCGCGGCTGAAGCGATTTCACGACATGGCGGAACCATTCGAAGCCGGAGACCGTCTCGGGACACATATCGACGTTATCGGCGCCCATGGCCATGAAGTGGGTCACAGCTGCTTTCGCGCTTCGAGCGGCGGCGAACGCATCTTGATCTGGGGCGACACCGTTCACGTCCCGTCGCTTCAGTTCGATCGGCCCGAGGTGACGTGGGAATTCGATACGGATCAGGATCAGGCGCGCGAGAGCCGGTTGCGGCTGCTGGCGCTTGCGGCGGACGATCATTGCTTCGTTGCCGGCGCGCATCTGGACTCGCCCGGCATCGGCCGCGTCGTCCGGTCCGGCGGCAGCTTTCGATTTGAGCCGCTATAGCCATAAAGGGCGGCGCAAGCGCCGCCCATCTTCGAGCTTCTCTCGCCCTGGCGCACGGCGAGCAAGTCGCCCCAGGGGATATCGACGGCCGGCTTGACCGGCGCTCCCGTCAACCGATCTGAATGCGACGTGTCACCTGTCCGTTGCTCTCCCAGTAGGTGTGTTTTTTGGCGATCCACGGATCACTCATCGCCGGCTGGATGTTGCCGCTCTTGTCGATCGCGCGCGAGGTGACGGTGTGCTCTCCGGCGGAAGGCTTGGGCCAGTCGAGAGACCACATCTTCCAGGCGAATTCAGCCTCCTCCGTATGGTCGATGGTCGCCGGCAACCACGGTCCATCGTCGATCTTCACCTCGACCCGGTCGACCGGCGCGCCCCAGGCGGCTCCGACAATACAGTACTTCTTACCGACCTGAGTGACCCGGGCCGGCGCCGATTTGAGGCGCGCCCGTCCGACGGAGCTTTCCACCCACACGATCTCGCCTTTATGGTCTTCCTCGCGGAGCGTGACGTAGTCGCGTCCCATGAAGCGGTTCTCGAAGCGCTGGTCGCGCACCTCGATGCGCTTGAGCCATTTCGCGTTTGCGACCCCGTACCAGCCGGGCGCTATCAGCCGAGCCGGGAAGCCGTTGTCGGGCGGCAAGGGAGCGCCGTTCATCTCGTAGCAAAGGATGTTTTTTGGATCCATGGCTTCGGCGAGCGACATGCTGCGCGCGAAATTCTGCTTGAACTTGACGTTGTCGGCTCGCGTGATCTCGCCTTCGTCGGCACCCCAGAAGACGACCTCGATGCCGCTGTCGAGGACCCCGGCCTCCTTCAGGATCGGTGCGAGCGGTGTGCCCGCCCAGCGCGCATTGCCGATGCCGCCGTTGAAAAACGGAAGGCCGGTATTGCCCGAACATTCAATCGTGAACGTGGTTTCCTGGCGTGGGCGGGCCTTGATGTCGGCAAGCGTCAGGGCCATCGGCTTTTTGACCATGCCATCGATTTCGAGCTTCCACGTGCTCTCATCGATGACCGGCCGGTTGAAGTGCGCGATTGAAAAGAACTTGTCGTTGGGCGTTACCCAGGAATCGAGTTCCTCCCAGACGAGTTGGTTCTTGATGACCTCCGGAACAGGGTTCGGCGGTATTTTGTCGAGCCATTCGATGGTTTTCTCGCCGGGCCGTGTCGGAAAAGCGTAAGCACGCGAGCTATGGAGAGCCGCGATTGCGGCAACGGCCAGGCTTCCTTGAATAAGTTCTCTGCGTTGAAGATGAGGCATGCTGTTTCCCTCCCAGTTGGTCCGGAACGGGCTGCAGCGTGCTATTTGGGCCGTAGCCTGATCTCGGACAGGCGCACAAGAAACGACTGCCCACCCGGAAATATCCGGATGGGTCATGCAATCAGCGACGCGTCTCAAGCATGTGAGGCATTGTGCGAAACTCTGGCTTGGGTTTCGTGCTTGAAGAGTGCGCCCTGAAAGAGGATGTGTCCACAACTTGGGCGGGATATGTCGACCTTGCGGCCGATTTCCGCTCCGTCGCAGCTCGGGACCCGCTTCCGGCGCGATGTATTCGCTCTGACGGGCCCGGTCTGGCCAGCACCAAAGCCTCTCACCGCCCATCCTTGGCCTTCGGGCTGGTGTCGTGCGTGTGGCAATCCGGATTGGTACAGGGCCACCGGCCACGAGCGGTTTCACGCAATTGAAAAGGGCGGCGCAAGCGCCGCCCAGTATCCCTTGGGAGGATAATCTCAAAAAGGCTTCAGGCCGCCTTGATTTCCTCGTCAACCACGTCGGCATCGCGCGCCTTCTTCAGGGCCTTGGCCCACCAGGCGACGTCATTGACCAGCGCGGCTGCCGCCTGGTTCAGGTGCTCGAGGTCTTCAAGCTTCTTCTCGCCCTGGCGCACGGCCAGGAAATCGCCCCAGGCGATATGGACGGCCGACTTGACCGGCGCCATCTGCAGTTCGACGGCATGGAGGCGGAGCTGCTCGACGGCGCGGGCGCCACCGACGCTGCCATAGCCGACGAAACCGGCCGGCTTCTTGTTCCACTCGTTGGCGGCGTAGTCGATGGCGTTCTTCAGCACGGCCGTCGGGCCGTGATTGTATTCGGCGGCGGTGAAGATGAAGCCGTCAAATTCGGCGACCTTCTTCTGCCAGCGCTGAGCAACCTCGTTGGTCGACGGCACCCAGGCGGAAGAGGCGACTTCGTCGAAGAAGGGCAGCGGGAAATCGCGCAGGTCGACAACCTCGACGTCGATGTCGGCATGCGCCTTGGCGATCTTGGCGATCCATTGGGTGGGCACGTCGGCGAAGCGCGCGGCGCGCGTCGAACCGACGATGATGGCGATTTTCGGCTTTGACATGGGGGGCTCTCCATTCCAGTAATAAGCTGGTATCGTTTAGATACCGGCGCTATATGAGATACTGTCAACTGCCGACGCAAGGAGGCACCGTTTTGTTACTGAGGCACCCGCATAACACCGAAGACTGCCGCGCGATTTCGGAAATCCTGCAGCGCGTCGGCGACAAATGGACCGTGCTCGTGGTCGGCAAGCTCGGCCACGGACCGTTGCGTTTCAACGAGCTGCGCGCGGCTGTCGGCGGCATCTCGCAGAAGATGCTGACCACCACCTTGCGCGGCCTGGAACGCGACGGCTTTGTCACCCGCACCGTGTTTCCGACCATTCCGCCGCGCGTCGATTACGAACTGACCGAACTCGGTCACGAACTGTTGGTACCGGTCAGTGCGCTTGGCGAATGGGCGCGCAGGAACACGCAGCGTGTGCGCGAGGCACGCGAAAAATTCGACGGCGTGCACAGCTGAAACCCTTGCACGGCAGGAGATTCGAAGTTTTGCATCGAGTGAGATTGCCTGTCGGGTAGGGAATTCGTGCCCCTCTAGAGGCAGCTTGGCAGCTTTGCGATATGGCGCTGGGGGCAGACCTGTACACACGCTGCTTTGACGACGACGATCGCGGATCAAAGGCGAACCAAAAGCAGCGGGTCAGCTTCTCGGCGCCAAGCGATCACAGGGCGTCGCGGCTGGCTTGCGGTCACCCTTCTCGGCTTGCAAGCAAGTCGTGTGCGGAAGGTCGTTCTTGACTTCGGCATAGGCGGTTACGCCGAGCAGGCAGGCAAGCGCGACAAGGGCTGCCACGAGCCAGCTGTTCAGTATGTGTTGACGCATTGTCTCTCCCCCAACGCCCGGTACGATCGGGCGTGAAGGCAACCATTGGATGTCGCGCAACGCATCGCCCGCGCGGGCGATGTTACAATTGCCTGCATTGGGAGAGTCGCGAGGACGGGCTCGTCACCCCTCGGCCGGAACGGCCTTCGGCTTGCCCTCGCCGTCCAGCGCCACCATGACGAAATCGGCGTGGGTGACCTTTTCCATCAGGTCGGAGAGATAGCGCTGCGCCCAGGCCTCGACCTTGAGCGTCATCGAGGTGCGGCCGACGCGTTCGACATGGGTGTAGATGCACAGCGTGTCGCCGATCTTCATCGGCTTGGCGAAGGACATCTCCTTGACCGCAGCCGTCACCACGCGGCCCCGGGCGCGCTCGGCGGCGCGGATGCCACAGGCAAGGTCCATCTGCGCCATCACCCAACCGCCAAAGATGTCGCCGGCGGCATTGGCGTCCGAGGGCATGGCCAGCGTGCGCAGCGTCAGGTCACCGATTGGCCGTCCGTCCGCGTACTGCACCATGCGAGAAATCCCCCGAGGTCGATGGCTTGAGATCGATTGCCCTCGATCCCGTAGCCTCACGGCGCGGACGCGTCAACGCGGCAAAGCCTCGCCCGGCTGCTAGAAGTAGCGCGCCAGGTTCGAGCGGATGCGATCGAGAACTGTCTTTCCGGACATGTCAGGCACGAATGCCTTGCCCGTGATCGCCTCGTAGGCCTGGGCATAGATGCGCGAGGCCTGTTCGACGATCTCGTCCGGGATCCTGGGGATCGGGTCCTTGTAGGGATCGCAGCGCGCCGCCACCCAGGAGCGGATGAAGTCCTTGTCGAAACTCTCCGGCCGCGTGCCGCTTGCGAGCGCCTGTTCGTAGCTCGCCGCGATCCAATACCGGCTGGAGTCCGGCGTATGGATCTCGTCGGCCAGGATGATCGTGCCGTTCCTGTCCGTGCCGAATTCGTATTTCGTGTCGGCAAGGATCAGGCCGCGCTCGGCGGCGCGCGCCTGGCCGCGGGCGAACAGCTTTAAGGCGTAATCCGAGACGGTGTCCCATTGCGGCTGCGTGAGCAGGCCCTGCGCGAGGATGTCGGCCTTCGACAGCGGCTCGTCATGGCCGCCATCCGCCGCCTTGCTTGTTGGCGTGATGACGGGCGCGGCCAGCTTCTCATTGTCGCGCAGGCCGTCCGGCAGGCGCATCCCGTACATGTCGCGCTCGCCGCGCTTGTAGCGCGTCAGGATCGAGGTGCTGGTGGTGCCGGCGAGATAGCCGCGCACGACGATCTCGACCGGCAGGATATCGAGCCTTGTGCCGACGACGACATTGGGATCGGGATATTCGAGCACATGGTTCGGGCAGATATCGGCGGTCTCCTCGAACCAGTAGCGCGCCGTCTGGGTGAGTATCTCGCCCTTGAACGGGATCGAGGTCAGGATGATGTCGAAGGCGCTGAGACGATCGGTGGCGATGATGATGCGCCGCCCGTCCGCCAGATCGTAATTTTCGCGGACCTTGCCCTTGTAGTGGCCCGGCAGCTCGGGAATGAAGGCATCCGACAGGGTCCGCATATGATTTCCCGACTTCCGCAGCGTGGCCAGAGCAAATGATGCCCTCGCATAAGCTGTCGACCCCATGCATATCAAGCGCGATTGTCGGTATTCCCCGCAACTCGACCTGACATCGCGGTCGCATTTTTCACAACGCATGCCGGAAGGCACTGCGACGCCGCGAACCCGTCGCGTCTAGGCTGCGGCCAGATTTCCGGAGCCGCCCGTTTCAATCATGCAGACCTTTGACTTCATCATCGTCGGCTCCGGCTCGGCCGGCTCCGTGCTTGCCGACAGGCTGTCGGCCTCGGGCCGCTTCTCGGTGCTGGTGCTGGAGGCCGGCGGCACCGACCGGCGCTTCTACGTGCAGATGCCGCTCGGCTACGGCAAGACCTTCTTCGACCCGGCGGTCAACTGGAACTACAAGACCGAAGCCGATCCCGGTCTCGGCGGCAATGTCGACCACTGGCCGCGCGGCAAGCTGCTCGGCGGGTCGAGCTCGATCAACGCCATGGTCTGGATTCGTGGCGCGCGCGAGGATTTCGACGACTGGCGCGCCGCCGGCAATCCCGGCTGGGGCTATGACGATCTGCTGCCGGCCTTCAAGGCGCTCGAGGACAATGAGGCCGGCGCCGACAAATGGCGTGGCACCGGCGGTCCCCTGCACATCAGTGAGACGGCGAACGCCGTCCACCCGCTGACCAAGCGCTATCTCGCCGCCGGCCAGCAGGCCGGCCTGCCGTTCAATCCCGATTTCAATGGTGCTGCCCAGGAAGGGGTCGGCACCTACCAGATCTCGACCAAGAACGGCCGCCGCATGTCCGCCGCGCGCGCCTTCCTGCGCCCGGCGATGAAGCGCGGCAATGTCCGCGTCGAGACCAACGCGCTGGCCAGCCGCATCCTGTTCGAAGGCAAGCGCGCCATCGGCGTCGAATATCTGCAGAATGGCCAGACCAAGACGGCGCGGGCCGGCCGCGAAATCATTCTCTCCGCCGGCTCGATCAACTCGCCGCAGCTGCTGCAATTGTCCGGCGTCGGCCCCTCGGCACTTCTGAAAGGGCTGGGCATCCCGGTCGTCCATGCCAACGAGAATGTCGGCGCCAATCTGCAGGACCATGTCGGCATCAACTACACTTTCAAGGGCAAGGTGCCGACGCTCAACCAGATCCTGCGTCCCTGGTGGGGCAAGCTGCTGGTCGGCATGCAGTACATCCTCACGCGTTCCGGTCCGCTGTCGCTGTCGATGAACCATGGCGGCGGCTTCTTCCGCACCGACCCGGCGTTCTCGCGCCCCAACATGCAGCTTTATTTCCAGGCCTTCTCGACCGTCATCCCGAAGAGCGGCGAGCGGCCGATCCTGACGCCCGACCCCTGGCCGGGCTTCTCCATCGGCCTGTCCAACTGCCGCCCGTCGAGCCGGGGCGAGATCATGATCCGCTCCGGCAATCCGCTGGACTACCCGAAGATCACCGCCAATGCCTATTCCACCAATGCCGACGTCGAGGAGATGCTGGCGGCGGTGAAGTTCGTGCGCAAGATCGCCTCGATGCCGGCCATGGCGGAAATCATCAGGGAGGAGGTCCTGCCCGGCCCGTCGATCCAGTCGGACGCCGATCTGATCACCGATTTCCGGAAACGCTCCGGCACCGTCTATCACCCGGTTTCGACCTGCCGCATGGGGCCTGATCCCCAGCGCGCCGTCGTCGATCCGCGCCTGAAAGTGCATGGGCTTGAAGGCTTGCGCGTCATCGACGCCTCGATCTTTCCCGACAACATCACCGGCAACACCAACGCCGCCTCGGTCATGACCGGGTGGAAGGGCGCCGAACTGGTTCTGGAGGACCACAAATGAAGATCACCGACGTCAAGACCTGGGTTGTCGGCAACCCGCCGCCCGGCATCGGCGGCAAGTATTTCATCTTCGTCAAGCTCACCACCGATGGCGGCGTGGTCGGTTATGGCGAGGCCTACAACGCCACCTTCTCCGCCCATGTCACGGCGAAAATGGTCGAGGACATGGCCGAGCGCTATCTCGTCGGCCGCGATCCGCACGACATCGAGAATTTCTTCCGCCGCGCCTATTCCTCCGGCTTCACCCAGCGCCCCGATGTCTCCGGCATGGGGTGCTTCTCGGCGCTCGAAATGGCCTGCTGGGACATTATCGGCAAGGAGGCGAACAAGCCGGTCTACAAATTGCTCGGTGGCCAGGTGCATGAGACGCTGCGCTCCTACACCTACCTCTACCCGCACACCGGATCCGTCCACTCCGAGGACGCGCCGGACGGCAGGAACGTCTACAACGATCCCGAAATGGCGGCGGCCTGCGCGCTCGAATATGTCGAGCAGGGCTTCAATGCGGTCAAGCTCGACCCGGCCGGTCCCTACACCGCCTTCGACGGCCACCAGCCGCGCCTGCTCGACATCGACGTCTCCACCCGCATGGTCAAGGCGATCCGCGAAGCGGTCGGCACCCGCGCCGACATCTTGTTCGGCACGCACGGCCAGTTCACCGCGTCCGGCGCGCTGCGCTTGGCGCGCGCCATCGAACCTTACGATCCCTTGTGGTTCGAGGAGCCGGTGCCGCCCGACATGCCCGAAGTGATGGCGCAGGTCGCGCGAGGCACGTCGATCCCGATCGCCACCGGCGAACGGCTGACGACCAAGTTCGAATTCGCCCGCGTCATCGAGAACCGCGCCGCGACCATATTGCAGCCGGACCTCGGCCGCTCCGGCGGCATCCTCGAAACCAAGAAGATCGCGGCCATGGCCGAGGCCTATCACATCCAGGTCGCGCCGCATTGCTATTGCGGGCCGATCGTCGGCGCCGCCAACATCCAGCTGGCGGTGACGCTGCCCAACTTCCTCATCCTGGAATCGCTGAAACAGTGGGACGGTTTCCATGCCACGCTCTTGAAGAAGAAGATCGAGTGGCAGGACGGCAATGTCATCCCCTCGAAGGAACCGGGCCTGGGCGTCGAGCTTAACGAAGCGGTCTGCGATGCGCACCCCTACACCGGCAAGGATTTGCACCTGCAGATGATGCAGACACCGTTGATGCCGTGAGCGAACGCTACGCCTTCATCGGCCTTGGCCATCTCGGCGGCAACCTTGCAGCCAGCCTGATCCGCAACGGTTTTGCCGTCACTGTCTTCGACCGCGACCCGGCTGCCGTCGCGCGCCTCGTCGCGCTCGGCGCCACCGCTGCGAACAGCCCGGCCGAGGCCGCCACCCGCGCGGGCAATGCCATAACCTGCCTGCCCTCGCCCAAGGTCAGCGAGGCGGTGCTTGCCGGGCCCAGCGGGTTGCTCGAGGGCTTGCCCAAGGGCGGCACCTGGATCGAGATGTCGACCAATGGCCGTGACGAGATCGTGCGGCTTGCGGGCCTCGCGTCGGCCCAAGGCGTCGAGACATTGGAGTGCCCTGTCACCGGCGGCGTGCATCTCGCGGCGGTCGGCAAAATCACCGCGCTGGTCGGCGGCGATGCCGCGCTTTACGAACGCCATCGCGCGGCCATCGAAGCGATGTGCGCAAAATCGTTCCTGATGGGGCCGATTGGTTCGGCGGCGGTGATCAAGGTCATCACCAACATGCTGGCCTTCATCCATCTCGTCGCCGCCGGCGAGGCGCTGATGCTGGCCAAGCAGGGCGGCCTCGACCTTGCCCAATCCTATCACGCCATCGTTGCCTCCTCCGGCAACAGCTTCGTCCACGAGACCGAAAGCCAGCTCGTCCTCAACGGCTCCTATGACATCGGCTTCACCATGGACCTGGCGCTGAAGGACCTCGGGTTTGCATTGGGCATGGGCAAGGATTTCGGCGTGCCGCTGGAGCTGGCATCCCGCGTCAACGCGATTTTCGAGCAAGGCAAGGCGGCCTATGGCGGCGGCGCCTGGTCGACCCAGATCGTCAAGCTGCTGGAAGATGCCGTCGGCACCGACCTGCGCGCGCCCGGTTTTCCTGCCAAACTGGAAATCTGACCAGCGAGCGGAAAACCAAGCAATTTCATTTGCTTGAATCGATAGCCGGATTCAGTTTCGGAACGACTTGAATCAATCTGGCAACGCCTTGATTCAATATCTGAGCGTCAGCGCGCCGGGCAGGATCTCGAAGGTTGCCGGTATGCGTCCGGGCGACTCACCGTCAATGTCGACCAGCGCGCCGTTCCTTTCCACATCGCCGAGCGGTTCGACAACCACTTTCTTGCCGCGCAGGATGGTGATTGCCGGATGGTTGCGGTGCCGGCCGCCATAGAGCAGCCTGATATCCCAGATCAGCTTCAGCTTGCCCGCCGCTCGCAGGATGACGATGTCGAACTCTCCGTCGGTCAGTTCGGCGTCGGGCGCGATCATCATGCCGCCGCCGAAGAACTTGCCGTTGGCCACCGCCACCAGCGCCATGCGCGCCTCGACCGGTGCGCCGTCGTCGACGGTGATCCGCACATCTTGAAAGCGGTAGCGGATGAACTCGACCACGGTGCGCCACAGGAACAGCGCCTTGGCCGACATCTTGCCCTTGCGTTTGTCGGCGTTGACGGCGCGGTCGGTGGCGCCCGACAGGCCAAGGCTGGCGATGTTGATGAAGTGGCGGCTGGCCAGAGCGCCATGGTCGTCGATGTAGCAGATGCGGCCGGCATCGACCTTGCGTCCCTCTGCCCCGGCGACCCGCTTCAGGGTCGCATCCACCGCTTTCGGCAGGCCGAGCCCGCGCGCGAAATCGATGCCGGTGCCGCAAGGAAGCAGGCCAAGCTCGGTCGTCCTGCCACTCTCTTCGAATGCCTGCAGCAGCCCATCTGCCACTTCGCTCGCGGTGCCATCGCCGCCGGCGGCGATCACCAGATCGAAACCACTGGCCGCGAGGTCGATGGCCAACCGTTCGGCGTCGCCCTCGGCCTGCGTCTCGCGCAGTTCGAAATCGCCGAAGTGTTTTTTCAGTGAGGCTGCGACTTCAGGCCAATGCCGTTTCAGCCGGCCGCCACCGGCTATCGGATTGAGAACCACCCCGACTTTCAATTACTCGCCCTCCCCGGCGCCGGACCCATGTCCGTTCGTTTGCCGGCATTGAAGCCCGCGCCCGCCGGCTGGGCAAGGGGCGGTGTCGGTCCGAACGTCGAAATACCGGTCGCCGCCTACCGCCCTTTCAGCATCGCAGCGCGCTTACCAGCGCAGTCAATGCAGCGGGCTGATGCTGGCGGCTGGGGTAATACATGAAGAAGCCGGGAATAGGCGGCGTCCAGTTCTCCAGCACCCGGATGAGGCGGTGCTCGGCGATATGCTCGGCAACCTGCTCTTCATAGGCGAGCCCAAGGCCGGCTCCGGTGAGCGCCGCCTGAATCACCAAATTGGTATCGTCGATTATCAGCGGGCCGTTCACACCGACTGTAGTCGTCTTGCGTCCCTGCTCGAACTGCCACCGGTACGGACCGCTCGGGAGACGCAGGTTCAGACATCGATGATCATTCAGATCCTTGGGCTTTTGAGGGATGCTTCGTGACGCAAAATAGCCGGGCGATCCCACCACCGCCAAACGCAGGTCCCGCGTGACGCGCACCGCAATCATATCCTTTTGGATGTACTCGCCGAGTTGAATACCCGCATCGAATTCGCCCGCGACGATGTCTACGGGACCAGTGACGGTGACCACGTCGAGAACGATGTCGGGGTAAGCCTCGGCGAATGCCGTGAGCCTCGGCAACAACACCATCACCGCGGCCGACCGCGACATTACGATTCTAAGGCGTCCGGCAGGTCGGCGCTGGATACTTCGGGCTTTGTCCAACGCACGCGTAATCTGCTCAAGCGCTGGAGACAGGTCCTGCAAAAGGGCCGCGCCCGCGGCGGTTGGCGCTACACTCTTGGTCGTACGGGCAAGAAGCTTGAGTTCGAGTCGCTGCTCAAGTTTCCGGATCGTGTGGCTCAGCGCGGATTGCGAGATGCCCAGCTTCGCGGCAGCACGTGTAAAGCTCCGCTCATCGGCGACGACCGCAAACGTCGCGAGTTCATTCAGTTCATTTCCCATTTATGATTCTCGCTCATGACTCCATCCCGGGCAGCATAGCTATCCTCATAAGTCCCTTTGTCCTAGGTTTGATCGAAAGAAAGTCGAGACGTCTCCGGCTTGCCTGGTGCTCGCCACGTGATCACGGCGTGCATGGAATGGTCGGACGTAACAACGAGGTGACTATGGATACCGATTTTCGCGCTCTGCGCACCTTGGCGGAGACCTATTTTGACGCCGCCTATGAAATGGATGCCGAGAAATTTGCATCCATATTTCATCCCTCGAGCTCTGTGACGAAGGTCGCCGACGACGGCGACGTGGGCGTGACGCCAATTGCGATGTGGCTGGCAGCCGTCCGCAACGCAAAGGCTCCAAAACTGCAAGGCGCGGAGCGTGACGACGAAATCCTGTCACTTGACGTCGAAAGAGACCTCGCGCTCCTGAAGGTGAGGTTGCAGGTACCGCCACGCCACTTCACGGACCTGTTGTCATGCCTGAAGGTCAACGGAACCTGGAAGATCGTTCAGAAGGTGATGACTTCGAAAACGTGATGGCGCCGGTCCCGCGATAGAAATTTGGATCACCGCTCGGCAGCTTCTGTCTCAAGGCTCAACATCGTGGGCCGTGCCTTCACTCGCCAAACGGTCCCCGATAATCCCGCTATCCACAGGCCTCTGGCCATTCCCGAAGGCCCTTCCCCGGCGTACGTTAAACCCATCTCAGGCGGCCACTGATCGCCAAGCCGAAAGGCGAAAGTGAAAGGCGGATTTCCTGAGGCCCGTACGGCCCGGAGCGAGAGCAGGCTTGCCTGTATCGAGGGACGGTAGCCGAGACATACGGGGCCGCGGAAAGCGTGCCAACGCCGACGGCGGACCGATGCTGCCATGAAGGACGGCAAGAACCTTCGATGGCACGCAGGGCAAAGCCCGCAAGGGCCAAGACCAGCGTGGTCTGGAACGGACACTGCCTTGGGGTGGTGGCTGGCAGGACCGTCAAAATCAAGGCCGGCATGGCGCGACGACTTTGCGGAAGTTGCTGCCGCGACCGTGTCCTGATCTGACAGGGAGGCGCTGGGAGAAATCCCGGCGCCGACTGTCGTTTCTCCATCCCGCACAATTTTTACGGTGTTTCCGCTTGGGGCTGCAACCGGCGGCAAAATCAGCTAACGTTCGACGTCGGAGTCCGTTTGATAACGCGCTCTGCCGAGGTGCATGGCGTGGGTTTCGAGAACCGAAGCGCAGCGGACATTTGGGTCCGTGAGCATCGGAAGCGCAGAAACCCGCGTCAGGCGACCGGCGGGGTGCGTTAGCGAATGGACTTCTTGAAGGGGGATACTTCATGACGTTGATCCAGAAGCTGGCCGTTGCCTACGCTTTCCTGTTCTTCGCCGTCGTTGCCATCGGTTACATACCGGCGTTCAACGATGCCAACGGCAATCTGTTCGGGCTGTTCTCGCTGCAATGGTACGACGACCTGCTGCACGCCTTCTCCGGTGTCTGGGCGCTGGCCGCCGCCTTCATCTCGCATCGCCAGGCGGTGTTCTATTTCAAGCTGTTCGGCTCGGTCTACCTGTTCGACGGCGTGCTCGGGCTGGTCACCGGCTCCGGCTGCCTCGATGCCGGCATATTCATCAACGGTTTCCGCTCCCTCAACGACATCGAGTTCCCCACCCGCTTCTTCGCCAACCTGCCGCATCTCGTCATTGGCGGTTTCGCCGTCTATGTCGGCTTCTGGCTGTCGAAGCGCATACACGACCACTTCGCCACGGCCTGACCGGCCATGTTCCTGTTCCGCTGGCTGAAGCGCCTCATCAAGACGATCGTCTGGCTGATCGTCATCATCATCCTCATCCCGGTCGTCGGGCTGAGCTACGGCTTCCTGACGACGCCGTCGCTCGACAAGACGCCGCTGCCCGGCATTGCCGATGGCGCCCCGCCCAAGGCGCTGGCCGACAAGGTCCGCGCCGAAATTCCCGGCTACCAAAGACCGGAGGAATCGACCTTCCTCACCTACCCCGAATGGGCGATCGTCTACGCCGCGCGCGAATATGCCGGCTTCGTCGCCAAGGACCAGCCGAGCGGCTTTCCCTACTGGTCCTATGTCGGCCGCTTCTGGCAGGATTACGCCACGGTGATCCGCGCCAGTTCCCCCTACAAGTTCAACTATGCCAACCACCAGATGCTGGTCATCATCGGCACCAGCCACTCGATCGAGCACATCTTGCAATGGGCCTATGAAAACACAGTCGGCCGCGTCACCGAGGCGACATCGGCCAAGCGTACCGCCGCCGACATCTACCAGGCCAAGGTGGCCGCCGAATATGCGGCTTTCCTCGACCAGGTGCCGTGGTATCAATTCCCCTATGCCGAAAAGCGCGCCGGCCTGTTTGCCGTGCAACCGGCGCCGGGCGACAGCTCCGTCCGCACCAGCGAACGCAAGCTCGCCTTCGGTCTCGCCGACACCATCAAGCAGGGCTATGCCGACCTGATCAAAAAGGCGCTCGCCGCGACCTCCGACCCGGCCTTCCTCGACGTCCATGTCTGGGCCAAGGGCCCGGTCGGCGAAGCCACCCGCAACGAGCCCGACACTTTGCTGGAACGCGACATGGGCGCCGATGGCACAGTCTTCGTCACCAGGCGCTATCAGGTCTTCACCGACATGATCCCACGGCTGATCGACAAGGGCGTCTCCTTCGTCGAGATCGGCGGCAATGACGAGATCATGGTGACCATGCTGTCGACCGACTCGATCGCCGTTCCCGAAGGCATGCGCATCCTGTTCAGCTCTCCGCTGCCGGCCGATCCTTCGACGCGCCGCACCGGCATGGTCGTTGCCGTGCGCAAGCTGCATCTGGTGCTGCCGTCGCTGATCAAGGCCGGTGCCAGGCTCGAACACGTCTACGACTATTGAGGCCTTTCGGCCACGCCCGGCAAAGATCAGAAGCGCCGCCATGCTCATTCCACAATCGCGGCCAAATCCCGCCTTGTTCGCGCGCGATGGAGTGGTGCATGTTGCCTGACGGGCGACATGCACCTGAATGGGCTGCCGGGGGGCATCTCGAAGGGACAAGACCGTGATCAAGACCGCCCTTGTCGCCATGACCATTGTCGGCTGCGACTGCGACGCAAAGCTGTGCGAATACATCGGCGAGACGCCGGCCAAGTGGTCGACCATCGCCGAATGCGAAGCCGCGATGAAAAGCCAGATCCTGCACCAGCGCAATTTCAACTATCCGCTGGTGTCCGGCATCTGCCGCACCAAGGGTTCGTCATCCTCCTCGCAGCTGGCCGCCACCGCATCCCGCCCGGAACTGAAACCCGCCAGCAGGGTCGTGCGGACGGAAAGCCCGCTGCCGCCGGAACTGAGCCATCGGCCGAGCGTGCCTGTCGGCTCGCCGACGACGACCGTCGACGCGGACGCCGCCCGGCCCGTCGCCTACGAACAGGTGGTCGACGGCGGGACCGGCGTGCTCTACCGCACCAAGAACGGCTATGCCGTGGTCAAGACCGACCTTGGCCGCGCGGCTTCCGCGACCGCCGATGCGGCCAAACGCTCCGTGAACTGGCTGGCTGGCCTGATGCCGACGGGGCTGTAGTCCCCTTACATCTTGAGCTTCAGGCTCTCCCAGAACTTGTCGATCAGCGGCTGCTCGGTGGCCACGTCCCCGCTGCCGACGCGCGTGACGAACAACAGCCCCTGATCGGCGAGGCCATAGCCGACGATCTCGAAATACGCGGTCTCGGTGCGCGTCTTCACCTCGGCGCGAATGCCGGTCAGTTCCTTGCCGTCGGCGAGCTTGCGCGTCGTCGGCTGCTGCGTCAGTTCCGCGCCGGCCTGCACCGATTCCCTGGTCATCTCCTGCAGCATCAGCTGGTTGAGCGACACCGGGTTCATCTTGCCATATTCCTGCACGACGACGATCGTGCCGAGCGCCGAAGCCATCAGATATTGCCTGATGCTCTCGCCGAGATCGGTCTTGGTCACCGAAATGCCGCTCGGATGGACGAAGGAGAAGCTGTCGCCGGAGAAGGTGGCGAAGTCGTTGCGCTCGAGCGTGACCTTGCTCTGCTTGCCGCCGGGCAGCGTAATGGTCGTGCTATCACCGGGATCGATATCGACCGCCACGCCGTCGATGGTCAATTTGAACGCCTTGAGGTCCTCGGCCGCAGCCGGTCCAGCGCACAGCGCAATGAGTGTGAGGGTCGCCGCCGATACCATCCGCATCGATTTGTTCTCCTGCTCTATTCCTGAGCAGTTCCGGACGGAAAACCGCTTCACACTTTTCCTGGAACTACTTCCTACGCAACCCCGCTCAGCGCCTTGATGGCACGGTAGAAGGTCGAGGAAAACAGTTCCGTCGGGTCATAGTGCCGTTTCGCCGCCAGGAAGGCCGGCAGCTCAGGATAGGAGGCCAGCAACTCCTTGGCCGTATAATGCAGCTGGTAGGGCAGGAAGAAACGCCCGCCATGCTTGATCGTCACGTCGATCAGCGCCCGTGTCAGCGCCCGCATCCTCGCATTGCCGTCGGCATCGATCGGCTGGTTGATGTAGAGCACGAGCGAATAGGCCGGCTCCGGCGCGTAGGTCAGCGCCACATCCTCCTTGTGGACGATGCGCACCGAGGCATTGAGCACCGGCAGCGACTGGTTGCGCAGGATCTCGCGAGCCTCCGTGATGAATGGATTATACGCACCGCGTGGAATAAAATATTCGTGCAGTATGTCGGTCTCGTCCATGAGGTCGTTGAACAGATACGGCACCGAATCGTGCATCGGGTTGTTGCGGGTGACGAGGCAGGCCTCGCCTTGCGCCATCGCCGTCGTGCGCGCCACCGTGCAGCTCTCGAATTTCGGCTCCAGCGTCTTTTCGGTGAACCACTTCAGCTCCTGGAACAGGCTGCCCCATTTCGCCAGGTTGATGATCACCCGCTTCAGCCCGACCGAGCCCGGCTCGCCGATATCAGGCTGGTCGGCCGGCGGCTGTTCGGCCACCTTGTCGTAGCGGTAGACGATCATGTCCTCGAGGAAATTGCCCGGCGCCGTCGACAGATGGCCGTAGAACAGGCCGATATCCTTGTTCGGCTCCAGCACCTCGGCGAAGAATTTTGGGAAATCGTCCGATTTGATGATCTCGCGCGAGGTGCGGTAAACGGCGTTGTCGACGATGTCGAGCGTTGCCTCCAGCACCACGCCGAACAGGCCGTAACCGCCGACGACGTGGCGGAACAGCGCGCTGTTCTCCGTGCCCGAGCAGGTCGTCACCGACCCGTCGGCCAGCATCACCCGCATCGAGCGGATCGAGCCGGCAACCGAACCCGCCTGGTGGTCCATGCCATGCGCGTTGACCGACAGCGAGCCGCCTACGGAGAAGATGTCGGTCGACTGCATCGCTTTCACCGCAAAGCGCGGATGCAACATGTTCTGGATGTCATGCCAGCGCGCGCCGGGCTGCAGCGTCATGGTCCTGGCCGTAGCGTCGACGCTGACCTTGTTGAATTTCCTGAGGTCGAGCACCAGCGCATTGTCGTCGAAGGCATGGCCGCCCATCGAATGGCGGATGGCGGCCAGCGACACTTTCAACCCGTTGGCGCGGGCGAAGGCCAACGCCCTGGCGATATGGTCCTCCTCGCTGACCTCGACCACGCCATAGACCGGCGTCCGCGACAAGCCGCTGGCATCGTTGATGTCGCCGCCTTTGGCCGACCAGGGCAGCGAAGGGTCAAAGGCCGGCGGAGTGGCAATCGGCTTCAGCGGCAGGGCAATGCCATCGATGTCGGCGATGCGTCCGGCATTCTTCGGCCCTGAAGGCCCGCGCGCCAGCCGCGCCATTGTGGTGCTGCCCCACAACACCGCGCCGCCGACCACGGCCGCGCCGAGCACCAGCCGGCGCGACAGGCGAAACCCCTTCCGTTCGTCAGCCATGCAGATCCCCCGTTGGCCAAGGGATAGCGCGGCTCTTTGGCAAAAACCATAGGGGCGCCGTCGGCGCTACGTTCCACCGCCTCAGGGTGACTGCTGAGCGGGAGCAGGAAAATGGCCGATCCCCGAGGGGACCGGCCAGGATTGGAACAGGGTCTTGAAAATCAGGTCAGCATATCTGCCGACGCATGATGCTCGTGTCTACGAAGCCTTCTTGATCGACGTCACCATGCCGGTCTTGTCATCGACGGTTACCGCCACCTTGGCGCCGACCTTCAGTTTGCCGATCTTCGCGTCCGGCGACAGCTGGTAGATCTTGCCGTCGTCGAGCGTAATCGACTTGGTCGTCGGATCGACCGCCTGGATGGTGCCCTGAACGGACGCGGCATAGGCAGTACCGAGGAAGGCGAGCAAAGCGGCGGTGGTTGCGAGGGTCTTCTTCATCGATAGCACTCCGTGCTGTTTCACTTTTCCGGGCCGCCGCGTTGAGCAGCGACAGCACCGAACGAGCCGACACTGGGCCTGAAGCCTGCTGGCCGCAAATCACGTTGAGTGACTTTTCGCAAAGGAAATCATAGGCTTAATTCTGACACATTGCTTGCGGCTGACGCGATTTCCAGTCATATCGTTTGTCTCGACGCGCGCCGTTCACCCACGAAAAGAATCGTTTAGCCGAATGCGGCGGGCGCTTCGCGGCCATCACGCAGCCGCCACAATCCACCCCGGATCGCATCACGCAACAGCCTGCCGATCTTCCGTTGATACAAGTTTTGTTTCATGGATCAGCTCAACCGCCATGACAAAAAGGCAAGAAAACTCGCGCTGTGGTTGCAAAATCGAAATGGATGCAGGATCATTCCAACCGCTGCGACGAGGGGGACCATCATGAAACTGGCAGTCCGAACCATCATATCCCTGATGCTGGCGCTTGCACCGGGATGGGCCGGCGCGCAAGGCGCTGATCCCAGCGATGACAAGACGGTTACCTTTGCTCCGGGCGATCCTGAAATGACGGCAGCGACCACGCAGGCGCTGACCGGCCTGGATGAATTCCTGGCCCTGGCCGAAGCGCCTCCCGCCGGCACCGAACGGTTCAAGCTGAAGGTCAAGGTGCGCGACGGCAACGTCACCGAGCACTTCTGGGTCATCCCGTTCCGCCGCACCGAGACCGGCTTTGTCGGCATATTGGCGAACCAGCCGGAGGAAGTTCGCAATGTCGTCCTCGGCCAGAATATCGAATTCACCAGGAACGATGTCTCCGATTGGGGCTACACCCGAGACGGGCGGCAGGTCGGCAGCTTCACCGTCTGCGTCATGTTCAAGAGAATGCCGAAGGAAGAAGCCGACTATATGCGCGGCAAATACGGTTTTGATTGCTGATCGTGGCGGTCGCCTAACCGGCTTCGTCCTTCGCGCCGATCTTGCGCACCAGTGCGGCTGTCGCCAGCATGGCGCCCATGTCTGATATCATCGGCGCGACATGCCTGGTGTAATCGAGCGGCACCGATATCTCCGGCAGCTCGAAGAAATTCTTCGCCTGCGGCAGCATCAGGAAACCGTCGCCGCCATTAAGCGCGACGCGAGCCGGATCGTCCGGCCAGGTTTCGCCCAGCCATTTCAGCGCCTGCGCCAGCCTGCCGGTCACCAGCGGCCGCGCCGCCTCGACATTGTCGGTGCGAAATTCATAGGCCGCATCGAGGAATGGCTCACCCGACGACAACTCCTGCAGCTTGGACCCGAACAGACTGCGGAAGAATCCGACGACCGCATTGGTCCGCCGCGTCGCCACCAGGATTCCCGGAAAAGGTTCGACGGCCTCGAAGGCGACGATGACGCCCTTGAAGGCCGTGGATGAGCCCTTGCCGGTGCCTTCGCGCAGTTCGGCTTCGTAGAGCTCGAACGGAAACCCTTCGTAGCTTCCGGAAACGACATCGTCGAAGGCTTGCCGGTTGAAGGGCCCGACCGCCTCGCGCGGCAGCCGGTCGAACGAGTTCGGCCTGCCGCCATGCTGGTAGCGCACATCCCTGATGAAGCCGAAGATGATCGGCAGCAGCGTGTCGCGGAACGATTGCTGCAGCCGCGTCGCCGGCTTCATGGCCTGGAAATAGAGCAGGACCGAAGCGGCAAAGCCGATGAAATAGAGGAACACATGCGGCGTCGAGAACCATTGCTCATGGGGATCGGCGACCTTGTTGAACAGCCAGGCGATCACCACCACGGCCACCAGCACCAGGCCGACGAACAGCGGTACCCGCCAGCGCACCTGCCGCACCGCCGAAGCCCGCGCGGCCTCATAGGCCTCGATGTTTTTCCGGATGCCGGCGATGACCGCCTCGCTGGGCATGAAATCCGCTGTTTCCATCGCCACCCCCCTGCCAATATTGTCGCATGATAGCTGCATTTCTTGGATGTATCGACTGCAAGACAGCGAGACCGTGCCTCTCAGAAGAACGCCGGCGCCGCCCCTCATCCGCCTGCCGGCACCTTCTCCCCGTATAGTGACGGGGAGAAGGGAGTATAGCCGTGCCGGCGGCGCTCCATTTGCAACGCTGGCAATTGGCGAAACCATCGATGACCGCGTCCTTCTCCCCGTCACTATACGGGGAGAAGTGCCCGGCAGGGCGATGAGGGGCAGCGCCATACCTGTCGGATAGTCGTGCACTTGCTTTCATGTGCGGCGCTACCGAAAGATCGCACCCAGCCGTCCCTCGACCTTCTCGCGTATTCGGCCCTCCAACCCCTCCACCGACACCAGCCGCTCATGATCCCTGCCCCGCAGCCGCACAAACGGATGCATCCGGTAAGCCGCAATCACACCATGCGTCCCCTCATCCACACTGACATCCACAACGAAAACCCCGCCGATGCGCCCCGGCCATGGCTGGCGGGCGAGCGCAGTGCCGAGGAAATCGCCGAGCCCATAGGCGACGACAGTCTCGCCGATCCGCTCCACCGGTTGCACGACATGGGCGTGATGGCCGGCGATCAGCCCGACGCCCTGCCCGGCCAGGCGCCTCGCCAATGCCCGTGTAATGGCGCGCGGAAAATGGCGAAACTCCCAATCCCAATGCGGTACCGCACAGAGAAGATCGAAGCCGCGGGGCCAGCGCTCTGCATCACTGCCCATCGACACACGCCCGGCAAACAGGCTCTCATCAGCATTGCGCCACAGCGTGAAGGCCGCAAACCCGACATCCAGCAGCCCGACCTTGACCGGCTGCACCGGGCCATCGGCGGCAAGGCCGATGCTGCGGATGCCGAGCCGCTTCAGCGCCGCCACCGTCTCGTCGAAACCGGCGACGCCCTGGTCGAGCACGTGATTGTTGGCCAGCGACAGCACGAGTTTTTCACGCTCGATACCGACCGCCGCCAGCGCCTCGGCCAGAAACCGCTCGCTCATCGCATGATGCGTGCCGAGCTTCGTGCCGAGCACCGCGCTCGGCCTGTCCACGACAGGGCTTTCGCAATTGCCGATCACCAGATCGGCAGAGCCAAGCATCGCCTTGATCGCCGGATCACAGTCCGGCGCACGGCGGTTGGCCACCGCCGAGATGTCACCGATGAAGGCAAGCCGCACCGTTCGCATCGGCGGCGTCGCCATCAGCATCCCCGCCATCGGCGCAAAACCGTTGCCGTCACCGCCAAGCGACGGCTTCAGGAAACGCGGCAGCCAGGACAGTTTGTAGGAAAGCGGATAGTTCGACACGCAATGCCCAATCGTTTGCCTTGTTTAGACTGTCTGGTGGGCTGGTTGAAGCCGTCGGCAATCAACGATGTGGACAGCGCGTCGCCGCTGACAGGCGCGATGCCTCAAATAGTCCCAAATCTGTGTATGATTGTCGGCGACAAATGCTTGGGAGGGGAAAAGATGACACGAATAGCAGGCCTGCTGGCATCCGCTTTCATTGTGCTTCTGCCCTGGTCTTCGGCCAGTGCAGCCATGCCAGAAGCGGCAACCGCGCTTTTCGAGGCCAAGACCGTGACCGCGCGCGACAGCGCGCTGTCGACGCTCGAGGCCGCCGCGCCGAAAAATCCGGCATCGGCCTATGCCGCCGGCGCCGGCGAGTTCTTCACCGCACTTGAGCTGCTGGCCAGCGGCCTGCATCGCCACGGTTTCGAAAGCCCGCAATCCTTCATGCTGCCGCTGATGCAGCTGCCGGTGCCGTCCAATCCCAACCCCGAGCCGCTGACCTACGAAGAGTTCCGCGCCATCTTGGTCGCCTTCCGCGACAGGTTGGCGAAATCCGCCGCGACGCTGGGCTCGGTGCCGGCCGATGCCGATATCGGCATGGTCATCGACCTCACCCATGTCGGCATAGACCTCAACGAGGACGGCGCCATCGCGCCGGACGAAAGCATGGCGGCCATCATGGCCGCGCTGTCGCGCGGCAGCATCTCACAGGGCGATACCGCACCCGCGCTCACCTTCCGCTTCGACCGCGCCGACGGCTACTGGCTGCAGGGCTATGCCGAATTCCTGATGGCGCAGGCCGATTTCTGGCTGGCGCATGATTTCAGAAGTACCTTCGACGGCTCGTTCCACATGCTGTTCCCGCGCGCGAAGCTGCCGCTGCAGGACATTCTCGTGCCGCCGCCCAGCGAGATGGGCTCGAGCATCTTCTCCTCGGAATGGCGCATCGCCGATTTCATCTCGATGGTGCACATGATCAACTGGCCGGTGGTCGAACCGGAGCGCCGCAAGGCGGCGCGCCAGGAATTGCTCGAAATGATCCGGCTGTCGCGCGAGGACTGGAAGGCGATCCGCGCCGAGACCGACAATGACCGCGAATGGCTGCCCGGCCCGCAGCAGAAGGGCGAGAACCCGCTGACCGGCCTCGAAGTCGGCGAGGAGCAGGTGCAGGCCTGGCTCGCCACCTTGAGCATGGCCGAGGATCTGCTCGAAGGCCGCGCGCTGCTGCCGCATTTCCGCATCACCGGCAAAGGCATCAACATGAAGCGCTTCTTCGACGAGCCGAAGACTTTCGACCTCGTGCTGTCGATCACCGGCCCTGGAATCGCGCCCTATCTCGAAAGCGGCAGGATCCTGACCAGCGAGGATTTCGACCAGATCCAGCGTGAGTTCGGCGGTGGCGGGTTTTTGACATTTGCGCTGTGGTTTAACTGAGAGAGAGGCATCTCAAGTCGAGGGGCGTGCGCTGCAAGGCGTGTTGAGATTCAGGTCAGGCCGAGCCGAAAACGGTGGCTTCCGAGAACCGGAGCGGAGCGTACTTTTGGGTACGTGAGCACCGGAAGCGCAGGAAGCCGCCGTTTGCAGGCCGGCATCACCTGAATATCAATACACCTTAGAAAATCGCACCCTGGTACAGCACCTGCTCCGCCTCATCAGGCGCAAACCGCCGCGCCAGCGTCCGAAACGCGCTGTGCACGCCGTCGCGGTCGATGTTGCAGCTTCTGAGATGGCGCACGGCGAGCGTCGGGTCGAAGGCGCTGCGGCCGTGCAGGACGCGCTGGTTGTCGAAGACCAGCACTTCGCCCGGCTGCAACTGGTGCTGGAACTGGTTTTGCGGGTCGCAGATCAGCCGCGTCAGTTCGGCCAGCGCCTCGATCAGGCCGTCGATCCGGTCCAGGGGCGCCCATTGCAGCGCCAGGCACCGGTCATTGTAGCGGATGCCGGTGACGGCGCACGCCGCGTCGAGGCTGATGACATGCGCCTCGGCGCTGAAGAACACCTCGCCTTCATGTTCGCGGTGGAAGGTGACGCCGTGCCGCGTCAGCAGCTCGAACAGCTCCGGCGTGCGCGCCCGCATCAGCTCGGCGACATGAAAGCCGTCGACCATCAGCGACGTGCCGCCAGTGCCAGCACCGGTGCGGATGGCGTGAAAGAAGATGAAGCCCGGCGGGGAATAGCGGAACGGCTCATCCGTATGCGGGATCTGCGCCCGCGCCGTCTCGCCCGCCACGCGCGCATCCGGCCGCGAGATCAGGTCGAACACCTTGCCGTAGCTGGTCTCGCGGATCGGCCCGTAGCGGCCGGCGACCCGCACTGTTGCTTCCATTTCGGCCGGCACGCCGGTCAGCATGGCGATGCCGTGATCCCGTAAAGCCCTGAGCGACTGGAACAGCGCTTCGTCATCCGCGACCACGGCATCGAAGGCGAAGCGGCCGAGCCGCCCGGCAAGATCGCTGTGCCATAGAAGCGGCTGGAACCGGACCGGACCTGAGCCGCCGGCATGACTGGTGAGGAAGGCCGCGTCATAGCGCGAGACATGCCCATCCTGCCAGATGGCGGTGACTTGCCCTGATGTGGAGAGGTCAAAACTCTCGGCATGGATGGCCTTGTCGACATCGGCCGGCGTCAGCCACCTTTTGCCCGAGGCGGTGTCGCCGCATTCACCGCATTCGCAGGCCAGCCGCAGCCAGCGCGTCGAAAGTTTTGCCGAGCGGCCGTCCACCAGCTCGACAGCGACGCGTGCGCCTTCCGCGCGCATGGCGCGGATGGGTGCGACGGCGTGTCTTTGCTGGCTTGCTTGCTTTGGCGTGTCGAGCATCTGGTGTCCCCTGCGGTTGAATTTCTTCGACCAGGCTAGAGAGCGAAAAGCCCATGTTCAAACGAGTTCCCTTCCCATAGTTTTGAGGTAGATTCAAAACATGACGATGCTGAGGGACTTGCCGCTTTCCGGATTGCGGGCACTGGTGGCCGCTGCCAGGGCCGGCAGCCTGACTCGCGCTGCCGAAGAGTTGGGCGTCACGCCCGGCGCCATCGGTCACCAGATCCGGCAGTTGGAAGAGCGGCTCGGCGTCAAACTGGTGCGCCGCGAGGGCAATGGCATCGTGCTCACCCGTGCCGCCGAGGCGGCATTGCCCGACATCGATCGCGGCTTCGATGCGCTCGCCTCCGGCATACGCCGGCTGCGCTTCGAACGGCAGGCCGAGACCTTCACCATCTCGGCCGATCCGTCCTTCGCCTCGTTGTGGCTGGCGCCGCGCCTCGCCCTGGTGCGGCCGGCTCTCGGGCGGCTCGAGGTCCGCATCGTCGCTTCCGTCGGGCTCGATGCCATGGCGGAGGAAGGTGTCGACCTCGCCATCAGCTACCGCAAGGGATCGGCATCGGACATCGCAGCGCTCGACCTCTTCACCGAACGGGTCATTCCCGCCTGCGCGCCGGCGCTGGTCGAACGCCATGCCGGCCCGGACAGGGCCGAAATGCTGGACAGGTTGCCGCTGCTGCATATCGACCCGATGATGGGCGACGATGTCTACCCCACATGGCGGGACTGGTTCACCGTAGCGGGACGGCAAAGGCCGCACATCGACCAGGGACCGCGCTTCGGATTGACCATCGTCGCGGCGCAAGCGGCGATCGCCGGCATGGGCGCGCTGCTGGCCAGCGAACTGGTGTTGCGCCGCCATCTCGACGCGGGCCATCTCGTCGAGATCGCGCGCGACGTGCCGGCACTGACCATCAAGCGCCGCATCGTCTGGCCCGAACATGGCCCGAAGGCACGCCGCGCCGCCGCGGTGGCGGCGGCACTCGAGGCCGCGGCCGGCACCGGCATCGACGGTGCCCTGCCGGCTTGAATTGCGCAGGTCTTATCGCGAAAAACCGTGCAGCCTGCCAAGCAGCCACTGCAGCGGATTGCCCACGAAGGCCCGCGTGACGAACGTGTCATGCGCGGCATCGGACGCAAGCAAGGCGATGGTGCCGGCTTCGAGGCGACGGGGCGGATCGGAACTGGCGTCGATGCCCTGGCCCGCCAGCAACTGCCTGATCTCGGCATTGCCGGAGGCCGAGGATTTGCCATAGGCGCTGACGAAGAAACGCGTCCTGTGCTGTGCGATCCAGCCCGCGAAAATGTCGGCCTCATCGAACACGGCGTCGAGCAGGATGACGCCGAGCAGGCGGGCGTCGATATCGCCATTCCTGAGCACGAAAGCGGTTGGATTGTAGCCGCCGCTATAGGCGACCAGCACCACGGGCATGGCGTCGAACTCTGCCGCCTTGGCGCCAGTCAGCCTGGCCAGGCCTTGCGCCGCCTCGGCCATGAATTCGGCAAAATAGCCCGGTGTCCAGAAATTGCCGGCGCTGGAATCCTGCGCATTGCTGGCAAATTGCGGCGCCACCAGCACGGCGTTGAGGCCCGACGCCTCGACCTGCGCAACGACCCGCTGGCGGCCGACGACATCGCGCTGCAAGGTCGCGCCATTGCCATGAAAGAACACCACGACGACCGCCGGCTTGGCCGGATCGAACCCTTTCGGCACCGCCAGCAGCGTCGAGCGGTCGGAATAGGTCTCGTCTTCCCAGTAGATGCCGCCACGCGGCGAGGTGTGGCCGCGCCTTCCGTCCGCCGCCGTCACGTCGAGAAACGGCGCCGAGCCGTCGGGCAGCTTGCCGCGATAGGGAAAGGGCGATGCCTTGAACGGCACGATGGTCGAGATGGCCTTGCGCAAGCGCGCCCCCAAACTCGCCGCCGGAAACATCGCCGTGGCCAGCAATCCGGCAACGATGGCGCGGCGGTCCGGCATCAGGCAGCCACCAGCCGCATATCAGTCGCCTTTGACGGCAACAGCACGGCAAAGAAGGCCGGGATGGCGATGAGATAGGCGATCGCCGCCCATTGCAGCACGGCGCTCAAGCCAAAGCTGGTGGCGACGATCGGCACGGCGGCCGAACCGATCACCGAGAAACAGCCATTGATGCCCCAGGCCCACACGAACAGATGCTCCTTGCCGAGCCGCGCCAGCCAGGTCATGGCGGTGGCCATCGGCATGCCCATCAGGAAAGCCGGCGGCGACACCAAGAGGAAGCAGAGCAGCAGCCGCGCCACATAGGGATAGGCGCCGATCCGGTCCAACACTGGCGTCAGAGTGAAGCCATAGGCGAGCAGCAGCCCGCAGACCGCCAGCAGGACAACCGGCAGCAGCGTTCTGGCGCGGTCGAAGATGCGCTCGGCAAACAGGCTGCCGAGCCCGGAAAACACCAGCATCGATGAGATCAGCACCGAGGCCGACACGGTCGGGTTGGCCAGCGCCACGGTGAAGCGGCTGATCAGCCCGACCTCGACCATGATGTAGCCGAGGCCGAGACAGGCGAAATAGAGGATGGTGCCGAGCTTGCCGCGCGAGCGCGAGAACACGATGCGCCAGCCGAAGATCACGGGCAGCAGCACCAGCGACGCCGCCGTGACGCAGGCGATGCCGAGCGTCGCCCAGATCAACAGATAGCCCCAATCGTCCTGGAACAGGTCGAGCCTGTCCAGCGTGCGCGGCAGGTCGGCGACCTTCACATAGGCGGCGAAATAGGGCTGGTCGTTGCTCAGCGCCCGCGCATCGAAGACATAGTCGCCGGCAAGTTTCTCCCAACCGCCGGTCAACAGCGCGTGCCAGGCCATGCGCTGCAGTTCCGTTGCCGGCAACACTTGCGGGCCGGCATCGCCGACGGTGCCTGCGCAGGCGTCGAGCGTCGGATCGGCGGGCGCCGTCGGATCGCAATCCGGGTTGACCGGAGCGGTCGGGTCGGCGGGCGCGGTCGCATCGGCGGCCGGCTGCTGCGCCAGTGTCGCGTCCTGTCCGCTGCCGAAGATCGAGGCGCGGTAATCGTCGAGTACCTTTTGCGCGCTCGAGCCGTCATAAATCATTCCTGGATAGTAGACCTCTTCCCAGGACATCGACCTGGTGTAGTCGCGCAGCGTCTTGATTTCGGCCTCGGTGAAGCCGCCGCTCTTGAACAGCACGGTCGTGGTCGAGAGGTAACTCGACACGGCGAAGATGTCGTTGGCCGCACCCTGGCTGTCGAAGGTCTTCGCCGCCTCGGCGACGGTCGAATAGAGCTTCAGCACCGATTTCGGCGGCTCTTCCTTGTTCCACAAGGTGATCGACAGCACGCCGCCATCGGCCAGCGCGTGCATGTAGCTCAGCATCGCTTCGCGCGTGTAGGCGTATTTCTCCGAGATGGCGAAGCCGCCGGGATTGGACAGGCCTACACTGTCGGCGAGGCTGAGGTCGATGACGTCGTAGCGCTCGCTCGTGTTGGCGAGGAACAGCCGCCCGTCATAGTCGATGACCTTGAGCCGCGGCTCGGCCAGGATATCGCCGGTGACATCTTTCAGCACCGGGTCGCGGAATGCCCGCAAGGTCATCGGGTTGCTCTCGGCGACGGTCACCGAGGTCGAACCGGCATTGAGCGCGGCCTGCGTGGAGATGCCGCCGCCGAACTGCACCACGAAGGTTTTGGGCTTGTCCTTGATGACATAGGGATAGTGCATCGGCAGATAGCGGAAATAGACCTGCTCGGCCGGCGCCAGATTGCGCATGATGCCTTCCGGCCCGTCGCCGTCGCGGTACATGCCGACATAGGTGTTGGCCGGCACTTCGGGCATGCCGAAGGCGGCGTTGTCGCTCAGGCCCGGCGCGAAATGCATGTAGGAGCTGGCATAGACCTGCAGGTCGCCGAAAGGCGAGACGCTGCGGTAGATGCGCTTGCCATCCGGAAAATTGCGGGCATAGGCGACGCCCTTGTACTGCGACACGGCGATGTCCGGGATGCCGAGCAGGCCGGGCAGCATGAGGTAACCGGCGACCGACAGCGCCGCCACGACCACGCCGGCGACAACGCTCTTCCAGGCGCCGAACGCGAAAAACCATAGGATCGAACCGGCCGCCCAGAGCAGCAGCGGCACGACGATGATGGTTTTCGGCGCGAACAGGTAGAGCGACACCAGCACCACGAGGCCGGCGAGCCCCGAGCCGGTGAGGTCGGCGAAATAGACGCGGCCGAAGGCGGTGCGGCTTTTCAGGAAGACGATGCCGAGGAAGAACGCGCCGGCCAGGAACGGCAAGAGATAGAGCAGGAAATTGGCGAGCAGCCGCCATTTCTGCGCCGGGTCGGATACCAGGAAGATGGCATTGAACGGCACCGTCTGGGCGACGAGATTGGAGCCGACGGCGAGCGGACCGATCAGCAGCAGGGCCGCGGTGGCGGCCCCTTGCCAGTGGCGGTCGAACCAGCCCTTGCCGGCGAAGATGACGACGCTGGACAGCGAGAAGCCGAGCATGGCGAGACTGACCACCAGCGAACCGAAATGCGACCAGCTGCCAACGGCGAACACCCGCATGACCGCGATCTGCAGCGCGATGATGGCGCCGGCGATCAGCCCGACCGCCAGGTAATGCGCCAGCCGAGGCGCCTCGAGGGACGGGATGGTCGGGCGGGAATTCGATGCGACGGCAGCCATTCAGGTCCCTTGATGCCGCAATGCTCAGCTGTTGTGCGTGCCGACGATCTGGTCGCCTTCCAGCTTGGTGAACGGCACGAACGGTACGACCTTGCCATTGTATATGTCCGAGCGGACGATGTTGAACGTGCCGTCGGCAAGCTGCTGCTTGGTCACCTTGAGCACGTGCTGCGCGCCAGGCGGGCCGACCGGAATGACCATGACGCCATTGGGCTTCAGCTGCTGCAGCAGCGACGGCGGAATGTGGTCGATGCCGCAGGTGACGATGATCTTGTCGAACGGGCCGACGCTTTCCCAGCCATAATAGCCGTCGGCATTGCGGCTGGTGACCGAACCGAACTCGCTGTAGCCGCGCTCGACCAGCCCGTCATAGGTGCGCCGCGTGCGCTGCGCCAGCGGATTGATGATCTCGATCGTGTGCACCTTGTCGGTGAGGTTGGCGAGATAGGCCGACTGGTAGCCGGAGCCGGTGCCTACCTCGAGCACGGCCTCGCCGAATTGCACGTCGATGGCCGTCGTCATCCGCCCGACGAGGTGCGGACCGGAAATCGTCACGCCATAGCCGATGTCGAGAAAGGCATGGTCATAGGCGCGCCCCAGATTCTGCGGCAGCACGAATTCCTCACGCGGCGTCAAAAGGAAGGCGCGCTTGTTGCGGTCGTCCAGCACGTCCTTGTTGTAGACCATGATCTGGAAGCGATCGAAGCGCTCGGCCAAAAACTTCGGATCCTCGCCGCGATTGGCCACCATCCAGTCGATGAACGATTTTTTGTCGTTGAATGGCACTTCGGCGTTGCGGTCGTAGGGCAGGGGAACGTTGGCCCTGACCGTGGCTGGAAGAATGGAGAACGCCGCCGCACCCGCCGACAGCGTCAAGAAATCTCGACGCTTCATGGAAAAAGCCTCCAAAAGTGGCCTTTGCCACCCCAAAACCAAGCACTTCAACCCGATTGCACCGGCTCCCAAAACGAGTCAATGGGCGTAGAAGGGCGGCCGTGCAG
This sequence comes from Mesorhizobium sp. 01N446, assembly GCF_056399285.1. Classification (NCBI taxonomy): domain Bacteria; kingdom Pseudomonadati; phylum Pseudomonadota; class Alphaproteobacteria; order Hyphomicrobiales; family Phyllobacteriaceae; genus Mesorhizobium; species Mesorhizobium sp. 01N446. The sequence goes on along the minus strand of NZ_JBFTRA010000007.1, from coordinate 151,635 downwards.
GCCGGAAAAATGTGGCGCGCGGGCAACAGTTTTGCCGATGCCATCGGCCTTTTTCAGGACCGTGGAATGGCGCGCCGCATTGCCGCAGGGCTCGCTGGAGAGCCTTTTCCTTATATTAGCAAGGGCTGTTGTGCTTGACTCGGCCGTCAAAAACAGGCAGCAAACCTGCTTCGGAAGGGCTGTAATACCGCGTGCATGATCGTGGACGAGCCTTTTTTGGCACAAAGTCCACGTCTCAAAGTTGGATTTGAGAGGGATTGGTTAACCAACTTTGTCCATATTTTGAAGCAATCGGCAATCAACGACAGGCGCGGCAAACGCGTCGGGGACCACCCTGGGATCACTCGCAGAATGGTCGTCGCGGCTGACAAGGCCACGTACGGGGAAAACCGATTGGAGCGAGATTGGTTGCATGGCGTTGTCGAGTAAACACAAAATAGTCTGGGACCAGCGCGAGGGCGGCGAGTTCGTCGATGCGCAGCGCATCCCTCCCTTAAACCCGAAACGGATCGTCCGCTGGGTCGCGGTGCCCGGTGCCAGTGCTGCTGTCGGCCTCTGGCTGATCGGCACCATGGCCGGCCTCAGTTCCGTCGGCGCCTCGCTGTCGGCGACGTCGGGCGGCGGGCTGCCGCAAACGCTGGCCATGCCGGGCTCGCTGGCGATGGCCGATCCGCTCAAACAGCATTTCCTCAGATCCTCGGCGCCGTTCGTGCTGGCCAATGCCCATGGCGGCGCGCAGGCCCTGCACGACCATGCCGTGCAATGCGGCGCCACGTGCTTCAAGCTGGCCAGTGTGAGCCCACTGGGTGAGAAGTCCGCGCGCCTCGCGGCCCATGCAAGACCGGAACAGCCAATCCTGAAGTCGAAAGCGCAGGAGCGCTTCGAACGCATGGAAGCGTCGCTCTCGCCGAGCAAGCTGGCCGCTGCCTTTGCTGCCGGCAAGCCTGTCGCCACTGCCGATGCCCGCCCGGTGATTTCCAAGGCCGCGCCGCAGATCACCGAGGCATCGCTTGTGCCATCGGTCCAGGTGATGGCCAGCCTGTCGGATAACATGCCGGCTCCGGCGGCTGAACGCTTCGCCCGTGCCGATACCGTCGTCCAGACCGCGCCGGCGCCGGCGGGCTTTGCCCAGTCGCAGACGCCTGACAATGCACAGCTGGCGCTGGCCCTTGTCGAGTCGCTGCCGGTCGAGGACGAGGCCTTCGCCTCGCCGCTGCCGATGACCGGCTCCTCGGCCGATATCACGGTTGAGCCTGCCGAAACCCAGCCGCAACAGCCCGGCGACGCCGCCTCGCTGCCGGATGCGCTGACCGACGACGTGCCGCTGCCGACCCACCGCCCGCAATATGACACGCCGCGGCAGCCGAAGGCCGTGGTGGAACAGGATGAACCTGCGCCGCAGCCCAGGATTGCTCAGCCCAGGATCGCGCAGCAGAAGCCGGCGCCGCAGACAAAGCCGGTCCAGCAAGCCCAGCCGGCAAGGCCGGCCCGGGCCGGCCGGCCGGGCGATGGCGGCGATGTGCTGGCCTATGCCAAGCCGGACACGCCTTCGGGCGGCCTTGGCCAGGCATTCAGGAACCTGTTCAACGGACCGGGCGGCGGCAGCGGAGCCGGCCACGGCGTCGCCGTCTATGACATCAGCGCCAAGACCGTCTACATGCCGGACGGCCAGCGGCTCGAGGCGCATTCCGGCCTCGGCGCCATGGTCGACCAGCCGCGCTATGTCCACGTCAAGGATCGCGGCCCGACGCCGCCCAACACCTACAATCTGTCGCTGCGTGAATCCCGCTTCCATGGCGTCCAGGCCATACGCCTGACGCCGACGAGCGGCGGCAACAAATACAACCGCGACGGCCTGCTCGCCCACACCTACATGCTGCGCGGCGGCCGCGCCGAGTCCAATGGCTGCGTGGTCTTCAGGGACTATGCCCGCTTCCTCGCCGCCTTCAAGAAGGGCAAGGTCACACGCCTCGTCGTGGTGCCGCGCCTGAACGGATCGCCGACTCAAGTGGCGACGGACAACGCCCGGGGCGCCTGAACGCAGGCAGGTGGTCCCCGGCAACTGCCTCCTCCTGACAGCCTACTGTCAGGAGCCGCATCCGGGCATGCGCCGCGCCGCATCGCGCTCTTTCCATTTTCGCCAAGACCTCCCATATTCGGGACATGGCCAAATCCCCTGATAAAAAAACGCCGCCGACGGCGAATGACGACCGCGCCGCGCCGAAGCGGCGCAGCCCGCTGACCGATTTCCTCGACGCTTCGGAACCGCTGCACAAAGGCGGCTTCGCCGAGATGCCGCAGCCCGAACTGTCGGGCACGCCGCTGACCGGTTCGATCGCCGACTGGGCCGAACAGATCGAGCAGGAAGCCGAACGCGAAGGGCGCCAGGCCGGCAAGGGCGACGGCGGCAAAGCGCCAAAGCCGTCGAAGAAGATTCCCGAGCGCTCCGCCGCGCCCGGACGCACGGCGCGCGGCACCTCGATGGGCGGCGCGGCCACGGCGCGTGAACGCACGGCGGCCGGCCTCAATCCGGTTGCCGGCCTCGACATCTCGCTGGAAGAGGCCGAGACGATGACGTCGAGCGGCGTCACCGCGACGGTCGCCGCCCTCTCGGCACTGATCGAATCCGGCAATCCGCTGCACAAGGACGGCGTGCTGTGGACGCCGCACCGCCCTGCCCGGCCGGAAAAGTCCGAAGGCGGCATCGCCATCAAGATGGTGTCGGATTTCGAGCCGGCCGGCGACCAGCCAACCGCCATCAAGGATCTTGTCGAAGGCGTCGACAACAACGACCGCACCCAGGTGCTGCTCGGCGTCACCGGCTCGGGAAAAACCTTCACCATGGCCAAGGTGATCGAGGAGACGCAGCGCCCTGCCCTGATCCTGGCGCCGAACAAGACGCTGGCCGCGCAGCTCTATTCCGAGTTCAAGAAATTCTTCCCCGACAATGCGGTGGAGTATTTCGTCTCCTATTACGATTATTACCAGCCGGAAGCCTACGTCCCGCGCACCGACACCTTCATCGAGAAGGAATCCTCGATCAACGAGCAGATCGACCGTATGCGGCACTCGGCGACGCGCTCGCTGCTCGAGCGTGACGACGTCATCATCGTCGCCTCTGTCTCCTGCATCTACGGTATCGGTTCGGTCGAGACCTATACGGCCATGACCTTCCAGATGCAGATCGGCGACCGGCTCGACCAGCGCGCCCTGCTCGCCGACCTCGTTGCCCAGCAGTACAAGCGCCAGGACATCAATTTCGTGCGCGGCTCATTCCGCGTGCGCGGCGACACGATCGAAATCTTCCCGGCCCACCTTGAGGACCGCGCCTGGCGCATCTCGATGTTCGGCGACGAGATCGAGCAGATCACCGAATTCGACCCGCTGACCGGCCAGAAGACCGGCGAGCTGAAAAGCGTCAAGGTTTACGCCAATTCGCACTATGTGACGCCGCGCCCGACGCTCAACCAGGCGATCAAGTCGATCAAGGAAGAGCTCAAGCAGCGTCTGGTCGAGCTCGAGCGTGCCGGCCGCCTGCTGGAGGCGCAGCGGCTGGAACAGCGCACCCGCTTCGACCTCGAAATGCTCGAAGCCACCGGCTCCTGCGCCGGCATCGAGAACTATTCGCGCTATCTCACCGGCCGCCAGCCGGGCGATCCGCCGCCGACCTTGTTCGAATACATTCCCGACAATGCGCTGGTCTTCATCGACGAAAGCCATGTCACCGTGCCGCAGATCGGCGGCATGTATCGCGGCGACTTCCGGCGCAAGGCGACGCTGGCCGAATATGGCTTCCGCCTGCCCTCCTGCATGGACAACCGGCCGCTGCGTTTCGAGGAATGGGATGCCATGCGTCCGCTGTCCGTCGCCGTTTCGGCGACGCCGGGCGGCTGGGAAATGGAACAGTCCGGCGGCGTCTTCGCCGAGCAGGTCATTCGCCCGACCGGCCTGATCGACCCGCCGGTCGAGGTGCGCCCGGCGAAGAGCCAGGTCGACGATGTCGTCGGCGAGATTCGCGAGACCACGGCCGCCGGCTACCGCACGCTGGTCACGGTGCTGACCAAGCGCATGGCCGAGGACCTCACCGAATACCTGCATGAGCAAGGCGTGCGCGTACGCTACATGCACTCCGACATCGACACGCTGGAGCGCATCGAGATCCTGCGCGATTTGCGCCTCGGCGCTTTCGACGTTCTGGTGGGCATCAACCTGCTGCGCGAAGGCCTCGACATTCCCGAATGCGGCTTCGTCGCCATTCTCGATGCCGACAAGGAAGGTTTCCTGCGCTCCGAGACGTCGCTGATCCAGACCATCGGCCGCGCCGCSCGCAATGTCGACGGCAAGGTCATCCTTTATGCCGACCAGGTCACCGGCTCGATGGAACGCGCGATGGCCGAGACCAGCCGCCGCCGCGAAAAGCAGATGGAATGGAACGCCGCAAACGGCATCACGCCGGAATCGGTCAAGTCGCGCATCTCCGACATTCTGGACTCGGTCTACGAGAAGGACCACGTCCGCGCCGACATCTCGCAGTTCACCGACAGCGCCGGCGCCATGATGGGCAACAATCTCAAGGCCCATCTCGACGCGATGGAGAAACAGATGCGCGACGCCGCCGCCAATCTCGACTTCGAGAAGGCAGCGCGCATACGCGACGAGATCAAGCGGCTGCGCGAGATGGAACTGTCCATCTCCGAGGACCCGCTGGCCAAATACGCCGACATGGAAAGCCCGGTCTCGGGCCGCGAAAAGGGCAAGCACAACAAGGGCGTGGCCAAGCATCGCACGGCCGAGGAACAGGAGCGTTTCCGCAAGCTCGACGAAGCGCGCGCCGCCGAAGAGGCGGCCAAGGCCGCCCGGCCCAACCTCTTCCGCAAGCCTGATCTCGACGAGATGGGCGCCGACGGCGCCGTGCCGGTGAAGAAGCCGCTGTTCGCCAAACCCTCGATCGACGACATGGGGCCAGGCACCGACATGCCGACACCGGCGGGTGCGGTGTCGCGCTCGCTGTTCAAGAAACAGTCGGCATCCGAAGCGCACGGCTCCGATTTCGGTATTCCCGGCGAGCCGGTCAAGCCGCTGTTTAAGAAGAATTCGCTCGACGAGATGACGGTGCGGCGCACGGAAAAGCCAGTCGAGGGAAAAGTGCCGGCGAAGCCCCAGCCGATCTCCCCCCTCGTGGGGGAGATGTCCGGCAGGACAGAGGGGGGCGCGGCGGATCGCGACGGCAAACCAATCGTTCGCCAGCGCGCCGGCATCGGCTCTTACGAGGACCCAGGCGACGCCCGTCGGGAAAAGCGGCGGCCAGGCAAGACCGGCAGGCCGGGGAAGTGAGCGCCTCTTCCTTCTCCCCCTGTGGGAGAAGGTGGATCGGTGCGCCAGCGCCGAGACGGTTGAGGGGTGTTCCAGCGGAGTGAGACGCTGGCGTTCCCTGGAACACCCCCTCATCCGACCTCGCTTCGCGAGGCCACCTTCTCCCACAGGGGGAGAAAGGAAAGCGCTCCATCGTCGCAGCTCGCGCTTGCCGCCAGCCGGCGGAAGCGATACGCACGGCTGCAATCCTGCCTCTGCCAGCAACGCGCCCCACCCGCCCCGCCTCCATGAAACCCAGGGACATCGCAGCCTACGCCTTCCTGGCCGTCACCTGGGGTCTGTCGTTCCTGGTGCTGCTCAAGGTCGTACACGCCTTCGGCTGGGTTGGCGCCGTCACCTTGCGTTCGCTGATCGCCGGCATCACGCTCTTCCTGTTGGCGGCGGCGACGCGGCGGCGGCTCGATTTCAGCGCCGGCTGGCGGCACTTCGCCATGGTCGGTGCGACGACCGTCGCGGCGCAGCTGATCGGCCTGTCCTACGCCACGCCGCGCATCGGCACGGCGATGGCGGCCATCCTCGTTGCCGCGATCCCGCTGTTTTCGATGATCCTCGGCCAGTTATGGGGACTCGAGCGCATCACCATTCGCGGGCTGGCCGGCTTGCTGCTCGGCGCCGCGGGTATCGTAATCCTGGTCGGCTTCCCTTCGGTACCGATCACCTCGTCCTTCGCCTTCGGCTGCGCCGCCTCGCTGTTCAGTTCCTTCTCGGCCGCCTTCGGCAGCAACTACGCCAATCGCCATCTGCGCTCGGCCGGCTCGTTCGAACTCACCGGCGCCGCCTTCCTGTTCGGCGGGCTGATGACGCTGCCGCTGCTCTTGGCCGTGCCGGTTCCGGCCATGCCGCGTCCCGTCGATTTCCTCTACCTCGTCCTTCTAGCCTGCGTGATGAGTGCGCTGACCTATGTCGTCTACTTCCGGCTGGTGGCCAGCATCGGCGCGACCAAAACGATCAGCGTCGAATTCGCCGTGACCACGATCGCGGTGCTGGTTGGCACCGTCATGCTCGGCGAGTCGCTGACCATCATCCAGGCCTTCGGCGCGGTGGCGATCATCGGCGGCTGCATACTGGTGCTGGATCCGTTCCCGCGCCGTGTGAAAGCGGCGGCCTTGCCATCCGCCCCGCCCTTGGTGTAATCGCTTCGCACACTCGAACGTCTTGAAAGGAGGGCTCACGTGTTTACGTTTCATCGTCACCATCGTCAGCGTGGCCCGATTTCTGCCCTGCAAGCCAGCTTGCAGGGCTGACCAGGGACGGTCCGGGTTTTTCCCGCTTCGATTTTTTGGTCTGCCCTTCGTGGTGCCGCAACGCCGAGCCTGATGGCCAGCAAGCGCACCGTCCAAGTGCATGAGCCGCATGTCGGCCAAGACCAGAGAAATCCAAATGGCCCTGATCAGCCTCAAATCCCTCGGCGTCACCATGAGTGCGCCACTCTTCGCAAACCTCGACCTCACCATCGGCGCCGGCGACCGGCTCGGCATCGTTGCCGCCAACGGCCGCGGCAAGTCGACCTTGCTCAAATGCCTGACCGGCGAGATGGAGCCAACCTCGGGCGACATCACCCGCACGCGCGGCCTGCGGGTCGGCCATGTCGAGCAGTCGGTTACCCCTGCCTTTCTCAGCCGCAGCTTCCAACAGGTGGTGGCCGATGCCATGCCGGCGGAGCAGGCCGAGAGCGAGATGTGGCGCGTCGACGTCGTTCTCGACTCGCTCGACGTGCCCGAAGCGATGCGCGAGCGGGAAATGCGGGCGCTGAGCGGCGGCTGGCAAAGGCTGGCGCTGATCGCCCGCGTCTGGGTCACCGATCCCGACGTGCTGCTGCTCGACGAGCCGACCAATCATCTCGACCTTGCCCGCATCAGCCAGCTGGAAAGCTGGCTGAACACGCTGCCGCGCGAAGTGCCCGTGGTCATTGCCAGCCACGATCGCGCCTTCCTCGACGCCGCCACCAACCGGACGCTGTTCCTGCGCCCGGAACAATCGCCGGTGTTTGCGCTGCCCTATTCGCCGGCGAGGCAGGCCCTGGACGAGGTCGACGCCTCGACGGCGCGCAAGTTCGAGCGCGACATGAAGGTCGCCCAGCAGCTGCGAAAGCAGGCCGCCAAGCTCAACAACATCGGCATCAATTCCGGCAGCGACCTTTTGACGGTGAAGACCAAGCAGCTCAGGGAACGGGCGGAGAAGCTCGAAGAGGCGGCGGTATCGGCGCATCGCGAAAAATCGGCCGGAGCGATCCGGCTCGCCAATCGCGGCACCCACGCCAAGGTGCTGATCACGCTCGACGACGCCACGGTGGAAACGCCCGACGGCACGCTGCTGTTTCGAACCGGCAAGCGCCATATCTGCCAGGGCGACCGCATCGTTCTGCTCGGCCGCAACGGCGTCGGCAAGTCGCGCTTCGTCAGCCTGATCCGCAACGCCATCGTCGAGCCCGACACGGTCGCGAATGTGAAGGTGACGCCGTCGACGGTGCTCGGCTACAGCGACCAGGCGCTGTCGGGCATCAGCGGCGACGACACGCCGCTGGCGATGGTGTCGCGCCGCTACGATGTCGGCGAGCAGCGCGCCCGCTCGCTGCTCGCCGGCGCCGGCGTGCTTATCGAGATGCAGGAGAAAAGGATCGGCGTGCTGTCCGGCGGCCAGAAGGCGCGGCTGATGATGCTGGCGCTCAGGCTCGCCAACCCCAACTTCTACTTGCTCGACGAGCCGACCAACCATCTCGACATCGATGGCCAGGAAGCGCTGGAGGAGGAATTGCTGAAGCACCAGGCAAGCTGCGTGCTCGCCTCGCACGACCGCTCCTTCATCCGCGCCATCGGCAACCGCTTCTGGCTGATCGAGAGGCGGAAGCTGACCGAGGTCGAGGACCCCGAGGACTTTTTCCGCGAGGTGGCTGAAGCGGGTGGTTGAGGGTTTGGCGGCAGGACGCAATGCCATGGGGTTCTGGCCTGTCTCAGACCGGCTGGAGCCTCGTATCATCACATGAGACGTTTCCTTGGATTCTGAGACGTAGCATGCGAAAGTATGTTCAGCGGATATGGTCGTCGCAGCTTTCAAAATGCTGAACATCAACCCTCCCGTTCATCCCGGAGAAATCCTTCGAGAGGAATACCTCGTCCCGCTTGGCCTGAAGCCTTACACGCTGGCCAAAAAGCTGCATGTGCCGCGCACACGCATCGAGCGCCTGGCAAGCGAGGCGACGCCGGTAACGCCCGATACCGCGCTACGCCTTGCCAGGTTTTTCGGGACCACGCCGCAGTTCTGGATGAAACATGCAGGCGAGCTATGACCTTGACGTAGAGGGAGAGGCCAAGAAAGCCGATCTTGACGCGATCGAACGCTTGGACACAGCTGCCTGACTACCGCGCTGGAACAGCCGGTCTCAACTTGCTCGAAAAAAGATCTAGCGCTCTGTCGGATCGCCTGAACCTGCGGCGTCCTTGGGATGCCGACACGATGATGCCGGCTTCATCCGAGGAGAAAGCATCATGTCCATTCTGTCATCCCTGGGTCGCGTTGCCTCCCGTTACGCACAGAACCGCGCCCGCCACCGCAGCGAGCGCGAATTGTTGTCCCTGCCGATCGAACTGCGCAAGGACATCGGCTGGCCGGAAATCGTCATCGACGCGCAAAGCGGCCCACGGATCCGCAGGACGCTTTGACAATGCGGTCGGAAAATATCGATGCGGGCCGCCACGCGGCGACCAATGCTCAATCATGCGTGTCGCCCGAAAGCGGCGTCGCCTGCATCGACGCACGCTTTTCGAAAACGTCGAACCAGCGCGTCAGCCGTGCCCGCGCGCGAAACGACGGAAGCTGGCGAAACGCCATCCAGGACAGCGTGGTGGCGAGCGCTATATGTCCGATATGGAGCGGCGCTTCGTCGTCCAGCGTGCTTTCGATCCAGTCGTAGCTCGCCTCGATCTTGTCCCGATATCCCTGCGCAAGAGCATCATAGCGCAGCGGCTCGGGTCTCCTTTCCGTCTCCCAGCGCAGGGCGATGCCTGTCTGTGCCAGCCCCTGGGCGACCGACTGCAGCCGCAACGCCTGCCAGCGCGCCTCGCCGTCTTGCGGCAAAAGCTTGCGGCCGTCATGCAGCGTGTCGAGATAGGCGCAGATGACATCGGAATCGAAGATCGCCGATGCGCCGGACCGCAGCAGCACCGGCACTTTGCCGAGCGGATTTTCGGCGTAGACACGAGCGTTGCGCAAGGTCGGACTGGTCTCGTGATGAATGACCTCGAGCCGATCGGCGATGCCGGCCTCATGCGCGAAGACCAGCGCCTTGCGCGCGAAAGGTGAGTGGGTCTGGTAATAGAGGATCATGGTCGTCTCAGGGATTGAGAAGCGGCGCGTAATCCGTTCTAGCCCGCGAGCTGCGATAATTGCGCTCTGTTTGGGGGCCGCTGGCGCAAGTTCGTTTCACGCCTTCGGCTCAAACCGCCGTTTGCGCGGCCTGCCCGAAGCCGGCCCAAAAAAATTTGTGCCGCGCTGTAGGATTGCGGTCACCTCGTGCGTCCTGTGGTTCGCAAGGCTAAGCCGAACGCAAAGAGGAGCAAGACATGACTGACCAGACCCCCATTCAGCCCAGGGCAGAAGTGCTCGGCGGATTGACCCCCTACCTGCAGGTGGACGGCGCCTTCAAGGCCGCCGATTTCTACGAGAAGGCCTTTGGCGCCAAGCAGGTCTTTGCCTACCCGGCCGACGAGCAGGGCCGCACCATGCACATCCATCTCCACGTCAACGGCTCGACGCTGATGCTTTGCGACGCCTATCCCGAGCACGGCCATCCGCACAAGGCGGCGCAAGGCTACACGCTGCAGCTCCATCTCGGCGATGGCGACATCGACAACTGGTGGCAGCGCGCGGTCGACGCCGGCTGCGAAGTGGTCACGCCGCTGCAGGTGATGTTCTGGGGCGACCGCTGGGGCCAGCTGAATGATCCGTTCGGCGTCGCCTGGGCGATGAACGCACCGGTTAAGTAGCGAGCAGGCGTCGCCCGTCAGGGCTGACGCGCTCACCGCGCCGGGTCGTATCCCCGCCGACCCGGCGCTCATCTTTTCAGCCAAGGAGAACCCTATGTCCTATGTCGATGGTTTCGTGCTTGCCGTGCCAAAGGCCAAACTCGATGACTACAAGAAGCTGGCCAACCTCGCAGGCCCCATTTGGATGGAACACGGCGCTCTGGCCTATGTCGAATGCATCGGCGACGACGTGCCCTATGGCGAGCTGACCTCGTTTCCGCGTGCCGTTCAGGCAAAGGACGACGAGATCGTCGTCTTCGCCTGGGCGGTCTATGAATCCAGGCAACGCCGCGACGCGGTGATGGCCAAGGTGATGGCCGACCCGCGTTTGACACCCGATTTGGGTCCCATGCCGTTCGATATGAAACGCATGATCTTCGGCGGCTTCCAGCCTTTCATCGAGCTGTAGACCGATCATCCAGACCGACCGACCGCTGCCGCGTGACGACGCCACGGCGGGACCCGAAGCAGTCTTCATTTCTCGAGGCAGGACCGACTTATGCGCAAGCTGATCGTATTCAACAGCATCTCTCTCGACGGCTATTTTACCGACAGGCACGGCGCCATGGACTGGGCGCACAGCCAGGATCCGGAATGGAACGCTTTCGTCGCCGACAATGCCAAGGGCGGTGGCATGCTGGTGCTGGGCCGCGTTACCTACGAGCTGATGATCCAGTTCTGGCCGACGCCGATGGCGGCCCAAATCGCACCGGTGGTGGCCGAACGCATGAACGCCATGCCGAAGGTCGTGTTCTCCCGCACGCTCGACACGGCGAGTTGGAACAACACCGAGTTGGTCAAAAGCGGCCCGGCCGCGAAGCTTCGGGAACTGAAGCAGCAACCGGGCAACCACCTGACAATCCTGGGAAGCGGCAATCTCGTCGCTCAATTGGCCGAGGAGAATTTGATCGACGAATACCAGTTCGTCATCGTGCCGATCATGCTTGGCGCCGGCAGGACGATGTTCGAAGGCATCGGCAATCGGCTCAACGTGAAGCTGGCCCGGTCACAAGCCTTCGGCAACGGCAACGTCTTCCTGCGCTACGAGCAGAAGTCGCAGGCCGGCTAATGCATGTTGTCCAAAGAGATCAGGACAACGATTTCAACCAGACATCGTCCTGATTAATAGCGGCACATCTGCCGGGCTCTTCAGTCCAGTTTGTCGAGCAGCGGCTTCAGCCGGTCGCCATAGCGCTTCCACAGGTCGACCGAGCCCTGATACATCGGCTGGCGCACCTGCGCGGCGGAAGCCGTGCGCACCGGCCGGTCGGTCTCGTGGAACGACAGCACGGCATCGTCCCAAGGCAGGCCGAGATAGTCGATCAGCGCCCGGCTCTGCCCTTCCTGATCTGCGACGAAATCCTCGTAGCGCACATCATGCACGACGCCGGGCAGCACCTTGTGCCAGTGCGCCATGATATCGGTGTAGAGATTGTGGAAGTCGGCGAGCTCGCCGAGGTCGTAGCCATAGCGGTGGGTATCGCCGCGGAAATGCACCTTGTAGATCGACAGGCAGGTTGCTGCCGCATCGCGGGCGCAGTGGATGATCCTGGCCTTCGGCATCATCATGTGGATGAAGCCGACAAGCAGGAAGTTGCCCGGCATCTTGTCGGTGACGTGGCGCATATGCGGATAGCGGGCATGCAGCATGTCGAGATAGGCCTGGCCTGCCTCGGTGAAATCCGCATCGTCCGTATCCGATACGCCCCAGGGGAAGCCGCCCGGCATGGTCGCCGGGAACTGCCTGCCGACCGCGTTCTTCAGGATGCTGAGCTCGCCCGCGCCATAGACCTTGGGATGGCTGGCGATGATCTGCTCGACCAGCGTCGTGCCCGAACGCGGCATGCCGACCACGAAGATCGGCGCGTCGTCGGTGATCGGGCTCGGCCTGTGCCTTTCGAAGAAGGCGGCATCGAACACCGTCTTCATCGCCGCGAATTCCTCGCGCGTCCTGACGGGATCATAGTTGATCCCCTTGCGGCGAATGGCATTGCCTTCGGCGAAATAGTCGAAGGCCTTCCCATAATCCTTCAGATCGTCATTGGCCTTGCCGAGGCCGAAGGACAGCTGCATGCGCGCCAGGCTGTTCTGCGGCGCCTTGGCATGCTGGGCTTCCATGCCTGCCAGTTCGGCGTCGCGCGCCTTCTGGCGCTTGACCTGCGTCAGCATCAGCCAGGCGGTCGCCATGCCTGGGTTGATCGCCAGCGCCTGCCGGAACAGGTCGGCCGCCTCGTCGAGCTTGCCCTTTTCCATCAGCCCAACGCCCAGCCCGTGCAGCAGGTCGGCATCCTTCGGGCGGATGGTCAGCGCCTCGCGGAAGATAGCCAGCGCCTCGTCCAGCCGCCCGGCCTCCTGCAGGGTTTCGGCAAGCCCGATGCGGGCGCGCACATGAAAGGGATTGCGCGTGACGGTGCCGCGATAGATCTCTTCGGCCTCCTCGAAGCGGCCGAGCTGCTTCAGCGACGAGCCGAGATTGTCGCGCGCGGCGAGCTGCTCCGGCCGCAGATCCACCGCGCCGCGGAAGAAGTCGACTGCCGCGGCGACGCGGCCGAGGTCGCGCATCACCGTACCGAAATTGTTGAGGAAGTCGGCATTCGTCGGCTGCAGGCTCACCGAGCGTTCGATGAGGTCCAGTCCTTCTTCGCTGCGCCCGGTCTGGTGCAGCAGCAGTCCCAGGAAATGCGCCGCCGCCGCGTGTTTGGGCTGGCGGGTCAGCACTTGCCGGTAGATGGACTCAGCCTCTTGCCGGCGCCCGGCCTGGTGCAGCTGCAGGGCCTGCTGCACATACTGGTCGAGGCCCAGTGGCGGCTGTCCGCCCGCGCCAGACCTGACTCCCGCACCCGCCGCTCGTCTCTGATCTCTGTTAATGGGAAACCTGCCGTGTTTGTCCGCCTGCCGCGATCTAGGCCATTGGCGCGGCAGGTTCAAGTCTCGGCGTGGTTCCGCGCCCTTTCCATCGACGCCAAGGATCAGATCAAGCGGTTGGTCTCCGCGACCTGCCTCGCCCGCCTCACCGTGCCATCGGTATCGGAGATCGTTCGCCTTGCCGCCTCGTCGCTTCTGATGGTCAGCCGCGCCGACTTGACGATCATCGGCTGGCCGTTGGGGCCAACGGCAATGGCGTGAATGGCGATTGGCTTGATGACCGGATTGACCGCGACGGTCTTACCTCTTGAGCCTCTTGTGGACACCATGCTTTTTCCTCCTTCTAGGATAAATAAAAATATGGGCGCGGAGGAAATACCCCAGCGCGTTCTCAAGATTTTTTTGGAAATATGCGCAACCCATAGCAGAAATATCTAAACGTATATAGCGATCTATTTTTCAGTCAGAGCGGGATTGATTTTTTAAACACCTTGAACATGGAGCTCAATCGATCTATATAAAGAAAATCGTTTTGGCCAGAATTGGCATCTCGCGGCGTCAGAGGTTCTCGACCCGCCAATATCATTCCAAATCGTCGATACCAGACGCACGGCACATTGGCCCTGCGACGATTTTTTCAATCCGCGAAAGACAGATATGAACACCGGAATCGTGAAATTCTACAATGGCCAGAAGGGTTTTGGCTTCATTCAGCCGGCCGATGGCGGCAAGGACGTATTCGTCCATGTCAGCGCGCTGGAGCGCGCCGGCTTTCCCGGCCTCGCCGAAGGCCAGAAGCTGCAGTTCGACCTGGAGCGTGACGGCAAGGGACGCGAGTCCGCCGCCAATCTGCAACTGATCTGATCCGGCCGAATTCGATGAACGCTGACCACGGATGTACTGGCAGCTCTCGAAAGCGGCTTATTTCCAGCGATTGCCGGAAATAGAAAAGCGGGGCTCGTCCCCGCTTTTTTGCGTTCAGGCCGCTGTCTTACGTGACGCCCAAGGCGTGAACCAACCAAGGCGAGGACAATGCCGGACCGCACCACCCATTCCATCGTCCATTTCGCGGCATCCTTCATGCTCGGAGGCCTGGAAGGACCGTTGCCGCCCGGCGACTACGACATTGACCATGATGAAGAGTTGATCGAGGGCATGTCACGCGTCGCCTGGCGCCGCGTCGCTACCTTCATCCACCTTCCCGCAAGAGCGGTGAAGAACCCCGCGATCAGCCAGCTTGTCGCCATAGACCACCTCGAACTCGAAACCGCGCTGAAGCGCGACCGGGAGAATGCAGCATGATCCGTTTCCAGCAGAATGCGCGTCCGCGCACCGACACACCCTCGCACCTTTTCGCCATCGGCCAGACGGTGCGCATGAAGAGCCGCACCGGCCTCGTCCAGAAGACGGCGGAACTGTTCCAGATCAAGAGCAGGCTGCCGGTCAAGGACGGCTCGCCGCAATACCGTATCCGCAGCGAGCAGGAGACCCACGAGCGGGTCACCACGGAAGACAATCTGGAGCCGGCCGACAATCCGGTTGTCGCCAACAATCCGGCCTGACACCCCAGCAACGCCAGACAGAACCATACGAGGAGCAAACAAGATGTCCAAGGGTCAACAGCGAAGCAATCGCGAAGCGCGCAAGCCGAAGAAGGACAAGGTGGTAGTCAAGCCCGCCTCGCCGTTCGGTTCGTCGGTCAAGCAGGCCGAGAGCGGCCTGAAGCCGAAGTCCAAGGGCTGACGGCTCTGGGGGCGCCTCGCGCGCCCCTCCCTGCTTTGGGCAGGCGATGAACTGACAACAGCCCCATGCCAAGTCCTGCCACGGAGGCGTGCTTGAACTTCGTCATCGAGTTCTACCGGTCACGCGACGCCGAGGAGGCAACGCTCGACAAGGTGTCGCTGGAAGCACCGACCCTACGCGCCGCCCTTCAGGGAGCCGCCGCGCTCTTCCACACGCTCGCAATGCCGCAGATCCCCGACCGTGTGCGCATCTCGGACGAAGACGGCAGCGAGCTCTATGCCGGGCCGGCCGATGGAGCCTATCCGGCCTAGGCAACCCCCGCGCAAGCGCCTCACGAGGGGAGAAGAAAATACCTCAGCACGGGCCATCGCCGACGATGCGATAGTCCGCGGCGCGGGCTTCGCAGGCATTGGGAAAGCTGCGCATCTCGCCATGCCGGCGGGCGCAGACGGGCGCGTATTCGCGGGTGCAGAACGTCTGCTCTTCATCGCCACCGCCACCGCCACCGCCACCGCCACCGCCGTCACCGCGGCAGGGGCCGTCGCGCACGATGCGGTAGCCGGCACGGTCGGCAAGGCAGGCATTGGCGAAGGTCTGGCGGTCGCCGCCGCGCCGGGCGCAGACGGGCTCGTATTGCCTGGTGCAGAATTCCGGTTCGGGGCGCGGCGGGCGCGGGCGCGGACCCGGCCCGTCATCGACGACCACGGTGCAGGCGGCCAGAAGCGCCGACAGGAACAGGACGGCAAACCCTTGCCGCGAAAAAACCGACGCCAGGAATTTCATGCTGATTTCTCCCTCGATCCCATCCCCGATCGCGATCCTCGCCATTCCCGTGTCAAATGCAACCCGCTGTCGGATGCACTGCCTTCGCCCGGAAGCCACGGTTGCAGCCATGGCCGGGCGTCCGCTGGCAACACTGGCCTATGCGCGCCCACATCCGTGGGTCAATGACCGGCCCGGCAACGAAGCCTATCTGCGGCCCGTCGACGCTCAGATCGGTCGATTCTTGCGTCGGGATGCGCCCAGTGTGGCGGCCCGCGGCGCTATCTTGCAACCTTCACGTTTCCGTGCGATAAATTCCGTGTTCGGGCATTTGCGACCCGGAGAGCGGAACGTTTTGGACGACCTTTCCCCGATACTGTGAATCTCTGACGGCCCCGTTTTTCGGCGGGGGGTTTGACCATGCGCCAATGCATGACTGCCGAAAGCAACCACCGGGAACTGCCCTCGACGCCAGGTGGCGGGCAGGACCACCAAAGACTGAACGGGTGAAGGAGTTTCCCCAATGGCCCAGACCGGCACCGTTAAATTCTTCAACGCGACCAAAGGCTTCGGTTTCATCACGCCCGACGGCGGCGCCAAGGACGTGTTCGTCCACATTTCCGCGATCGAGGCATCGGGCCTGCGCACGCTCGTCGACGGCCAGAAGGTCACCTTCGACGTCGAGCCGGACCGCATGGGCAAAGGCCCGAAGGCGGTCAACCTCCGCGCCGCCTGAGCCATCGGCGCCGCGCGTCCCTGACGGCGGGCGAACGAGGGTTCCAAGCTCGCCCAGCCTGTGGGCACGCAGACAGATTTTGAAAAGGCGCGGCGATTTTCGTCGCGCCTTTTTCATGCCCGCGGCGCAGCATGAATGCATGCCGCCCGGAAGTGGATACGGCTCCGGATCAATGACATGCATCATAACAAGGGTTTAAGGCGCTTTAAGTGCCCGCAAAACTTTCTCTTGCCGATGACGCTAAAATAAAGGACAAATTTCCTCTCGGGCATTTGCCGGCCCGAGACTGGAGTTTATGGGATCAAAGGAGCTTCCCATGCCGCAGACCGGCACCGTCAAATTCTTCAACCATGCCAAAGGCTTCGGCTTCATCACGCCGGACGATGGCGCGAAGGATGTCTTCGTCCATATTTCGGCCGTGCAGGCGTCGGGTCTTCCCGGTCTCGAAGATGGGCAGAAAGTAACATTCGACACCGAGCCGGACAAGCGCGGCAAGGGGCCCAAGGCCGTCAACCTGTCCGTCGGCTGAGCCGGCTTCAGACTGTCGGCTCCGGCGGGGCAGCCCAGCTCGATCAGAGCCAGGTTCTTGGCGCCCCTCTTAGCCAACAGGTCGAAATCCGTTCAGCCTCCGTTCAGCCACGGTCGCATATTAGTCTTGGGTAAAGCCGGACCGCATCCCCTGCAAAACTGCACGGCCCGGTACGAAGGAGACCCAGATGAACAGAATTTTCAAGACAGCCGTGCTGTCCGCCGCCATGGCGGCCACCATGCTCGTGGCCCTGCCCACCGCTAATGCCGATGAATGGCGTCATCACCGCCACCACGGCAATGGCGACGCCATTGCCGCCGGCGTGCTCGGCCTCGCCGCCGGCGCCCTGATCGGTGGCGCGCTGGCCAATGACCGGCCACCGCCTGACGCCAACCGCTACTACGATGACGGTTACTACAATGACGGCTACTACGATCGCGACGTGCGGGTCCGCCCGGCGCCGGTCCGCCGCTACTATGTGGAGCCGCGTGTGGTCTATGCCGATCGTTATGCAGAACCGTGGACGCGTGACTGGTACGAATACTGCTCGGACCGCTACCGCTCCTTCAACTCCCGCACCGGCACCTTCACCGGCAATGACGGCGAGCAGCATTTCTGCACGGCGAACTGAGTGCATGTCGCCCAAAAGTGCGCAGCGGTTTTGGGATAACGACTTGCACCAAACAGAATGCCGAAGCGCGAAAGCGCTAAGGGCTTCCCTGCCCCAGAACAAAGAGCGCTGACCGCAAAGCCAGCGCTTTTTGAGTTCTACGATTTTGAATTCAGGGCGCTCTGACGTGGGATCTGCCAGGTCTGCAAAGTCCGTGCCGCCCCTCATCCGCCTGCCGGCACCTTCTCCCCGTATAGTGACGGGGAGAATGGAACCGACCGCGATGCTCGCGCCCTTCTGCAACGCTGGAGCTTGGTGAAATCCTCAGTGAAGGCGTCTTTCTCCCCGTCCTAGACGGGGAGAAATGTCCGGCAGGACAATGAGGGGCAGCGCCGGCTTTCGAAATCAAACCAGATCAAGTTGGTTTGCGTCTGAATTCCTAAACTCTGGATTTCTAAACAAGAAACGGGTTGGTCCGCCGTTCCTCGCCAAAACGGCCGCCGGGGCCGTGGCCGCAGATGAAGCCGATATCGTCGCCGAGCGGCAAGAGCTTGTCCTTGATCGAGGCGATGAGCGTCGCATGGTCGCCGCCCGGCAGGTCGGTGCGGCCGACCGAGCCACGGAACAGCACGTCCCCGACATGGGCAAACTTGGCCGCGCGGTTGTAATAGACGACGTGGCCGGGCGCGTGGCCGGGGCAATGCAGCACCTCGAACACATGGCCGCCGAACGACACGGTCTCACCTTCGGTCAGGAACCGGTCGGGCACGCAGTTGCGTGCGCCTTCGATGCCGTACCGCCTGCCCTGGTTTTCCAGATTGTCGAGCAAAGGCTTGTCGGCCGCATGCGGGCCGATGATGTCGATCCCCAGCGCCTCCTTCAGTTCCATGGCGCCGCCAGCATGGTCGATATGGCCGTGCGTGATCCAGATCGCCTCGGCCGTGATCGCATTGTCCTTCAGCACCGCCAGCACCTTGTCGATGTCGCCGCCCGGATCGACGACGACGCCATGCTTGTCGTCCATGTCGAACAGGATGGTGCAGTTCTGCTGAAACGGTGTGACCGGCACGATGCCGGCATTGAGCTGACCCATGATCGTCCTTTCGATGTTCAGGGGTGATGTAGAGGCGCCAGTGAAAGGCGTCCACCCCTCGAAAGACGAACAGACAGTCGCCCCAGAAACGGAAATGGGCGGCCGAAGCCGCCCATTTGAACGAACCTGAGACCGTCAGGCTTACTTCTTCATGGCGCCCATGACCGCGCCGATAATGCCGGTCAGGATCGCGCCGCCGCCGGCGCCGCCGACGATGTTGTTGAGGTTGAGCGCACTGCCGAGACCGCTCGTCGCTGCAGCGGCCGCCGCCGGATCGACCGCGCCGCCGCCAAGCAGGCTGCCGAGGATCGCCGCGCCGCCGACGCCGCCAATGGCGCCACCCAGGATTTTGGGAAGCTGGCCCATCGCCGCGTTCTTGAGCGCAACACCGACCGCCTGACCACCGATGATACCCGTAATCACCTGTATAATGATCGGAAGAAGCGTGTTCATGTCCATATGATTAGTCCCTCCATAGCTGCCAGCCTCCCGGGCCGACACCATCATGAGACGCCGAATTGGATGAAAGTCAAATGCAGAAACGCTGAAATAAAAGGGGCGGCTCGAAAACCGCCCCTGCTTGCGCGAAAAGCTGTGACTATCGTTATTCTGCGGCGATCGCATGCTTCGGCTGAACGGCCACAGAATAGTCATTCATAAGGTTCTTGGCGATTTCGCCGACTTCGAATCGGTAAGGGCCGATCTCCGACACCGGCGTTACTTCCGCCGCCGTTCCGGTCAGGAAGCATTGCTCGAAGCCTTCGAGTTCTTCCGGCAGGATGGCGCGTTCGATCACGTCCAGGCCACGATCCCTGGCCAGCCCGATGACCGTGCGGCGGGTGATGCCGTCGAGGAAGCAATCGGGCTTGGGCGTATGGATCTTGCCGTCCTTGACGAAGAAGATGTTGGCGCCGGTCGCTTCGGCGACCTGGCCGCGCCAGTCGAGCATCATGGCGTCGGCATAGCCTTTTGCTTCGGCGGCATGCTTGGACATGGTGCAGATCATGTAGAGGCCGGCGGCCTTCGACTTTGACGGCGCCGTGCGCGGGTCGGGCCGGCGCCATTCCGCGACATCGAGGCGGATGCCCTTCAGCTTCTGCGCCGGATCGAAATAGCTCGGCCACTGCCAGATGGCGATGGCGACGTTGATGCGGTTGTTCTGCGCCGAAACGCCCATCTGCTCGCTGCCGCGCCAGGCGATCGGCCGCACATACGCATCCTGGAAACCCTGCTTCTTCAGCAGCGTGGTCGAGGCATCGTTCAATTCGGCGACCGAATACGGAATCTTGAAGCCGAGCAGGCGCGCCGATTCATGCAGGCGCTCGGTGTGCTCGTTGAGCTTGAAGATCTCGCCGCCATAGGCGCGCTCGCCCTCGAAGACCGCGCTGGCGTAGTGCAGACCGTGCGTCAGAACATGGATCTTGGCCTCGCCCCACGGAATGAATTCGCCATTCATCCAGATGAAGCCGTCCAGTTGATCGAAGGGAACGGATGCCATGGTAACCTCCCGCGGGCCAAGGCCCGCATATCCTTGGTGTCGTTGCGTGTTCTTTTTGGCCGTGATTGGACGCGCCGGCCGATGTTGCGAAGCGTAAGCGGATAATCGCGCTCTGGCAAACTCAGGAAGTTCCGGAAAAACCGGCCTCCCTTGCCTTTTCGTTCGCAATCCGCCCAAAAGCTTGTCAAAAATTACCATTGCAGGGAAATTACGTCAATAGTACTGACATAATCTCCCGTTCCCATGGAGAAATGATGACGGATCGAAGCCCAGCCGCCGGAAAACCGATCAGGACCGCGATGTCAGTCGAGGACGGCATAGACTTCGCCATCATCGAGCTGTTCTTCTTTGCCTATCGCGACTTCACCTCCGATCCCGATCAGATCCTGGCCGATTATGGCTTCGGCCGCGCCCACCACAGGGTGCTGCATTTCGTCAACCGCCGGCCGGGCCTGACGGTCGCCGAACTGCTCGACGTGCTGAAGATCACCAAGCAGAGCCTGGCGCGCGTGCTCAAGCAGCTGATCGACACCGACCATGTCGTCCAATTGCAAGGTCCGCGCGACCGCCGCCAGCGCGAACTCTATCCCACTGCCAAGGGCCGGGCGCTGGCGCTCGCCCTGGCGCGGCCACAGTCACGCCGCATCCGTGCTGCATTGGAAGATTCCGGCGCCACCGAACGGACCTTGGTGGAACGCTTCCTCGAAGCGATGGTCAATCCGGAACTGAGAGCTCAGATCGACGTTGGGTCCGCAAAAATGTCAGGAAAAAGCCATGGAGAGCACTGAGAGGGTCGATCAGGCGGCCGCACCGGACGACGACGCGCCGCATCTGCTTGTGGTCGACGACGACACCCGCATCCGCAATCTTCTCAAGCAGTATCTGACCGAAAACGGCTTTCGCGTCACCGTCGCCGGCAATGCCGGCGAGGCGAGGCGCAAGCTCGCCGGCCTCGACTTCGACCTGCTGGTGCTCGATGTCATGATGCCCGGCGAAAGCGGCGTCGATCTCACCAAATCGCTGCGCGCCGAAAAGAACGTGCCGATCCTGATGCTGACCGCACTGTCGGAAACCGACAGCCGCATCTCAGGACTCGAGGCCGGCGCCGACGACTACCTGCCAAAACCCTTCGACCCGCGCGAGCTGATCCTGCGCATCAACAACATCCTGCGCCGCGGCGGCCCGGCGACGACGCCAAAGGTCGAGCAGCTGGTCTTCGGCCCCTACACGTTCCAGATTGCCAGGCGCGAACTGAAGCGCGGCGGCGAGGCGCTGAAGCTGACCGACCGCGAGCAGGAGATCCTGGCGATCTTTGCCGCGCGGGCCGGCGAGACCATCCCGCGCCACGAACTGGTCGGCGACGATTCGGAGGTCGGCGAGCGCACCATCGACGTGCAGATCAACCGCCTGCGCCGCAAGATCGAGCGCGATCCGTCCAACCCGGTCTGGCTGCAGACCGTGCGCGGTATTGGGTATCGGCTCAGCGTGGAATAGAATACCGGCCGCGGCCCTAGAGCATGACCCCGAAAAGCGGCACCCGGTTTTCGGAGAAGGTCATGTTTCAAAGAGTCTAGGGCAGCCGACGGATGAAAAGAGCCAATGGCGACGACGGAACTGGAAGGGCCGGGACCTGACGGCTTGAGCGCACGCGCCACGCGAATGCTCAAGGCGGTGCCGCGCATCTGGAACCGGTTCTGGCGTCTCGTTTCACTTTACATGCCCAAGCGCCTTTATGCGCGCTCGCTGATCATCGTCATCGCGCCGATGATCCTGCTGCAATCGGTGGTCGCCTTCGTCTTCATGGAGCGCCATTGGGCAACGGTGACGCAACGCCTGTCGCAGGCCACCGTGCGCGACATCGCCGCCATCATCGACCTGATCGAGACCTACCCGCACGACGCCGACTACGCCAACATCATCCGCATCGCCCAGGACCGCATGCAGCTGAAGGTCGACCTCTTGCCGCCGGATCCTTTGCCGCCACCCGGTCCAAAACCGTTCTTCTCGATCCTCGACGATGTTCTCTCGTCCGAGATCACCCGCCAGATCAACCGGCCGTTCTGGATCGACACGGTCGGCAATTCCAACATCGTCGAGGTGCGCATCCAGCTCGAGAACAAGGTGCTGCGAGTCTTCGTGAGGCGCAGCCAGGCCTATGCCTCCAACACCCACATCTTCCTGATCTGGATGGTCGGCACGTCGCTGGTGCTGCTGATGATCGCCATCCCCTTCCTGCGCAACCAGATCCGGCCGATCCTGACGCTTGCCGAGGCCGCAGAAAGCTTCGGCAAGGGCCGGCCGATGCCGCGCGATTTTCGCCCGCGCGGCGCCGAGGAGGTTCGCCGCGCCGGCTTTGCCTTCATCCAGATGCGCGAGCGCATCGAGCGCCAGATCGACCAGCGGACCGCCATGCTGACCGGCGTCAGCCATGATCTCCGAACCATCCTCACCCGCTTCAAGCTGCAGCTGGCGCTGGCCGGCGGCAAGACCGAGACCAAGGCGGCGCTCAACCAGGACATCGACGACATGCAGTCGATGCTGGAAGGCTATCTCGCCTTTGCCCGCGGCGAAGCCTCGGAGGACCCGGGACGTTTCGATCTCGAAGCCTATTTCCAGAAGCTCGGCGACGAAGCGGCCTTGCGCAAATGCAAGCTGTCGACGACGCTTGCCGGCGATCCCACCGTGCATGTCAGGCCGAACGCCTTCGCCCGGCTGCTGTCCAACGTCATCGGCAACGCCTTCCGCTATGCCAAAACGGTGGAGGTCAGCGCCAATCACGGCCGTGGCTCGCTCGTGGTCATCGTCGACGACAACGGTCCGGGCATTCCGGCCGACAGGCGCGAGGACGTGTTCAAGCCCTTCGTGCGGCTCGACGAAGCGCGCAACCTCGACGCCAGCGGCACCGGGCTCGGCCTGTCGATCGCCCGCGACATCGCCCGCAGCCATGGCGGCGACATCACCCTCGACGACAGCCCGCTCGGCGGCCTGCGCGCGGTGATCAAGGTTCCGGCCTAGGCAGACCAAATACCAGGCTTCATCCGCGCGTCATGAAATCATGATCAAGAGCGCGCATGAAACGCGCGACATCAGTTGATTCGGCCTTGCCGCCCCACTTCGATCCCGTGCCCGCCCGGGTGCGCTGGAGCGAAGCGCGGGCAGCCGGCTGGTCGCCGTTCCGGCATCGTTTCAAGGCAACCGTCAACCTTTCCAGCAAAGGGCCGCCATGCGCATATTGATGGTCACCGACGCCTGGCGCCCGCAAGTCAATGGCGTCGTCCACACGCTGGAGCGGCTCACCGAAACGCTGAAATCCTTCGACGTCGCGGTGGATTTCCTGACACCCAACATCTTTCGCACGCTGCCCCTGCCAACCTACCCCGATATCAGGCTGGCGCTGACCACGCCAGGCCATGTCGCGAGGCTGATCGATGGCTACAAGGCAGATCACGTGCACATCGTCACCGAAGGGCCGCTGGGCATCATGGCGCGGCGTTATTGCCGCAATGCCGGCCGGCCGTTCACCACCAGCTATCACACGCGCTTCCCCGAATATCTCAGCGCCCGCCTGCCGGTGCCGGAAAGCTGGGCCTATCGCTGGCTGCGCGATTTCCACAATTCCGGCCAGGGCACGCTGGTCGCCACCCAGTCGCTCGCCGACGACCTTTCGGCGCGCGGCTTCAACAAGCTGAGGCCTTGGACGCGCGGCGTCGACACCGATCATTTCCGCCCGGACAAGAGGAAGGACCTTGGCTTCCCCGGCCCGGTCTTCCTTTGCGTCGGCCGCGTCGCCATCGAGAAGAACCTTTCCGCCTTCCTCGACCTCGATTTGCCCGGCAGCAAGGTGATCGTCGGCGAAGGCCCTGAGCTTGCCAAGCTCAGGGCAAAATATCCCAAGGCGCATTTCCTCGGTCACCGCCCCAATGACGAACTGGCCGAGATCTACGCCTCGGCCGATGTCTTCGTCTTCCCCAGCTGCACCGACACCTTCGGCAACGTCATCATCGAGGCGCTGGCCAGCGGCACGCCGGTCGCCGCCTATCCGGTGACCGGGCCGATCGACATTGTCGGCGATGGTTTTGGCGGTGCGGTTTCGAATGATTTGCGCGAGGCCGCGCTCGCCGCCCTCGAGGTCGACCGCGCGCAGGCACGAGAACGCGCTATGCGCTACAGCTGGAAAGCCTGCGCGGAAATGTTCCTCGACACGGTCGAGGAAGCGCTCGGCAGGACGCGCAAGCTGGCGGCCTAAAACAGTCTGCCGCCGTCCGGCACCTTGCGCTCGATGGCGCCGAGCACGACGGCGCCCTCCTCGTCGGGAAAACCGAGCGTCAGCACTTCCGACATGAAAGGGCCGATCTGGCGTGGCGGAAAATTGACCACGGCGAACACCTGCCGGCCGACCAGCGTCTGCGGCGTATAATATTTGGTGATCTGCGCCGACGACTTCTTGATGCCGATGTCGGGTCCGAAATCGATCTTCAGCTTGAAGGCAGGCTTGCGTGCCTGTGGAAACGGTTCGACCTCGACGATCGTGCCGGCGCGGATGTCGACACGATCGAAATCGGCAAAACTGATCTCGGGCTTGCGCTCGCTGCTCGAACTCATTTCGACATTACCAAGGCTCTAGGCGTTGCCGTAGGTCTCGAACAGCACGCCGGCCAGCGCGTCCTTGGCCGAGGTTCCCGACCAGACGACGAACTGGAAAGCCTGGAAATAGCACTCGCAGGCCTCAAGCGCCGAGGACAAAAGCACCTCGACCTGCTGGCTCGACGGCTCGACCCCGCCGGCCAGTAGCAGCGACTGGCGGAACATGATCGCGCCTTCCTGCTCCCAGAGGTCGAAATGCCCGAACAGCATCTGCTCGTTGATCAGCGACAACAGCCGCATCACTTCCAGCGCGCGGGTCTCCGGCACCTTGATATCGAAGGCGCAGGCCAGATGCAGAGCCTCGAAATCCTCCATCCAGGAGAAGGAGACGTGATAGTCGGTCCAGCTGCCGGCGACCGAGATCGAGATTTCATCGTCGCCGGCCCGTTCGAAGGACCAGTCATTGTTGTGGGCCACCTGCTCGATAACATCCACCGGATGGATTTCGCGGGAGAATTCGAGTTCGAGAAGTTCCATGGAATGCTTCCTGTGTTCAGGGGGAGCGCCTCACGCTCCGCGGGGCACACACGACGAACAATCTGATCTAGAACTCGGACGGCCAGGACTTTACTTCGCGCCAAAGACTACATCTCGACGCAAAGACCCCAGACCGGACCCCACCGCCCGGCCGCATGACCCTGCTTCGAATCATGCAACAAATTCAGTCTATTGATCGGGAGTCGCGTGAACAGCCCAATTTTTCGCACTGCGTCATTCGCATGTGGAAAGGCGCTGTCACAAAGATTCATGCAATGCCGTTAAGCGATTCACGGCAAAGCGATTTTCAGGCTCGGACTATGTGGAAAAGTTTAACGATTATTTTTTTGCGCGGGGCTTCGCCGCCGCCGCTGGTGCGGCATCACCGGCGAGTTCTGCGAGCTTGGCCTCGAGCGCTTCGATGCGGGCGGCAAGCCTGGCATTCTCGTCCCTGGCCTTGGCGGCCATCTCGCGCGCGGCCTCGAATTCCTCGCGCTGCACCACGTCCATCGAATTGAGGATACGCTCCGCCTGGCCCTTGAAGGCCGTCTCGACCTCGCGGCGCACGCCCTGCGCGGCGCCGGCGGCGTCGGTCATCAGCTTGGCGAATTCATCGAGAATGCGGTTCGGTCCGGTCGACATGGCAAATCCTCGCTTTGCTCGAAATGACGTAGTGGCGCGGGGCGAGGAATGCAAGAACGTTGAGGGCCGGTGCGGCCTCTGCGTTGCTATGGCGCATGGCGATGCCATGCCAATGCGAAGCTTTCAGATGGTCCCAAGCTGTACTTGAGGACGCCAAATCGCCTACTGTGTGGCCATCACGCAGTGCTGCGGCACGCTCCAATCAGGGTCACCCAATGGCAACGCCCCCGCGCCGACCGACAAACCCATTCGCAGCCGCCGAAGCGGCCTTCAAGCCGGTCAAGAAGCCGGCAGCGCCCGTTCGCGAAGCCTCGACCGCACCGAATGTGCGCGAGCTTGTCTCGATCCGGATCGACCGCGCCGTGCTCGACCATTTCCAGGAAGACGGCCCAGGCTGGCAGGACAGGATCAACGACGCATTGCGGCAGTGGGTGGCCGCCAAGGGCTGATCTCACCATTCACGGCGCGATGGCTCGCAGTGGATTCGTCGCGGCACTTGACGGCGACCACCTTGCCTTGACCCTGCCAAAACCCTGCCGCATGGTCCGCGCCCGAACGCGACCGCAACCGAGAGCTCCCCGTTGAACGAATATTTCCTGCTGCCGCTGGCCTCGTTGCCCTTCCCCAACATCAACCCGATCCTCATCCAGATCGGGCCGCTGGCGGTGCACTGGTACGGCGTCGGCTATATCGTCGGCATCCTGTTTGCCTGGTGGTATGCCAAGCGTCTCGCCGCCAATCCGAAGCTGTGGCCTGACGGCATCCTGCCGATGAAGCCGGAGGACCTCGACGACTTCATCGTCTGGGCGGCGATCGGCGTGGTCCTTGGCGGGCGCACCGGCTACGTGCTGTTCTACGACCTGGCGCGCTACATCGAGCACCCGCTCGACATCTTCGCCGTCTGGCAAGGCGGCATGTCGTTCCATGGCGGCCTGCTCGGCGTGATCCTCGCCATGACGCTGTTTTCCATCAAGCGCGGCATCCGCACCTGGTCGCTGTTCGATGTCGTGGCCGCCGGCGTGCCGGTTGGGCTCGGCCTGGTGCGCGTCGCCAACTTCATCAATTCCGAGCTTTGGGGCCGGCCGACCGACGTGCCCTGGGCGATCGAATTCCCCAATGGCGGGCCGTTCACCCGCCATCCCAGCCAGCTCTACGAAGCCCTGCTCGAAGGCCTTGTGCTGTTCCTGGTCCTGCGCATCCTCACCCATTCGCGCCTCAAGCTGAAGACGCCGCGCTTCGTCGGCGGCGCCTTCATCTGCGGCTATGGCCTGTCGCGCATCTTCGTCGAGTTCTTCCGCGAGCCCGACCAGCAGCTCGGCTATCTCCTCGGCACCAACTGGCTGACCATGGGCATGATCCTGTCCACGCCGATGGTTCTGGCCGGCATCTGGGCGATGGCGACGGCAAAGCCGGTGACGCAAGCGCAGCCGCAGGCGACATGACGCGGCTGAAGACCCGCATCGTCGACCTGATCGAGGCGCTCGGCCCTCTTCCGATCAACGAATACATGGCAATGTGCCTGTTCGACCCGACGGACGGCTACTACACGACACGCGAACCCTTCGGCGCCGCCGGCGACTTCGTCACCGCGCCGGAGATCAGCCAGATGTTCGGCGAACTCGTCGCCGTCTGGCTCTACCAGGCTTGGGCAGCGATTGGCCGGCCGATGCCGGTCACCATCGCCGAGATCGGCCCCGGTCGCGGCACGCTGATGAAGGACATGCTGCGCACCCTGTCGCGGCTCGATCCTGACCTGGCCAATGGCGCTGCATTCGCCATGATCGAGACCAGCCCGCGCCTGGCCGAGACCCAGAAACAGACGCTCGGCGCGACGCCCTTCGCGGTTCGCTGGCACGAGACCATCGAGACCTTGCCCGATCAGCCGTTGCTCATCGTCGGCAACGAATTGTTCGACGCCGTGCCGATTCGTCAGTTCGTCCGCGCCGGCGCCAGCTGGCGCGAGCGCATGGTCGGCCTCGACGACCAGAATGTCCTTTGTTTCTTCGCCGGCGCCGGCTCGGTCGACCCGACGCTGCTGCCCGTCGATGCGGCTGAAGCGCCGCAAGGCGCGATCGTCGAGGTGGCGCCGGCCCGCACCGCCCTGATGGCGGCCATTGCCGAGCGCATAGCTCGAAACGGCGGCGCCGGGCTGTTTCTCGACTATGGTCATCTCCGGCCGGGTGTCGGCGACACGCTGCAGGCCTTGCGCAAGCACAATCACGAAGATGTGCTGGCCAATCCCGGCGAGGCTGATCTCACCTCGCATGTCGATTTCGCCGCCCTTGCCGCGACCGTGCGCGCGCATGGCCTCGACGTCCATCTGTCGACACAAGGCAGTTTCCTGCTCGGCATGGGCATTCTCGAGCGTGCCGGCCGGCTTGGCGCCGATGCCGGCCAGGCGGCCCGCGACAAGATATCAGGCGATGTCGAACGACTTGCCGGGCCGCAAGCCATGGGCGAGCTGTTCAAGGTGCTTGCCTTGCTGCCGCGCGGTGTGCCGATCCGGCCCTTCACCACGGCGGATTGACTTTTCACTGCTGCCCCTCCCAATCTCCCGTCCGGCAAAAGAGCGGCCGAACCGCCAGCCGCCTTGCTTCCGGACTTTTTCTTGACGAAACCGACCACACGGACAACAACGCCCGCATGCTGAATCAGACCAAACCGGATCCCATTCGGTCGCCGCTGCTGGACAAGGCGCTGGCACAAGGCATCCGCCACGGCTATTTCACCCGCACCGGCGGCGTCTCGACGGGCATCTACCAKGGCCTCAACATCGGCACCGGGTCGGATGACGACAAGGCGCTGGTGGCCGAGAACCGCGCCCGTGTCGCCGCCTGGATGGGCGTTCCGGCGAACCATCTTTTGACCGCCTGGCAGGTCCATTCGCCCGACGTCGTCGTCGTGAACGAGCCTTTTGCCGGCGAACGGCCCAAGGCCGATGCCATCGTCACCGACCGTCCGGGGATCGCCATCGGCGCCTCGACAGCCGACTGCGGCCCGGTGCTGTTCGCCGACGCCGGGGCGCGCGTCATCGGCGCAGCGCATGCCGGCTGGAAAGGCGCTTTTACGGGCGTGCTGGAAAACACAATTGCCGCCATGGAAAGCCTGGGCGCCCGGCGCGAAAACATCGTCGCCGTGCTCGGCCCCTCGATCGGCCCCGACAATTACGAGGTCGGGCCGGAATTCGTCGCCCGTTTCGTCGAGGCCGACGCGGAAAACATCGGCTACTTCGCGCCCTCGGCCACATCAGGCCACGCCATGTTCGACCTCAACCGGTACACGGTCGACCGGCTCGTCAGGGCCGGCGTGACCGCTGAAGGCCTCGGCCGCTGCACCTATGCCGAGGAAGGTTTGTTTTACTCCTACCGGCGCACCACGCACCGTGGGGAACCCGATTACGGCCGGCAGGTTTCGGCCATCGTTTTGGAGAGTGAATAATGGCGCTGCATTTTGAACGATCGGAATTTGACGCGCGACGCGACCGGCTGATGATCGAGATGGCCGAGAAGAAACTCGACGCCATCCTGCTGTTCGCACAGGAAAGCATGTACTGGCTGACCGGCTACGACACGTTCGGCTTCTGTTTCTTCCAGTGCCTGGTGGTCAAGGCCGACGGCTCGATGGTGCTTCTGACCCGCTCGGCCGACCTGCGCCAGGCGCGCCACACCTCGATCATCGACAACATCGTGCTGTGGACCGACCGCAACGGCGCCAACCCGGCGGTCGACCTGCGCAATCTGCTCAACGACCTCGATCTGCTCGGCGCGCGCATCGGCGTCGAATACGACACCCATGGCCTGACCGCCTTTAATGGCCGCCGGCTGGACGAGCAGCTGCAGACCTTCGGCCAGATCGCCGATGCCTCCGGCATCGTCGGCCGGCTGCGCCTGTTCAAGAGCCCGGCCGAGATCGCGAAGGCCGAGAAGGCCGCCAACCTTTCCGACGACGCGCTGGACGCGGCGCTGCCGCTGATCAAGCAGGGCGGCGACGAGGCCCTGATCCTTGCCGCCATGCAAGGCGCGGTCTTTGCCGGCGGCGGCGACTATCCGGCCAACGAGTTCATCATCGGTTCGGGCGTCGACGCGCTGCTGTGCCGCTACAAGGCCGGCCGCCGCAAGCTCACCAAGAACGACCAACTGACGCTCGAATGGGCCGGCGTCTTCCATCACTACCACGCGCCGATGATGCGCACCGTGCTGACCGGCAAGGTGTCGAAGCGCCATCAGGAACTGTTCGACGCCGCGCGCGCCGCCCTTCTCGCGGTGGAAAAGGCGATGACGCCGGGCAACACGTTCGGCGACGTCTTCGACGCGCATGCCCGCACCATGGAGGCGCACGGCCTGACCAAGCACCGGCTGAATGCCTGCGGCTACTCCGTCGGCGCCCGCTTCACGCCGTCCTGGATGGACATGCCGATGTTCTACCAGGGCAATCCCGAGCCGATCGCGCCGCATATGACGCTGTTTGCCCACATGATCATCATGGATTCCGAGACCGAGACGGCAATGACGCTTGGCCGCACCTACCTGACCACCGAATCCCAGCCGAAGCCGCTTTCCCGCCATGATCTCGACTTGATCGTACAGTGAATCCATAATGGGAGGCGTTCTTCGCCAAGGAGTTAGAAGGCAAATGAGACGATCGCATGTGACGACCGTGTCATTGCTTGTGGCATTGGCTGTTGCCTCCTGCACCAACGCAAAGGACGTTCTCGAACCTTCCGCCATCACCCCGCCGGCGACTTCGGGGCCGGTAGCGCCGGGCAGTACGGCGGCCACGGCTCCCGCGCCTGCGACCACCACGGCGGGGGCGCCCGCAACCACCACGTCGCCGCTCACCTCGGCCCAAAGTGCCGCCGTCCTCGCCAAGACACGGCTGCAGATCGCGCCGATCGTAGGCGCTTCGGTGGAGGCCGCGACCCCGCTGACGGCGGAACTGCAGACGCGCGCCAGGCAGCGCGGCATCACGCTTGCCGGCAGCGCCGACCAGACCGCGACCCATGTGCTGAAGGGCTATTTCTCGGCGATTTCGGAGGGCAAGGACACCACCGTCATCTATGTCTGGGACGTCTACGACCCCTCAGGCAACCGCCTGCACCGCATCAACGGCCAGATGAAGGCGCCTTCGGTCAATTCCGGCGCGGGCGCCGGCGCCGACAGCTGGAAGGGCGTCTCGCCGGCCACCATGCAGGCGATCGC
Source organism: Mesorhizobium sp. 01N446 (assembly GCF_056399285.1). Lineage (NCBI taxonomy): Bacteria > Pseudomonadati > Pseudomonadota > Alphaproteobacteria > Hyphomicrobiales > Phyllobacteriaceae > Mesorhizobium > Mesorhizobium sp. 01N446. The sequence goes on along the minus strand of NZ_JBFTRA010000007.1, from coordinate 120,444 downwards.
CGACCAGACCATCGACCAGTTCGCGGCATTTCTGGGCGGCAAGGCTGGCTAGCAAGGCATGCTCAAGTGTTGCCTCTCGGCGATGGCACGAAGCTTTCTTCAGCTTAGCCGGCGGATTCCCGATCTCGGCGCTTGCAATACCAGCGCGGGCCGCTAAAAGCCCGATTAAAAGGTGCGGGAGAGTCTGTCAGGCCTTCCCATCCCCCACCAGGAACGGTGCATGAAACTCTTCGCGGGCAATTCCAACAGGGTGCTGGCCGAAGCGGTCGCCCGCTATCTCAACATCCCGCTGGGCAAGGCCAGCGTCAGGCGCTTCGCCGACCAGGAAATCTTCGTCGAAATCCAGGAAAACGTGCGCGGCGAGGATGTCTTCATCCTGCAGTCGACCTCGTTCCCGACCAACGATCATTTGATGGAACTGCTCATCATGATCGACGCTTTCATGCGCTCCTCGGCCAAGCGCATCACAGCGGTGATTCCCTATTTCGGCTATGCCAGGCAGGACCGCCGCGCCTCCGGCCGCACGCCGATCTCGGCCAAGCTGGTCGCCAACATGATCACCCGCGCCGGTGTCGACCGCGTCCTGACACTCGACCTGCATGCCGGCCAGATCCAGGGTTTCTTCGACATCCCGACCGACAATTTGTTCTCGGTGCCGGTGATGGCCCGCGACGTGAAGGCGAAATACAAGCAGCTCGGCAATGTCGTGGTGGTGTCGCCCGATATTGGCGGCGTGGTGCGGGCGCGTGCGCTGGCCAAGCGCTTCGACGCGCAGCTCGCCATCGTCGACAAGCGCCGCGAGCGTCCGGGCGAATCGGAAGTGATGAACATCATCGGCGCGGTCGCCGGCAAGGATTGCCTGCTGATCGACGACATCGTCGATTCGGGCGGCACGCTGTGCAATGCCGCCGATGCGCTGCTGGCCAATGGCGCCACCAGCGTCACCGCCTATATCACCCATGGCGTGCTGTCGGGCGGTGCCGTGGCCCGCATCAGCGGCTCGAAGCTGCAGGAACTGGTGATCACCGATTCCATCCAGCCGACGCAAGGTGTGCTCGACGCGCCGAACATCCGCGTCATCTCGATCGCCGACCTGATGGGCGAAGCCATCTCGCGCACGGCAACCGAGGAATCGGTGTCGAGCCTGTTCGACTAAAGCGGACTCCCCCTTTTATCCGCCCATCGCCTGCATCGCACCGCGAGCAGAGGTTTCCTTACGCGCTCACCATGGCATACTGCCCGTCCAGACAATGGAGGAGGTGCATATGCCAATCCGGCGAAGGACTTTGCTTGGGCTTGCCGTTTCCGTCGCGGCTCTCTTTTCGGCGCCGATAGCCTCTGCCGCCGATTTTCCGGACCGGACCATCACGATGGTTGTTCCCTTTTCCGCCGGCGGCTCCACGGACCTGGTCGCGCGCCTCGTCGCCAACAAGATGTCCGAAAACCTCGGCCAGCAGATCGTCGTTGAAAATGTCGGCGGCGCCGGCGGCAGCATCGGCGCGGCCCAGGTCGCCCGTGCCGACCCGGACGGCTACACAATTTTGATGGGCACGGTCGCGACACACGCGCTCAACCCGCTCATCCTGAAGACCAAGCCCTACGATGCGGAGAAGGATTTTGCTCCCATATCGCTGCTTGTGCTGGTCCCGAACGTCCTGGTCGTGAACCCGCAATTTCCCGCCAAGGACGTCAAGGAACTGATCGACCTGCTGAAGAAGGACCCGGAAAAATACGCTTACGCCTCGTCAGGCAACGGCACCCCGCTGCATCTCTCCGGCGAGCTTTTCAAGACGATGGCCGGCGTCAGCATGCAGCACATACCCTACAAGGGCGCCGGGCCGGCCCTGAACGACGTCATCGCCAATCAGGTGCCGATGATGTTCGACAACCTGCCGTCTTCATCGGGGCATATCAAGGGCGGGACGCTGAGGGCCCTGGGCGTCACCACCAAGGAGCGCGTGCCCTCCTTCCCCGACGTCCCGGCAATTGCCGAGACCATTCCCGGCTATGAAACCTACAGCTGGAACGCCCTGTTCGCGCCCGCGGGCACCCCGCCGGACGTGATCGAGGTTCTGCACAAGGCGGCAGCCAAGGCGCTGCAGGATCCCGATGTGATTGCGCGCATGGGCCAATTCAGCGCCTCGATCGTGGCCTCCACTCCGGAAGAACTGGCAACGCATGTGAAGGCTGAGCTCGCCAAGTGGGAGCCGATCGTCAAGGCCAGCGGCGTTCAGATGGATTAGGCGTCGATGCACGCTCCGGCGCTGCTCACTACGGCGCCGGGGCCTCGAGGCGTGGCGGGGTCCGCCTTATGCCTTCGCTATTGTCTCGCGCGCCGCGCATATAGCCGCGCGGCGACGAGCCCAGCATGCGCTTGAACATGGTGATGAAGGCCGGCACGCTGTCATAGCCCAGGTCGAGCGCCACCCGGGTGATCGGTTCGCCATCGGCGAGCCGCGGCAGCGCCGCGAACAGGCAGGCCTGCTGGCGCCATGTCGACAGCGACAGGCCGCTCTGGCGCTGGAAGGCGCGGGTGAAGGACCGCCGGCTCATGCCCGCGGCGTCAGCCCATTCGTCGATCGTCGCATGCGGCGAAGGGGCAGCGACAAAGCGGCGGCACAGCGCCGCCAGCTTCGGATCGGACGGGAACGGCAGGCCGAGCGGCCGCTCCGGCAAGGTCGGGATCTCATGCAGCAACAGCTTCATGATCAGCCCGCCGCGCCCTTCCAGCTCGCCGCCTTGCGGCAGTTTCTCCGATTCCACGATCAGGCTGTGCATCAGCTCGGTGACACCGACGACGCGCAAGCCTTCCGGCAGGCCGGGAATCGCGCCCGGCATGACATAGACCGAGCGCATCGAGACGTCACCCAGCATCTCGACCGAATGCTCGATGCCGGCCGGAATCCACATTGCGTGGTCTGGCGGCACCATCCAGCGCCCGTGCCGTGTCGTCACCAGCACAACACCAACCAGCGCGTGCAGCAATTGGCTGCGCCTGTGGCGATGTTGCGGCACGTGGTAGCCGTCGGGATATTCGGTCGGCAACGCCACCGCCGGGCCGGCGACCTCCTCCAGCCATTGCCAGCGGCTCCGGTGCAATTGGCCGAGATCGGCATTGCCGGCGCGGAAGATTTCCCTGCCATGCGGCATCTTGTATGGCCCACTTGCGAAACTATTGGACCAAACCACGAAAGAAGTCGCGCGGCAAGCAGCTTATAAGGCAACCGTCCCTAGGGCGGCCGCAGGAGCGTCCGCCAGATTGCCCGCGGGCGTGCCCGCCAAAAAGACCACGGAGCCTGCCTTGACCGATACGACAGCCGCCAGCGTCGCGTCACCAGCGACCGCCAGTCACACTTCCGCCCAGGCGACGGCCTTCACCGTCATCCTGGCGGTGAGCTTCTGCCATTGCATCAACGACATCATGCAGTCGCTGCTATCGGCCATTTATCCGCTTCTGAAACAGAATTACGGCCTCGATTTCTGGCAGATCGGCCTGCTGACCTTCACCTTCCAGGTGACGGCGTCCTTGCTGCAGCCGGTGATCGGCATGATCACCGACAAGCGGCCGATGCCCTATTCCCTGCCCTACGGCATGGCCTCGTCGCTGATCGGCCTGGTCGTGCTGGCCTATGCCGGGCACTACTATCTGCTCTTGATCGGCGCCTCGCTGATCGGCATCGGCTCGGCGATCTTCCATCCCGAATCCTCGCGCATCGCGCGCTTTGCTTCCGGCGGCCGTTTCGGCCTGGCGCAGTCGCTGTTCCAGGTCGGCGGCAATTTCGGCCAGTCGATGGGGCCGTTGCTGGCCGCCTTCATCGTCGTGCCGTTCGGCCAGACCAGCATCGCCTGGTTCGCCGTCGGCTCGCTGATCGGCATCGTCGTTCTGTGGCAGGTCGGCGGCTGGTACAGCCGGCTGCGCGCCGCGCAAGGCACCCGCAAGGCGGCAAGCTTCGTCTCGCCCTTCCCTCGCCGCAAGGTGATGTGGGCATTGATCGTGCTGACCCTGCTGGTGCTGAGCAAGAACGCCTACATCGCCAGCCTCGCCAGCTACTACACCTTCTACTCCATCCATAAATTCGGGGTGTCGGTGCAGATGAGCCAGGTGATGCTGTTCCTGTTCCTCGGCGCATCGGCGCTGGGCATCCTGCTCGGCGGTCCGTTCGGCGACCGCTATGGACAGAAGGCGATGATCTGGTTCTCGATCGTCGGCGTGCTGCCCTTCACGCTGGCGCTGCCCTACGCCAATCTGGAATGGACGATGGTGCTGACCGTGCTGATCGGGCTGATCCTGTCGTCGGCCTTCTCCAACATCGTCGTCTTCGCGCAGGAACTGGTGCCGGGCCGCGTCGGCATGATCGCCGGCATCTTCTTCGGCTTCGCCTTCGGCATGGGCGGTATCGCGGCCGCCGTGCTCGGCGTCGTCGCCGACATGAAAGGCATCGATTTCGTCTTCCAGATCTGCTCGTATCTGCCGTTCCTGGGCCTGCTGACCGTGTTCCTGCCGAACATGAAGGAAGCCCGGAAGGCGCAGGCAGCAGCCTAGCTTCGCCTGCCCCTGAATTGATACGGAAAGGCACCCGCCAAATGGCGGGTGCCTTTTGCGTTCTCAGAGACCCTACGCCTTGAAGAAGGCCAGAAGGTCGGCGTTGATGACATCGGCGTGGGTCGTCGCCATGCCGTGCGGGAAGCCCTTGTAGATCTTGAGCTCGCCCTTCGTGAGCAGCTTGATCGACAAGAGCGCCGAGTCGGCGATCGGCACGATCTGGTCGTCGTCACCATGCATGACCAGCACCGGCACGTCGATCGCCTTCAGATCCTCGGTGAAGTCGGTTTCCGAGAAGGCCTTGATGCAATCATAATGCGCCTTTGTGCCGCCCATCATGCCTTGGCGCCACCAATTGTCGACGACGCCCTGCGAAACCTCGGCGCCGGGGCGGTTGAAGCCATAGAAGGGGCCGGCCGGAACGTCGCGGAAGAACTGGGCGCGGTTGGCCGCCTGGGCAGCGCGAAAGCCGTCGAAGACCTCGATCGGCAGGCCGCCGGGGTTGGCAGCCGTCTTGAGCATGATCGGCGGCACCGCGCCGATCAGCACCGCCTTGGCGACGCGGCCGCCCGAGCCGTATTGCGCGACATAGCGCGCCACCTCGCCGCCGCCTGTCGAATGGCCGACATGGATGGCATTCTTGAGGTCGAGATGCGCCGCCAGTTCAGCGACATCGGCGGCGTAGGTGTCCATCTCGTTGCCGATATCGGTCTGCGTCGAGCGGCCATGGCCGCGCCGGTCATGGGCGATGACGCGGTAGCCCTGTGCCAGGAAGAACAGCATCTGGGCGTCCCAGTCGTCGCTGCTCAACGGCCAGCCATGATGGAAGACGATAGGCTGGCCGGTTCCCCAATCCTTGTAGAAAATCTGCGTGCCGTCCTTGGTGGTGATCGTGCCGCTGCCGGAACCGGATTTCGTCTGCGAAGCCATCTCAATCTCCTTTGATTGTTTTCGCGATAAACAATATCGCGATATCTATATGGCTAGCGCAGCCTTGAAGCCTTGTCTACAAAAATGTATATCGCGATATCATTTTTCGTGGTACATATTTCGTGATTAATCGGCAAAGGAATGTGTCGTGCCTCTCCCGTTGGACAATCAGCTCTGCTTCACGCTCTACGCCACCTCGATGGCGATCAACCGCACCTACAAGCCTATGCTGGACGAGATGGGGATCACCTATCCGCAATATCTCGTGCTCAACGCGCTGGGTGAGGCCGACGGCATGTCGGTCGGCAGGGTCGCCCATCGGCTCGCCCTGGAATCGAGCACCGTCACCCCGCTGGTGAAGCGCATGGAACAGGCCGGGCTGGTCACCCGCCAGCGCAGCCAGGCCGACGAGCGCCAGGTGCAGGTTGACTTGACACCAGCCGGGCGCGCGCTGCTCGTCCAGTGCAATTGCCTCAACGAGACCTTGATCGAGCGCTCGGGCATGACGCTGGCTGAGCTTGATGCCCTGAACCGGCAAATCCAGGCGCTGCGCGTTGCGCTGAACGGCGATCGGTAGCCACCGGTGGAGCTTGAGTGCCTCGACGCGGCACGAAGATCGATCGCGCCGCTTTTCGTGGGGAGCATGCAGGCTGGCACGAGACGAATTCGAGCATGAGGGTTTGCGGGGAATTGACCTGCAGGCCCTTGCTTCTGCTATAGGGTACGGCGCGAGCAATGCTGTGGCGAAGATGAGATGAAGAAGACGTTGGCGCCGGAAAATGGCGCGTCCGTCATGCACGCCCAACCCCTTCGTGTCTTGACCCTTCTGGTGCGTCACGGCACCGAGAAGTATCCGACCGCATGGCAGGACTTGCGAGCCATGTTCGCCCGCCAGATGCCGGACGTTGCGCATAGCATGCTGGTGATCGACAATTCGCTGCCGGTCGGTCACGGCGCTGATTTGGACAGCGGGGTCGAACTGATCGGCGCGTCGAACGAGGATTGGGAATTCTCCGCCTGGGACTGCGGCATCAAGCATACCGCCGCCAAGCTTCATCACTATGATCTGGTTCACCTGGCCACTTCGGCTTTCGCGGCATCCGAATCTGACCATCTCAAATTGATCGATGATGGCTCGTTGCGGTCGTTGCTCGGCTTGCAGGGAGCGTTAGGTTGCATTGATGCTCGCCGCGAGGCCTTCTCGGTTTTCGGAGTCCGTTCGCAGGCCTGGCTCCGCAGTTCGTTCATCCTGATGAATCCGCGGCAACTCAGCAGCCTGGGATCCCTGGTGAGCGTTGGCAGGGACGCGCCGATTTTCAGCGGCAACCCTCGACAGCCCTTCCGTGATGACGCACCAATCTCGCAAGCATATCAGCAGTTTTTGCGGCATTGGCTCACCGGCGACAGAGCTGGCAAGGAGGTGATCTGGCATTCAAGGTTCGATCTTACGCCTGAAACGCTGCCGTTTTTCGAAAAGAAGGCCAGGGCTATTCTCAATGAGCTGATGCTCTCCAACCGGTTGCTGGCCAATGGATGCGCGCTTGTCGACATGACATGGCTGGCGCAGAGGGTTCGGGCGGCGAGCACGGAATCCGAGAATGATATTCCGGACTGGCGCGTGCAAGTCAGCTCTCGGGCGCGACCCAAACGCACATGGACCCAAAAGCTCCACCGCTGGTTCTCCAAACATATGTCGCGGCAATGAAGACTGCCTCCCCTGGATGCCTTTCACCCTTCCAGCCCAACCGCTTGCGCCTCTCGCTGCCTTCCGCTATAGAGCCGCCACCCGCGTAGACACCCTTGGAGGCAACGCGGCGGAAGGCTGCCTTCCCTTGTGATCCCGAACAAAGCTCCGTCTCGAAGCGGCGCCCTCATTCGGACATCGAGGTCCGGCGGCTTTCGACGTTTACGGCTTGGGCAATTTGCCTTCCCGCAAACGCTCCATAACACGCGAAAGGAAAAGCCATGAGCCACGATACTTACGAGCTCAAGGCCGAAGCGCGCGAACAGGTCGGTAAGGGGTCCGCCCGTGCAGTTCGCCGCAACGGTAAAGTGCCTGCAGTAATCTATGGTGACAAGCAGCCTCCCCTGGCTATCGCTCTCACCTACAAGGACATCTACTACAAGATCCATGGCGGTGGTTTCTTGACCACGATCGCCACGATCGATGTCGACGGCAAGAAGATCCAGGTCCTGCCCAAGGACTTCCAGCTCGACCCGGTCAAGGATTTCCCTGTCCATGTCGACTTCCTGCGCATCGGCAAGGACACCGAAGTCAATGTCGACGTGCCTGTCCACTTCATCAATGAGGACAAGTCGCCAGGCATCAAGCGCGGCGGCGTGCTCAACATCGTGCGTCACGAAGTCGAGTTCCACTGCCCGGCCAATGCGATCCCGGAATTCATCACCGTCGATCTCACCGGTACCAATATCGGCGACTCGATCCACATCTCGGCGGTCAAGCTGCCGGCCGGCGTCAAGCCGGTCATCTCCGATCGCGACTTCACCATCGCGACCATTGCCGGTTCGTCGGCGATGAAGCCGGAGGCGGAAGAGACGGCTGAAGCGGCTGCACCTGAAGCGGCTCCTGCCGCCGAAGAGAAGTAACTCTTTCCCGCCCGGAGCAGACGATGCTTGTCTTTGCAGGCCTCGGCAATCCGGGCGCGAAATACGCTCATAACCGGCACAATGTCGGCTTCATGGCGGCGGACGCTATCGCCCGCCGCCATTCCTTTTCGCCCTGGTCGAAGAAATTCCAGGGCCTGATCGCCGAGGGGACGATTGCCGGCGAAAAGATCATCCTGATCAAGCCGCAGACCTTCATGAACCTGTCCGGCCAGTCGGTCGGCGAAGCCCTGCGCTTCTACAAGCTCGAGCTTTCCGCGCTCACCGTCTTCTATGACGAGATCGACCTCGCCGAAGGCAAGCTGCGCATCAAGACAGGCGGCGGCGCCGGCGGCCATAACGGCATCCGCTCGATCGACGGCCATGTCGGCAACGCCTATCGCCGCGTGCGCATCGGCGTCGGCCATCCCGGCGTCAAGGAAATGGTCCAGCACCATGTGCTCGGCGATTTCGCCAAGGCCGATCGCGAATGGCTCGATCCCTTGCTCGACGCGATCGCCGACAACGCCGCCATGATCGTCAAGGGCGACGAATCCGGCTTCATGAACAAGGCCGCCCTTGCCGTCCAGGGCAAGGCGATAGCCGAGCTGGAAAAGCCGGCGCAGAAGCAGCAGCCCAAACAACAGAGCCACATCCGCCAGGCGCGGTCGCAACAGGCGCCCGCCAAGCTGCCGGAAACCGGCCCGATGGCGGCGATGCTGAAGAAGCTGTTCGGCAACAAGGACTGAGCGGGCACGCATGCGGCCTTACAGGGCTTGACGTTGATCACCCCTATCGCCCATAGCCCTCATCAAATTTCGCTTTTCCGATAGGACTGGACAAAATGGGTTTCAAATGCGGCATCGTTGGCTTGCCCAACGTCGGCAAGTCGACGCTCTTCAACGCGTTGACCAGGACGGCTGCGGCGCAGGCCGCCAACTATCCGTTCTGCACCATCGAACCGAACACCGGCGAGGTGGCGGTGCCCGACCCGCGCCTGCAGAAGATCGCCTCGATCGCCAAGTCGAAGGAGATCATCCCGACCCGCATCTCCTTCGTCGACATTGCCGGCCTGGTGCGCGGCGCCTCGAAGGGCGAAGGGCTGGGCAACCAGTTCCTCGCCAACATCCGCGAGGTCGACGCCATCGTGCATGTGCTGCGCTGCTTCGAGGATGACGACATCACCCATGTCGAGGGCCGCATCGATCCCGTCGCCGACGCCGAGACGGTCGAGACCGAGCTGATGCTCGCCGACCTCGACAGCCTGGAGCGCCGCATCATCCAGATCCGCAAGCGCGCCGGCAGCAAGGACAAGGAAGCCACCGCCGTGCTGCCGATGATGGAGGCGGCGCTCGAGCTGCTGCAGGCCGGCAAGCCGACCCGTGTCCTGCTCAAGGGCATCTCGGCCGAGGATTTGCGCATCCTGCAGGGGCTGAACCTTCTGACCTCGCACCCCGTGCTCTATGTCTGCAATGTCGCCGAGGCCGATGCCGCGACCGGCAACGAACACACCAGGGCCGTGGAAAAGATGGCCGCCGCGCAGGGGGCCGGCACGGTGGTGATCTCGGCCGCGATCGAGGCCGAAGTCGCCCAGCTCTCCGACGAGGAAGAGATGGAGTTCCTGTCCTCGCTCGGCCTCGACGAGCCGGGCCTGAACAAGGTGATCCGCGCCGGCTACGATCTGTTGCATCTCATCACCTATTTCACCGCCGGTCCGAAGGAGACGCGCGCCTGGACCATCCACAAGGGCGACAAGGCCCCGCAGGCCGCCGGCGTCATCCACACCGACTTCGAACGCGGCTTCATCCGCGCCCAGACCATCGCCTATAACGACTTCGTCACGCTGGGCGGCGAAGTGGCGGCCAAGGAAGCCGGCAAGGCGCGCGACGAAGGCAAGGAATATGTCGTCCAGGACGGCGACATCATGCTGTTCAAGTTCAACACCTGACGCCTCAGGCGGCAGACGATGCCCAGCCGTCCTCTGAAAACCGACCTGCCGAACGGGTTTCGCCAGCTGGTTTCCGGCTACCGCTGGCACCCCCAGACCATCGGCCAGTCACAGGCCGGCGTGTTCCGGCTGGCGGCTGACGGCCAGCCGGCCCTGTTTCTGAAATGTGAGCGCAGCGGCCCCTTTGCCGAACTCGCCGATGAGGCCGCGCGGCTGCGCTGGCTTGCCGGACAAGGCATCGCTTGCCCCGATGTGATCACCCTGGAAAGCCATGCCCGTCACGACTGGCTGCTGATGTCGGCCGTCGCCGGCGAGGATCTGGCGTCGGCTGCCGTCGATCCGGCCGATGTCATCGCCATCATGGCCAGCGCGCTTCACGGCCTGCATGCGCTCGACATCCGCTCCTGCCCCTTCGACCATCGCCTCTTCAGGCGGGTCGCGGCCGGGCGGGCCCGCATGGAAGCCGGCGAAGTCGACGAGAGCGATTTCGACGAGGAACGGCAAGGGCGGACCGCCGCCGAGGTCTTCGCCGAGCTTGAGGCGCTCCGGCCGGCGACCGAGGATCTTGTCGTCACCCATGGCGACGCCTGCCTGCCGAATGTCATGGCGACCGAAGGCCGTTTCAGCGGGTTCATCGATTGCGGCCGCCTGGGCGTGGCGGATCGCCACCAGGATCTGGCGCTCGCCTGCCGGAGCATCCGCTACAACATCGGTGAGGCCTGGGTAGAGCCTTTTCTCGAAAGCTACGGGCCGCCAGAAGCCGAGCCGGCGAAATGTTCCTGGTACCGGCTGCTCGACGAGTTTTTCTGAATAACCGAGGTCGACCCCGCCCGACCCGGCCTTGTCTTGATTTCGTCATGCCACAGGTCTAAGCGGCTTGCACACGGTCGCGCACACACGACGAAGTGCCGTGAAATCCGACACGACGCGCATCCGAACGCACCTTCGCAGGGGAGATCTGGCGATGATCAAGGCCTTTGTCGTGGACAATGATCGCCTGCGCGTCGTCGATGACCTGCTGGCCGAGGGCGACAGGGTTGTCTGGGCCGATCTGGTCAGTCCGACCAGGGAAGAAGAAGCCGCCATCGAAAGCTGGCTTGGCGTCGCCATCCCGACCCGCGAGGAGATGGAGGAGATCGAGATTTCCAGCCGTCTCTACATCGAGGACGGCGCCTACTTCATGACCGCCACCTTGCCCGCCCAGACCGAGGTCGACGATCCCCTGATGTCGCCGGTCACCTTCGCGCTTGCCGGCAAAAGGCTGATCACCATCCGCTATCATGAACCGAAGGCCTTCAAGACCTTTCCGCTGCGCGCCGAGAAGGTGGCGACCGGCTGTACCAGCGGCGACACCATCCTGATCGGCCTGCTGGAAGCGATCGTCGACCGTCTCGCCGACATCCTCGAACGCGCCGGCCGCGACATCGAGGGGATTTCGCGCGATATCTTCGAAGCACGCTCGACCAAGGTCTCGAAGCGCAACCGCGACTTCCAGGAACTCTTGAAAGCCATCGGCCGCAAGGAGGACATCGCCTCGTCCGTACGCGACAGCCTGATCTCGCTGCAGCGCCTGGCCGGCTTCCTCGCCCATGTCGCGACCCAGACCAAGATGAGCAAGGATGTCCGTGCCCGCATCAAGACCTTGTCGCGCGACGTGCTGTCGCTCGCCGACCACGCCACCTTCCTGTCGCAGAAGATCTCCTTCCTGCTCGACGCCACGCTCGGCATGATCTCGATCGAGCAGAACGCCATCATCAAGATCTTCTCGGTCGCCGCCGTCATCTTCCTGCCGCCGACGCTGGTCGCCTCGATCTACGGCATGAATTTCGATGTCATTCCCGAGCTGAAATGGCATTTCGGTTATCCCTTCGCCATCGGTCTGATGATCCTGTCGGCGATCCTGCCCTTCTGGTATTTCCGCCGTCGCGGCTGGCTCTGAGCGCCGCCGCCGCGCAGGCTGGCTCACCAGAAAGGACTTGACCAAATCGCTGCCGGCCTGCATCCGGGTTGCCCGATCTTGGGAATTAACCGGATTGCCGACATGACCCGAAAAACATGGGCCTATGAGGATTTCGTCGAGGGCGCCTCGTTCGACCTCGGCGCGAAACAGGTGAGCGCCGCCGAGATCATCGGGTTCGCCAGCGAATTCGATGCCCAGCCGATGCATCTCGACGAGGACGCCGGCAAGGCCAGCATCCTCGGCGGCCTCTCGGCCTCTGGCTGGCACACCTGCGCCATGTTCATGCGCATGCTGTGCGATGCCTTCCTGTTGGACTCCACCTGCCAGGGCTCGCCCGGCGTCGATCAGGTCAAATGGAAGAAACCGGTCCTGGCCGGCGATACGCTCAGGGGCAACCTGGTCGTGCTGGCCAAGCGCCTGTCGCGATCGAAGCCGCAACTCGGTTTCGTCACCATGCGCAGCGAGCTGGTCAACCAGCGCGGCGAAAGCGTCTTCGAGCTCGAGAATTCCGTCATGTTCCTGACGCGCGATGCGGCGGGGTATCAGGCATGACCCTGGATGAATTCTTCCGCATCGGCACCACGATGACGCTGGGCTCGCACACATTCGAGCCCGAGGCGATCAAGGCGTTCGCCCGCAAATACGACCCGCAGATCTTTCACATCGACGAAGAGGCCGCCAGGAAGAGCGTGCTCGGCGGGCTATGCGCCTCCGGCTGGCACACCGCCGCCACCTGGATGAAGCTCAACCTCGAAGCGAGCATGGATGCCGAGGGCGCCAACTGGAACGGCCCCGGCCCGGTCCCGGAATTCGGCCCCTCGCCCGGTTTCAAGAACCTGAAGTGGCTGAAACCGGTCTTTGCCGGCGAAACCGTCACCTTCAGCCGCACCGCGCTATCCCACCGTCCCATCGTCTCGCGTCCCGGCTGGCGAATGCTGTCGCTGCGCGCGGAGGCCTTCGATTCGACCGGCGACAAGGTGCTGGAGTTTGAAAGCGCCGTGCTGGTGAAGGTGGGTGAGTAGCCGGTTCGCGTAAGCGAATTCATCGTGCCAGTGGCACGATGAAAGGCCGACGAACGCCGGGACGCTGCGAAACAGCGGGGACCCGGCCGGGCGGTTGTGATCAATCGCCCCTCAATGCCCCTCGAACCCGATTAGCGTCCTGACCGGCACGCCGAGCGCCTCGAGCTTGGCGCGCCCGCCGAGATCGGGCAGGTCGATGACGAAGCAGGCGGCAAGGATATCGGCGCCGATCTGGCGCAGCAGCCTGACCGCGGCTTCCGCGGTGCCGCCGGTGGCGATCAGGTCGTCGACCAGGATCACCTTCTCGCCGGGGGCAACGCCGTCCTTGTGCATCTCCATCTCGTCCAGCCCGTATTCCAGGCTGTAGGCGACGCGCACCGTCTCGTAGGGCAGCTTGCCCTTCTTGCGGATCGGCACGAAGCCGGCCGAAAGCTGGTGGGCTACGGCGCCGCCCAGGATGAAGCCGCGCGCCTCGATGCCGGCGATCTTGTCGATCTTCTGCCCGGCATAGGGATGAACCAGTTCGTCGATGGCGCGGCGGAAGGCGCGCGCATTGCCGAGCAGCGTGGTGATGTCGCGAAACAGGATGCCGGGCCTGGGATAGTCCGGGATGGTGCGGATCGACGCCAGCAGCGTGTCTTCGAGCGAAGGTTTCATGAAGTGGCTCCGGATGATCCAGCTGACAGGTTTGCAACGGCGCGGGAGACCGATCGTAACCCGGCGCGACCGACAACGGCTAGCGCGATGTGGCGAGCGAGACAAGCGCATCCGGCAAAGGATTGACCTGGCCGGCGCAGCGACCGTCCATGCCGATGCTGTGCCGGTTACCGGAAGCGCAGGTTCTCGCGCGACAATTGTCCGATCGAACTGCACCCCATCAGCTTCATGCCGCGTTCGATCTCGACCCGCATCTGTTCAAGCGCCCGTTCGACACCCGGCTGGCCGGCCGCCGCCAGCGGGAACAGATAGTAGCGGCCAAGGCCCACCGCCTTGGCACCGAGCGACAGCGCCTTCAACACATGGGTGCCACGCTGGACGCCGCCGTCCATGATGACGTCGATGCGGTCGCCGACGGCATCGACGATCTCGGCCAACTGGTCGAATGCCGCCCGCGAACCGTCCAGCTGACGCCCGCCATGGTTGGAAAGCACGATGCCGCTGCAGCCGATCTCGACGGCGCGTTTGGCGTCCTCGACCGACATGACGCCTTTGAGGCAGAACGGCCCCGACCACTGCCTGACCATCTCGGCGACATCGTCCCAGGTCATCGACGGATCGAGCATTTCGGTGAAATAGCGGCTGATCGACATCGTGCCGCCGCCCATGTCGACATGCTCGTCGAGCTGCGGCAGCTTGAACCCCTCATGCGTGAAATAATTGATCGCCCAGGCCGGCTTGAGCGCGAACTGCGCCATCCCCGCCAGGTTGAGCTTGAAGGGAATGGCAAAGCCGGTGCGCTTATCGCGCTCGCGGTTTCCCCCGGTGATGCTGTCGACGGTCAGCATCATCACCTCGACGCCAACTTGCTTCGCCCGCTGCATCATCGCCCGGTTGAGGCCGCGATCCCGGTGGAAATAGAACTGGTAGACTTGCGGACTGGCGCTGATCCCGCGCGCCTCCTCGAGGCTGACGGTGCCGAGCGAGGAGACCCCGAACATGGTGCCGTATTTGGCGGCGGCCTTGGCCACGGCACGCTCGCCCTGATGATGGAAAAGCCGCTGCAGGGCAGTCGGCGAGCAGTAGAACGGCATGGCCAGCTTTTGCCCCATCACCGTCACCGACATGTCGATCTCGCTTACCCCGCGCAGCACGTTGGGAACGAGATCGCAGGTCTCGAAGCTTTCTGTGTTGCGGCGGTAGGTGACCTCATCGTCGGCCGCGCCATCGATGTAGTTGAAGATCGGCCCCGGCAGCCTTCGCCGCGCCATGCGGCGGAAATCGGAAAAGTTATGACAGTCGTTGAGCCGCATCATCGATTTCCCAGGCCATGGCGGGCCAGCCTTTGCCGCCCTTCGATGCGTCGAATATCAATCCGATGCCGCCATGCCAACGGACTAATTGCTGAACCCCGCCGGGCATGGCCGTGAAAAGAAAAAGGGGCGCCTGGAGCGCCCCTCGCATCGAAGCCGGCTGCCGGCGAAGATTACATGCCGAGATCGGAACGAAGCTCGGCCCTGGCCACTTCGTATTCGGCCTTGAAGTCGTCCCGGTTGAGCAGGACAGCGGCAATGACGCTGCCGGAAATCTTGCCCATCTCGACATCGGACGCATAGTGGATGCCGCCAACCTCACGATTGTGGGCGTATTCGGCCGCACGCGCCATGATCTCGGCGCGCTTCTCCGGAACCATGTCGGCCAGGATGATGCCCATCATGGTGCCGACCGTGGCGTGGCCGGACGGCCAGGAGCCGGAGCTCGACAGCTTGACCACCGGCTTGACGAGGTCGCTGAGCTGATGCGGACGCGGGCGCTTCCAGACATCCTTGGCCGGATCGACGACAGCGCCTTCGGTCTCGACCACGCGGTCGAAGAAGGCGCTGAACTTCGGCAGCTTGTCCTTGGTGAAATTCGGCCCCATGACGTTTGCAAAGCGCCAGACATTCTCTTCGGAGTCGGCAACGGCGCTGGCAATCATCTGCGGCGTGCGCGTCACCTGCAGCGTCAGCACCGCGCCGAGTTCGGCCTTGGTCTGCGCCGAATCGTTTGCCGGCGGCGGCGGCAGGATCATCGTCAGGTCGATGTCCTTGTTGGTGACGAAGGGCTTTGCGTCTTCGGCCTGGGCGGCCGAGCCGATGACCAGCAACAGCAGACCAGCAGTCAGCGATGCGTATTTCTTCATGGGTGCGATCCTTTGGTGGGAATGACGCAGGATCGCTGTTGGCGGTGACGGCTATGTGACACAGCCTGTCGCCTGAAATGCAAAAAGGCGCCTTTCGGCGCCTTTTGTGGTCGGTTGGGCGCGCTGCTTAGTGCGCGACGCCTTCCCACACCTTGCGCTTGGTGAGGTAGACCAGCGCCCCGAAGAGCAGCAGGAACACCAGCACGCGGAAGCCCATCTTCTTGCGGTCTTCCATGTGCGGCTCGGCGGCCCAGGTCAGGAAGGCAGCCACGTCGCGGGAATACTGGTCGACGGTCTGCGGCGAACCGTCATCATAGGTCACCTGGCCGTCGGAGAGCGGCTTGGGCATCTTCAGCGACACGCCGGACATGAAGTACGGGTTGTAGTGCGTGCCTTCCGGGATGACCATTCCGGCCGGCGGTGTCTGGTCGTAGCCGGTCAGCAGCGAATGGATGTAATCGGGGCCGCCCGCGTCATACTGGGTGAAGATATCGAAGACGAACTGCGGAAAGCCGCGCTCGACGCCGCGCGCCTTGGCCAGAAGCGACATGTCGGGCGGGGCCGCGCCGCCATTGGAGGCAGCGGCGGCTTCCTCATTGGCGAACGGCGCCGGGAAGTGGTCGGACGGCTTGCCGGGACGGTCGAACATGTCGCCGGCGTCGTTGGGACCGTCATGGATAGTGTATTCGGCGGCCAGCGTCTTGATCTGGGCTTCGTTGTAGCCGAGGTCCGACAGCGTGCGGAACGCCACCAGGTTCATCGAATGGCAGGCCGAGCAGACTTCCTTGTAGACCTTCAGGCCACGCTGCAGCTGCGCCTTGTCATAAGTGCCGAACGGGCCGGTGAAGCTCCAGTTCATTTCCTTCGGTTCGTTGATCGGGAAATGCGTGGGCGCCGCCGCGTTGTGCGCCTCTTCGGCCGCGAACGCTGCGGTGCCGGCGGCCACGAGGCCGACCAGCGCCAGCGAGGTGAGAATCTTTTTCATGCCAAATCCCCTTAGATTCTCTACCGCTCAGCCCTTGGTCTCTGGCGCGGCCGTGGCGCCCGCCGGATGCCCGCTGCCACCCTTGTTCTTTTCGAGCACCGCTTCGGTGATCGAGTTCGGTAGCCTGCGCGGTGTCTCGATCAGGCCAAGCACCGGCAGCGCGATCAGGAAGAAGGCGAAGTAGAACAGCGTCGCCATCTGCGCCATGAACACATAGCTGCCTTCCGCCGGCTGCGAGCCCAGCCAGCCGAGCAGGATGGCGTCGGCCACGAACAGCCAGAAGAACAGCTTGTACCAGGGCCGGTAGACCGCCGAGCGCACCTTGGACGTGTCGAGCCACGGCACCAGGAACAGCATGACGATGGCGCCGAACATGCACAGCACGCCGCCGAGCTTGGAATTGATCGGCCCTATGTTGAAGGTGATGGCGCGCAGGATCGCGTAGAACGGCAGGAAATACCATTCCGGAACGATATGGGCCGGGGTCTTCAGCGGGTTGGCGACCGTGTAATTGTCCGGATGGCCGAGATAGTTCGGCAGGTAGAAGACGAAATAGGCGAAGAAGAACAGGAACACGATCATGCCGAACGCGTCCTTGATGGTCGCGTAGGGCGTGAAGGCGACGGTGTCGGTCTTCGACTTGACCTCGATGCCGGTAGGGTTCGACTGGCCCACCACATGCAGCGCCCAGACGTGGAGCACGACGACGCCGGCAATCATGAACGGCAAGAGGTAGTGCAGCGCGAAGAAGCGGTTCAGCGTCGGATTATCGACGGCGAAGCCGCCGAGCAGCAGTTGCTGGATCCAGTCGCCGACCAGCGGGATGGCGCTGAAGAAGCCGGTGATGACGGTGGCGCCCCAGAAGCTCATCTGCCCCCACGGCAGCACATAGCCCATGAAGCCGGTCGCCATCATCAGCAGGTAGATGATGCAGCCGAGGATCCACAGCAGCTCGCGCGGCGCCTTGTAGGAGCCGTAGTAGAGGCCACGGAAGATGTGGATGTAGACGGCGACGAAGAAGAACGAGGCGCCGTTGGCGTGCATGTAGCGCAACAGCCAGCCGGAATTGACGTCACGCATGATCTTTTCGACGGAGCCGAAGGCGAGATTGGTGTCGGCAGTATAGTGCATGGCCAACACGATGCCGGTCAGGATCTGCGCCACCAGCATGATCGCCAGGATGCCGCCGAAGGTCCAGGCATAGTTGAGGTTACGCGGCACCGGATAGGCGATGAAGCTGTCGTAAACCAGCCGCGGCAGCGGCATGCGGGCGTCGAACCAGCGTTCGATACCGGTCTTGGGCGTATAGGTCGAGTGTCCCTCGCTCATCGAAATATCCCCTGCCTCAACCGATAAGGATCTTGGTATCGGAAATGAATTTGAATACCGGCACAGCCATGTTCTCGGGCGCCGGGCCTTTGCGGATGCGGCCGGCGGTGTCGTACTGCGAACCATGGCACGGGCAGAACCAGCCGCCGAAATCGCCTTCCTGGCCGAGCGGGATGCAGCCCAGATGCGTGCAGACCTGAACCATCACCATCCAGGCTTCCTTGCCGGGCGTGGTGCGGTTGGCGTCGGTCGCCGGCGCGTCGGCCGGCAGATTGGCGTTGCGGGCGATCGGATCCTTGAGATCGGAGAGGTTGACGGCCTCGCCGTCCTTCATTTCCTTTTCGGTGCGGTTGCGCACCACGACCGGCTTGCCGCGCCACTTGACGATCAGCGACATGCCGGGCGTCAGCGAGGCGACATCGACTTCCACCGAGGCGAGCGCCAGCGTCGAGGCATCGGGGCGCATCTGGTCGATGAACGGCCAGGCGACGGCGCCGGCCCCGACCACCGCGGCCATGCCCGTGGCGACATAGAGAAAATCTCGACGATTGGGATCGTGGATGTCGGTTGCGCTCACGGGTGCCTGATCCTTTCGCCTCTTCCGCGCCGGTGGCCGAGCCTTGTTCCCCGCTCAATCACGCCAACCCGACAGCGCATGGCGAACAGGCTAGCGAATTCCTCCGGCATTTGGACTTCGGTTTATGCGTGAAGCCCGTTTTTGTCCAGACGGGTCAAGGCACAAGGGCAGATTGTCGCGGGGACAAAATCCCCTATTGCCCGGCGGGACGGCGAATGGCCGCGAAAGGCGGCTAAACAACCGGGAAATATCAGCAAAATCCGAGGCTCCAGCCTGCCTCGACACAGGGCGCCGGTGTGATCTATCCTCCCAGGCATGGCACACGTCATAGACCGTGAGGAATGGGCGGTTCGCTCCGACCACTGGAAGGGCGAGTTGCAATGCGGCGCCTACGGCTCCAACTCCTGCCTGATCTTCAACTACCTGCCTGATGAAGGCGGTGGCCCGCGACTGCATTCCCACCCCTATGCGGAGATCTTCATCATCCGCCAGGGCACCGGGCTGTTCACCGTCGGCGACAAGGAAATCGAGGCATCCGCCGGCCAGATTGTCATCGTGCCACCGCATACGCCGCACAAATTTACCAATCTCGGTCCGGGCCCGCTGGAAACGACCGACATCCACGAGAACGCCACGTTCATCACAAAGTGGCTGGAGTGACCAGGATCCCCAAAAGTGGATACCGGTTTTCCCGGACAAACGGAGCCTGTTCGTCCAGGGATCCTGGTCAAACAAAGCGCCCTATTTGGCGCCGAGCCTGACCAGCACAGCCCTGGGGATGTCGTATTCGCGGATGACGCCGTCGTGCTTGCGCAGCCCGCACAATTCGCGCTGGATGAAATAGCCGTGCACCGCCTCGGCGGCCTCCTTGAGAAGCCTGGGGCGCAACTGTTCGTCGGCACTGCCGCGCAGCCTGGCCAGCGTTTCCTCGACCTTTTGGCCGGCGCGGCCGAGCGCCGCCGCCTTCTCGGCCAGGATTTCGTGGCCAAGCGCGTCGAAGGCCGCTTCAGCGGCCGAAGAGCCGGCAAGATGAGATGGCGGACGCAAGGACATTTCAGTTCCCCTTCCCGAACACCATGCGGTGGGTGACGAATTCTTCGCCTTCCACGCGCTGAAAGCCAAGCCTTTCATAGAAGCCGAAGGACTCAGGCGGCGCGCGGGTGTTCAACACGGTGAAATAGCGGCGTGCCCGATCGATGACGGTCTCGACCAGCATGCGGCCGAGGCCGGCGCGGCGGTGAGGCGCGCCGACGAACAGGTGCCGGACCCGGCCCTGGTCCCTGCCCCCGGCGTAAGGATCGATGTTCAACCCGCATATGCCGGCGAGGTCGGCGCCCTGCCACGCCCCGAACAATGCCTCGCCGCGTCTCAGGAACTTGTTGCGGCCGCTTGCCCAGCCATCCGCCAGGCGCACCAGCATCCAGTAGCCTTCCAGCCGGCTCTCGTCCTTCAACCTGTCGAAGGCCGGCGTGGTTGGCCGCAGCCGCTTGAGAACGTAGCCGACTTCTGGCGTCCCGCCCATGCGCCTACTCCGCCGGCCGCGTCTCTTCGAGCACGCTTTCCTCGTGATAGAGGAAGCCGCCGGATTGCCGCTTCCACAGCCTTGCATAGAGCCCGTCAAGCGCCACCAGCTCGTCATGCGTGCCTTGCTCGACGATGCGACCGCCGTCGAGCACCACCAGGCGGTCGAGCGCGGCGATCGTCGACAGCCGGTGGGCGATGGCGATGACCGTCTTGTTCTCCATCAGCCGGGCGAGGTTCTCCTGGATCGCCGCCTCGATGTCGGAATCGAGCGCTGACGTCGCCTCGTCGAGGATCAGGATCGGCGCGTCCTTGAGAAAGACACGGGCGATCGCCACGCGCTGGCGCTGGCCGCCCGACAGTTTCACCCCGCGCTCGCCGACAAAGGCCTCGTAGCCGGCCCGATCCCGGTTGTCGCGCAGACCCAGGATGAAATCATGCGCCTCGGCCTTCCTGGCCGCGGCGATCACCTCGGCGTCCGTTGCATCAGGCATGCCGAGCTTGATGTTGTCACGCAGCGAACGGTGGAAGAGCGCCGTATCCTGGCTGACGACGCCGATATTGGCGCGCAGCGAATTCTGTGTCACCTCGGCAACGCTCTGGCCATCAATGGCGATCGACCCGCTTTCCAGGTCGTAGAGCCGCAGGATCAGATTGGCGAGCGTGGTCTTGCCGGCGCCCGATGGCCCGACCAGCCCGACCTTCTCGCCCGGCTTGACGACAAGGTCGATGCCGTTCAGCACGCCGAACCCCTTGCCGTAGTGGAACTCGACATTTTTCACCTCGATGCGTCCGCCGGTCACCACAAGCTCCTTGGCGTCGGGTGCATCGACGAGGCCCAGCGGCTGCGAGATCAGTGCCTTGGAGTTCTCCAGCACGCCGAGATTCCGCAGAATGCCGTTGAGCTGCATCATCAACCGGCCGAGCAGCATGTTGAGCCGCAGCACCAGCGACAGGGTGAAGGCGACCGCGCCGACGGTGATCGAGCCCTCGACCCAGAGATAGACGGCAAAGCAGCCGATCGCCGTGATCATGATGCCCGACAGCGTCGTCAGCGCCATGCGCACGCCGGTCAGCCGGCGGGTGAAGGGGCGCAGCGCGTCGAGATAGATGTCGAAACCGTTCCTGATGTAACGGTCGTCGCCATCGGCCGAGAACAGTTTCAACGTCTGCACGTTGGAATAGGAATCGACGATGCGGCCATTGATCATCGAGCCGGCCTCGGCCGTGGCCTCGGCATTCTTGCGGATCGCCGGCAGATAGAGTCTTGCCAGCAAGCCGAAGGCCACGATCCAGACCACCACCAACGCCGCCAGCCGCAGATCCAACCCTGCGACCAGGGCCAGCGTCGTCACCGTATAGACGAGCATGAACCAGACGACCTCGATGAAGCTTTCCATCAGGTCGCCGGTGGCTTGTCCCGCCTGCCAGACTTTCGTCGCGATGCGGCCGGCGAAATCGTTCTGGAAGAAGGCGTAGGACTGGCGCGAGACATGCCGATGCGCCTGCCAGCGCACCAGATTGTAGAAGCCGGGCGTGATCGTCTGCTCGTCGACCAGCGCCGACAGGCCGACGACGACGGTGCGGATGACCAGCACGACCGCGATCATGAACACCAGTTCGGGGCCGGCGGCGGCCCACAGTGCATGCCAGCTGCGTTCGCCGGGAAGCTGGTCGAGGATATCGACCAGCCGCCCGACGAAGTAGAACAGACCGGCCTCGACCAGCGGCGCGATGCCGCCGATCACCAGCATGGCAAAAAAGGCGAACTTCGCCTGGCCGACATAGTGCCAGAGAAAACCGCCGACGCTCGATGGCGGCCGAAGATTGGCCGGCTCCCTGAACGGGTAGACCCAGTTCTCGAACCAGCGATAGATGGCTGTCATCATGCGGCGGCCATCATTCTGCGGCTTGCCCCTTCGCGATCACGTCGTTGGCGACCTCGGCCGGTATGTCCTCGAGCAGGAACCCGCCCGACTGGCGCTGCCAGAGCTGCGCGTAGAGCCCGCCCCTGGCGACCAGTTCGTCGTGCGAACCTTCCTCGATGACACGGCCCTGATCCATCACCACGAGCCTGTCCATCGCCGCGATGGTCGACAGGCGGTGTGCGATGGCGATGACGGTCTTGCCCTGCATGAGCTTGTAGAGGTTCTCCTGGATGGCCGCCTCCGCCTCGGAATCCAGCGCCGACGTCGCCTCGTCAAGGATAAGTATCGGCGCATCCTTCAACATAACGCGAGCAATGGCGATGCGTTGCCGCTGGCCGCCGGACAATTTGACGCCACGGTCGCCGACATAGGCGTCAAACCCCTTGCGGCCCTTGTGATCCGCGAGGCCGCCAATGAAGTCCAGCGCTTCGGCCCGCCGCGCCGCCTCGACAAGCATCTCGTCCGATGCATCGGGCCGGCCGTAGAGGATGTTCTCGCGCACCGAACGATGCAGCAGCGAGGTGTCCTGCGTGACCATGCCGATCTGGGCGCGCAGCGAATCCTGCTTCACGCCGGCAATCTCCTGGCCGTCGATCAGGATCTTGCCGCTTTCCAGGTCATAGAAGCGCAGGAGCAGATTGACCAGTGTCGACTTGCCGGCGCCCGATCGACCGACAATGCCGACCTTCTCGCCCGGCTTCACCGTCAGCGACAGGTTTTCGATCACGCCTTTCTGCTTGCCATAGTGGAAGCGGATATCCTCGAAGCGGATCTCGCCCCTGGAAACGGCGATCTCCCTCGCGTCCGGCCTGTCCTCGACCAGCCGCGGCAGCGAGATCGAGGCGATTCCATCCTGCACCGTGCCGATATTCTCGAACAGGCCCGACATTTCCCACATGATCCACTGCGACATGCCCCACATCCTGAGCACCAGGCCGATGACCACGGCAACCGCACCGATCGTCACCACTTGCCCCATCCACAGCCACAGCGAGATGGCGGTGACGGAGAACAGCAGCAGGGCGTTCAGAATGTAGAGCGTGCCGAAAAGCACCGTCACCAGCCGCATCGACCGGTAGACCGTGTCGAGGAAGCCCATCATGCCTTCCCTGGCGAAAGTCGCCTCGCGCTTGGCATGGCTGAACAGCTTGACCGTCTGGATGTTGGAGTAGCTGTCGACGACGCGGCCGGTCATGACCGAGCGCGCATTGGCCTGCTCCTCGCCGACCTTGCCCAGGCGCGGGATGAAGTAGCGCAGCAAGAGGACGTAGCCGACCAGCCAGACCGCGAGAGGCGCGGCCAGCCGCCAGTCGGCCGAGCCGACGATCAACAGCATGCCCAGGAAATAGACGATGACGTAGTTGAGCACGTCGATCACCTTGATGACGCATTCGCGCACGGCGAGCGCCGTCTGCATCAGCTTGGTGGCGATGCGGCCGGCGAACTCGTCCTGGTAGAAGCTCATCGACTGGTTGAGCAGGTAGCGGTGCACCTGCCAGCGGATGCGCATGGGATAATTGCCCATCAGCGTCTGCTGGTTGAGCAGCGAATGCACCCATACCGTGCCCGGCAGCGCGAACAGCACGATGAAGGCCATTGCAGCGAGCTTCCAGCCCTCCGTCTGCAGGAAGGTTTCGCGATTCTGCCCCGACAGCCAGTCGACGATGCTGCCGAGGAAGCCGAACATCCACACTTCCGCTATGGCGATGGCCGCAACCAGCACCGCGTCGACGAGGATATAGGGCCATGCACCGCGCGTATAATGCAGGCAGAAGGCGACCAGCGTCTTGGGCGGCTCTACCGGTTCCGCTGCCGGGAACGGATCGAGCCTTCTTTCAAACCAGTTAAACAACAACATGGGTCATGCTCTTAAATCTGTTTTCCGCTCACGCGGCTTGGCGACGTACGAAGTCCCCGGCGGCGCCGAGGGCCGACGGTCCGGAATCATCCGGACCGTCGGCCCTGCTTCGCGCAATATAGGGGTTCGCGGGCTTTTCGCCGACAGGCTCGCTTGACGATCCTGACGGGGCGGTGTCGACAAGCCGGATTTTCGCGCCCGGCCGGATCAGCCGGATGATCCGGCGCACCAGCGAAGGCCGGCTCGGATCGGGCACCGCGCGCGAAAAATCGACATCCGGCAGCATGCCGCGATGCGGGCGGCGACGGACTTCGGCATGGACCACCGACGAATAGGTGTCGCCGATCAGCAGCGCCCAGGTCGGCAGCCGGTGGATATGCAGGCTCCTCGAGCCAGGTATTCTGTAGGGATCGAACATCGGTCCGTCCTCCGTATGAAAATAGAGATGGAAAGGCGAAGCAACGTCGTCCGCCGGCATTCGGCCGGAGGCGCGGATTGCGTCTGTCTGGACACGGCGAGCGTCAGTCCAGGCATGCTCAGTTCGGGCGTTCAGCCCTTTTGACTTTTTGAAAAACATCGCAGGATTCCTTCGAGAGCCGAAAAATTGTTTCGGCGGGAATCGGTGCGATCAAGTCTTAGAGAGTCAGGAGAATTGTCGAACCGAAGCCGCCGGCAGGCGTACAAGCCCACGAGAGGGGCGCTGGATGTGCATGGTCATCATGAGTGTCCCCTCCATCGGTTCGGGTTGACAATGCGACTGACATACCCGACTTCGCAGAAAATGGCCACCCGCAGGTCCAGCAATTTCCAAAACCGGGAAGCTCCTGTGGCCGATCTGCCACTTATTAGAAGGACGCGGAAATGAACCGTCGTCTCCGCATCGCGCTCTACCAGCCGGACATTGCCGGCAATACCGGGACAATCCTGCGCTTCGCCGCGTGCCTCGGCCTCGGCGTCGATATCATCGAACCGGCCGGCTTTCCGCTTTCCGACAAGGCGCTCAAGCGCGCCGGCATGGACTACCTCGAAATGGCTGCCCTGACCCGGCACATTGACTGGAACGCCTTCGAGGACTGGCGCAGGAAGGACAGGCACCGGCTGGTGCTTCTGTCGACCAAAGCTGCGGCCCCCTACACCAACTTCAGCTTTGCGGACGGCGACATCCTCCTGTTCGGCCGCGAATCCGCAGGCGTGCCGGATCTTGTCCATCAGGCCGCGGATGCGCGGCTGACCATCCCCATGCAGGGCAGCGCGCGCAGCATCAATGTCGCGCTCTCCGTCGCCATGGTGGCGGGCGAAGCCGTTCGGCAGCTCGGATAGGATCCGCGGCCCGTCGACGGCCCTGCCGTCGCCGACGGCAGCGGTTTCTCCGGCCATTCTCACCCAGGCGCACATCGCCTTCTCCTGTCATTTGCCCAATCGATGTTTCTTCGCTACAAGCTCAACTTAACTTGAGGTCAAGCGGAAAATCGGAAATGGCTCCAGTAACGGAATTGACGGTCGGCCAGGTGGCCATGCGCAGCGGCGTCGCGGTGTCGGCACTGCATTTCTATGAAGCGCGCGGGCTGATCCGCAGCCACCGCACGTCCGGCAACCAGCGCCGCTATGGCCGCGACGTGCTGCGGCGGGTGGCGATCATCAAGGTCGCGCAGGAGGTCGGCATCTCGCTGGCCGAGATCGGCGAGGCACTGGCCTCCCTGCCCGAAGGCCGCACGCCGACCCGCGACGACTGGAGCCTCTTGTCGACCGCATGGCGCGATGCGCTCGACCACAAGATCGACCAGTTGAAGAAACTGCGCGACGGGCTGACCGACTGCATCGGCTGCGGCTGCATGTCGATCGACAAATGCCCGCTCAGGAACAAGGGCGACCGGCTGGCCAGGGAAGGAACTGGGGCGCGCAGGCTGGTTCTTCCTTCTTCCCGTTCACGGGAAGAAGGTGCCTGAAAGGCGGATGACGGGCCAGCCCCAGCATTGAAAAATTCGCGCTGCCCTCACCTGCCTGCCGGTATCCTCTCCCGCAAGCGGCGCGAGGAAATTCTAGTCCGCCACCGGCAACCGCCTGATGGTGAATTCGATCAAATCACCCGGCCGCTCGAACCAGCTTTCGATCTCGGTCCAGTAGGCCTGCTTGGGAAAGCGCTCGAACCATTCCTTGGCCTTGAGGCGGGCATCGGAGCGCGGCAGGACGAAGGTTTCGCGCAAAAAGCCGTCGCGCGGCATGCGGGCGCGTTCAGCCCGGCTTTGGTCGAGCCTCTTCTTCAGGCCATCCAGCGGCGGTCTTGCCGGCGTGCGCACGAAACAACTCCTTGCACAGCAGCGCATGACCCCGAAACCGGATTTCGGAAAGGATCATGCGCAAAACCAAAGTGACTTGACCCTGTCCTTTAAGAGATTAGGGATCGCGCCCGGAAAAGACGAGTCTTTTGTCGACTCACCGCCCAGCAACCGGAGAAGGCGCTTTGGAACGACCTGAAATACCAGCTGGCCTGCCCGCCGACATCGAAGAGAAGAAGATGAAGGCGCGCCTGTGGTTCGAGGCGCTGCGCGAACGCATCTGCGGTGCCTTCGAGCAGATCGAGCAGGATCTCCAGGGGCCGCTGGCCTCATGGTCGCCGGGCCGCTTCGAAAAGACGCCGTGGGAGCGTGACGAGGGCAAGGGTGGCGGCGGCACCATGTCGATGATGCATGGCCGCGTCTTCGAGAAGGTCGGCGTCCACACCTCGACCGTTTACGGCGAGTTCTCGCCCGAATTCAGGAAGCAGATGCCCGGCGCCGAGGAAGACCCGCGTTTCTGGGCCTCCGGCATCTCGCTGATCGCGCACCCCTGGAACCCCAACGTTCCGGCCGTGCACATGAACACGCGCATGGTGGTCACCTCGAGGCAATGGTTCGGCGGCGGCGCCGATCTGACGCCGGTGCTCGACCGCCGCCGCACTCAGGACGACCCTGACACTGTCGCCTTCCACCGCGCCATGCAGTTCGCTTGCGAAAAGAACGCCGCCGTCGCCGACCACCCGAAATTCAAGGCCTGGTGCGACGAGTACTTCTTCCTGCCCCACCGCAACGAGCCGCGCGGCGTTGGCGGCATCTTTTTCGACTGGCTGAATTCCGCCGAGGACAAGGGCGGCTGGAACGCCGACTTCAACTTCGTCCAGGACGTCGGACGCTCCTTCCTCGTCGTCTACGGCCACCTCGTGCGCGCCAATTTCAACGAGAACTGGACGGACGGCGACCGCGATGAACAGCTCATCCGCCGTGGCCGCTATGTCGAGTTCAACCTGCTTCACGACCGCGGCACCATCTTCGGCCTGAAGACCGGCGGCAATGTCGCCTCGATCCTCTCCAGCCTGCCGCCCGAGGTGCGCTGGCCGTAAGGTCAGCCGGAGCAATTCCGTCTGGAATTGCGTCAAGCCAGCGAGGCAGGGAGGGCGGTGCACGATGCTTTGATGCAACCAGACCGCCCCTCCCGTGTTATAGTCCTCGCCCTGCCCGCGTCCGGGAATGGACCCTGGGCCAAAAATGTGGCGGAGCCCCGACCGGCTCCCTGGAGGAAAAGGAGAAATCCGATGAAGCAGTTTCACTGCGGCTCGCTTGTTCCCGGCTGTGAGTGGCACACCCGTGCCGACGAGGAAGCCGAAGTGATGCGCCGTGCCGTCGAACATATGCGCGAGACGCATGGCGAGACGACCATCCGCGAAACCATGATCGAGGCGATCCGCTCGCGCATCGAGAAGGTTCGCGACGCCGCGTAGGCTTTGCCCTGACAGGAGCCATCGGCAACGGAAAACCAGCCGCGTTGGCGCTTCAAGATTGGCTGGAAGCGCCATCGCGAACGCCGGGCGAGCCGGACCCCGCAGGGTCAAAAATTATATTTGCCTCAGCTAAAGTAAACCGCACGGTAACCGAACCCGTGCCACCGTCGCGCGGATAATCCGGCTACAGTGGGCTGCCAGAGAAGCCCGTCGCCACCAGGGCACTGATCCGGACCGGTGGGGCGAGGTGTTTCGCGCATGCGCGAAAAGTCCGGCAGTCGAAGGAGGTTCCGCACGGTGGCGCTCCTGCTGTGCGCGCTCATCGGGGCGTTCCCGGCTGCAGCACAGGAAATGACGACATCGCTGGTCGACATACATCAGGGCTCGCCACTCAGCGATCGCGCGAGAAGCCTGGGCAATGGCGGCTACGAACTGCAGAACGGGACCTTTGTTTCGTTCAACCAATGGTACCGCGCGCGCTGGGTCGACATGCATGTGGACCTGCTCACCCAGATCACCGAAGATACCGGCATCCTTTGGGGCTTTGGAACCGGCGAAGAGGGCGAGAAGTATCGGGTCGAGCCCAGCCTCAAGCTCGGGTTCGTCACCCAGATGCATCCGAACCCGAACAGCACGCTTTCCCTTTCGCTCACCACCACCATCGGCGGCAAGCTTACCGAAAAAGCCTGCGAAGCCGACTACGGTGATTTTGGCACCTACAGCGTCAATTGCCGGCTTGCGGCGAGCCAGTTGGCGCCTGAGGAAACCTTGAAATATCTGGTTAACGCTAAACCGGAGAGCCAGCACATCTGGCTGAATTACCGTGTAACTTTCTGATCGCCGGGAGGATGAAAAATGAGAAGATCATCCTGCCCCGAAATGCGCGATCACCCGTCTTGGTTCTTGTTTGAACGGAGTAAGATCATGTCACGGAGTTGCTTGAAATTCGGCGTCGCCACGGCTCTCGCCATCCTGTCGGCACCGATGGCGTCGGCGCAGGAGGCGGTCAACGCGGACGAGATGGCCGCGCTGTGCCACGGCGGCGGTCTGTCCACCTGCGTCAGCGCAACGATCCCGGCCGCGGGCATGCAAGTGGTACAGGGGTGGATGAGCCCCGACGTTGGCGCCGCCTGGGCCGCGGGATACAAGGGCAAGGGCGTCACGATTACGATCGTCGACGATTTCTCCAGTACGTCGCGCTTTTCCGGCAATTTCGGTGTCGGGGCTCAAACCCAGCGCCACGGCGAATGGACGCGTGAGGAAACCGCCATGATCGCGCCCTTGGCGACCATCCGGTCGAAGGATTTCTCAACCGGCTCGGCCGTCGGCCTGGCGCCCGGCCTGAATGTGCTCAATCTGAGCTACGGCATGTACGCCAAGGCGGGCTACCGCTCGAACCAGATCGGGTGGGCCCAGGAGGAAGCCTCCATCATCTCTTATGCCAACAACGGAACGGCAGTCGTTTCGAAAGCCGCGGGCAACGATTCGGTTGCCGTGGGCGGGATCACGAACGGCCAGCAGGACTATCTCGACCTTGCCCTGATCGGAAAACCATCCGCGATCTTCGTCGGCGCACTGTCCACCAACGGCACGACGTCCAGCAAGGCCCAGCTTGCCTGGTATTCCAACACCGCCGGCTCCAATGCGGCGGTGCAAAGCCACTTCCTGGTGGTTGGTGTCGATGGCAGCAAGACGGGCCTTTATGGCACCTCCTTCGCCGCGCCGATCATTTCAGGATACGCGGCGATCATCGGCAGCAAATTCACCAAGGCCACGGCGACCCAGATCACCAACGACCTGCTCAACACGGCACGTACCGACACGCTGGTCAACTATAACCCTTCCGTCTACGGCAAGGGCGAGGCAAGCCTTTCGCGCGCCCTGGCCCCCGTGGCGATCAAGTAGGAGAGCGACATCGGTTTTTGATCGGCGACGCCAGACCGCAGGCGCGGCCGTCCGGCCAGGCTCCAGTCTAAGTTTCGAGCGCCTTCGCGGCGCGGTCGAGCAGCGCGCCGCGATCAGGGGCAAATCCGGCCTCGATCCATTCCGCCTCGAGGTTCTTGAGGATTTCGCCGAGCTTTGGCCCAGGCGTTGCGCCGAGCGCCGTCAGATCGGCGCCTTTCAGCGGAAACGCCGGTTTTTCCCATTTGAGCGCGAAGGCCAGCAGGCGCGAAAAGCCGCCGGCTTCGAGCAGCGCGTCAGTGTCCTCGACAGCGCGCACCCTGGCCCCGGCAAGCGACAGCCGCAGGCGGTCAACAAACCCTTGCCGCTCGCCGCGATAAAGCCTTTTCGCCAGTTCGCCCTCGGTCGTCTTCGGCTCGACGGCGGTGGCCACTGCCCAGTGGCGCAAGCGGTCGGATTCCGCGGTCGAAAACCGGAGCCGCTCGGCGAGCGTCTTCATGCGCGCTGCATCCGGCGGCACGATCGCCTCAAGCCGCAGCATCGGGTCCGCCGGCCAGCCCAGATCCTTCTCGGCCTTGGTCAGCCCGTGGATGGCGTCGATGCCCCATTTCTCGCTTTCCGGCAGCGCGGCGGTCAGGACACCAGCCTGGCGCATCCACAGCAGCGCCCGCGAGGGGTCAGGCGCCGAAAGCAGTTTCTTCAGTTCGGACCAGACACGTTCCGCCGAAAGTTGCGCCAGGCCCTCCTTCAGCCGGGCGCAGGCTTTCAGCCCCTCGGCATCCGGCCGGCCTTCGCCATACCAGGCGAAGAAGCGGAAGAAACGCAGGATGCGCAGATAATCCTCGCGGATGCGTGCTTCCGCATCGCCGATGAAGCGCAGCCGCCGCGCCTCGATATCGGCGATACCGCCGACCAGGTCGACGATGCTGCCGTCGGCCTCGGCATAGAGCGCGTTGATGGTGAAGTCGCGCCGCTCGGCATCCAGCTTCCAGTCGCGCCCGAACGACACTTTGGCGCGGCGGCCGTCGGTCTCGACATCGGCGCGCAAGGTGGTGATTTCATAGGGCTTGCCGCCGGCGACCACAGTGATGGTGCCGTGCTCGATGCCGGTCGGCACCGGCTTGAAACCTTCCGCCTCGGCGCGGCGGATGGTTTCGTCGGGCAAACAGGTCGTGGCGATGTCGACATCAGCGACCGGCTGGCCCATCAGCGTGTTGCGCACCGCGCCGCCGGCGATACGCGCCTCTTCACTGCCTTGCGAAAGGGCGGAAAGCAGGCGCTGCAAATGCTTGTCGGCAAGCCAGTTGGCCCTGCCAGCGATCGAAACACTCACGCATAGAGCCTTTCATAGAGCGTGCGGATGATGCCGGCGGTGACGCCCCAGATACGCCGGTCGCCATAGGGCATGTCGTAAAAGAACCATTCGAGATCGTTCCACATGCGGCTGTCCCTGATATGGTTCGCAGGGTCCATCAGGAAGCGCAGCGGCACTTCGAACGCGGCATCGACCTCGTCGATGTTCAAGGTCAACCCGAAGCCGGGCCGCACGATGCCCAGGACAGGCGCTATGCGGTAGCCGCTGCCGGCGACGTAGTCGGGCATGCGGCCGATGATCTCGATGCGGTCCTGGTCGAGGCCGATCTCCTCGAAGGTTTCACGCAGCGCCGCCGCCTCCGGGCTGGCATCGGTGGCATCGATGGTGCCCCCGGGAAAGGCCACCTGCCCCGAATGGCTGCGCAGCTTTTCGGCCCGTTTGGTCAACAGAACCGTCGCCTCGCCGTCATGATCGACCACCGGGATCAGCACCGCCGCATTGCGCAGCGGCTTGCCCTGGTTCAGCCGCGGATGACCCGGATTGAAGCGATGGTCGCCATAGTCGTCGCCGGCATGCGCATCCGGCTGCGCGGCGAAGCGCGCGCGAAAATCAGCCGATGAGAACGGCACCCGTGACAGCTGGTCCATCATGCGCTCAGCCGTTTCAACTGGTCCGCCGGCATGATCGGAAACACCGCGCCCTTGGAGCGAACGGCAAACATGATCTTGCCGCCGATCTCGATCTCCTCGCCATGCCCGACCAGTTCATACATGACAGGCCGCCCCACCAGCGCTTCCAGCCGTCC
Organism: Mesorhizobium sp. 01N446; assembly: GCF_056399285.1. NCBI lineage: Bacteria > Pseudomonadati > Pseudomonadota > Alphaproteobacteria > Hyphomicrobiales > Phyllobacteriaceae > Mesorhizobium > Mesorhizobium sp. 01N446. Next base: position 88,624 of record NZ_JBFTRA010000007.1, on the reverse strand, counting down.
GCGCACCAGCACATAGGGCTTCAGGCCGCCTGTCTCGTTCTCGTCGACGAAGCGCAGCGGCCGTTCCGGCCCGGCCTCGACCACATCGCCGACATTGGTGCGGAAGGTGATGATCTGTTCGTCGCCACTGCCCGAAACGTCCATTTCGACGGCGATGAACGGCGCATCGGCGACGCGGATGCCGACCTTTTCCACAGGCGTCACCAGATAGGTCCTGCCGTCCGCGTCCTTGCGCAGCACGGAGGAGAAAAGCTGCACCAGCGGCATGCGGCCGATCGGGGTGCCGAGATAAAACCAGGTGCCGTCGGCCTTGATCTCCATGTCGAGATCGCCGCAGAAGTCGGGATTCCAGCGCTCGACGGGCGCCGCGCCCTTGCCGGCACGCGCCGCGCGCGAGATCAACGCCTCCAGGCCGCGCGCCTCGGTTGCCTGCGTAAGGCTTTGTTGGCGATGTTCGTCGTGTTCCGTCATCGTCACGAAATAGTCACTGTTGTTCCGCTTGTCAGCCTAAGTCTGTGATTTAAGTTCGACCATAGGCGCTACGCGAGGCCGAATCGCGGCGACATATGATATGGTGCGGGCCGGTATTTCCAACCAAAGGGATCGAGCCGAATGAGCGTGATGGTCAAGGAAAGCCCGATCAGCGAAACGGACATGATCGCCGAGGCCGAAAAGGCGCTGGCCGACATTTCCAGGATCCGCGACGGGGTCGGCCGGGTAATCTTCGGCCAGGAGGCTGTCGTCGAGCGCACTTTGGTGGCGCTGCTGGCCGGCGGCCATGCGCTGCTGGTCGGCGTTCCCGGCCTTGCCAAGACCAAGCTGGTCGAAACGCTGGGCGTCGTGCTCGGCCTCGATTCGCGCCGCATCCAGTTCACCCCCGACCTGATGCCGTCGGACATTCTCGGCTCCGAGGTGATGGAGCAGGACGAGACCGGCAAGCGTTCCTTCCGCTTCATCTCCGGGCCGATCTTCGCCCAGCTGCTGATGGCCGACGAGATCAACCGCGCCTCGCCGCGTACCCAGTCGGCGCTGCTGCAGGCCATGCAGGAGTATCACGTCACCATCGCCGGCGCCCGCTATGACCTGCCCGCACCTTTCCATGTGCTGGCAACGCAGAACCCGCTGGAGCAGGAAGGCACCTATCCGCTGCCCGAAGCCCAGCTCGACCGCTTCCTGATGCAGGTCGATATCCTCTATCCCGAAATCGAGGCCGAGCGCCGCATCCTGCTGGAAACCACCGGCATCGAGGATGCCAAGGCGCAGAACGTGCTGCAGCCGGCCCGGCTGAAGGAGATCCAGACGCTGATCCGCCGCATGCCGGTGCCCGAAAGCGTCGTCGAGGCGATCCTCACCCTGGTGCGCTCGGCGCGTCCCGGGCAGGGCAATGCCGAGACCGACAAACATGTCGCCTGGGGCCCCGGCCCGCGCGCCAGCCAGGCGCTGATGCTGTGCACACGCGCCCGCGCGCTCTACGACGGACGGCTGGCGCCCTCGGTCGACGATGTGCGGGCTCTGGCCGAGCCGGTGCTGCAGCATCGCATGGCGCTGACCTTCGCGGCCCGCGCCGAAGGCACCAGCGTGCGCGACGTGGTGGCGAAACTCGTGAAAGGGATTTGATGGCGCGTATCGGCGAGGTCCAGGCTCCGGCAGCGACGCGCGACGCGCTCGCCCGTGGCCGGTTGCGGGCTTCGCTTGTGCCCGACCTGCTGGTCGAGGCGCGGCGCATCGTCAACACCGTGATCGCCGGCTGGCATGGCCGCCGCAAGCGCGGCATCGGTGAGAATTTCTGGCAGTTTCGGCCCTATGTCGAAGGTGATTCCTCGCGCATCGATTGGCGCCGCTCGGCCCGCGACGACCACACTTATGTGCGCGACCGCGAATGGGAGGCCGCCCATACGGTATGGCTGTGGGCCGACCCCTCGCCGTCCATGCTTTACAAATCGACCGGCGCCAGCGTCTCCAAGCAATCGCGTGCGTTGGTGCTGGCGCTGGCCATGGCCGAATTGTTGTCGCGCAGCGGCGAACGCATCGCCTGGCCTGATCTGACCGACCCCTTCACCGCCCGCAGTGGCGCCGAGCGCATCGCCGCCCAGCTCATGCATGCCGGCGACCTGCCGGCAAAGCCCAACCTCTCCGACATCAGGCGCTTCTGCGACATCGTCATTGCCAGCGATTTCCTCGATCCGGTCGAGGAAACGATGGAATGGCTCGACGTGCTCGCCCGCCACGGCGTGCGCGCCCATCTGATCGAGGTCGCCGACCCGGCCGAGGAGACCTTCCCTTATGCCGGCCGCACCGAGTTCACCGATCCCGAGACCGGAGACAAGCTGACCGCCGGACGCGCCGAAATGCTGGGCGACGAATACCGCCTGCTCTACGCCGCCCGCCGCCAGGAGCTGGCCGCATGGTGCAAGCGGCTCGGCTGGAGTTTTACCGTCAACCACACCGATCGGCTGGCGTCCGACGCGCTGGTGCGCCTCCACATGGCGATGACCGCCGATGGCGGCTATGCCGGTAGCGGTCGTGCTGGTCAATTCGGGCCGACCGGTGCTGGCGCTCGTGCCGGCATGATCGCCACTGGCGATCAGCCAGGAAAGGTGGTTGGCGCATGAACTGGCTGCCGCTCTCCTTTGGCGCTCCCATGGTGCTGTGGGGCCTGCTGGCGCTGCCGGTGATCTGGTGGCTGCTCAGGCTGACGCCGCCCAAGCCGCAGGCCGAGATCTTCCCGCCGCTGAAGATCCTGGCGCGCGTCTTGAAGCGCGAGGAGACGCCGCATCAAAGCCCCTGGTGGCTGACGCTGCTCAGACTGCTGATGGCCGGCCTCATCGTCGCCGCTTTGGCCGAACCGGTCTTCAACCCGCGCGAAAAACTGCCGGCCGAGGGTGCGGCCCTTGCGCTGGTCATCGACAATGGCTGGGCGAGTGCCGCCGACTGGAACAAGCGCGTCGCCACCGCCGAGCGGCTGATCAAGGACGCCGGCTCGAACGGCGTGCCCGTCATCATCGCCTTCACCGCCGAAAAACCCAACGCCGAGATCGGCCCCTTCGATGCCGCCGCCGCACTCGACCGGCTGCGCGCCGCCAAGCCGCGGCCGATCCCGACCGACCGGCCCGCCGTCTATGCCCGCGTCGCCGGCGTGCTGGAGAATTTGCCCGGCGCCAGCGTCGCCGTGCTGGCCGACGGCCTGGCGGCCAAAGGCGACGAAGCCGCCTTCAACACGCTCTTGTCGAAGAATGCCGCGCGCGTGGTGTGGGCAACGGCCGACCGCCTTTCGCTGACCGGGCTTACCGCCGCCGACAACCAGGTCGACGGTTTCGCGCTCACCGCCATCCGCGCACCGGGCGATCCGGCGCCCGCACAGGTCACCGCCGGCGCCTTCGACGACAAGGGCCGCCGTATCGCCGATGCGACGCTGACCTTCGCGCCCGGCGAAGCCACCGCCACCGGCACCATGGGGGTGCCGTTCGAGCTGCGCAACGACTTCGCCTCGATCGCGCTCGACGGCGAGCGCCAGGCGGGTGCGGTGCGCGTGCTCGACGAAAGCTCCAAGCGCCGCCGCGTCGGGCTCTTGTCGCAGGCCGAGGCCGACCAGGCGCAGCCGCTTCTGTCGCCGCTCTACTACATCAGGCGCGCGCTGCAGCCCTTCGCCGACCTGGTTGAACCCTCCAGCGCCGATCTCGCCGACGCCATCCCGCAGATCCTCGACCAGAAGCCGGCTATGATCATCATGGCCGATATCGGCACCATTCCCGCACAGGTCCGGCAAAGGCTGGTCGACTGGGTCGACAATGGCGGGACGCTGGTGCGTTTTGCCGGCTCGCGGCTGGCCGCCGCCGGCAATGACGACGATCTGCTGCCGGTCCGCCTGCGCACAGGCGAGCGTTCGCTCGGCGGCGCGCTGTCCTGGACATCGCCGCAGCCGGTCACCGAATTTCCCAAGGCCGGTCCCTTCGCCGATCTGGCGCCGCCTACGGAGGTCACCGTGAGCAGGCAGGTGCTGGCCGAACCGACACCCGACATCGTCGAACGCACCTGGGCCGCTCTTGCCGACGGCACGCCGCTGGTCACCGGGCTGAAGAAAGGCAAGGGCACGCTGGTGCTGTTCCATGTCACGCCGGAGGCAACCTGGTCGAACCTTCCGATCTCGGGCAGCTTCGTCGAGATGCTGCGCCGTATCGTGCAGCTGTCGCGCAACCAGGGCGCGGCGATCGCCAATGCCGAAGCCGCCGCCACGTCGCTGGCGCCCTATCGCATGATCGCCGCCGACGGCTCGCTGGTGCCGCCGACGCCGGATGCGCGGCCACTGGTGCCGGGCGCCGGCGTACCGGTGACCTTCGAGAACCCGCCTGGCCTTTACGGCTCGGAGACCGGCGTCTTCGCCCACAATCTGCTCGATGCCGCAAGCACGTTCGTGCCGCTGGCCCGCCCGCGCTTGACCGTTCCGGTCACATCAATCCAGTACGCCTTCGATGAATCCCGAAATCTGAAGGGTTCGCTGGTCACGGCCGCGCTGGTGCTGATGCTGCTCGACACGCTGGCGGTGTTTTGGATGGGCGGGCTGTTCTCGCGCCGGCGGCGCCGTGCCGGCGCGGCGGCCACCACCGCGGCCGTCCTGATCGCGCTTGGCGCGCTTTTCGGGCACGCCGATTTCGCCCGCGCCGATGATGCCAAGCCAGGCGACGAAGCGGCCATCGCGGCGATTTCGAAGACCCGCATCGCCTATGTGCTGACCGGCGTGCCGGGCGACGATTCGATCAGCCGCGCCGGGCTCGAGGGCCTGACCCGCTTCCTGATCGAGAAGACCGCGCTGGAACCCGGCGAGCCGGCTGGCGTCGACATCGCCAAGGACGAGTTGTCCTTCTATCCCCTGATCTACTGGCCGATCGATCCGGCCGCACCCATGCCGAGCCAGGCCGCGATCGCCCGCATCGACGCCTATATGCAGCAGGGCGGCACGGTGCTGTTCGACACGCGCGACCAGTTCGCCAACGGCATCGGCGCCGATTCCACCAGCCCGGCGACCGAGCGGCTGCGCGACATCCTCGGCAACCTCAACGTACCGCCGCTGGAGCCGGTGCCGTCGGACCACGTGCTGACCAAGTCCTTCTTCATCCTGCCGGAATTCCCCGGCCGCTTCAGTGGCAGCCCGCTCTGGGTCGAGGCCTCGCTCGACGCCAGCAATGCCGACAACCGGCCGGTGCGCACAGGCGACGGCGTCTCGCCGATCATGATCACCGCCAATGATTTCGCCGGCGCCTGGGCGGTCGACGAGAACGGCGACCCGCTGCTGCCGACCGTGCCGGCCGATCCGATGCAGCGCATCTACGCGCTGCGCGCCGGCGTCAACATCATGATGTACATGCTGACCGGCAACTACAAATCCGACCAGGTGCATGTCCCCATCCTGCTCGAACGGCTGGGGCAGTAAGCCAAATGAACTGGTCGATCTCTTTCGAACCGCTGATCGCCTGGCCTCTGCTGGCCTTGGTGCTGGTGCCGCTCGCGCTGCTGGCACTCGTCGGCCTGTGGTATCGCCAGCGCGGCGGTGTCCTGCGCTTCGTCGCCCTGCTGGCGCTGGCCGCCGCTTTGTTCAATCCGGTGTTCCTCAACGAGGAGCGCGAGCCGCTGAAGAGTGTCGTCGCGCTGATCGTCGACCGCAGCCAGAGCCAGGACATTGGCGACCGCACCAAACAGACCGACGAGGCGCTGGCCGGGCTGCAGCAGCGTCTTGGCCGCTTCAAGCAGTTCGACGTCCGCGTCGTCGAGGCCGGCAAGTCCGATGCCGCCGAGGAGCGTACCGAAACACGGCTGTTCGGTGCGCTGGAAGGCGCCTTCCGCGACGTGCCGCCCTCGCGCATCGGCGGCGCCATCATGATCACCGACGGCGAGGTGCATGACGCGCCCCCCGGCGCGCCCGACTTCAACGCCCCGCTGCATGCCTTGATCACCGGCAACGACCACGAAAAGGACCGCCGCATCCGCTTCGAGAATGCGCCGCGTTTCGGCATCGTCGGCAAGCCGCTCGACATGACCTACCGTGTCATCTCGACGGAAAACGAAACCGGCCCGGTCGATGTGCGCGTCTCGGTCAATGGCGAGCAGGTCTCGGTCGAGCACGCCACGGTCGGCCAGGCCATGCCGCTGCAGGTGACCATTCCGGGCGCCGGGCGCAACATCATCGAACTCGCCATCGATCGCGAACCGGGCGAGCTGACCGACACCAACAACCGCGCCATCGCGCTGGTCGACGGCATCCGCGAGAATTTGCGCGTGCTGCTCGTTTCGGGCGAACCGCATGCGGGCGAGCGTACCTGGCGCAATCTGCTGAAGTCCGACGCCTCGGTCGATCTCGTCCACTTCACCATTCTGCGGCCGCCCGAAAAGCAGGACGGCACGCCGATCAACGAATTGTCGCTGATCGCCTTCCCGACGCGCGAACTGTTCGTCGAGAAGATCAAGGATTTCGACCTCATCATCTTCGACCGCTACCAGCACCGTGACGTGCTGCCGATCCTCTATTACGACTACATCTCCGAATATGTCGAAAAGGGCGGCGCGCTGCTGATCGCCGCCGGCCCCGAATATGCCGGCGAGGCTTCGATCGCACGCACGCCGCTGATGTCGGCCTTGCCGGCCATGCCGACCGGCGAAGTGGTCGAAAAGGCCTTCTATCCGCGGCTCACCGACCTCGGCCAGCGTCATCCGGTGACGCGCGGCCTCGACGGTTCGGCCACCGAGCCGCCGCACTGGAGCCGCTGGTTCCGCACCATCGGCGTGCAGAATCCGCAAGGCGAAGTGGTGATGAAGGGCGCCGATAACCGGCCGCTGCTGCTGCTCGACCGCAAGGGCGAAGGCCGCGTCGGGATGCTTCTGTCCGACCAGGGCTGGCTGTGGGCGCGCGGCTTCGAGGGCGGCGGCCCGCATGTCCAGCTCTACCGGCGCATCGCCCACTGGCTGATGAAGGAGCCCGAGCTCGAGGAAGAGCGGCTGACCGCCGAGGGGCGCGGCATGGTGCTGGAGATCCGCCGCCAGACCATGGCCGACGATCCAGGCCCGGCGCAGATCATCACGCCCTCCGGCAAGACGGTGACCGTCAAGCTCGACAAATCCGAGCCCGGCGTCTTCCTCGGCAGCGTCCAGACCAACGAGATCGGCCTCTTCCAGGTCGCCAATGGCGATCTCACCGCGCTCGCCCATGTCGGACCGGTCAATGCGCCGGAATTCGCCGACGTCATCTCCACCGAAAACCTGCTGAGTGCGCCGGCGGAAGCCACCGGCGGCAGCGTGCGCCGGCTGGCCTCGTCCTCTGCCCTTGGCAGCGACGTGACCTTGCCGTCCATCGTGCCGGTGCGCTCGAGCGGCGAGGCCTCCGGCAGCGACTGGATCGGCCTGCGCACCACGGACGACAGCGTGCTCAAGGCCGTCTCGCGCGTACCGCTGTTCGGCGGCTTCCTCGGCCTCGGCCTGCTGCTCCTGGCGATGGGCTCGATGTGGTACCGCGAGGGGCGGTAGTTCCCTTCTCCCCGTCCCTATGCGGGGAGAAGGTGCCAGCAGACGGATGAGGGGCAGCGCTGGCCTCCGAAGTATTGATCTGAGATTCGATACTAATCAGCCGTTGGCACCATAGCCGTCGGCCCTTCACGTCAAACGGCGTCTGCCGGGGCCCCGTTGCCTGCGGCAACTCCCCAGCGTTCGTGACCTTTCATCGTGCCACTGGCACGATGAATTCGCCGGCGGCGAACCGGCCACTCACTCTTCCGGCTCGGTCGTGAACAGCAGCGGGTAGCCCTTGGCCTTGCCGGCATCGGTGGCGCGCGTCGCCTTGGTCTCGGCGACGTCCTTGGTGAAGACCGCGACGACGCAGACGCCGCGCCGGTGCGCGGTGATCATGATGCGGTGCGCCTGGTCCTCGCTGAGCTTGAACTCGCCCTTCAGCACCGTCACCACGAATTCGCGCGGTGTGAAGTCGTCATTGACGAGGATGACCTTGTAGAGCTTCGGCCGCTCGGTCTGCGGCTTGACCTTGGTTCGCGGTTTTGTGGTGATTTCAGGCATCGGAACCGACAGTTTCGCGATCGGGCTGCCCCGGTATTTTGCCACGGGCGGCAGCGATCGTCCATTTTGATTGGCATGCGGACCGCCGGCGGGCCGGCCCGGTCATTCACAACCATGTGGGAAATTGTCGGGCGCGGTTCAACGGCCCTGGCGGCCGAAGATGCGGCGGTTGGCATCGGCATCGGCCCGGCGTTCCATCCAGGCCGCGATCGGCCATCCGGCAATGCAGACCAGCGTCACGGCAAGAAGCACGATCAGCAGCCATGCCTGGACAGGCGTGATGTAGTCCCAGTTGCTGGAAACTATCGGCGCGAACAGCGAGGGCTCGGTGCGGCCGCTGGCAGGGTCGGGCACGGGGCTGGCGGTGAGCAGAATCAGCACCCTGGCGACACCGGTGGCAACCAGGCCGCCAATCACCATGGAACGCAAAATGGACGAAAGCCGCTTCTTCATGCGGATTGTCCTACACGGCCGGCGTTGAAAACGGGTTAAGTCGGATCGAGGTGGCTGGCTGTGGGCCGCCGGCGTTCAGCCGCTCGATCGGGTGCCTGGCAGAAGGCCGCCCCAGCCGGCTAGGGCTGGAACGGCCTCGATAGAAACTGGCTTCAGAGCCGATCAGGGCTTCTTCGGAGCAACCTTGTCCGTCGCCTTGTCCGTGGCCTTCTTCACGACCTTCTTGGCCGGAGCCTTCTTGTGCTTGACCTTCTTGACGACCTTCTTCACCGGGGGCTTGGCGGTGGCGTCAGCAGCCGGAGCCGGGGTGGTCGTGGTGGCGGCAGCAGCCGGAGCAGCGGTCGTGGTGGCAGCGGCGTTGCCGAGAGCCGGCATCGCGAAAGCGAGAGCGACGGCCAGACCGGTGGCGGAGAGGATGGACTTTTTCATGGCTTTCATTTCCTTTTTATGCTGGTCAAGTTGAGTGTCACTGGACCGGGTCGTTCGGTGTCACTCCAAGCAGCTTCAGAGCGTTGGCGAGCATCCGGATGCCCTGCGCCTGTTTCTTGGCGGCGCAGTACCGGTTGCCCTTTCTCTGAAGTGCCTTTGCCGCGGTGACCTGCGTTGCCGTGGCATGGGTTTCGAGGGCTTCATCAAATTGGTGGCTGAGATTGGCGCACCGTTCGCTCCGGGTGAGCGGCGCCTTTGCATCCGATTGTCCAACAGCGGCAGTGACCAGGCCAAGGCCCAGCAACGCACCCAACAAACTGATCGACAAGCTTGGCATGGTTTTTCCGTGAACCCGGAGATTTTGCGTCGCAGCCGGTAATCTGACCGCCACGGCACCGTTATGCCGCCCTACCTTTTCAGGAGTTTTTCCCGATTGTAGAATTTTGTTTCTGGATTGTGTCTGGCCCGCCCGGGCGATGGGTGTCGCCCAAAAGTGGTCCCGGCTTTGGGAAAACGACACGCATGGAAACAAACAGCTTCAGCACGACCGTGGCTTTCCATGTGGAGAAGACGGAATTCGTTCTCCCTTGAAATCCAAGGCACTGGCCAACATATGGCCCGAATTCTATCGTGTGGCTCACCAGCCAGGAATGACTTGGCTGGCAATCGAAACAGGGCACCTCGTGAAATCCGACGCACACATACTGATCGTCGACGACGACAAGGGCATCCGCGACCTCCTCCAGGAGTTCTTCCAGAAGCGGGGCCTGCACACGTCGGTTGCCGCCGACGGTACCGAGATGGAGGCCGTCCTGCGCCGCTCGCAGGTGGACCTCATCGTGCTCGACGTGATGCTGCCCGGCAAGAGCGGGCTGGAACTGTGCCGTGACTTGCGCGCCCAGTATTCGACGCCGATCATCATGCTGACCGCCGTCACCGAAACCACCGACCGCGTCGTCGGCCTGGAGATGGGCGCCGACGACTATGTGCCCAAACCCTTCGACCCGCGCGAACTCCTGGCGCGCATCCGCGCCGTGCTGCGGCGCAACGGCGCCGCCGAGCCGAAGCGCGCCGCCACCAAGCAGATCTACCGTTTCGCCGGCTGGACGATGGACTGTTCGCGGCGCCGGCTGACGGCGCCCGACGATGTCAGGGTCGAGCTGACCATGGCCGAGTTCAACCTGCTGCAGACCTTCGTCAAGAGCGCCCAGCGCGTACTCACCCGCGACCAGCTCATCGAACTCTCCGGCGGCGACAGCGACTATTCCTTCGACCGCAGCATCGACATCCTCGTCAGCCGGCTGCGGCGCAAGATGGAAGATGATCCGAAAACACCGAAACTGATCCTGACGGTGCGCAGCGGCGGCTACCAGTTCCTGCCCGAGACGACCTCCGAATGAAACGTCTCCTGCCGCAGACCTTGCCTGCCTGGGTGCTGCTGATCGTCATTGCCGGCCTTTTGATCAGCCAGGTCGCGACCCTCTACATTGTCTCGCGCGACCGCGCCGCGGCCAACGACGTGGTCGACCTCTACCGTCTCAACGACCGCGCCTTCTCTTTGGTGCAGCTGATGAGCGGCGCCACGCCTGAGGAGCGCAAGGCAACGGCGGCAGGCCTCTTCAATTCGACTTACGCCCTTACCGTCTCGGACACGCCCGCCGTCACCTCCTCGATCGCCGGCGACGACGAGCTGGCCGAACTCGAGGACATCCTCGTTGGCCGGCTGACGAAGTTCGGCGTCACCGACGCGCGCGTCCGGCGCGATCCCGCGACACGCGAGGCCGACGACGCCAGCACGGTATCCGGCCCCGATATCGGCCAGGTCGAGCGCGACCTTCTGGTACTTGCCGCCGACTTCGCCCAGAGCGACAAGCTGACGGCCTCCTTGCGCTTCGCCGACGGCCAGTGGCTGAACTTCACCGAGCCGATCACGCCCGTCGGCCCGATCCTGAGTTTCGACAGCCTGCCGCTCTATTCGCTGATCGCCGGCCTGGTGGTGATCATGTCGATCTGGTCGCTGCGCCGGCTGACCGCACCATACCGGATGATGGAAACCGCCGTGAACCGGATCGGCAAGGATTTGAAGAGCCCGCCGATCGCCGAATCGGGCAGCCGCGAGGTCCGGGCCGCCGCCAGGGCGATCAACGCCATGCAGACGAGACTGCGCGAATATGTCGAGGACCGCGAACATCTGGCCGCGGCACTCGCGCACGATTTGCGCACGCCGATGACGCGCATGCGGCTGCGGCTCGAACTGTTGCGCAAATCGGCGGTCCGCGAGGCGCTGGCGCATGATCTGGCCGATGTCGAGAGCATCGCCAGTTCAGTGATCGACTTCGCCACTTTCGAGGTGAACGAGGAAAAGACCGAGCGCATCGATTTCTGGTCGCTCGTGGAATCGATCGCCGACCCCTATCCGGAGGTCTCCTTCGACAATGACGACACCCGTTCGCGCGGCCTGATCTGCATGGCGCGGCCCGTGGCGCTCAAACGCTGCGTCACCAATCTGGTGCAGAACGCCGTCACCTACGGCAAGAAGGCGCATCTCAGCCTTTATCGCTCGGACGGCACGATCACGCTCGCCATCCGCGACGAAGGGCCAGGTATACCGCAGGCCCAGATCGATGCCGTGTTCGGCTCCTTCGTGCGCCTGGAACAGTCGCGCAACCGCCAGACCGGCGGCCTTGGCCTCGGCCTCACCATCGCCCGCAACATCGCGCGCGCCGCCGGCGGCGAAATCCACCTGTCCAACCATCCGGATGGTGGGCTGCTGACGGAGCTGCGGCTGCCGCTGGCAGCCTGAGCTCTACCTTCGCAACACCGCGCTCAGCACATCGCGGATGCCGATGGCGCCGACGAAGCGCGACTGATCGTCGAACAGCGCCACCGGTGCGGTCTGCGAGCGATGCATGGCCAGCATGACGGTTTTCAGCGACGTGCCGGGATTGGCCCAGAATACTTGCGCTGCTTCCTCCGACTGGGCCTCGACATCGGCGCAGGACACCCACACCGCAGGCTTGCCGTCGCGTTCGGCCGCCGCCACAAGGCCGTGCTCGTCGATCTTGAAGCGCGTCGTCTTGCGGCGGTCGAGCCACACCCAGCCGTCCTTGCTCTCTTCGAGGTCGCGGCGGTCGCGCATCACGTTCCAGGCGGTCAGAACCGAGAGCGGGTTCACATTGGCGATGAAGTCGCGGACATAATCGTTGGCGGGGCGCAGCACGATGTCTTCCGGCGCGCCGGTCTGCACGATGCGCCCGCCTTCCATGATGGTGATGTGGCTGCCGATCTTCAGCGCCTCTTCCAGATCGTGGCTGACGAAGATGATGGTCTTCTTCAGCTCGGCCTGCAGCTGCAGTAATTCGTCCTGCAGCTTGGTGCGGATCAGCGGGTCAAGCGCCGAGAACGGCTCGTCCATCAACAGGATCGGCGCCTCGGTGGCGAAGGCCCGCGCCAGGCCGACGCGCTGCTGCATGCCGCCCGACAGCTCATGCGCGTATTTCTTCGACCACTGGTCGAGATTGACCAGCTTGAGCTGCCTGTGCACGCGCTCCTTGCGCTCGGCGTCCGGCACGCCGGCGAGTTCGAGGCCAAGCCCGACATTTTCCTCCACCGTGCGCCACGGCAGCAGGCCGAACTGCTGGAACACCATCGCCACCTGCTTCTGGCGCAGCCGCCGCAAGGTCGGCTCGTCGCAGGTGACGACGTCGACGGTTCTGTCGCCGTCCTTGACCAGCACCTGGCCGCGCGACACCACGTTGAGCCGGTTGACGGCCCGAAGCAGCGTCGACTTGCCGGAGCCCGACAGGCCCATCAGCACCGAGATCTCGCCCTCATGCACGGTGAGGCTGGCGCCGGCGCAGCCCAGCACATTGCCGGTCTTCTCCAGGATTTCGGCGCGCGTCGCGCCCTTGTCGATCATGGCCAGCGAGCCGGCCTGGTCGGCGCCGAAGACGATATCGACGTTCTTGAAATCAACGGCGACGGTCATTTCTTGCCTCCAACGCCAATGCGGGTCATTCGGTCGAGCACGATGGCCAGCACGACGATGGCAAGGCCCGCCTCAAGCCCGAGATCGATGCGGCGCGAGCCGAGCGCGCGGTTGATCTCGGTACCCAACCCGCCGGCGCCGATGAGAGCGGCGAACACCACCATCGACAGCGACAGCATGATCGATTGCGTCAGGCCCGCCATGATGGTGGGCAGCGCCGAGGGCAGTTCCACCTTCCACAAAAGCTGGCTCTTGGTGGCGCCGAACGCCTCGCCGGCCTCGATGATCGACTTCGGCACCGAGACGACGCCGAGATGGGTGAGCCGCACGGCCGTCGGGATGACGAAGATGATGGTGACGATGAGGCCGGGCGCGTTGCCGAGGCCGAACAGCGTCAGCACCGGGATCAGGTAGACGAAGGTCGGCAGCGTCTGCATCAGGTCGAGCACCGGCAACATGATGCGGTAGACCTTCGGCTTGTGCGCCGCCCAGATGCCGAGCGGCACGCCGATGGCCATGGCCATGGCGGCAGCGGCGACGACCAGAACCAGCGTCTGTACGGTCTGCTTCCACAGGTTCTGGTTGATGATGAAGATCAGGCCGAGGAAGACGCCGATGGCGAGCGGCCGCGAGCGCTGCAACAGCCAGGCGATTATCGCGATGACCAGCGCCAGCAGCACCGGCGGCACCATCAGCAGCAGGTCGACCAGCCCGTTGAGGATGAAATTGAGGCCATTGGAGAAGGCCCTGAAGATGGTGTCGAAATTATCGGTAAGAAAGCCGAAAAACGCCTTTCCCCAGGCCCCTATCGGGATCTTGTGATCGACCATAAATTGCGAAATCGGATCCATCTTACCCCTCTTCGTCCATGAGCCGTCCCGCTCCCGGCTCGCGCAACGTCATCTTGTCACACGATATGAAAAAGGGCAGCCTTTTCCAGAATGGCTGCCCTTTTATTTCGGTCACGCCGAAATCACAGTCGGCTCAGCTTCCGAGCGCGGTCTTGATCGCCGCTGCGGCATCGCCGCCGTCGAAGGTGGTCACGCCGGCGATCCATGGCTTGACCGCGTCGGGGTTCTTCTTCAGCCAATCTTTTGCCACCGTGTTGGCGTCGCCGCCCTTCAGGATCGCGTCCATCATCTGGCCTTCCATGTCCAGATTGAACTTCAAATTGGCGATGAACTTGCCGGCGTTCGGGCATTCGGTGGTGTAGCCCTTGCGCACGTTGGTGAACACGGTGGCGGCCCCGAAGCCGCTGTCGCCCATGCCGTCGAGATAGGTGATCTTCATGGCGCCCATCACCGGATGCGGCGTCCAGCCGAGGAAGGCGATCCACTCATTGTTCTTCATCGACTGCTCGGCCTGCGTCAGCATGCCGGCCTCCGAGGATTCGACCAGCTCGAAGCCCTCGAGATTGTCCTTCGGGTTCTTGATCATGTCGAGGATGATGCGGTTGCCGTCATTGCCGGCTTCGATGCCGTAAATCTTGCCGCCGAACTTGTCCTTGAACTTGCCGATGTCGGTCAGCGACTTGACGCCGGCGTCCGCGACATAGGTCGGCACGACGATGCCATAGCCCGCGCCGGTCAGGTTGGTGCTGATCGTCTCGACCGAACCGTCGGCGGTGTAGTCCTTGATGTCGTTGGTCATCGACGGCATCCAGTTGCCGAGGAAGACATCAAGGTCCTTGTTCTTGAGCGAAGCCATGGTGACCGGCACCGACAGCTGGATCGTCTGCGGCTCATAGCCGAGCGCGGTGAGCAGAACGGAGGCGACGCCGGTCGTAGCCTGAATGTCGGTCCAGCCGACATCGGAGAGACGCACCGCCTTGCAGCTTGCCGGATCGCCGGCGTAAGCGGCGGTCGTGGACAGCAGGGCCGCCAGGCCGAGGCCGACGACGATAGATTTCATACGCGACATGAACTTTCTCCCATTGCAAATTTTGCGGCAAAGCGAAGTCACGGTTCTTGCGCCCGCCTTGTTTCGTCAGCCAAACACCATTTTGATGTTGTTTCAAGCGGCGCAACATCACGATGAACGGCGCGCGCTGGCCATTACGCGACATGACAGGTTTTTGAACGACATGGAGTTTTTGGTGGACGAAGCCTGCGCCCACTCCCCGCGCGGCGGCAAGTCGGCTTAAAAGGCAGCCATGGCCAAACTCTACTTCCACTATGCGACGATGAATGCCGGCAAGACGACGATGCTCTTGCAGGCCTCTTACAATTACCGCGAGCGCGGCATGACGACGATGCTGTTCGTCGCCGGCCATTACCGCAAGGGCGACAGCGGCCTGATCTCGTCGCGCATCGGACTGGAGACCGAGGCCGAGATGTTCCGCGACGGCGACGACCTTTACGCCCGCGTCGCCGAGCACCACGACCACACGACGGTGCATTGCGTCTTCGTCGACGAGGCGCAGTTCCTCGAGGAGGAGCAGGTCTGGCAATTGGCCCGCATCGCCGACCGGCTGAACATACCGGTCATGTGCTACGGCCTGCGCACCGATTTCCAGGGCAAGCTGTTTTCCGGCTCGCGCGCTCTGTTGGCGATCGCCGACGATTTGCGCGAAGTGCGCACCATCTGCCGCTGCGGCCGGAAGGCCACGATGGTCGTGCGCCTCGGCCCGGACGGCAAGGTGGCCCGCCAGGGCGAGCAGGTGGCGATCGGCAAGGATGTCTATGTCTCGCTCTGCCGCCGTCACTGGGAAGAGGAAATGGGCCGCGCCGCGCCCGACGATTTCATCGGCTTCATGAAATCCTGACCCTCTTGCGCGGCGATCCGCGTCAGGCCGCTAAGACACGCCTCAGCGGAAACCGCCAGCTCAGCCGGACACCGAGCGTCGCCATGGCGATCAGCGCCATGCCGGCGGCCTGCGCCGGCCCGAGCGGATGCCCGTAGACCGCCCAGTCGATGACGATGGCAACGACCGGATAGATGAAGGTGATGATGCCGATCACCGGCGTCGTCAGGCGCGGAAAGGCCGAGTTCATCAGCACATAGGCAATGCCGGTGTGCAGCACGCCGATGCTGACCAGCCAACCCCATGAATGCGCGGGAATAGGCTGGCCGATGCCGGCGAAAGGCGCGAGCATGACGATGCCGACGATCGTCTGGCAAAGCACGGTGACCTCCGCGCGCTGCTGACCGAGCCCCTTGGCCAGGATCGTCGCCACCGCATAGAGCAGCGCGGCGACCAGCGTCAGCGCGATGCCCAGCGCCCATGCCGCGCTGGCTTGCGCATGTGAAACCACCAGCCCGCTGGCCAGCACGACGCCGAGGAACGCGCCAAGCATCCACAGGATCTGGTCGAGCGAGATACGCTCCTTGAGGAAGACCACGCCGATGATGACCACGAAGAAGGGTTGCACGTGATAGACGATCGTTGTCGTGGCGATCGAGGTCATGGCGAAGCCGGCGAAGAAGGCGGTCCAGCTCAGCACCATGCAGGCGCCGGCAAGTGCTGCCAGCGCGAGGCGGGACGGCGACAGCGTCCTGTCCGGCAGATAGCCGCGCAGCAGGCACCATGCGCCGAGGAACATGGCGCCGAAGACGCAGCGCCAGAACACGATCGTCACGGGATGGAGCCCCGCTTCCGTCACGAAGGCGCCAACCGTGCCGGCAATCGTCATCGCAAAGGCCAGGCTCGCGGCCGGAAAACGGGAGGTTGGCAGCTCCTTCATCGAAGGCTCCTCAAACGGACAAGACCCATCTGGCCAGCAGGACAGCTTTCAAACAAGCGAATAGATTTGGAGCGATCTATTCGATATGCTGATAGCACCATGGCTGCTCCGCTTGACCTCAACCTCCTGAAAACCTTCGTCGCCGTCGTCGAAAGCGGCAGCCTGTCCAATGCCGCGCCCCGGGTCGGCCGCAGCCAGTCGGCGGTCAGCATGCAGATGCAGCGGCTGGAGGAGATGGTGGGCAATCAGCTTCTTGTGCGCGGACCGAGAACGGTCACTCCCAACGCCATCGGCGAGGATTTTCTGATCTATGCGCGCCGGCTGCTGAAACTGTCTGACGAGGCCTGGGCGAGCGTCACCCGGTCGAAGGAGACGGGCATCGTACGCCTTGGCGTGCCGGACGATTACGCCGCCTTCCTCCTGCCGCCAGTGCTATCGCGCTTTGCCGAGGATCATCCGCTGGTCACGGTGGAACTGATCTGCGAACAGTCGACCGCGCTGGTGAAAACCCTGGCGGAAGGGCGGCTCGACCTGGCGATCGTTACCCGCCTGCCGGACCAGCCGCTCGACGTGATCAGGCTGGAGCGTTTCGTCTGGGTCGCTTCATCAAACCATGTCGCCTGGCAGGCCGATCCCTTGCCAGTCGCCCTGTTCGAGCCCGGCTGCGCCGCCAGGATGAATGTCCTGCAAGCGCTTGGCGATGCCGACCGCTCCTACCGCTGCACCTATTCCAGCGCCTCCCTGCTTGGCCTGATCGCGGTCGTGCAGGCCGGGCTTGCCGTCGCCGGTCTCGCCCAGCGCAGCGTGCCTCAGTCGCTGCGCATCATTGGCGCCAATGAAGGGCTTCCCGCGCTGCCGGATCTCGAAGTCGGCATCCTGCGCAACCCGATGTCGACGACACCGGCGGTCGATCGGCTGCATGATTTCCTGCGCCGCGACCTCGCGCAGCAGGCCTGAGATCCACTTCCGGCCGCGGGCGATTGGGCGAAGGTCCGCCCTTGCCAATCCGCCATGATGCAGCGTTTGTTAAGGCCTCGGTCCTACAAGGCCGTCAGCCAGAGCTCTCCGGGGTCAGCCATGCTTCGCGCCATTTCCTCAGCCAGTCTTCTTCTCTTGGCCACCTCGATCGCCGCCCATGCCGGCGGCGATCCGGCGCTGGGAAAGAAAGTCTTCAACCGCTGCATCGCCTGCCATGAGGCGGCCAGCGACCGCGACAAGGTCGGCCCGCATCTCATGGGTGTGGTCGGCCGCACCGCGGGCACCGCGGAAAGCTTCCTTGGCCATTATTCGGAGGCAATGAAGGGCGCTGGCGCTGGCGGTCTTGTCTGGGACGAGGCAAATCTTGCCGAATATCTCAGGGCCCCCAAGCTCAAGGTTCCTGGCAACAAAATGGCTTTTGGCGGCCTGACCAATGATGACGACATCGCCAATGTCATTGCCTATCTGAAGGCCGATCCCAAACCCTGAATGCGCCCGGGCGGCAGGGCTGCGCCTGATATGTCTGCCTGCAACCGGCTCAATTCCCTGGCGAATTCAGGATTTTCCCGCCGGAAGGGGCTGACTGCTCTGCCCGCATGAAGGTTCAATGGCAGTTGAACTAGTCCCGACTGACCGGCTAATCACGCCATGACCCCACCTTGATTGTCTTTCAAGGCCTTGGCGGATTCTTTTGTTTTCACGCCGCCCTTGTCTTCACGTCTTTCAATCGCCGGAAGCCCCACATATATTCGCCGCTGTTCGCAGCCAGCGACCGGAAGCCGAAGCGGGAGGCCCCTATGGCGACATTGCAGAATTTCGATGCCGAAATTGCCAAGACCAAGCAGGTCGTCCAGGACATGCGCACCAAGATCGAGCAGTCCGGCACCGTGCTCGACACGCTCGCCACCGCCGACAAGAAGATCGGCGACGCCAATTTCGACATCGAGAACGCCCGCATCGAGGATGTGCTGAAGCAGCAGAAGGTGATGGAAGGCAACATTGCCGACCTGATCATCGGGCTGGAGGACGCCACCAACGTCTTCGGCGCCGAGTTCGAGAGCATGAAGAACTACACCGGCTGGGAAAACTTCGTCGGCATCTTCTCCAGCCAGAGCAAACAGCGCATGCGCACCGACCGCGTCCGCAACATGTCCCTGGCCGGCAATCTGCAGGAACTTCTGGCCAAGTCCGAGACCATCGTCGGCATCCTGAAGGCGCAGAAGGAGGTGCTCGACCAGCGCTACAAGACTTCCGAGACCAGCCTGTCGCAGGTGATCGAGCGCCGCAAGACCACCATGTCGAACCTCGAAGCCGTGCAGAAGCGCATCGAGGAGCTCAATCCGATGCTGCTCGACATCGAAAACAAGATCGCCGCCTCGACCAGCCAGAAGGACCGCACGCAGCTCGAAGGCGAGCGCTCGAAACTGGCCACCGAATACAATGAGAAGCAGGCCAAGGAACAGGAACTGCTGGCCGAAAGCCAGACGCTGGAGCGCTACACCTCGATGTTCCAGACCTTCGTCGATTCACTCAACAACCAGATCGCCGCGCAGTCGACGCTGATCAACAAGCTGACCATCGATACCGAGCAGCGCATCGTGCTCTACAAGGCGCTGGAAGATTCGCTGAAGACCGCCGCCCAGCAGGATGTCGCCCACAAGATCAACACGCTGGGCAGCCAGGTCGACAACACGGCGGAAGAAACCATGGCCGGCATTGGCGCCGCCTCGCAGAAGCACATTGGCGACCTGCTCGAAATGCACGAGAAGAACATGGTCGCCAGCGCCGATATCCAGCGCCGCAAGAAGCTGGCCGACGACGCCTTTGCCCGCCGCTTCGACGAGGTGCTGAAGAAGCACAATTCGGCCAACTACGTGCAGTCATAATTGCCGCGCGCACCGGTGCGACAATCCCAGGACTGACAGAATGACCCCCGAAAACGACGCGGCGGCGCGGTATTTCTCGGCAATCACGGCCGCGCTCAGCGGCCTTGAAGTGTTCATGCGCGACGACCGCTCACCGCTTTACCGGCACGGCATCGTCGCCAAGATCGTTGCCGAATACATCGCCCGGCTCGACAAGTCCTTTGGCTGCTGGCGCAACCGGCTGGGCTTCATGGATACGTTCCGCATTTCGCGCGCCGAAAGCGGCTTCCCGGTGTTCCAGAACCTGCTCGAACTGGAAAACGACCGCCGCCAGGCCGACAGCCGGCTCGCCAACATCCCGCTGGCCGGCGAGCTGCGCGAGGAGATGGCCGACTTCATCCTGCGCCACAAGGAATTCCCCGAAGCGCTGCAGAAGTCGATGGCCGAGCGGCTCTATCTCGAGGACGTCAAGAGCGAGCAGACCTTCGGGCCGTTCACGCTGGCGCAGACGGCCAAGGTCTCGGTCAATCCGAAGACGGCACTGCCCTACTATCTCGTCCATTGGGCGAGTTTCGACGGCAGCGCCAACCTGCCTTTGGTCTACATGGTGACCGTGGAGGATTCCTCCGAGAACATGGTCCGCCAACTCGTCGACCGCAACGGCAAGCTCAACGACAAGGTCGACATCCCGTTGCCCGTCGACGGCCTGCTCAATCCCGAGCTTGCGCACCGTTTCGACGATTTCACCGAAAAGAATTCCGCCTACACGCTGTCGCCGGCGACCATTGCCGTCAACCTCGACAAGGATTTCGAGCCGCTGCACCCCAAGCAGTTGCGCCGTGTCGTGCTCGGTCCCTTTTATTCGGCCGGCATTACCGACAACAATTCGACGGTGACAGAAGTGCTGGCCAAGGTGCGCAAGCCGGAAAACGCCTGGCTCCTGACCTGGACCATCCAGGAGGTCTATTCCAAGGGCGAGAAGCCCGGCCGCAAGGGGTTATTTTCCAGCGAGAAGACGACGCAGGAATTCTTCATCAACACCGACGACCTGGAAGCCGCGCGCCAGGGCGTGTCGAGCTACGAGAACCACGCGCTGATCCCGCACGAGGCCTACCAGGCGCTCTACGCCGCCGGCGAAGCACAGAAGATCTTTGGCGGCTACAAGGTTCATATCCTGTCCAACGGACAGGTCATCTCGGACGTCTGACCGTAACACCACGGAGCATCCTTCATGGACACCGGCCTGACCACCATCCCGGAAGCGGCGATCGAGAAGCACCGCGCCACCGCGCAGAGCTTCATCACCCGCATCGTCGTGCTGGAGGATCCGTCGCGCGAATCCGGTACCGCACTGGCTGGCACCAACCGCCGCTTCGTCTCCACTGTCTCGGTCGGCTCGGTGCGCCGCACCCGCGAGGTCGAGCTGTCGAAGACCGTCGGCGCCGTCCATCCCGACGACCAGTTGCTCACCATCCCGCAGCACACGCTTCTGTTTCGCGCCCGGCGCGGCACGGCGATCGCGCTCGCTGTATCGGATGTCTTCGCCGAAGGCTCAGACCTTGAAAGCCTGCAGGCGAAAAACACCCGCGCCCCGCTCGAGGGCGACGAGGCCTCGGCCTTCAAGAGGCTTCTCTCCGCTTCCGCCTACATCTCGGCTTTCAGCCTCGCCTCCTATCTGTTCCAGCTGATCGACAGCGATGGCGAGGCGCCCAACGACACGCCAGAGCCGGATTTCCTGTTCGACACGCCGCAGGATGCGGTGAAGTCGATCCTCGCCGGCCTCGACAAGGCGATAGCGGGCTCGAAGGACGACGCCGACCTGATGATCCGGGCACGCGCCTTTGCCCGTGTCGCCATCGACGGGCTGCTGGCCAGAAAAGGCCGCTTCGACGGCATCGGCCCGTTCGAGAACGCCCATATCCGCATCGATGCCGATGATTTCACCCTCGACGGCTTCGACGTCGCGCCGGGCAAGCGATCCAAGCCGCTGGTGATGACCTTCAAGAAGCCGGAAGAGGTTGTCGGCAACCACATCGCCAAATACCAGTCGGTCAAGCTTGCCAAGATGCTGATGGCCTATGATTTCGAGCGCGAACTGAACCCCTTCGTCGAGCTCGGCGGCTTCCTGTTCACCTTCATCGGCGACGGCGCGCCCGGCACCGGCAAGACGACTTTGATCCAGATGATCGCCGGCCTCGTCAACGGCTACTGCCAGGTCGCCGGCTATCCCTTCGCCTACGAGAATTTCGGCGTCGACCAGATCTCGTCCTACCAGGGCAAGTCGGGCCAGAACTGCCGCCAGTTCATCAACAATGTGCTCAATCCCCGCGTCATCGGCTTCGGCACCATCGACGACATCGACCAGGTGGCCGCCAGACGTTCCGACGACCGCGCCTCGGCCGGCCAGCAGGAAATCACCGGCGTCTTGATGGATGCCTTCGCCGGCGCTTCAACCGTCGTGCGCGGCAACTGCTCGTTCGGCATGTTCTCCAACTATCCCGAAAATGTCGACGACGCGCTGCGCCAGCGCGCCGGCGCCCGCTGGCTGGTCGACGGCCCGCAGACCCGCGACGACTATATCGACATCTTCGTGCTGCTTGCCGGCAAGAACCACGAGATCCCTCTGGGCAAGCACGAGCTCTACGCCGCGCAGGAAATCCAGCGCGCCGTGACCGAGGCCTATGAGGAGCATGAGAAGCCGCAAGAGGACGGGCTGATGAAGGTCTATGAGCGCTACATGAAGGAGAACGGCGCGCCCAAGACCATGGCCGACATCGGCACCTACCTGCACCTGATCAAGGACGCCGAGCCGCGCTTTACCGGCCGCGCCATCAAGAACGTCACCGACGCCATCAAGATGCGCGCCATGGACATCGAGCTTCCCGACGACTGGTTCGAGAAGCCGGAAGCCTTCATGCACAAGGCCTATGACGAGAAGAAAGCCATGATCGAGGAACTGCGCGGTCCGTTCTCGATGGACATGGTCATGCAGGAGATCAACCGCTACGCCGATTCCGAGTTCCGCTATTCCGACAAGTCGGACGACGCCGCGGTGGAAAAGCTGCTGCGCGACGCGCGGCTGCGCGAGCGGGCGGCGCGCGAGATGGAAGAGATGAAGAAGAAGGGGCTGTGGGATGCTTGAGGCGCGCCGACCTTCCCTTCTCCCCTTGTGGGAGAAGGTGGATCGGCGCGTTAGCGCCGAGACGGATGAGGGGTGTTCCAGCGGAGTGAGGCGTTGGCGTTCCCTGGAGCACCCCTCATCCGTCGCCTTCGGCGACACCTTCTCCCACAAGGGAAGAAGGGAAGACCGCACAGCTCATCCGCCCTTCGGGCACCTTCTCCCTGTGAACGGAGGGAAGGCAAGATGAACGCCAAAAAACCCGACCTCCTGCGCGACAACGAACTCATCTACGGTCGTTTGCTCCCCGTCGACGAGCCACACCTCATCCAGCGCTACAACAAGGCGCTGGCCGCCTTCGGTCTCGCGCCGACCAAGCTGAAAAGCTTCCAGATCGACCGCACCGGGTTTTCGCCCGAGATCGCCGACGAATGCGGCGACCCTGACTATCTCGATCCCAACGAGGTCAACCGCCGTTTCATCATCCTGACGCCGTCGCAGATCGACCTGCCGGTGGTGCACACCGCCTTCTCCAACACCTCGCAGCTGATGTTCGAGTTCATGTCCAAGAACCAGCGCGCCATCGACGCGCTGACCATCAAGGACGTCATCTACGGCGAGATCGAGGATTCCGTTCCCAAGGTCAACGACATCGAGGACTTGCTGTCGATCAACCAGGTCGAGTTCAAGGTGCTGTCGGCCGAGGACGTTCTGGGCAAGGCCGCCGAACTCGGCAAGCTGGTCGACCGGCTGAAGCAGGAGCCCGATGCCTGGCGCGACAACGCCATGCTGACGCGCATGGTGGAGCTGGCGAAGATCTGCGGCGACATCAGAGAGAACGCGCTGGTGCCGGATCAGGTGATCTTCCGCCACAACGCCTACTGGACCAGCCATTTCGGCGGGCTCTACGTCTTCGTCGATCCCGACATGACGACGGTGATCAGCGACCCGGCCGCGCCTGGCTTTCGCCGCTCGCGGCCGTGGCAGGTCAGCTATCTCTCGATCAACGACGCCGACAAGGTGTTCAAGTTCCTGGCCAGCACCGGCCGCATCGAACTGCCCCGTGCCTCCTGGATCGAAGCGTCCGGCTATCTCGAGCACCGGGCCGAGATGGTGGTGCGCGCGCTGATCCGCGACGCCGAGCCGAACCGCAATCTGACCGATGTCGACAAGGTCTGGCTGCAGACCTGGATCCAGAGCCATGCCGACCTGATCACCAAGGACGGCAATTTCCCCTTCCTCAACGCCGCCAAGCGCGAGATCGCCCAGCTTGGCCATCTCAAGATCGAGGATGTCTTCCCCCAGCAACGCTTCCTGGTGATCCGCGCCAAGCCGGACCATCCCGACGCCTGGCTGACCAACCGGCTGATCTCGGATTTCGTGCCGACCGACTTCGTCTCGCGCTACATCTTCAACAAGCAGGGCTTCTACAAGGACTATGACGGCTTCAGCGACGCCTGGCGGTCGCATGTTGTGGACGTTCTGAAAACCACATATTTGAAGGACAAGGTGGCGTTTCGCACACGCCTCTACGGCCTGACTGACTAGAACGAAATGAGCCGCCATTTCGTTCTAACTTGTTGTTTTGGCGCATGATGTTATCCAAAAAGCCTGCAACTTTTTGGCATCATGCTGAGTTGTTTTGGCGCATGATGTTATCCAAAAAGTCTGCAACTTTTTGGCATCATGCTTTGAGGGGGTGACACTGCCATGCTCGATCCGATCGTCAATTTCTTCACCCGGATCTTTCAGTGGATCGGCCGCGGCATCGGCCTCTTGATCGGTGCCGTCCTGTGGCCGTTCCTGTGGGCGGGCCGCTGGTACACGCAGCGCGGCTGGATCCTCAAGGCCGTGCTCGGCCTGGCGCTACTGGTGCTGATCGGCCTTTACGCCAACTTCTTCTACGCCACCCAGTGGTGGAACAATTTCAACCCGAACTATCCAGACGGCTACACGTTCGAGAAGCGCAATGTTTCCGCCGGCGAGCAGGTGGCCGCCGGCACCGGCACCGACACGGCAAAGACCTGCGGCAATTCCGGCATTGCCCAGATCGCGGCGGACCTGACCGACTTCAACGTCAATCAGAATGCCTGGATCTCGTCGATGATCCTCTACAAGCTCGGCCTGTTCGGCATCGACTGGGACAACACGCCGTGGATGGACAACAAGGCGTCCTTCCAGCGCGGCATCAACCAGGCGGTGCGGCGCACGGCGACCGAGCTCGCCGACAATCTCGGCCGCGTGCGCACGACCTCGCAGATCGATGCCGATCTGCAGGATGCGCGCGGCAATCTGCAGTTCGACGAATACACGTGGTATTTCGGCGTGAGCCCGTTCGGCCCGAAGACGCCGACCCCGAGC
This sequence comes from Mesorhizobium sp. 01N446, assembly GCF_056399285.1. NCBI lineage: Bacteria > Pseudomonadati > Pseudomonadota > Alphaproteobacteria > Hyphomicrobiales > Phyllobacteriaceae > Mesorhizobium > Mesorhizobium sp. 01N446. Next base: position 63,694 of record NZ_JBFTRA010000007.1, on the reverse strand, counting down.
TATTATCGCGACGCCGTGCGCAAGCTGCGCTCGTTCAATGCCCGCCTTGCCACTTGCCAGGCCACGTTCGATGCCCGCGCCGACAATCTGAAGCAGTATATCGACCGCATCGCATCGGACATCGGCTCGACCTCCGCCATCCTCAAGGAGCGTGCCGAGAACCATAACAATGGCTGGTTCGACACCCGCGCCGACGACCGCTACTGGTTCGCCTATGGCCAGCTCTATGCCTACTACGGCCTGATGAAGGGTGCCCAGGCCGATTTCGAGGACGTCATCAAGGAAAAGCACCTGCAGAGCCTGTGGGACACGATGGACGCGCAGTTCGTCTCGGCCCTGCGCATCCAGCCCTTCATCATCGCCAATGGCCGTGAGGATGGCTGGCTGCTGCCGACGCATCTGACGACGATGGGCTTCTACATCCTGCGCGTGCGCTCCAACATGGTCGAAATCAGCAACGTGCTGACGCAGTAAGGCTGCTTACCCGCAATGCATGTCGCCCAAAAGTGGTCCCGGTTTTGGGAAAACGACATGCATTAAAACAAAAGGCTAAAGCGCGATGCGCTTTAGCCGACCGATGGCGAATTTGCGCCGTCGCCTCTGTCGCATTCCGTGCATTGTGCGGCTGTTTTGAGACGGCGGAAGCGCCCCTGCTCTGGCTTCTATACGGCACGGCAAGCGGAGCCAGAAAGAACCGAAGACAGGTCGGCCGGCCGCAGAAGAATTTTCTCTATAGGAAACATAGTTGCATGGAAGTTGACGCCACGGCTGCGACAGGGTTAGAACATGCCCGCGCGCCCGGTTCCAACCTGCTTGCGAGTGAGATCAACCCCGTCCCCTCCACCGTTCAATCCAGAGGAAAGCCGTCATGGCCGAAGTGAAGTCCGACATCGAGATCGCGCGCGCCGCCAAGAAAAAGCAGATCCAGGAGATCGGCCAGAAGATCGGCATCCCGACCGAGCATCTGCTGCCCTATGGCCACGACAAGGCCAAGATCTCGGCCGAGTTCATCAAATCGGTGAAGGGCAACAAGGACGGCAAGCTGATCCTGGTCACTGCCATCAACCCGACGCCTGCCGGCGAAGGCAAGACCACCACCACCGTCGGCCTTGGTGACGGCCTCAACCGCATCGGCAAGAAGGCGATCGTCTGCATTCGCGAGGCCTCGCTCGGCCCGAATTTCGGCGTCAAGGGTGGTGCCGCCGGCGGCGGTTACGCGCAGGTCGTGCCGATGGAGGACATGAACCTCCATTTCACCGGCGACTTCCACGCCATCACCACCGCCCACAATCTGCTTTCGGCGCTGATCGACAACCACATCTACTGGGGCAATGAGCTCGGCATCGATACCCGCCGCGTGGTGTGGCGCCGCGTCATGGACATGAACGACCGGGCGTTGCGTGAAATCATCTGCTCGCTCGGCGGCGTCGCGAACGGTTTTCCGCGTGAAGCCGGCTTCGACATCACCGTCGCCTCGGAAGTCATGGCCATCCTGTGCCTGTCGACCGACCTTAAGGATCTCGAAAAGCGCCTCGGCGACATCATCGTCGCCTATCGCCGCGACAAGTCGCCGGTCTATGCCCGCGACCTCAAGGCCGACGGCGCCATGGCCGTGCTCCTGAAGGACGCCATGCAGCCGAACCTGGTCCAGACGCTGGAGAACAACCCGGCCTTCGTCCATGGCGGCCCGTTCGCCAACATCGCCCATGGCTGCAACTCGGTTGTCGCCACCACGACGGCACTGAAGCTTGCCGACTATGTCGTCACCGAAGCCGGTTTCGGCGCCGACCTTGGCGCTGAAAAATTCTTCGACATCAAATGCCGCAAGGCGGGCCTCAAGCCAGCAGCCGCCGTCATCGTCGCCACCGTGCGCGCCATGAAGATGAATGGCGGCGTCAAGAAGGAAGACCTCGGCAAGGAAAACGTCGAGGCCGTGAAGAAGGGCTGCGCCAATCTCGGCCGCCACATCGAGAACATCAGGCAGTTCGGCGTGCCGGCGGTGGTTGCCATCAACCACTTCTATTCCGACACCGACGCCGAAATCCAGGCGATGAAGGACTATGTCGCCTCGATGGGCGAAGAGGCTGTGCTGTGCAAGCATTGGGCCAAGGGCTCGGCCGGCATCGAGGACCTCGCCAACAAGGTGGTGGCACTGGCCGAATCCGGCGCCTCGCAGTTCGCGCCGCTCTATCCCGACGCCATGCCGCTGTTCGAGAAGATCAACACCATCGTCCAGCGCATCTATCGCGGTTCGGAAGCGATCGCCGACAAGTCGGTGCGCGACCAGCTCAAAGCCTGGGAAGACGCCGGCTATGGCAATCTGCCGGTCTGCATGGCCAAGACCCAGTACTCCTTCTCGACCGACCCGAACCTGCGCGGCGCGCCGACCGGCCACACCGTGCCGGTGCGCGAGGTCAGGCTTTCGGCGGGTGCAGGCTTCGTCGTCATCATCTGCGGCGAGGTCATGACCATGCCCGGTCTGCCCAAGGCGCCGTCCTCGGAAAAGATCTTCCTCAACGAGGCCGGCCAGATCGAAGGCCTGTTCTAGAATCCTTCAAAATCCCAAACGGCAAAGGGCGCTGCAGCGATGCGGCGCCCTTTCTGTTGCGGAGTGGTCCTACGCCGCGCTGCGCGCCAGCGCCCGCTGGTTGGAGGCGTAGATCGAGTCGCGCTCCGGCAAGGCGCCGGTCTTCAGGCACTCGGCCCATTCGGCGGTCTTAAGCACCGCGGCGAAGCGCGACTGCAGGATAACAGTCACCACGCGGTGGATCTCCTCTGCCGAGGCATAGCCGGCGCTGTTGGCGTAGGGCACCGAGCCCGTTGCATCCGACAGGAACTCGACGGCAAAGCCCATATGCACGGCATGGATGATGGTCGACAGGTCGCAATTATGCGTCATGTAGCCGACCACAGTGATCGTATCGATGGCGTTGGCGCGCAGCCACGCTTCGAGGTCGGTGCCGGTGAAGGCGGAAGGCAGCGTCTTCTCGACATAGTGGTCACGGCCGCGCCTGGCGATTTCGGGATGCAGGTCGCCGCCATGGCTGCCCTTGGCGAAGATCGGCGACGTCTCGGGCGCCATCTGCTTGATGACGACCACCTTGATGCCGGCGGCCGCCGCGGCGTCCATGGCGCGCGCCACATTGACGACGCTGTCGCGGAACGGCGGATGCTGGATGGCCAGATTGCCGCCGTCATAATCGTTCTGGACGTCGACGACGATCAGCGCGCGGCGCGGCGTGGTGTTGGCTGAGGCAGACATGGGGTTTTCCTTTCCGGCTTGAATGCGATGGGCGGACAATAGGCGGCTCCATGAGTGACCAAAAGTGGCCCGATTGACATCATTCGAAAGAATTGGGACAATCCAGCTTCCGAACCGGAAACGCCCATGACCGCCCCGATCATTGCCGCCCTCGCCTTCGACGGCATCAGCCCGTTCCATCTCTCCGTGCCTTGCCTGGTGTTCGGCGCCGACCGCACGAGGCTCGGCCTGCCGCGCTTCGACTTCCGTGTCTGCGGGGTCGAGCAAGGCATGATCCAGACCGATGCCGGGCTGAGCATCCTTGTCCCGCACGGTCTGTCCGCGCTCGACGATGCCGACATCATCATCATCCCGAGCTGGAAGGATCTCGAAGCCCCGCTGGTCAGGCCGCTCAACGAAGCGCTCGGCCGCGCCCACCGGCGCGGGGCGCTGATCGTCGGCCTGTGCCTCGGCACCTTTGCCATCGCTGCCGCCGGCCTGCTTTCAGGCCGCAAGGCGACCACGCATTGGGCCTATACCGAGCAGCTGCGCGCCCTGCACCCCGACATTTCGATCGATGCGGATGTGCTCTATGTCGACGACGGCGACATCGTCACCTCCGCCGGTGTCGCCGCCGGCCTGGACTGCTGCCTGCATATTGTGCGCGCCCGTTATGGCGCGGAAGCGGCACTGCGGCTCGCCCGGCACGTCGTCCTCTCGCCTCACCGCCAGGGCGGGCAGGCGCAGTTCATCGAACGTCCCGTTGCAAAGAGCGCTGACGCCGACCGCTTCACCCAGGCGCTCGACGCGGTGCGCGCCACGCTCGGCGAAACGCACAGCCTCGACAGCGTGGCCGAGGCCGCCGGCCTGACGCGGCGCACCTTCACCCGCCGCTTCCAGAAATCGATCGGCACCAGTTTTGGCGACTGGCTGACCAGCCAGCGCATCGAACTGGCGCAGCGCCTGCTGGAAGCCACGGAGAAATCGATGGACATCGTCGCCTTCGAGGCCGGCTTCGGCAGCGCCACCTCGCTGCGCCAGCATTTCGCCGCAAGGCTCCGGACATCGCCGGCGCAGTATCGGCGGGAATTCTCAAGACAGGCAGACCAGGGCGAACGCATGGCGCGTGCCTGATTGCTTGCAACGGGACTCAGCCGCGCTTGACCGCCCGCGCCGGATTTCCGACCACCGTCGTGTTTGCCGGCACGTCGCGCGTCACCACCGCGCCGGCGCCGACGATGGCGCCCTCGCCGATGCTGACGCCGCCAAGGATGACTGCGCTGCCGCCGATCCAGGCATGGGCGCCGATCTCGACCGGCCTGGCGATCTCCAGTCCCGCCTGTCGGCCCGCAGCTTCCTTATGGTGCTCGGCGCAGTAGATCTGCACATTGGGGCCGAGCAGCGTTCCCTTGCCGATGCGTACCCTTGCCGTGTCGAGGATGGTGCAGCCGGCGTTGAGGAAGACGCCGTCGCCGAGAAAGATGTTGAAGCCGTAGGCGCAGTGGAACGGCGCCTCGATGCGGGCGCCCTCGCCGACGCCGCCAAGCAATGCCTTCAGGCCCGGCCCGAGATTGCCGCGCTGCCGCGGCGGAAGCGAATTGTGCTCGAACACCGCGTCGCGCGCGGCAACACGCAGCGCCTCCAGCTCGTCATCGAGGCAAGTGTACCACTCGCCGGCCGCCATCTTCGCGCGCTCGCTTCCAGCCATGGCGGATCTCCGATTGGTGTCTTTGCAGAGCATAGTAGCGTCCCGCAGAAAAGCGCCAATCCAAGTACTGGTCAAATATTGGACCTATGGTAGCCTGCCGTCTCAAGGCCGTCCTGGCCCGGTGATCGAGGGGATCAACATGCTCTATCTTCTTGCACTTCTGATCGGCGTCATTGCCGGTCTGCGCGCCATGACCGCGCCGGCCGCGGTCGCCTGGGGCGCGTATCTGGGCTGGCTGCCGGTTGCCGGCACCTGGGCAAGCTTCATGAGCCATTGGGCCGCTGTCGGCATCTTCACGATCCTGGCCATCGTCGAACTCGTCACCGACCAGCTGCCGTCGACGCCAAGCCGTAAAGTGCCGCAGCAGTTCGGCGCCCGCATTATCATGGGCGCCTTCACCGGCGCAGTGATCGGCGCGACCGGTGGCGCCACCATCGTCTGCCTGATCGCCGGCGCCATCGGCGCGGTCATCGGCACGCTGGGCGGCGCCGAAGCGCGCGGCCGGCTGGCAGCCGCTTTCGGCAAGGATCCGCCCGCCGCCTTCATCGAGGACGCGGTCGCGATCATCGGCGGCCTGCTGATCGTGGCGGCGGTGGCATGACGGCAAAAAATTTCGACGCCATCATCATTGGCGCCGGCCAGGCCGGCACACCGCTCGCCGGCAGGCTGAACGCGGCCGGCATGAGCGTGGCGCTGATCGAGCGCAAGCTGGTCGGCGGCACCTGCGTCAACACCGGCTGCATCCCGACCAAGACGATGGTGGCGAGCGCCTATGCCGCGCATCTGGCGCGGCGCGCGGCCGATTATGGCGTCACGATCAGTGGCCCTGTCGGCGTCGACTATGCCAAGATCAAGGCGCGCAAGGACAAGGTTTCGGGGGCCTCCCGCACCGGGCTGGAAAGCTGGATCGCCAGCATGGACAAATGCACGCTCTATCGCGGCCATGCGCGCTTCGAATCCGCCAATACGGTGCGCGTCGGCGACGACCTTCTGACCGCCGGCAAGATCTTCCTCAACACTGGCGGCCGTGCCTCAGTGCCTGATTTGCCCGGCATCCACGACATCGACTATTTGACCAATTCCTCGATGATGGATCTCGAGGTCCTGCCGCGCCATCTGATCGTCGTCGGCGGCAGCTATATCTCGCTCGAATTCGCGCAGATGTTCCGCCGTTTCGGCTCGGAAGTCACCGTCATCGAGAAGAGCCCGCGCCTGACCGGCCGCGAGGACGAGGACGTCTCGGCCACCATCCTGTCCATCCTCGAAAACGAAGGCATCGCGGTCCATGTCGGCGCCGACGACATCGGCTTCGCCAAACAGGGCAACGATATCGCCGTGACCTTCTCTGCCGGCAAGCCGCCAGCTGTCGGTTCTCACGTGCTGCTGGCGCTGGGACGCACCCCAAACACCGACGATCTCGGCCTCGACAAAGCCGGCGTCGAAGTCGACAAGCGCGGCTTCGTCGCGGTCGACGACCAGCTGCGCACCAGCGTGCCGGGCATCTGGGCGATGGGCGACTGCAACGGCAAGGGCGCCTTCACCCACACCTCCTACAATGACTACGAGATCGTCGCCGCCAATCTGCTCGACAATGATCCGCGCAAGGTCAGCGACCGCATCGAGGCCTATGCGCTCTATATCGACCCGCCGCTCGGCCGCTGCGGCATGACCGAGGCGGCGGTGAGGAAATCCGGACGCCGCGCGCTGGTCGGCCAGCGGCCGATGACCCGCGTCGGCCGCGCCGTCGAAAAAGGCGAGACGCAAGGCTTCATGAAGATTCTCGTCGATGCCGACACCAGGGAAATCCTCGGCTGTTCCGTGCTTGGTCCCGGCGGCGACGAGGCGGTGCATTGCGTGCTCGATTTGATGTACGCCAAGGCGCCGGTCGACACGCTGGCGCGCGCGACGCACATCCACCCCACAGTCTCGGAACTGCTGCCCACCATCGCCCAGGAGCTGAAGCCGCTGGCCTGAGTCTAGTCCCCAGCATCCGGTCCGGTCAGCTTCGCTTCCAGTCGGCCGAGCAGAAGCATGGCGCCGCTCAATTCGGCGTCGCCGACATCGCTCAACAGATCGGCGCGCAGCACCGCCAGCAACCGCTCGATCTCGGTCACGCGGCTGCGCCCGGCATCGGTGAGCGACAGGATTTTGGCGCGTCTGTCGGCCGCGTCCTCCGCGCGCGTCACCAGCCCTTCCTCGACCAGCAGATCGACGATGCGCACCAGCGACGGCCCCTCGAAGCCGAGATGATCGGCGAGCACACCCTGGCGCTGATTGTCGCCCAACCGCGACAGCATCACCAATGGCATGGCGGTGGCATGCGACAGCCCGCAATCGTCGAGTGCCTTGTCGGCCGCGCGCCGCCACAACCTGGCGACTGATATAACGAGTTGGCCAAATCTGGCTCGATCCAGGTCTTGCTTGGGCATGGCGAAAAAGATAACATGCTATCTATTAGGTTGCGATAAAATTCTTTTCCCTGGCGAAGCCCCCGTCGCCAAAAAACCGGAAGCCGACGACCGAGCTCCAAAGATCGCCCTGACGGCCCTTTTCGGCCGCCGCGACCGCGAGGCACCGCGACCGGAAAAAACCGTGAGGACCGACATGGCGAACCAAGATTCCAACAGCTCCGGCGGCATCTGGCTGCTTGTCCTTTTCGGCCTGGTGCTTATGACCATCGGCCTGCCGCTGCTCTATGGCGGCGTCCAGCTCATCGGGCTTGGCGGCTCCTGGTATTACGCGCTGGCCGGCGCCGGCATCATTGTCTCCGGTTTCCTCTTTGCGTTGCGCCGTCGCGCCGGCTTCTGGCTGTACATCCTCATTTTCCTCGCCACCATTGCCTGGGCTCTATGGGAGGCCGGGCTGAATTTCTGGCCGCTGGTGCCGCGACTGGTYGCGCCGGCAGTGCTTGCGGTGATCGCCCTCCTGCTGGCGCCGCTGTTCCCGTCCTTCAGTGGCGGCAAGCGTGGACCCTTCACCCTTGCCGGCATCCTCGTGCTCGGCCTGGTCGCCACCGCCGCCTACGCCTTCCAGCCGCATGGCGTCATCCGCAACATCGCTGCCGCCAGCGAAGCGCCGGCGCCTGCCGCCGCGATGGCCTCCAGCACCGACTGGCGCCACTACGGCCGCACGCCCACCGGCACCCGCTATGCGCCGATCGGCCAGATCAACAAGGACAATGTGAAGGGCCTCAAGGTCGCCTGGACCTTCCGCACCGGCGATGTCCCGGCCAAGGGCGCCGAGGACCAGAACACGCCGCTGCAGATCGGCGACACCGTCTACACCTGCTCTTCGACAAACATCGTCAATGCACTCAACGCCGAGACCGGCGAGCCGCGTTGGAAATTCGACCCGAAGGCCTCGGCGCCACTATGGCAGCGCTGCCGCGGTGTCAGCTACTACCAGCCCACAGCCGATGCGGTGGCCAGCGGCGCTCCAGCCGCCTGTGCCGGCCGCATCGTCATGACCACCATCGACGCGCGGCTGATCGAGATCGATGCCGGGACCGGCCAGCCCTGCGCGGATTTCGGCCAGGGCGGCACTGTCGACCTCAAGCAAGGCATGGGCGAGGTCAAGGCCGGTTTCTATTTCCAGACCTCGGCACCGACAGTCATGCGCGACCTGATCATGGTCGGCGGCTGGGTCTGGGACAATGTCGAGACCGGCGAGCCCTCCGGCGCCATCCGTGCCTTCAGCGCCAGGACAGGCGAACTGGTCTGGGCCTGGGACCTCGGCAACCCCGCCATCACCAAAATGCCGCCGGAAGGCGAGAGCTACACGCGCGGCACGCCCAATGTCTGGTCGACGCCGAGCTATGACGATGCGCTCGGCCTCGTCTATCTGCCGACCGGAAACGCCACCCCAGACTTCTTCGGCGCCGAGCGCAGCAAGGCGGCGGAGGATTACACCGCTTCGGTCGTCGCGCTCGATATCGCCACCGGCCGCGAGCGATGGAAATTCCAGACCGTGCATCACGATCTGTGGGACTATGACCTTCCCTCTCAGCCGGCGCTCTATGATGTGCCCGACGGCAAGGGCGGCAAGGTGCCGGCGCTGATCCAGGTGACCAAGCGCGGCCAGATCTTCATGCTCGACCGCCGCGACGGCAAGCCGATCGCCGAGGTGCAGGAAAAGCCGGTGCCCCAGGATGGCGGCGCCAAGGAGGATTTCCTGTCGCCGACCCAGCCCTATTCGGTCGGCATGCCTTCGATCGGCGATCAGCCGTTCACCGAAGCCAGCATGTGGGGCGCCACGCCGTTCGACCAGCTCTACTGCCGCATCGGCTTCAAGAGGCTGCGCTATGAGGGCGAGTTCACGCCGCCCGGCCCGACACGCTCGCTGCAGTTTCCCGGCTATTATGGCGGCATGAACTGGGGCAGCGCCTCGATCGACGAGGCCAATGGCTATCTCATCGTCAACGATATCCGCATGCCGCAATTCGTCGAGTTGCTGCCGCGCGCCGTGGCCGACAATTATGGTCCCTCGGCGGCGCATGACGGCCTCGGCACCCAGCTTGGCACGCCTTATGGCGCGCTGAAGAACGGCTTCATGTCGCCGCTCGGCGTGCCTTGCCATCAGCCGCCCTACGGCACGATCAGCGCCATCGACCTGAACACGCGAAAACTCATCTGGCAGGTGCCGGCCGGCACGCTGCAGGACACCGGCCCGCTCAGCATGAAGACCGGCCTGCAGATCCCGATTGGCATGCCGTCGCTCGGCGGCCCGGTGACGACGGCGGGCGGCCTCGTCTTCTATGCCGGCACGCAGGACTACTATCTGCGTGCCATCGATGTCGCCACCGGCGAGGAGCTTTGGAAAGGCCGCCTGCCGGTCGGCGCGCAGGCGACACCGATGACCTACACCTCGCCCGAAAGCGGCCGCCAGTTCGTCGTCGTCTCGGCGGGCGGCGCACGACAGTCGCCCGACCGTGGCGACTACATCATCGCCTATGCCTTGCCGAAGGCGCCATGATCCGCAAGTTCCTCCACGGATGATCGACAAACGGGACGCCTCGGCGCCCCGTTTGTCGATCTGCCCCCCGCTTTCTGCATTGCTGCATTGCAGCGATAGACATTGCGTCTGATATGGATACTCGCGCAGTCTGGAAATTGAACCGATTCAGTCTGGACGCCCCATGCCTTTGCCGATCCTTGCGCTTGCCATTGCGTCCTTCTGCATCGGCACCACCGAATTCGTCATCATGGGCCTGCTGCCGGAGGTCGCCGCCGACCTTCGCGTGTCGATCCCTTCGGCCGGGCTGCTGGTCACCGGCTATGCGCTCGGCGTCGTCTTCGGCGCGCCGATCGTGGCGATGGCCACCGCGCATTTGCCGCGCAAGCCGGTGCTGGTCGGGCTGACGGCTTCATTTGTCATCGGCAATCTGTTCTGCGCCATCGCGCCCGACTATTGGACGCTGCTGGCGGCGCGTGTCTTCACCGCTTTTGGCCACGGTGCCTTCTTCGGCATCGGCTCGGTCGTCGCCGCCAGCCTGGTGCCGCGCAACAAGCGCGCCAGCGCCATGGCGCTGATGTTTGCCGGCCTCACGCTGTCCAACATCCTCGGCGTTCCCGCCGGCACGGCCCTTGGCGAAGCCTTCGGCTGGCGCTCCACATTCATCGCCGTGGTCGGCATCGGCCTGATCTCGGTCGCGGCGATCGCCTGGCTGGTGCCGTCGGATGTCACGGAGCCGAGCGGCGGCGGCCTGCGTGGCGAGTTGCGGGTGCTGGGCAGGCTGCAGGTCTGGCTGGCGATGCTGATCGCCTCGCTGGCCTCGGCCAGCCTGTTTGCCGTGTTCACCTACATCAAGCCATATCTGACCGACGTGTCCGGCCTGTCCACATCGGCAGTCACCTGGGTGCTCCTGCTGTTCGGCGCCGGCATGACGATCGGCAACATCATTGGTGGGCGGCTGGCGGACTGGAAGCTGATGCCGACGGTGATCGGTACGCTGCTTCTGATGGCGGTGCTGTTCGTCGGCTTCATGCAGTTCGGCGCCATTGCAAGCGTCGCCATCGGCATTGTCTTCCTCTGGGGCCTGCTCATCTTCGTCGTGGTGCCGCCGCTGCAGATCCGCGTCGTCGAGGCGGCTTCCGAAGGGCCCAACCTTGCCGCCACGCTGAACCAGGGCGCGTTCAATGTCGGCAATGCCGGCGGCGCCTGGATCGGCGGCGTGGCCCTGTCCGCCGGCGTTTCCTACGCCCACCTGCCATTGGTCGGCGCGGTGCTCGCGCTGCTGGCGGTCACCGTCGCGGTGCTGTCGCAAGCACTGGACCGGCGCGCGCCCGTCTCGCTCCAGGCTGCCGCGGAATAGACGTCCATCGCCAGAGGGACGGAAATCTTGCGCCCATAGCGCGGCAGGCTGGACCAATCGACAGCGATACCTCAAATGGGCATGTCTCATCGCTCTAATGGAGGAAGCCATGCAGAAATCGATCGAACGCATCGCCGGTGACAGCGAAGGCGTTTCCTACGAATTTCCCGTGTTCCGCTTCACGGGCGCCGACAAGGCGGCGCCCTCGGCCTATCTGCAGGCCGCCCTCCATGCCGGCGAACTGCCAGGGGTCGTCGCCATCGACGCGCTGATGCCGGCGCTGAGCAAGGCCGAGGCCGAAGGCCGTATCAAGGGCGACATCACCATCGTGCCCTGGGCCAACCCGATCGGCCGCGCGCAATATCATTTCGGCGAACACCAGGGCCGCTTTCACCTGGGCACCCGCACCAATTTCAACCGCGCCTTTCCGCTGCTTGCCGCGCCCGACGCCAGGCTGTTGCCCGACACCTCCTTTGGTGGCGCCGACCAGCGGCTGAAGTCACGCCTGGTGCAGTTGTCGCTCGGCCATGACATCGTGCTCGACCTGCACTGCGACGACGAGGGCCTTGCCTATCTCTACATCCACACCAGCCTGTGGCCTGCCATGGCCGATTGCGCCGCCGCCATGGGCGTCGATGCGGTCGTGTTGTGGAGCGAGGACACCGACGGCACCTTCGAGGGCGCCTCGATCATGCCCTACCAGAACGTTCCCGCCGACGTRGCGAAGTTCGACCGCCGTGTCGCCACCACGGTCGAATATCGCGGCATCCTCGACGTCGATGGCGCCCTCGCCAAAGCCGACGCCGAAGGCCTCTACCGGCTGCTGGTGGCGCGCGGCGTGATCACCGACGGCGCGCTTTCCGAACCCGGCCCTTTCAAGGGCGTTGTCGCCCCGTTGGAAAACATCGACATGATGCCCGCTCCCCGGGCTGGCGCTGTGCTCTATGACGTGAAGCCCGGCGACCGCGTCGCCAGGGGCGATCGCCTTGCCACCATTGTCCATGCCCCGGGCGAGGCCGATGGCCGCGCGGAAGTGTTCGCGCCGCAGGACGGCATCATCCTGACCCGCCGCTCGCGCCGCATCATCCGCGCCGGCGAGGACCTGCTGAAGCTGGTCGGCGACAGGAAGAGCGCCGACGCCAGGTCAGGTACGCTGGAGGATTGACTTAACCCGAGATCGCTTGCCGCGCCTTGGCCTCCAGCCACTCCGCCATCTGCCGGTAAGGCACCGGGCCGTGGCTGATGCGGGCGACGCCGAGTTCGGCCAGCCGCTGGCGCGGCGGCACATGCGCCAATGCGATGATGTTGACCGGCAGCGCCGTGGCCTTGCACAGCGCCTCGATGAGGCCCTCGTCACCCAGGCCTGCCGCAAAGAAGCCGCTTGCTCCGGCCTTTTCATAGGCATGCGCCCGCTCGATCGCCTGGTCGAGCAGTCCCCTGTCATGCGCATCGGGCTTCGCCTTGAGGAAAATGTCGGTGCGAGCGTTGAGGAAGGCCGGTATGCCCGACGCCTTGACGGCGGCCGCGGCGGCTTCGACCCGCTTCACCTGAACGGCGATGGCGTGCAGGCCGGTGCCGCCGACGATCTGATCCTCGAAATTGAAGCCGATGGCGCCGGCCTGTAATGCGCGTGTCACGGTCTTGGCGACGGTCTCCGGCTCGACGCCGTAGCCGCCTTCAAGATCCATGGTCACCGGCAGGTCGACCGCCGCGACGATTCGCTTGATGTTGTCGAGCGCCAGGTCCAGCGGGATTTTCTCGCCGTCGGCATAGCCGAAGGCGGCCGCGACCGGCCAACTCCCGGTGGCGATCGCCTTGGCGCCGGCTTTCTCGACGATCTTGGCCGAGCCTGGATCCCAGGCATTGTAGAGAACGATCGGATTGCCCTTGACGTGAAGGGAATGGAACGTCCGCGCGCGCTCGGCCTGATCGGTCATTGGTGTTTTCCCGTTCTCTGGATGTCGGATGTACAGTCTAGGCAACGCCACCGGCGCTGGCGATGGGCCATGAGCCCGGGAAGCGGCGGCCACCGGGCAGACGTTTCAAACCTGTTGCGCATCCGGTTTTTCGCCGCTATGGATTTCGCCCATGAACATGCGTTCGACCAAGACCATTTGGTGGTGGGCCTGCTGACAGCGGCCTGTTCGAACGCGCGTGCGTGAAAAGAGAGGGTGGCCGCAACGGAAAGTCCGGGCGGCCATTTGTTTTTCCAAAGCCAGTCCCGGGTCCGTTGCCCCAACAAGCTGATGGAGACGGCAATGACGATGAAGGTTCTGGAAAACGGCGCTGAAAGCTTCGTGACCGCGGGTGGCATCACCATTACGCGCGAGCGCCACGACCGGCCCTATGCGGGTGCGATCGACGCCTATGTCGATGGTTTGAACTCGCGCCGGGGCGCGGTGTTTTCCTCCAATTACGAATATCCCGGCCGCTACACGCGTTGGGATACCGCCATCATCGATCCGCCGCTGGTCATCTCGGCGCGCGGACGCGCCATGCGCATCGAAGCGCTGAACCGTCGCGGCGAAGCGCTGTTGCCAGTCATCGGCAAGACACTGGCGGACCTTGCCGACATCACCATCGCCGAGACGACGAAGAAGCTGATCCGCCTCGACGTCGCCAAGCCCGGCCGTGTCTTCACCGAGGAGGAACGCAGCCGCGTGCCTTCGGTCTTTACCGTGCTGCGCGCCATCACCGCTCTGTTCAAGACCGCTGAAGACGCCAATCTCGGCCTCTATGGCGCCTTCGGCTACGACCTCGCCTTCCAGTTCGATCCGGTCGACTACAAGCTCGAGCGCAAGCCGAGCCAGCGCGATCTGGTGCTGTTCCTGCCTGACGAGATCCTGGTGGTCGACCACTATTCGGCCAAGGCCTGGACCGACCGCTATGACTATTCGGGCGAGGGTTTTTCGACCGAAGGCCTGCCGCGCGACGAGATCGCCGAGCCGTTCAAGACCGCCGACCGCATCCCGCCGCGCGGCGACCATGAACCCGGCGAATACGCCAACCTTGTGCGGCGGGCCATGGACTCGTTCAAGCGCGGCGACCTGTTCGAGGTCGTGCCCGGCCAGATGTTTTACGAGCGCTGCGAGACCCAGCCCTCCGAGATTTCGCGCAAGCTGAAGTCGATCAATCCCTCGCCCTACTCGTTCTTCATCAATCTCGGAGAAAACGAATATCTGATCGGCGCCTCGCCGGAGATGTTCGTGCGCGTCAACGGCCGCCGGGTCGAGACCTGCCCGATCTCGGGCACTATCAAGCGCGGCGACGACGCCATTTCCGACTCAGAGCAGATCCTGAAACTGCTCAATTCGAAGAAGGACGAATCCGAGCTCACAATGTGCTCGGACGTCGACCGCAACGACAAGTCGCGGGTCTGCGAGCCGGGCTCGGTCCGCGTCATCGGCCGCCGCCAGATCGAGATGTATTCGCGCCTGATCCACACCGTCGACCACATCGAGGGCCGGCTACGCGAAGGCATGGATGCTTTCGACGCGTTTCTCTCGCACGCCTGGGCTGTCACCGTCACCGGCGCGCCGAAACTATGGGCCATGCGCTTCATCGAGCAGAACGAGAAGAGCCCGCGCGCCTGGTATGGCGGGGCGATCGGCATGGTCAATTTCAACGGCGACATGAACACCGGCCTGACGCTGCGCACCATCCGCATCAAGGACGGCATCGCCGAAGTGCGCGCCGGCGCCACATTGCTCTTCGACAGCATTCCCGAGGAAGAAGAAGCCGAAACCGAACTGAAGGCATCTGCCATGCTCTCCGCCATCCGCGACGCCAAGACGGGAAATTCCGCCAGCACCGAACGCACCACCGCGCGCGTCGGCGACGGCGTCAACATCCTGCTCGTCGACCACGAGGACTCCTTCGTCCACACGCTGGCCAATTACTTCCGCCAGACCGGCGCCAATGTCTCGACCGTGCGCACGCCGGTGCCGGAGGAAGTGTTCGAGCGGCTGAAGCCGGACCTCGTCGTGCTGTCGCCCGGACCGGGCACGCCGAAGGATTTCGATTGCGCCGCCACCATCAGACGGGCGCGCGCCCGCGACCTGCCGATCTTCGGCGTCTGCCTTGGCCTGCAGGCGTTGGCGGAGGCCTATGGCGGGGAATTGCGTCAGCTGCATATTCCCATGCATGGCAAGCCCTCGCGCATCCGCGTCTCCAAGCCGGGCATCATCTTCTCCGGCCTGCCCAAGGAAGTCACCGTCGGCCGCTACCACTCGATCTTCGCCGATCCGGTGCGGCTGCCCGATGATTTCATCGTCACGGCAGAGACGGAGGACGGCATCATCATGGCCTTCGAGCACCGCAAGGAGCCGATCGCGGCCGTGCAATTCCATCCGGAATCGATCATGACGCTCGGCCACAATGCCGGCATGCGCATCATCGAGAACATCGTCGCTCACTTGCCGCGCAAGGCCAAGGAAAAGGCAGCCTGACCGCGATGGCCGAAGCCGAGAACACGATGGCGATCGCAGCCAGGGCGGCCGCGAAGCGCAAGGTTGCCAACCTTGCCTTCTGGTCGATCGTGGTCGCCTTTGTCGTGCTCGCGCTGAAGCTGGCCGCCTGGTACGTCACCGGCTCCGTAGCGCTTTATTCGGACGCGCTGGAATCGATCGTCAACGTGATTGCCTCGGTCGCGGCCTTCTGGGCGATCCAGGTCAGTTACAAGCCGGCCGACCAGGATCATCCGTTCGGCCATCACAAGGCGGAATATTTCTCGGCGGTGCTCGAAGGCGTGCTGATCGTCGTCGCAGCACTGTTGATCCTCAACGAGGTCTGGCGCTCCTGGCAAGCGCCGGCACCCCTGGAAAGGCCCTGGAGCGGCCTCGCCGTCAACGGCGTCGCCACCCTCATCAATGCCTTCTGGGCCTGGATGCTGATCCACGTCGGCCGGGCGGAGAAATCGCCCGCGCTGGTCGCCGACGGCAACCACATCATGACCGACGTCGTCACCTCGGTGGGCGTCTTCGGCGGCCTGGTCGGGGCAATCCTGACCGGCTGGCAGATCCTTGATCCTGCACTCGCCGTCATCGTCGCGCTCAACATCCTGTGGCAGGGCTGGCACGTCATCGGCTCGTCGATGAACGGGCTGATGGACCGTGCCGTCGACACCACCGAACACATGCGCATCCGCGACGTCATCTCGGCCAACTGCAAGGGTGCGCTCGAGGTGCACGACCTGAAGACCCGCATCGCCGGCCGCGCCACCTTCATCGAGTTCCATCTGGTCGTCGACGCCGACATGTCGGTCGGCGCCAGCCACGTCATCTGCGACCGCATCGAAGACGCACTGAAAGCCGAAATCCCCTCGGTGCGCGTCACCATCCATGTCGAGCCAGATGATGAGGCCAAGCTGCCGAAGGGCACGACGGCCGTTCCGTTTGCTTAGCCTTGCGCTAGCCTGAGGCCTGTCGAGATTCAGGTCAGGCCGAGTCGAGAATGGTGACTTCCGAGAACCGGAGCGGAGCGTACTTTAAAGTACGTGAGCACCGGAAGCGCAGGAAGTCGCCGTTCGCAGGCCGGCATCACCTGAATATCGGCAGGCCTCAAGGTGCGCAGGCCGATTGCGGCATCGGCTCCAGCCGGTAGACCTTGTCGTCCGATTTCGTCTTGCCATCAGCAGCCTTCGAGCAGAGATCGACGATTGCCAGGCTGCTGTTGGGATTGGCCAGCATCATCATGCCGTTTGCGCCGCGCTTGAGGAAGATTTCCTTCTGGGCGATGTCGCAGGCAAAATCGCTCATCTTCGAGCTTGCCGCGCAGCGCCACTGGTCGGCCTCGCCCTGGCAGGAATAGGTCTGCGTGACCTTGCCGGACTTCTGCCGCGTCGTGACCGAAACGGCAATGTCGGCGCCGTCAGGCCAATTGGCGACGTCACCGCCAGATGCGAAGGACGCCAGTTCGACCGGCCCGCGAAAAACCCGGATCGACTGCGTCAGCTGGTCGGGATGCGAACTCATATGCGCCGCATCGTAATCGCGGCCGTAGCAGAACGGCTGGTCGGGCTTCAGCCGCACGCGCAACGGGTCTCCGAGCGCCGGATCGATGGGATCGATGCGCGCGAATTCCGCCTTGCAGGTCGCCGCCGGCATCGGATCGAGGCGGAAATTGTCGTCCTCCGAGCCGAGCGCTTGCCTGTTGTATTCCGCCTTGCCGAGTTGCTCCTCAGAGTCCGGATCGAGATAGATGTCGGAAGACAGGTCGGAGAGGAGCAAGCGGCCCTTGTCGTCGACCTTCAGCGAGGCCAGCGTGCGGTCGCAATCCATGCCGCAACGGATCGGGCCTGAAGTGCCGTCCTCTGATTCGTGATTGCACCAGCCGCCAGCCCATTCCGGCGCCTTGGCGCCACGCACCGTGGTGGTGAGAAAACCGTTGTAGGATGTGTCGGCATTGGCCGTGGGTTCCTCGTTCGGCCGGCTGACCGGATCATGGCCGTAGTAGAAGAATATCCGCGCCACTTTCTGCTTCGGATGTGCCTTGAGATGGCCCGCGTCATAGACCCGGCCGAAACAGGCGTCCGCCCCGTTCGGGCTGAGTTCCCTAAGTTTGAGCGCCTCGTCGGCGACCGCTGTGCCGGCCAGGAAACCGAGCAGCGCAACGCCAAGCCCGGCGCCCGCAATTGTCTTCCATTCCCTTGCCCCGAACGTCATGTGACCTCTCCTCGCATCGACAGGACGTAGCATCAACCTATGCTAGTATTGCGGCCGCAGCCACGCAAATGGCGGTGAAATCTGAGGAGAGTGCCCATGCGCAGACGCGACATGTTCCGCGCGGTTCTTGCCGGGACCGGAACGTTTCTTGGCCTGCGGTCGGTGCAGGCCGCGGCCACGGAACCCGCCAGGCTGAAGGTCGCCTATCACTTAAGCGATGTGGACAAGGTCAACTTCGTGCTCGGCAACATCAAGAACCACTATGAAGGCACCAGCGGCAATGTCGACATCGTGCTGGTCGTGCATGGCCCGGCCCTGGCCAGCTTCAAGTCGAAGGGCATATCGGCTGCGATCTCCGGCCGCTTCGCCGGCCTGGTGCAGCAGGGGCTCGAGCCGCAGGCCTGCGGCAACACCATGCGGGGCATGGATATTTCGCTCACCGACCTGCTCGAGGGTTTTCATGCCGCCGACAAGGGCGGCGTCGTCAAGCTCGCGGAACTGCAAAGCCAGGGCTATGTCTATCTGCGCCCCTGAGGCTTGAACACTGCCGCGGCAAAGGCCTACGAAGGGCGGCGGACATCCCGGAGGAAACAACAGTGCCAGCCAACAATACACTCACCATCCCCGATCTCGCCGGCAAGGCGGTGCTGATCACCGGCGCCTCGACCGGCATCGGCGCAGCCCTCGCGCTGGCCTACGCCGCGCAGAAATCCAAGGTGGCGCTGCATTACAATTCGAGTAAAGAGGCTGCCGAGAAACTCGCCAAGACCATTCGCGACGGCGGCGGTGAGGTGTTCCTCGTCCAGGGCGATTTTTCCGTTGCCACCGATGTCGAGCGCGTCGTCGAGGACAGCGCCCAGCATTTCGGCCGCCTCGACGGGCTGGTCAACAACGCCGGCGGCATGCTCGGCCGCATCCCCTATGCCGAACAGACCGAAGCGCATTACGACGCGGTGATGGACCTCAACGCGCGTTCGGTGCTGACCGCTTCGCGCAAGGCGATGCCGTGGCTGAAGAAACAGGGCGGCTTCATCGTCAACACCTCCTCGATCGCCGCGCGCAATGGTGCGGGCGGCGGCGCCGGCCTCTACGGCTCTGCGAAGGCCTTCGTCTCCAATGTCACGCGCGGCATGGCCAAGGAACTGATCGGCTTCGGCATCCGCGTCAACGCTGTGGCGCCCGGCACCATTCTCACCCCGTTCCACGAGCGCTATTCGACCGAGGAGCAGATCAAGGGCATGGTCGCCACCATTCCGCAGGGCCGGGCCGGCACGGCGGAAGACTGCGTCGGCGCCTATCTGTTCCTCTCGTCAGACCTGTTGAGCGGCTACATCACCGGCCAGGTGATCGAGGTGAATGGCGGCCAGTTGATGCCGTGACCGGCTATCTGCATACTGAAGGCCCGCACACTCTTGTCGGAGACTTTGAAGGGGAGACAACTGAATGTACGGACTGATCGGCAAGATGCGGGCGGCGCGCGGCCAGCGCGACGCGGTCATGGACGTCCTGCGCGCCAGCACCGGCGCCCTGCCGGGCTGCCTGAGCTATATCGTCGCCACCGACCCGGCCGATGCCGATGCGATCTGGGTGACCGAAGTGTGGACGGACCAGGCAAGCCACAAGGCCTCGCTGCAGCTTCCCGAAGTCCAGGCGGCCATCGCCAAGGCGCGCCCCTTCATCGCCGGCTTCGAGTTCCAGGTGGAGACCCACCCGGTCGGCGGTTTCGGATTGCCTGACGGCAAGACCGGCTGAACCCCAACGAAGCAAGCGCTTCTCGAATGCGGCCCATGGCCGGGCGCTAGCGCGCGTCGGCACGGTGCCGAGGATATGGCATTCATACGGAATACTCCTCAGTCACCCTCTGCTTCGGAAAACAGAGCGTCAATATCGCGATGCCCCCCTCGATTATGGTGGCGACTTCGAAGAAATCGTCCCGATAACGGAAGAAGATCACATACCCGCGAAATGCGTAGCTTCGCACGTCAGGTCTGAGCTCGTGCCGCGCACGCCCGATAGTGGCTGGCAATGTCGCGAGGTCGCGACATTTTTGACGCAAGACCTCTACAAACCGTCTCGCGACTTTGAGGTCGCCGCTTTCTCGCGCGATATGCTCAAGAAGACTGACCAAGTCTGCTTGGGCTGACGAGAGCATGCGAAGGCGTGGCACTCCTAGAGGCCTTCCTTTGCGAGCTGTGCGGCCTTGGCGTCTAAAGATGCATCAATGTCCTGTTCGGTGGCTTCACCGCCCTCAGCAAACGATTTGTCGAGCATGGCGCGTAAAGCCTTCAGCTTTTCCTCGCGTTCTTCGACCAGGCGCAGCCCCTCGCGCACGACTTCACTGGCCGAGCCGTAGCGGCCAAGCTTGACGATGTCCGAGACAAAATTTTCCCAACGATCTCCCAATGATACGTTCATAGGTGTACCTCCTTGTCCCTTTGACTATACGCAAATAACAAAATTTGCGCAATTACTGACATCGGCGTGAAGAATGCCCGCACCAACGTAGGCTCCACGCCAGCGTCGCCAGTTGAGAGAAATCGTGCCCATTTTCGCCGCAAGGGTTCGTATTTTTCGCGGCTGGGTCTAAGACCGAAATATGGAGACCTCGCCCGAGCAGCCGGATACGCCGGCCATCGAACGTATGGCGCACTTGCACAAGTTTGCGCAATGGCTGGTCCTGCTCACCATCTCGGCCCTGTTTGCCGGCGTGCTCGAACTTGCCGCCCTGCCGGCGGCGCTGCTGATCGGGCCGATGCTGGCGGCGATCGTCGCCGGCACCAATGGCGCCACGGTGCGGGTGCCGCGCCTGCTGTTCGGCTCCGCCCAGGCCATTGTCGGCTGCCTCGTCGCCGCGTCGATCTCGGCCGACATCTTTCCGGTCTTCTACCAGGAATGGCCGCTGTTCCTGGGCGTGGTGATTGCCACCGTCGCGGCCTCCAGCCTGCTTGGCTGGCTGATCAGCCGCTGGCGCATCCTGCCCGGCACCACCGCCGTCTGGGGTTCCTCGCCTGGGGCAGCCACCGCCATGGTGCTGATGGCCGGCGCTTTCGGCGCCGACCAGCGGCTTGTCGCCTTCATGCAGTATCTGCGCGTCATCTTCGTATCGATGACGGCGGCTGTGGTAGCCAAGATGTGGGTCGACACATCGGGCATCGAAATCCCACCGATCATCTGGTTTCCGCCGGTCGATGCCCAGGCCTTCGCCGCGACCATCGGCATCGCAGTCATAGGTGGCCTGGCGGGAAAGCTGTGCCGGTTGCCCTCACCCTTCTTCCTCGGCACCTTCATCTTCGGCGCCGTCGTCCATCTCGGCCTCGGCGTCGAGATGCAGCTGCCGCCCTGGCTGCTGGCGATCAGCTACGCCATGGTCGGCTGGTCGATCGGGCTGAACTTCACCAGGCCGATCCTGCGGCATGCGACGCGCGCTTTGCCGCAGATCATCGCCTCGATCGTGGCGCTGATCACCTTTTGCGGCGGGCTCGCCTTCCTGATCAGCCATCTCCTCGGCATCGATCCGCTGACCGCCTATCTGGCGACCAGCCCCGGCGGCATGGACAGCGTCGCCATCATCGCCGCCGCGGCGCGGAACGTCGACATCTCCTTCGTCATGGCGCTGCAATCGGCCCGCTTCCTGATCGTGCTGCTCGTCGGCCCGAGCGTTGCGCGGCTGGTGGCCAGAAGCATCAGGGACTGATAGGCTTCAGCGCCTTTGGTGCCCTACTTTTCGCCCCAGTCATATTCGCCGCCACCGCAAGGCGCTCGGGAAGGAAATCGACGAAGACGCGTACCTTGGGCGACAGATGGCGGTTGGAGGGCCACAGCATGCGGAACTGGCCGCGGCCGTCGATATGATCGTCGAGCACGGTGCGCAGCCTTCCGTCCAGCAGCGCCTCGCGGACCAGGAAATCGGGCATGCAGGCAATACCGAGCCCCGCGATCGTGGCCCCCTTCAAAGCCTCCATGTTGTTGCAGGTCAGCTTCGAGCGGATCTGCGGTTCAGCGCTTCCGGTGATGAAGGGCCACTCCAGCAGCCTGCCACTGTTGAGAAAGCGAAAGCTTATGCCGAAATGCCGGATGAGATCCGCCGGTTCGCCGGGTGTGCCATGGCGCTCGAGGTAGGAGGGCGCCGCGCACAGAAGCATGCGAAAAGGCCCAACAGGCCTCGACACCAATCGTGAATCCGGCAGCTCGCCGCTTCTGATCGCGACGTCGATGCCTTCCTCGATGACATCGACGATGCGGTCGTTGAAATCGATGTCGAGTTCGATCTCGGGATAGCGAGCCATGAACTCCGACAGCACCGGCAGCAGCAGATGATAGGTGACGATCGGGGTCGAGATACGCAGCCGCCCGTGCGGCGTCTCCCGCGTTCGTGACAGCATCGCCTCGGCATCGTCGATGTCGTCGAGGATGCGCCGCACCCGCTCGTTGAACAGCCTGCCCTCTTCCGTCAGGCCGACCCGCCGCGTGCTGCGCTGCAGGAGCCGCACGCCGAGTTCCTGTTCGAGCCTGGCCACGCTCTTGCCGACGGCGGAAGCCGAAATGCCGAGCGCCCGGCCGGCGGCAATGAAACTGCCGAGCTCTGCGGTACGGGCGAAGGCCAAAAGGCCATTGAGACGATCCATCGTCATTCCCATTAGAGCGTTTCAGTCCGGTATATCAGGAGATATAATACTATTTTTCCTGAAAGCTCGTCGACCTATCTTGTCGTTAAAACCGGCGCCGCGAGCCACGCACATGCCGGAGGATGCTGCTTCAGATAGGAAAATCCATGACCCCGAAGACCCCAACCGGCCCCGCCGAGCGCTGGCTCGTGCTCTTGTCGGTATGCCTTGCCGCGATGACCATGCCCTTGACCTTCACCGGCCCGGCCGTCGCGCTTTCCCGCATCGCGGCCGATCTCGGCGGCAGCCCGATCGCGCTCAACTGGGTGACGAACGCCTTCATGCTGACCTTCGGCGCCAGCCTGATGGCGGCAGGCGCGCTGGCCGACAATCTGGGCCGCAAGCGCATCTTCCTCGGTGGCCTCTGCCTCTATGTCCTAGCGTCACTGGGTGCGATGCTGGCGCCCGGCATCGTCTGGTTTGACATGTTCAGGGCCGCGCAAGGCATCGGCAGCGCCCTGGCCTTCGCCGGCGGCGCTTCGGCGCTTGCGCAGGAATTCGAAGGGCCGCTACGGCTGCGTGCTTTCAGCTTCCTCGGCACCAGTTTCGGCATTGGCCTGGCCTTCGGCCCCATCGCCTCGGCCCTGCTCATCTCCGCATTCGGCTGGCGGTCGATCTTTGTTCTGGTGGCGGTGCTGGCGATCGCCTCGGCGATGCTTGGCCTGCGCACCATCAGGGAATCGCGCGACCCGGATGCGACCGGTCTCGACTGGGCGGGCGCCGGCACCTTCACCACAGCGCTGGCCTCGCTGACCTATGGCGTCCTGCAGGCGCCGCAGAGCGGTTGGGCCGATCCCCTCGTCATCGCTCTGCTGGCCGCGGCCGCCCTCTTCTTCGCCGCCTTCGTTGTCGTTGAACGGCGCTTGCGCCGGCCGATGCTCGATCTCACGCTGTTTCGCTTCCCCCGCTTCGTCGGCGTCCAGTTCCTGGCGGCGGCGCCCGCCTATGGCTTCGTCGTCCTGCTGGTGCTGTTGCCGATCCGCTTCATCGGCATTGAAGGGATGAGCGAGATCAAGGCCGGGCAATTGATGATCTGTCTGTCGGGGCCGCTGCTGATCCTGCCCTTGCTTGCCGGCCAGCTGGCACGCTGGATCGCGCCGGCCACGATCTGCGGCGCGGGCCTGCTCATCACCGCCGCCGGCCTCGTCTGGCTGAGCCTGACGCCGCCGATCGCCGTCGCCCTGGTGGCGCCGCTGGTGCTGATCGGCGTCGGCATCGCCTTGCCCTGGGGGCTGATGGACGGGCTTGCCGTCAGCGTCGTGCCCAGGGAGCGCGCCGGCATGGCGGTCGGCATCTTCAACACCACGCGCGTTGCTTGCGAGGGCGTGGCGGTGGCGATCGTCATGGCGACCCTGTCGGGTTTCACCGCCGCACAGCTAGGCACTCAAGGTGCGTCTTCCAGGGATGCGGCCGCCGCGGCGCAGATGCTGGTGACCGGCAATCTCGGTGAAACGGCGCGGCATCTGCCGGCGGCCAGCGCCGTGGCTCTGGTCCAGGCCTACGACACGGCGTTCGACAGGCTGCTGATCGTGCTGGCGGCAATCACCATCGTCACCGCCCTTGTCGTCTTCCTCGGCCTGCGTCGCGGATCGGCGGCGGAACGCGAGACCGTGCCTGTGCCGGCATGCCAGGAAGGATAAGCTACGGGTGTCAGGTGATGACGAGGCTCGTGATGCGATCGCCATCCAGCGTGAAGGTCATGTCGCCCTCGCCGTTGAAGCCCTTGCCCTTGACGGCGATGCGGACGCGATAGGTGCCTTCCGCAGGGGTGATGTTGACGATACGCAGATGCGATTTCACGCCGATATTGTCCGACTGGTTCCAGCGCGCGATCTGCTCGCGGCCCTGGAAGGATCGTCCCCAGTCGCTCAAGAACGCGTCGTCGGCAAAGGTGTCGAGAAAGGCTTCCGTGTCGCCTGCGTTTGTGGCCTCGACAAAGCGGCGAATGGGTTCTGGCGTGGTCATCAGTCCAATCTATGCATCAGATCATCATCCAGCCAGCGGCCGAAGAAATAGACCAGCTGCTTGTGCCACCATGGCCAGTCATGGCTGACGTCGCCGCCCCAATAGTCGACCCAGGCCGGAATGGATTTGTCACGCAGGATCTGTTCCAGCTGGCGCGTCTCGACCAACATGCGCTCTTCCCAGGCGCCCTGCCCGCAGCAGAAGATCAGCCGCAGCGCCTTGAGCCGGGCCAAAAGCTTCGGGTCGACGATGCCCGGCAGATAGTCGAGCGGCGAGTTGTAGAAGATATCGCCTTCCAGCGCCTTGCCGAAGAAATCGCGGGCCGAATAGACGCCCGACAGCGAGATGACGCCGCTGGCGAGTTCCGGGAAGCGGAAGACGAAGTTCGAGGAATGGTAGCCACCCATCGAACAGCCTGAGAACAGCGGCTTCAGCTTGCGTCCGCCATTGGCGGCCGATGCCGTGGACAGGATTTCCGGCAGCGCCTCCTCGCGCACATAGCGGAAATAGGCCTCGTGGCGGCCGATGCGATGCGCGGCGTCGGCATGCTTGTCGAAGAAGGATTCCGAATCGATGCCGTCGACGGTGAACAGCTGGATGCGGCCGGTGTCGATGAACTCGGCCAATGAGCCCACCCCGCCGGAATCCTCGAACTGGTAGAACCGCCCCTGCGAAGTCGGGAACACCACCACCGGCCTGCCGGCATGGCCGTAACGCTTGTACTCCATGTCGCGGCCGAGCTTGCCGGAGAAATGCTTGTGATAGGAGATGTCCATGGCCTCAGGCCTTTTCCGCGTGGATATAAGCGACCGCCTCGCGCAGCTCCACCTGATCCTTCGAGCGCATCTGATAGGCGTAATTTCCCATGGCGCGGCTGAAAACCTCTTCTATCTGCTGATGGTGGACGATCTTGTCGCCGTGCGCCGCTAACACGTCCTCATGGCTGTGCAAATAGTGGAGGTGCCGCTTGCGGCTGGCATAGGCGGTGAAATACTTGCCCTCATAGGGTCCGCCGGCGGCGTCCTTGACCACCATGTCGGCCCATGCGGCGTAGACGTCGATGTCGAACGTGTAGTTGATGGCGTCGGTCATCCAGGCGCCAGGTGGGCGCATATTGACCTCCAGCGCGATGATCCGGTCGTCCCTGGTCTCGAACAGTTCGATATGGAAGAAGCGCTCGCGCACGTCGAACGCCTTCAGGATCTTGCGGCCGGCCTCCTCGACCGCTGGCCTGATATGGGGAAAACAGGTGTAGCTCATGTGGCGGTCCTTGTTGACCACCTCCATGACGCTCTGGTCGTAGCGGTGGCTGGCCGCCAGCACCACTTCGCCGTCGCGGTTGACCAGCCCGTCATAGGTCACCACCAGCCCCTCGATGAACTGCTCCATGACGAAGGTCACGTCCTCGGGCTTGTCGCGGAAGAACTGGTCGAGTTCCCCCGTGTTTGAGATCTTGAAGGTGTTGGAAGCGCCTGAGCCCGAATCCGGCTTCACCACCACGGGATAGCCGACGCGGCGGATGAAGGTCATGGCGCCGGCACGGTCGGAACACTTGCGCTGCGCGATCGTCTCGACGCCGCTCTTGCGGAAGAAGGCGCGCATGCGGCTCTTGCGCTTCAGGTTCTTCACGAAATCGAGCTTGGTGCCGTAGATGTTGAAGTCCGTGCGGATGTTGGCTTCCAGCTCCAGCCAATGCTCGTTGAGCGATTCGAAACGGTCGATGCGGCCCCATTTGTGGATGAAATGCCCCATCGCCCGGAATACCGGATCGTAGTCCTCCATGTCGGCGACGCGGTAATATTCCGAAAGCGCGCTCTTCAGCTTGCTGTTCAGCGCGTCATAGGGCTCGTCGCCAATGCCGAGCACGGTGGCGCCGGCCTTCTTCAGCCGGTCGCAGAAATCGGCGCCGTTGGTGGGAAAATGCGGCGAGAAGAACACGAAATTCATCGACACCCCCTCATGGCGGCGACGCACCCCAGCCCCGCCGGCACCCAAGTCTGGCGCATTTGCAGCGCCTGGGGAAGAGCACCTGAATTAGGGATAATGTTCAACGGATTCAGCCCCTGCTTGCCTCCCACAGGCCGCTCCTGTATGAGAACCGGCATGAACACGCGCGCCACCACCGCTTCCCGTCAGACCGGCTTTGCCGGCGAGACCGTGCGCGCGCTTGCCTCGACCCTGCTTCTTCTCGGCCTTATCGGCGATCGCCGGGTTCGCTGAAGGAGCGCCCGGCGGTCGAACCGCCGCGCAAGCGCATGCTCCTTGGCCAGTCTCAAAATTGGCAGTCACATCAAGCGAACGAAAATCTGGTAAAGGCGCCACTCGCCAACAATCCGTCTAAAGACGGATCCGAGGGCCGCCGGGAGAACAAGACGATGAACGCACGAGAACAAATCCGCCCTGATGCCGAGGTCACCGGCACGGGCGTGGAACCGGCCCGCGGCATGCGTGAGGCAGCCCGCAAATATCAACCCTATCCGACCGTCGGCCTCACCGACCGCACCTGGCCCAACAAGGTCATCGACAAGGCGCCGATCTGGTGTTCGGTCGACCTGCGCGACGGCAACCAGGCGCTGATCGACCCGATGGGCCACGAGCGCAAGGCGCGCATGTTCGGCCTGCTGCTCGACATGGGCTTCAAGGAGATCGAGATCGGCTTCCCCTCGGCCTCGCAGACCGATTTCGACTTCGCCCGCTGGTGCATCGAGGAAGGCAACGTCCCCGCCGACGTGTCGCTGCAGGTGCTGGTGCAGTGCCGGCCCGAACTGATCACCCGCACCTTCGAGGCGCTGAAGGGCGCCACCAACCCGATCGTGCATTTCTACAATTCGACCAGCGAATTGCAGCGCCGCGTCGTCTTCGAAAAGGATGTCGGCGGCATCAAGCGCATCGCCACCGACGCGGCCAAGATGATTACCGACATGGCGGCCAAGGCCGGCGGCGGCTATCGCTTCGAATATTCGCCGGAAAGCTTTACCGGCACCGAGCTCGAAGTCGCGCTGGAGATCTGCAACGCCGTCACCGAGATCGTCAGGCCGACTTCAGACAACAAGCTGATTATCAACCTGCCGTCGACGGTCGAGATGTCGACGCCCAACATCTATGCCGACCGCATCGAATGGATGTGCCGCAATCTCGACAACCGCGAGAACCTGATCATCTCGCTGCATCCGCACAATGACCGCGGCACCGGCATTGCCACCACCGAACTCGGTCTGATGGCGGGTGCGGACCGCGTCGAAGGCACGCTGTTCGGCAATGGCGAGCGCACCGGCAATGTCGACATCGTCACCCTGGCGCTCAACATGTACACGCAAGGCGTCGACCCGGGCATCGATTGCTCCGACATCAACCGGATGAAGGACGTCTACGAATATTCGAATCAGTTGAAGATCCCGGAGCGCCATCCCTATGTCGGCGAACTCGTCTACACCGCCTTTTCCGGCTCGCACCAGGACGCCATCAACAAGGGCATGAAGGCGCTGAAGAAGGCCAACACTGGCCTGTGGGAAGTGCCCTACCTGCCGATCGATCCGGCCGATGTCGGCCGCAGCTACGAGGCGATCATCCGCATCAACTCGCAGTCGGGCAAGGGCGGCATCGCCTATGTGCTGCAGGCTGATTATGGCCTCAATCTGCCGCGCAACCTGCAGATAGAGTTCAGCCAGGCGATCCAGGCGATCACCGACGCCGAAGGCAAGGAAGTGCCGGCCAAGCGCATCTATGAGCGCTTCCTCGAAACCTATGTCGACCAGCCGGGCGCGCGCCTGAAATTCCTCGACCACCACACCTATCCAGACACGGTGGTCAAGGGGCGGCGCGTGGTCGAGGCAGTGATCCTCGACAAGGGCAAGGAAGTGACCATATCCGGCACCGGCACAGGCCCGATCGACGGTTTCGTCGATGCGCTGTCGCGCCATGTCGGCGTCGAGATGTCGGTGCTCGATTATTCCGAACACTCGATGCAACGTGGCTCCAATGCGTCCGCCATTTCCTATGTCGAAATGGAATATCCCGGCGGCAAGCTGTTCGGTGCCGGCATCAACACCAACATCGTCGCCGCCTCGCTGGAAGCGGTGACTTCGGCAGCCAACCGCATCGTCGGCCGCAAGACGCGGTAGCATTTGCTGATTGGCGCGAGAGAGCTGAACGGCTCTCGCGCCAGCCAATTTTTCGAGCCCGAACAAGGCCTTGGCCTCAAACGGCCGACGCTGGCGGCGTGCTTGTTTGGTAGCCGGCATCGGTCGCGTCATTAACCACCGGAAAATTATCCGGTTAGGTACGCGATCGCATAACGGGTGTATACTTGTGTGGTGGTGCGAGCCCTATATGATCGCGCCTCAACCTGTGCCGACTTCGAGAGGATCGACACTTGCAGCATGCCACGCCTGCCGCCCCCGCAGTGCGCGAGACACTGGAGCGACTGCTTGCCAGCGAAACGTTCGGAAGATCCGAGCGCGCGCGCAAACTGATCCGTTATCTCGTCGAGCGCGAGCAGGCCGGCGAAGCCGACAGGCTCAAGGGCTTTTCCATCGCCATGGACGTCTTCGGCAAGGACGGCGATTTCGATCCGTCGACCGATGCCGTCGTGCGGGTGCAGGCAGGCAGGCTGCGCGAATTGCTGCAGCAGTATTTCGCCAATGAAGGCATCGCCGAGCCCGTTCGCATCGCCATTCCACGCGGCGGCTACGTGCCGGCCTATGAGCTCAACGCGATCCGTCTGCCGGAAGCGGCCAAACCCGCCGAGCAGCCGCCAGCGGCATCGGCTCCGGCCGAGTACCCTGCCGCTGCCGAGGATGCTGTTGCGCCCGCTGCATCGCCGGCGCAGGCGGCAACCCCCGTGCCCTCGGTGGCGCGCCATCTCAGGTTCTTCTGGATGGCGATCGCCGTCGTCATCGCCATGCTCGGCGTCCTGATCCTGCGCCAGGGCAGCGGCGCATTGCTGGCCGGCGGCGATCTGCCGGCCACGTTCGAGAGCGCCGGTCTTACCAGCGGCATTGCGCCGTCCCCTGTCAGCGAGGCCTTGCCGCTTGTCTACATCGCCGTCAAGGCCAGCGGCGCCGACGCCAGCCGCGTCGCCGCGTCGTTGCGCGCCGGGCTGAGTGGCTTCGATACGATCGACTTCATCGGTCGCGACACCGTCGACAAGACCGATCCGGTCACAAGTGCGACGAGCTTCATGTTCGATGTCCTGCCTGGACCGGGCGCGGGCGAGATCACCGTCGAACTGCAGAGCGTGGCGACCGGACGTGTGCTTTTGTCGCGCAACCTGACCGCTGCCGACAGCGCTCCATCGGCCGTCGAAGACCGTATCGCGGGCATCCTGAGTTCCGCGCTGCCCGCGTCCGGCACGATCTACAACTATATCGAGCAGAGCGGCATTCAGAACGGCCTGACGCAGTGCCTGCTGCTCAACGGCAAATACTATCTCGACCAGAACGCCAGAACCCATGAGGCCGCCTATCGCTGCCTGGAAACCCTGGCCGAGAACGGTGCAAAATCGTCGCTTGTTTATTCCGAACTCGCCTCGTTGCACCTTGAAGCCGTGAACGACCACTACGCCTATCCGCCGGATGCGACGATCGAAAAGGCGATCACATTCGCCCATCGCGCCGTGCAGATGGGCCCGACCAGTCCCTACGCGCATCGTTCCTACGGCTACATCAATTCGCGTCTTGGCAATGCCGAGGAAGCGCTGCGCTGGATGCGCAAGGCCTATGACCTCAACCCCTATGACGTCGCCATGGCGGCCGCCTATGGTTATGGGCTGGTCTTCGCCGGCCGTTACGCCGAGGGAACACCCCTTCTGGCCCATGCGGTGGATGCCTCCAGCGGCCATCCGACATGGTGGGATTTCGGGCTTTTCGCAGGCGAATTCATGCTCGGCGACACCGACAAGGCCGCGATCGCCAGCTCCGCCCTGAGAACCACCGCGACGAAATCGCACTATCTTGCCGCGCGGCTGATCGGCGCCAGGATCTCCGGCCAGGACAGTCTGGCAGGCAAGCTGCTCGATGAACTCACCACTAAATTCCCGAAATTCGCCGCCAATCCGCGCGCGACTTTCATCGACCGAAAATATCCGGCCGATCTGACCGAGAAGCTGATCGACGCCTTGCGCGCCGCCGGGCTCGGCAACGCCAGCTGACCTTCGGCAGGCCGGGACGGGTTGGACCAATGGAATTGTTGGGCGTTCGCGCGCACGGGACGAAGCGCCGAACGGGATGATCTGCCGGCTTTTGCCGGGCGAACCCGTCGTATGACATGCCAGCGCTCGCGAAAATCGCGAAGATTTTACTGGCCATGGCTCTGGACGAAGCGCAATCCAGTCACATTTCACGCGTTCCCGCAATTTGATACCTTCCGCTTTCATGATCTCATCGCTCCATGCTGCCGAACAGGGTGCCGGCTCGAAGACAATCGTCCTGCTGCACGGTTTTGGTGGTTGCTCCGACGTCTGGCGCGACGTGATCGCCCCGCTCTCTGCTGCCGCGCGCACCCTTGCCTATGATCTGCCGGGGCATGGCCTGTCGCTCGACTTTCCCGAGGCCGGGCCTGCAAAGGTCGCGGCAAGAGCTGTGCTTGCTGACCTCGCGACCCGCGCGGTCAAGCGGATCCATCTCGTTGGCCATTCGATGGGTGGAGCGGTGGCGGCCTTGATGGCTATGGCCGCGCCGGAGAAAGTGGCCTCGCTGACGCTTCTGGCGCCCGGCGGTTTTGGCCCGGAGATCAACGGCCCCTTGCTGCGCCGCTATGCCGGGGCGCGGGATCTTGCCGAGATCCGCGCCTGCCTTGGCGCGATGTCAGGGCCTGCCAGCGCGCCTTCGCCACACATCGCCGAAATGCTGTTCCAAATGCGCCAGCGGCCCGGACAATCGGAAAAACTCGTCGAGATCGCCGCCGTCATGACCAGGGACGACCGGCAAGGTGTTATCCCGCGCGAGCAGTTGGACAGGCTGACCATGCCGGTGATGGTGGTGTGGGGCAGTGATGACGCGGTGCTGCCCTTCACCCATGCGGATGACCTGCCGGCGCGCTTTCATGTGCATCATGTGCTGGAGGCCGGCCATATGCTGATCGAGGAAGCACCCGACCTGATCGCCAGCATCATCCGGCGCAATATGAACCGCCGCGCCAGGCCCGTTCGCCCCAAACTCGCCGCCGCGGCCAGTTGAGTTGCCTAATGCGTGTCGCCCAAATGGGACCTCGGTTCGGGAGAACGACATGCATGAACAAAGACCTGAAGCGCATTACGCGACGCGCTTCAGCGCAACATGCCTGGAGCGCGTTGGTCCCCTTGATCTCGCCAGTGCATTTTGCCGTCGCCTGTGTTAACCCCGTGTTAACCAAACCCGCGAGGCTGACGCCGATGAAGGACGCAGGCGAAAAGATCGATCCGTCAAGAAAACTGTCCGATGCCATCCGTGATGTGAAGAACGCCTTCGCCGACCGCGACGACGTCGTCGTCGACATGCGCGAGGCGCATCGCATGCGCCTCGATCTGCTGGCCGCCGAACTTGCACCCGTTTTTGCCGACGTGCCTGCCGACATGGACAATTTCGACTTCGTCGTTTCGGCGGGGCTGCAACCGCGCCTCTGGATCGATGCCGTCAGCCATGTCGCCATGGGGCGCGACCGCCGCACCTACCGATTCCTCAAGGACACCCGCATCGGCCGCGTGGTGCTTGCCGAATCGACCGAGATGAAGCCGGTTGTCGATTCCGTGACGCGCTATGTCGCCGAGCGCATCGTCGAGCGCCAGAGGATGATGGAGGGTGGGGTCGAGCCGGCTGTCGCGGGGATGAGGCGTGCCGAGGTGGCGGAGGCCGAGCCACCGCTGCGATCGCCGCAACGCGGCAACGGCTGGTCGGCCTTCCTGTCAGGCCTTGGCCTGGTCGCCGCCGGCGCGCTGGTCGGCCTGGCGGTGTCGGTCGCCCTGTTCTGGGACCGCCTCGTGGCGATGGTGTTCAGCCTGCGGCCATAGCAGCGCTGGCCTCCACACCCAGTTCCATCGTCTGCAGATCGGCTGGCGGTATGGCCGGCCCGGTCAGGCCGCGCCGCGTCAGGCCGATGCGCCAATTGCCCTTTTCGCCATCGATATCGAAGAGATTGTACTGGGCCGCCGGATGCTTGCCGCCCGGCGCCTGGCCGGCGGCGGCGACGCCGACCACCGGAACCTTGGTGCCGCGCGGCCCGATCTGGAACAGCGACGGCAGATGCGAATGACCGTGCAGGATGAGTTCCGCACCGTTCTTGCGAATGACTTTGTGGAAGCGGGCGATGCCGAACAGCCGCTTGTGCTGCGAGACGGCGCCGCGCACCGGCGGATGGTGGATCATGATAGCGCGAAACAGGCCCTGCCCGCCGGTGTCTCGCAGGATCTTGCCGAGCCGCTCCGCCTGCCCTTCCATGAAAAAGCCATTGGCCATGAAGGGCGCCGTGGCGCGCGCCGTCGAGACGCCGATCAGCGCGACATCGCCGCGCACGCGCAGATAGGGAAACGCGTTGCGGTCGACCGGCGTGTTGACGCCGTCGCCGCTCATCCAGGCCGCCCATGAGCGGCAGACTTTGTCGAACGCGCCCGGCACATAGGCGTCGTGGTTTCCCGGAACCACGGAAACGTCGTGCGGCGATCCCAGCGTCTCCAGCCAGTGCTTGGCCATCTCGATCTCGCCGTCGAGCGCCAGATTGACGAGGTCGCCGGTAACGGCGAGGTGGTCCGGGTTCTGCGCCTTGATGTCGGCGGTGATGGCGTCGATGACGGCGTCATGCATGTGACGCCGGCGATTGCGTTGCCAGTTGACGTAGCCGAGCACGCGCTTGGAGGCGAGATCGCGATAGGATACATCGGGGAGCGGCCCCAGATGGACATCGGAAATATGCGCGAGCCTGAACATCCATCCCTCATAGGCGACCAGCGCCCGGCTTTCCACTCAAGGTTTCCTTACCGGTTTCGCACCTGATGGCAAACCCGGAAGACACCTTCCGCCAGACCGGCTGGCCGGGTTTGCGGGCCCGGCTGTTCCATCTCTATTTCGTGCTGCGGCGGCCAATGACCCTCGGCGTGCGCGGCCTCGTCCGTGACACCGCGACGAATTCCATCTTCCTCATCCGCCACACCTATGTGCCCGGCTGGCAGCTTCCCGGCGGCGGCGTCGAGGTCGGAGAAACGCTGGCTGAGGCGCTGGCGCGCGAACTCGCCGAGGAAGGCAACATCGCGCTGACCGCCCCCGCGGCGCTGAAGTCGATGCACTTCAACCGCCGCTCCAGCCGACGCGACCATGTCGGCTTCTATCTCATCGAGCAGTTCAGTCAGACCACGCCGAAGCTGCCCGACCACGAGATCGCCGAGGCCGGCTTCTTCCCGCTGGATCGCTTGCCCAGGGACACGACGCCGGCAACGCTGCGGCGCATCGCCGAGGTTTTTGGAGAGGAACCCGCGTCGCCCTATTGGTGAGCCCGCCTTGGCTGTTGAAAAAGTCCCAAGCTATATTGATCAGGAAAATACACGGGGGGACGATTCCATGGATCTCGAACAAGTAAAATCAGTGAGCGTTTGGCCCTATGTCGGCTTTTATAGTCTTATGATGGTAGGCTTGACCGTTGTGTTTATGGGCGTAGCAATGATGTTTCCGTCGCTGCCGGACAGCTTCGGCCATGCAAGCGGCTTCGCCATCACATTCGGGTCGACCTCCTTCGCCTCCTACAAATTCATCAACAGGAACCTTCGGCTTTTCAATCGAGACGAATATTGGAAGATTACGCTTTTTTCGTCTCTGGCCTCGTGCCTGCTTTCACTGATACTCGTCGGCCTTGCTGTTGCGGGCGGGGCCATGCCGGGAAGCAATGCCATGCCTGCCCTCGTTTGGGTTTTCGTCCTGCTGTTTGGCGGGCTTATCGTCTTTGCGATCAACGCCTGGGGCTATTCCAGCCGCATGGGCAAGAATTTCCTGAAGGCGGAGCTTGCCAGACAGGCTCGCATCAACGCCGAGACCTTCCGGTAAGACTCGACGATTTGCAGCCATCGGCGATTTCAGATCGCGAACCGCCCCCGGTCATGCGGCGCGCCATAGTCGAGTTCCGGCCCCACGGGCACGATCCGTGTTGGATTGATCGTTTCGTGGCTGCCGTAATAGTGCGCCTTGATGTGATGCAGGTTCACGGTCGCGGCGACACCAGGCACCTGATAGAGGTCGCGCAGATAATTCGACAGGTTCGGATAGTCGGCGATGCGGCGCAGATTGCATTTGAAATGGCCGACATAGACCGGATCGAAGCGCACCAGCGTGGTGAACAGCCGCCAGTCGGCCTCGGTGATGCGGTCGCCGACGAGATAGCGCTGTTTTGACAGCCGCTCCTCCAGCCTGTCCAGCGCCGAGAACAATTCGCCGAACGCCTCCTCATAGGCACGCTGCGTGGTGGCGAAGCCGGCGCGGTAGACGCCGTTGTTGACCGCGGGATAGACCAGCGCGTTGATACGATCGATCTGGCTGCGCAGGTGCTCGGGATAGAAGTCGAGGCTTGCATCGCCCCATGCGTCGAACGCCGAATTGAGCATCCGGATGATCTCGGAAGACTCGTTGGAGACGATGGTCTGCTCCTTCTTGTCCCAAAGCACCGGCACCGTCACCCGGCCGGAATAGGCGGGATCGGCCTTGGCATAGATCTGATGCAGGAAATCCAGCCCGTAAAGCGTGTCGCCCGTGGCGCCGTCCTCGGCCAGGAACGTCCAGCCGTTGGCGCCCATGAAATGATGCACGACCGAGACGGAGATGATGTCTTCCAGCCCCTTCAGCGCGCGAAAGATCAGCGTCCGGTGCGCCCAGGGACAGGCGAGCGAGACATAGAGATGGTAGCGCCCGGGCTCGGCCTTGAAGCCGCGCGTGCGGCCTTCGGCCGGCGCTCCGTCAACGGTGACCCAGTCGCGCCACTGCGACTGCGTCCGCACGAACCTGCCGCCATTGTCCGCCGTATCATACCAGCGGTCCTGCCACCTGCCCTCGACCAGCAATCCCATGCAAATCTCCTTGCGTCCTTTCTTCCAATTTAGGCGCAAGCTCGCCCTGCCGAAGACGTCAGGTGCTGAACAGACCGTCACTTGACAGAGACGGCGGATTAAAACGGCCAATTGCGGCGGCCGAAAATTGATGCTAGCGGACACTCCGCATGTTCGACTTTGCTTTGATCCGGTTTGACCGACGACGAAAGGGCGCCCGCGCTTGATGAAGCGCTGACTGGCGAATGCTGCCGTTTGCAGCAACCTTTCCTCCTGACCGGAACGCAAAGACCATGAGCCTTGCCGACGTGAAATACCTGCCGGAAACTCCGGCGCACGACCCTGAAATCGAAGCCATCAATGACGAGGCCTTCGGGCCCGGCCGCTTCGTGCTGGCCGCCTACAAGATCCGCGAAGCCGGCGGCCACGAGCGCGCGCTGTCCTATGTAGCGGTCGACGGCGATCTCGTCGTCGCCTCGGTGCGCATGACCCGCATCGCCGCCGGCGCCGGCCGCGCGTTGATGCTCGGACCGCTCGCCGTGCGGCCGGCCTTCAAGAATCTCGGCATCGGCCGCCGGCTGGTGGCGATCGCGCTCGAAGCGGCGGCAAAGGCCGGCGCGCCGGCCGTCATACTGGTCGGCGACGAGCCCTATTACGGGCCGCTCGGTTTCAAGCGCATCCCGCGCGGCCAGATCTCGATGCCGCGCCCTGTCGATCTAGACCGCCTTTTGTCGCACGAGATCACGCCGGGCGCGGTCGCCAGGCTCACGGGCGAGGTTGGCCATGCCAGCCAGGCCAGGATCGCCGAGCACGTCTAGCCGATGGCTTGACCTTGACCGCCGATCCGGGCCTGATCCGTCCCTGCTTCCTGGAGCAATTCCAGGAAGATGTGAAACTGTTCGGCGCTTTCGTGAAATGATGAATTGCTCCGGGAGAGGATGACGCCATGAACCCCAACGGCCAGATCGCGATCGTCACCGGCGGCGGCTCCGGCCTTGGCGAGGCAACGGCGCGTGCGCTTGCCGCCAAGGGCGCCCGCGTCGCCATCTTCGATGTCGGCATCGACCGCGCCGCCAAGGTCGCGGCCGAAATCGGCGGCATTGCCGTCCAATGCGACGTCAGCAGCGCCGACAGCGGCACCGCGGCCCTCGCCGAGACGGCGAGCAGGCTGGGCGAGCCGCGCCTGCTGGTCAATTGCGCCGGCATCGCCATTGGCGTGAAGACGGTCGGCAAGGACGGGCCGCATCCGCTCGATCAATACCGCAAGGTGATCGAAGTCAATCTGATCGGCACCTTCAACATGATCCGCCTGGTCGCCGACCGCGCCGCCAAGCTCGAGCCCCTGTTGGGCGGCGAGCGTGGCGTTATCGTCAACACCTCTTCGGTCGCCGCCTATGACGGCCAGATCGGCCAGGCCGCCTATTCCGCCTCGAAGGGGGGCGTGGTCGGCATGACGCTGCCGGTGGCGCGCGACCTTGCCCGTTCCGGCATCCGCGTCTGCACCATCGCACCCGGCATCTTCAAGACACCGATGATGGCCGGCATGCCGCAGGAGGTGCAGGATTCGCTGGGCGCCGCCGTTCCCTTCCCGTCCCGCCTCGGTGAACCATCCGAATATGCGGCACTTGCCCTGCACATCATCGAAAACCAGATGCTGAACGGCGAAACCATCCGCCTCGACGGCGCCATCCGCATGGCGCCGAAGTAGTACAGTCACCTTGGAAGTGCGATGCGGCTCCGGGTGATTTGCATAGAGTGCTTGCCAAGACCGGCATCATCGTCTGATAAGTGGAATAGAAAAATCAACTTAGCAGGACGGGACCCTTGGACGATCGAAAGAAGGACGTGATCCGCCAGACCGACGCCGAGGCGATCCGGTTGGCGAAGACGCTTCTGCGCAGCGCTCGCTTCGGCGCCCTGGCGGTGCTGGAACCGCAGACCGGGTCACCGCTGGCGAGCCGGGTTGGTGTCGCCACCGACATCGACGGCGCGCCGCTGATCCTGGTTTCGATGCTCTCGGCGCACACGCCCGCCATGCTTGCCGATCCACGCTGTTCCCTCCTGCTCGGCGAGCCCGGCAAGGGCGACCCGCTGGCGCATCCGCGCCTGTCGCTGATCTGCCAGGCATCGCGGCTCGAGCGTGGCTCTGAGGCGCATGCTCGTGCCCAGCGCCGCTATCTCAACCGCAATCCGAAGGCGAGCCTCTATGCCGGGCTCGGCGACTTCTCGATCTTTCGCCTCGAGCCACAGCGCGCCAGCCTCAATGGCGGCTTCGGCAAGGCCTATCTGCTCGATCGCTCCGATCTCGTCTCCGTCGGCCCCATCGTGGAAGAGCTTGCGGCGAGCGAACAACCCGCCGTCGAGCACATGAACGCGGACCATCTGGACGCGATCGCCGTTTACGCGCATTATTACGCTGGGGCATATGGTGATGGCTGGAGCATCGCCGGGTTGGACGCCGACGGCATGGATTTGCTGTCGGGAGACAATGTTTGCCGGGTATTCTTTCCACAACCTCTGGTAGCGGCACGGGAATTGCGGCCCGTTCTGGTCGAAATGGCTAGGGCCGGCCGAGCCGCTGGGCAGACAAATAATGAAACTTAATTGCATTTGATCAAAAGCAACACTTGAGATTTGAAAGAAATGTTCTACCCTTCAGAGATGGCGCTGACTCGTCAGTGGCCTTTCGCAAGTGAATTTATGGATTCAGGCACCATTGCCCCCATGGCGCCTCGATGAGCAAACAGCATGGGGCATTCATGGTCTCGACAAAGCTAATCGCCAACGCCGAATCTGCTGCCGAATTTTTGATGCTCATGGGCAACGAAAAGCGGCTTCTGATTATGAGCTATCTGATCGACGGTGAAATGTCGGTCGGCGCCATCGCCGACAAGGTGATGCTCAGCCAGTCCGCGCTCTCGCAGCATCTGGCCAAGCTGAGGGCGCTTGACCTCGTGGAAACCCGCCGCGACCGCCAGATGATCTACTACTCCTGCAAATCCGACGCAGTGCGCGAACTGCTTGTCGTGCTGGATGGTATTTTCGGCACCGGCAAGGAGGATCTGTCCCAGATGGCGCAGAGGTTGCGCCGCGCCGGGACTTGACCGGACGCTCCTGCGGCCGCTTACCTCGCTGATGATTTCCGGAGCGTGGCTTGTGCGTCTCTCCCGGCGCACGAACCACGCTCTCGATGCTTGAGCGCAGGACATGGACCCAATTCGCATCGACGACCCACGGGATTCACGCGTCGCCGCCTATCTCGATATCCGCGAACGCGATCTTGCCGGCCGGCAAGGCCGTTTCGTCGCCGAAGGCAAAGTGGTTCTCGACCTGCTTCTGTCCTCCGGCCGCTTTGGCGCCGAATCCGTTCTTGTCCTGGAAAACCGGCTCGGCGGCCTGAACGACATCCTGCACAAGGCGCCGGCGGACCTGCCGGTCTACGTCGTCGCCTCAGCGGTGATGGATGCGATCGCCGGCTTCCACATGCATCGCGGCATCCTGGCCATCGGCCGTAAGGAGACGCCGCAAGCGGCCGCGCCGTTGCTGGATGCCTTGCCCGACCAGGCTCTGGTGGTGGTGCTCGTCGGCATCGCCAACCACGACAATATGGGCGCGATCTTCCGCAATGCCGCCGCCTTCGGCGCCGATGCGGTGCTGATGGACGCGACATGCTGCGATCCGCTGTACCGCAAAGCGATCCGCGTTTCGGTCGGCGCCGCGCTCAAGATCCCGTTTGCGTCCTTCGCCGACACGTCAGGCTTTACCGCGATGCTCGCCGAACAGGGTTTTGAACAATTCGCCCTGTCACCGCGCGGAAATACCGACATACGCGATGCAAGGCCGGCCAAGCGCCTGGCGCTCTATCTCGGCACCGAGGGCGAAGGCCTGCCAGAAAGCCTGCTTGCGCGCCTGCAAACCGTGCGGATCACCATGTCGAAAGGCTTCGACAGCCTGAACGTCGCAGCAGCGTCAGCCATCGCGCTGCACCACTTCTCGCATCGTTAAGGGCGACGGCGGCGCGCCCGCCTCAGTTCGCGTCCGCCTTCTGCAAGGCCCGCACACGGTCGGCGAGGCTGCGGTCGCCGCCGTTGGATCGGCTGTCCTGCGGTGCCGCCAGCGCCTTGGCGATCGGGGAATCAGGTCCCTCGAGCTTGGCCGTCAGATGGACGACCTCAGCCGCCAGCTCGTTCATCTGCTCGCGCAGCGCGGCGCTGCCATTGGCCGTATCCGACGATGCCATGGCGCCGAGATCCGCCTTGAGCCGCTTGTTCTCGCGCGCCAGCGCCGTCAGCCTGGCCTCCAGCCGCTCGCGGTCGCTGTCGAGCTTGGCGATCGCCTGGTCCAGATCATCGCGCTGCTTGGCTTCCTCATGCCTGCCCGCTTCATCGGGCTTGCCGACCAGCCGCAAGGCCGGTCCGCCATCCTCGGCCTTCGCCTTTTCGCGCAGCCGCGCCAATTCCTTTTCGCGGCGGTCGAGCTTGTCCTCGCGATCGGCGAGCGTCGCCAGCAGCCGCTCCACCTTCTTGTCGAGTTCGGCCGCCCYTTTCTTCTCCGCCTTCAGGGCATCGCGCGCGGCCTTGCTTTCGGCCGCGATCTCCTGATGGCGCCGGTCTGCTTCCTTGCGCTGGCC
Organism: Mesorhizobium sp. 01N446; assembly: GCF_056399285.1. Lineage (NCBI taxonomy): Bacteria > Pseudomonadati > Pseudomonadota > Alphaproteobacteria > Hyphomicrobiales > Phyllobacteriaceae > Mesorhizobium > Mesorhizobium sp. 01N446. Next base: position 23,518 of record NZ_JBFTRA010000007.1, on the reverse strand, counting down.
GCGCAGCAGCGCGATATCGCTGGCCAGCTTCTGCAATTCGGACTCCCGCGCCACGAGCTCGATCTGCCGGTTGGAAGAAGAAAAACTTGCATCGTCGTACATGTGCTCCAGCTTTTCGAGCTCCAATGCCCGCTTCTCCAGCTTGCGTTCGGTTTCCTTGTGACGCTCCGAAAGTTGATGCAGTTCCTCTTCGCGCTGCCGCAGCGCTTCGTTCTTGGCGCCGAGTTCGGCGAGCGCGTGGTTCTTGTCCGTGCGTTCGATCGCCAACCCCTTCAACGCCTCGCGGCCACGATTGATCTCGACGAGCTGTTCGGCCGCTTTCTCGCGCAGCGCCTTGACGTTCATCTCGAGGCGGCGCGTCGTCATGGCGTACTCGGCCCGGATGCTGTCCTTGTCTGCCTGGATTTCGCTCTGCGTCAGCGGGATGGAGGCCTCGATGCGCCTGCGGGTCAACGCGACGGCACGCCGCCAGACGGCCGGCGCCACCATCAGCGCCAGGAAGCCGGCACAGAGAAAGCCGAGGGCAAAGAACAGGACCGACTGAACCAAAGGACTACCCGCTATCGGCGGCAACCGCCGGAACTGGACCGCATCATACTGGCATGGCGGAAATCCGGCGCTGCGGCAAGAGCTTGCCGCGGCGCGAGGAGGGTCACAGGCCTACAATTCCCATCGAAAACTTGGCATTGCGGTCACGAAGGGTCGAACTTTAGAACGGATTCCAGGTCGCCCGCTCGGTCAGTTTCAGATAGCCGAGATTGACGCCGAGCCGGGCGCCGACGCCGGTGCGGATCGGCACCAGAAGCACATTGTTGTTCTTCAGCACATTGAAACCGACACCCGCCACCACATAGGCCGAACCGGCGACGCCGCCATAGCGGTTGTAGAGGTTGCTGACATCGTCGAGATTGTAGACCAGCATCATCACCCGGGACCCCTCGCCGCCGAAATCCCAGCCCAGCGACGGGCCTTGCCAGAACACTTTGTGGTCGCCGGCATTCTTGGTGTAGAGCGTGCCTTCGCCGTAGGTCAGGCCGCCGATCAGCGCGCCCGAACCCTCCTCACCCAGTAGATAGCCATTGGGCAGGCCGTAAGAGGCGAAGATCTTCTCGACGACGGTGGCGAGCCCACCCGATGTCGCGCCGAAGAACTTGTGGCCGGAATCGATAATCTCCTGAGCGGTGTATTCCTGGGCCCGCAGGGCTGAGGTCGAGAAGACGAGGACGCCCATGAGCGTGATCGCCATTGAGATGACGCGGAGGAAACTCCGGTCGTAGAATCGGGAAAACATGCTTCCAATCTCCGTCATGGAGCACTTTCGCCGACGCCTCGCATCCGGTCCGGCTCTTTAGGCGGCCGTTAAGGATGACTGTTAGGGGCAAACTATGCCGTAATTCTTTTTCAACCATTAACTCCCACAGGAAGATGGCGGTTCGAAGGCTGGCTTTTGGGGTCGCGCGGCGCTGAAAGCCCGCGCAAACGCGCCATTTGCCCCGACGACAGTTTCGGATTTGTTGCTGTACATACGAGTGCTGTGTATTCAGAGAGCCTCGGGTTGAAGCGTGATTCGTGTGGGCAGGCGCGACAATCAATCGCTCGGCCATGAATTGTGGAATTTTGCAGGGATTTTCACCGATGGCCGATCTGTTCACCCTTTCCGCGCCTGACCTCGCGGCGCTTCTGTGCAGCCGCGTCTGCCACGACATCATCTCGCCGGTCGGCGCGATCAACAACGGGCTTGAACTGCTTGACGAGGGCGGCGCCGACGAGGATGCCATGCGCCTCATCCGCCAGAGCGCCAAGAACGCCTCGGCCCGGTTGCAGTTCGCCCGCATCGCCTTCGGCGCGGCAGGCTCCGCCGGCATGCTGATCGACACCGGCGACGCCGAAGCGGTGGCAATCGCCTTCCTCAAGAACGAGAAGCCGGAACTGACCTGGAACGGGGCACGCGCGCTGCTGCCCAAGAACAAGGTCAAGCTGCTGCTCAACCTGATCCTGGTCGCCAACGCCGCCATTCCGCGCGGCGGCAAGCTGGTCGTCACCCTCGAGAATCTCGAAACCGAGCCGCGCATTTCCCTTTCGGCAAGCGGCCCGATGCTGCGCGTGCCGCCGAAATTCCTCGAACTGCATTCCGGCCACAAGCCGGAAGAGCCGATCGACGCGCATTCGGTGCAGCCCTACTACACGCTGCTGCTGGCCCGCGAGGCCGGCATGACGATATCGATCCACGCGACCGCGGAAGAAATCGTGCTTTCGGCAGCCTGAGCGTCCGGCCGGCTTGCCGGAAGAACAAAGTATTTCAACGGCGTAATATTGCCGTGACGGTTCAATCGGCAGCGGCAGCGAAGCATTCGCGAAGAAAAGCCTCTCCAGCGGCATCTTTCCAAAAATTTTACCTAAAGGCTTTTCGGGTTCTTTACCAGATCGGCCTAGGGTGATCGGCAGATGCCCCGCACGACCGGATTGCCCTGAGGCAAAGAGGACCCGGAAATGAAACGCTGCATGTTCGTCGACGATTCAAGCGTCATCAGGAAGGTTGCAAAACGCATCCTGGGCGGTTCCGACATGGTGGTCATCGAAGCAGCCAGCGGGCTTGACGCACTGGAGATGTGCGCCGCCGACATGCCCGACATCATCGTCGTCGACGGTGCCCTGCCGGACGTGCAGGCGGTTGACCTCATCCGCCGCGTGCGCGCCATGGAAAGCCCGATACGGCCGCAGATCCTGATCTCGCTGGTCGAGCTCGACATCGCCTCGATAATGCGAGCCAAACGCGCCGGCGCCCAGGGCTATCTCCTGAAGCCGTTCAATCGCCCGCAACTGCTCGAGCGCTTTCGCAACCTGAAAATCGCCGCCTGAGGCGGCAAGGCCCTCGCATTGCCGATCCATGACGGCAAAAACCCGGCCGAAGCCGGGTTTTTTGTCTGACAAGGCAATGATTCGGGCGATGCCCGCCGCTCAGGCGCTGACGCGGATATCTTCGGGTTCGCGCAGCACGTAGCCGCGGCCCCAGACCGTTTCGATGTAGTTCTGGCCACCGGATGCGGCGTCGAGCTTCTTGCGCAGCTTGCAGATGAAGACGTCGATGATCTTCAATTCCGGCTCGTCCATGCCGCCATAGAGGTGGTTGAGGAACATTTCCTTGGTGAGCGTGGTGCCCTTGCGCAGCGAGAGCAGCTCCAGCATCTGGTATTCCTTGCCGGTGAGGTGCACGCGCTGGCCGCCGACTTCGACGGTCTTGGCGTCGAGGTTGACCACCAGGTCACCGGTGGTGATGACCGACTGGGCATGCCCCTTGGAGCGCCGCACGATGGCATGGATGCGCGCCACCAGCTCGTCCTTGTGGAACGGCTTGGTCATGTAGTCGTCAGCGCCGAAGCCGAGGCCGCGCACCTTATCCTCGATGCCGGCCATGCCGGAGAGGATCAGGATCGGCGTCTTCACCTTGGAGAGGCGAAGCGTTCTCAGGACCTCGTAGCCGGACATGTCTGGCAGGTTGAGATCGAGAAGGATGATGTCGTAGTCGTAGAGCTTGCCCAGATCGACACCCTCTTCGCCGAGGTCCGTCGTATAGACATTGAAACTTTCCGATTTCAGCATCAGTTCGATGCTTTGTGCGGTTGCACTGTCATCTTCTATCAGCAGAACACGCATTTCATTCCCCTTTTCTGCTGCCGGACCATTTCACGACCCGTCCTGCCCGGAGCAGTGGTTGCCTTGTGCAGAGGCTGCCATTGAATGGTTAACAAAACCTAATTTCCCGTCCATGACGGTATCAGATTTTTTAACCCCTTTCTACACCCTCTTGAATCTAATAACGAATCTCATACCCAAATTCCTAATGCAACACATTAACAACCTGGACTAAGCGACTCCAGGGACTCATCGACGCGCCTTCGCTTCGGCGGCCGGAATTTTTACCCGGCCTTAAGTCCTGAGCCGTATGATTAACAATGCCCGTAAACGAATGGTTACCGCCGGCAAAAAACTTTAGGGTTTTGTTTCCCATAGTTCGGGAGATGCCGGTGGACATGGGCAACGCCTGGGCCTTTCCAGGTGGTTTGGACGATATGTGCGGGTGTGCGTTTCCGGGAGTACCGAATCATGAAGTCACGTGAAAACCTCGTTCGGCTGAAACAGTTTCAGGTGAATGAGAAGCGGCGGCAGCTGCTGCAGCTCGACATGATGATCGCCGAGTTCGAACGCATGGCCGTCGAACTGGAGCTTCAGATCACCGCCGAGGAAAAGAAAGCCGGCATCACCGACATCAATCATTTCGCCTATCCGACCTTCGCCAAGGCGGCGCGCTTGCGCCGCGACAACCTCAGAAATTCGCAAAGCGACCTCGCCCAGCAGCGAAGCGCTGCCGAATCATTACTCGGCGAAGCTGAAGCGGAGCTTTCCAAGGCCGAAATGCTGGAATCGCGAGACACCAAGGTCCGCGAGGCCGAAACCGGTGGCCGCAGCGCCATGATCGGCTGAGCCGGCCGATATCCGCATAATCGACGCGGGCGCGTGGCTCATCGAGCGATCGCGCCGAACCCGCCACTTGCCGCGAGATCCCCGATCTAGGCGGCCCAATCCCCTTCATGTGCGGCAATCGCCCTGGCGCGGGCATCCTTGATGTCAGGCGCGTGCTGCTCCGCCCATGCCCTGATCTGGGTAAGAAGGGCCCCAAGGTTCTGGCCAAGCTCGGTCAATTCATATTCGACGCGCGGCGGAATGACCGGGAAGATCTCGCGCCGCACCAGGCCGTCGCGCTCCAGTACCCGCAATGTCTGCGTCAGCATCTTGGGCGTTATGCCTTCGAGCTTGCGGGCAAGCTCGCCATTGCGCAGCCGGCCTTTGCGCAGCGCGCAGACCACGAGGTAGACCCATTTGCTGGCCAGCATCTCCAGCACCGTGTGCGAAGGGCAGGTCCGCCGGTATGCGTCATAGCCAAAGGGAGAAGCGTCTTCACTATACATGAGGTACCTATATATCACAAAGGTACATACTGGACAAGAGACTATTACTATCCAAATGATAGCGGCACCAACCAAGCAGGAGAGATCCCATGCGTGCCGTTACCCAGAATTCCGTCGGCGGACCCGATGTCCTTGTCATTGCCAACAAGCCCGACCCCGCACCCAAGGCCGGCGAAGTGCTGGTCCGCGTCAAGGCGGCCGGCATCAATCCGGTCGATGGCGCCGTGCGCGGCGGCTACTATCCGCTGCTTGGCGAGCCGCCCTTCATCCTCGGCTGGGATATTTCGGGAACGGTCGAGGCGCTGGGCGCCGGCGTCACCGGCCTCAAGGTCGGCGACGAGGTGTTCGGCATGCCGCATTTCCCCAAGCAGGCGGCCTATGCGGAGCTCGCCGCGGTGCCCGCCGACGAGATCGCACTGAAACCAAAGCGAGCCGACCACATCCAGACAGGCGCCCTGCCGCTGGCCGGCCTGACCGCCTGGCAGGGCCTTGTCCGCCATGGCGGACTGAAATCGGGCCAGCGCGCGCTGGTGCATGCGGCGGCCGGCGGCGTCGGCCATCTGGCGGTGCAGATCGCCAAGGCGCGCGGCGCTTACGTCATCGCCACCGCCAGCCCCAACAAGCTCGATTTCGTCCGCAAGCTCGGCGCCGATGAGGTCATCGACTACACCAAGGGTGATTTTACCAGCCGCATCAGCGACATCGATCTGGTACTGGACCCGATAGGCGGGGAGCATGCCGAACGCTCGCTGAAGGTCATCAGGAACGGCGGCGTGCTGGTGTCCTTGCTGAACCTCAGCGACGCCACCAGGGCGCTGGCCAGCGCGCGCGACATCCGCGTCGAGCGCATGTCCGTCGTGCCTGACCGCGAAGGCCTGGTGGAGCTTGGCCGGTTGATCGACGCGAACAAGCTCACCGTCCATGTGGCCAAAAGCTTCCCGCTCGAAGAAGCGGGTGCTGCCCACGCCTTCCTCGCCACCAAACCAATCGGCAAGGTGGCGCTGACGGTCTGACCAACAAAGACACGCCCCAAAAACAAAAGGGCGCGGAATGCCGCGCCCTTTTGTATCTTCGGCCCGGCCCTAGTGCCGGTATTGCTGGATGCGCGTGGTGCGCAGCCCGGCAAGGCCATATTCGTCGATCGACGCCTGCCAGGACAGGAATTCCTCGGTGGTGAGCTTGTAGCGCTGGCATGCCTCCTCAAGGCTCAAAAGCCCGCCGCGCACCGCCGCGACCACTTCCGCCTTGCGCCGGATAACCCAGCGACGCGTGTTGGTCGGCGGCAGATCGGCAATCGTGAGAGGGCTGCCGTCAGGCCCGATAACATACTTAACTCTAGGTCTAACCAGATCGGTCATCGTACTCTCTACAAAAAACTCAAAGACCCAATCCCCGCCACGTTACCGCCACAGCTTTAAAAATTGCCTAAGCAGACCCTAATGACTAGGTAAGGATCGTGAACGCCGCGTTAGTCTTTTCGCAGGCATTTGAAACATCCGGCTGGAAGCGTTGAATTGGTTGGGAAAAATCCGGTCGATGGCGGATCGCCCGCAATTCGTCGATCGCCTTGCAAGCTGGCGCTGCCGGAAAGCTTGACCTATATTCTCGACATTGGCATTCAGACGCCGCGCAGAATGAAAGCATCATGAACAGTCTCGACCTTCCCGGACGTCCCGAAAACACCCGCATTGTCGTCGCCATGTCGGGCGGCGTGGACTCGTCCGTGGTCGCCGGCCTGTTGAAACGCGAAGGCTATGATGTCGTCGGCGTCACCTTGCAGCTCTACGACCACGGCGCGGCCACGCACCGGGCCGGCTCATGCTGCGCCGGACAGGACATCGACGATGCCCGCCGCGTTTCCGAAACGCTTGGCATTCCCCACTATGTGCTCGATTACGAGGAGCGCTTCCGCAAGGCGGTCATCGACCCCTTCGCCGAAAGCTATGTCGCCGGCGAGACCCCGATCCCTTGCGTCTCCTGCAATCAGACGGTGAAGTTCGCCGACCTCCTGGCCACCGCCAAGGAACTCGGCGCCGACGCGCTCGCCACCGGCCATTACATCCGCTCAGGCGCCAACGGCGCCCACCGCGCGCTCTACCGGCCGGTCGATGCCGACCGCGACCAGAGCTATTTCCTGTTTGCCACCACGCAGGCGCAGATCGACTATCTGCGCTTTCCCCTGGGCGGCCTGTCGAAGCCGCAGGTTCGCGCCATAGCCGAGGAGATGGGGCTGACGGTGGCCGCCAAGCAGGACAGCCAGGACATCTGCTTCGTGCCACAAGGCAAGTATTCCGACATCATCGCCAAGCTGAAGCCGGCTGCCGCCAATCCAGGCGACATCGTCCATATCGACGGCCGCGTGCTCGGCCGCCATGAGGGCATATTGCGCTACACGATCGGCCAGCGCCGCGGCATCGGCATCGCGTCGGGCGAGCCGCTCTATGTCGTTCATCTCGATGCCGAACGGGCCCGCGTCGTGGTCGGCCCGCGCGAGGCGCTGGAGACGCACAAGATCTACCTGCGCAACATGAACTGGCTCGGCGACGGGCCGCTTGGCGATATTCCGGAAGGCGGCCTCGAACTGTTCGCCAAGGTGCGCTCGACCAGGCCGCCGCGCCCGGCGGTGCTGCGCCACATCGCGGGCGTGACGTCGGTCGAACTGGCCGACGGCGAGTCCGGGATCGCGCCCGGCCAGGCCTGCGTGCTCTATTCCGACGACGGCAACGAAGCGCGCGTCTTCGGCGGCGGCTTTATCGAGCGCTCCGAGCGCGGCGCCGAGGCAGAGGCCATGCTGACGAAGCTGGCGGCCAGGCCGGCGCAAATTCCGGCCGAATAAGCAGTCGGCGCCTTCTCAGTCTTTCGACTTGGTGTGGGTGACGGTACCCGCCGTCAGGATGCGCAGCACCCTGATTGCTTCCTCGCCGCTGGTGCGCGGCTCGGCCCGCGTCTCGATGCAGTGGATGAAATGCTCGAGCTCGCGCGTCAACGGCATGCCTTGCGCGACCGCGACATAGGACGGCTCGTTGGTGGTGAAGGCCCATTGGCCGCTGTCCTGCCAGACCGCGTGGCGGTAGACGGCCAGCTTGCGTTCCCATGGCTCGACATCGTCGAACACCGCCATCGCCTTGGTGCCGACCACGGTCAGCCGCCGCTCGCGATAGGGATTGAGCCGCGAGGTGAAAAGATGGCTGCGCAGGCCGTTGGGAAAGCGCATGTGCAGATGTGCGAAGTCGCTGAGGTTGTCGAGGAGTGCCGCGCCCTCGCCGCGCACCTCGATCGGCTCGGTGCCGGTGATGGCCAGGATCATCGACAGATCGTGCGGCGCCAGGTCCCACAGCGCATCGTTCTCGGTGTGGAACTTGCCGAGGCCGAGCCGGTGCGAGTGGATGTAGCGGACTTCGCCGAGCTCGCCCTTGTCGATCAGCCCCTTCAGCGTCTCGAAGGCGGGATGAAAGCGCAGGACATGGCCGACCATGAAGACGCGGCCATTGTCCTTGGCCGCCTGCACCGCGCGCTCGGCATCCGGCACCGTCAGCGCGATCGGCTTTTCCACCAGCAGGTCCTTGCCGCTTTCAGCGGCGCGCACGGAAAGGTCGGCATGGTATTGTGGCGGCAAGGCCATGACGATGGCGTCGATGTCGTCCCGGCCGAACAGCTGGTCCGGCTCGATCGCCAGGCAATCCTGTTCGCTGGCAAAGCCTTCGGCTCGCGCCTTGTTGGCGTCGGAAACCGCGTACAGCGCGCCAAGCGCCTTGAGGGTGCGGATATGGTTGCTGCCCCAGTATCCGCAACCGAGGACTGCAATGCGCGGCTTCATCTGTTTCAAACTCTAAAAACTCGTGGCCGAGACATAGCGACGTGCCCCTTCGAACTCAACCCCGGCGCTTGCAACCAAATGTCCAGACGGCAAAGCTTTTTTCGGCAATGAGGATATGCGGCGATATGGAATGCTTCGAAGCTTGACAGGCTCGCCCTCCCAACCTTATATCCGCGCGACCTTGGCGAACGCCTCGAAATGCCTTTTGATTTGAGGCGGATTTCGGGCCTTTCGCCGCCATGGCGGGGTAGCTCAGTTGGTTAGAGCACGGGAATCATAATCCTGGGGTCGGGGGTTCAAGTCCCTCTCCCGCTACCATCAATACAGCGTTAGGCGCCTCTCCTGGTTTACGGTTTGCCAGGTTGAGGAGCTCCGCCAGCGCACCGTGGACCTTGAGCTCAATCTGCCCCCTGCCCTCGGCCGGAATGATCTCAATCTTCGCAACTAGCGAACGGACAATCCTCGCTGCCTCGTCACGCTCGCTTTCGTCGGATTGCAGGGCCATCTGGAGCTCCGACACTTTGCGGCGATAAGCCTCGACAGCTGCCGGGTGAAACTCCACGATGCTTTCAGCGGCTGCCATGGCTTGAAGCTCTCGCGCTAGACTTTCCTTCTCGCTCTCGAGGTCCAGCAACTTCGATCTCATGCTGGCCGTCGAGACACCGTCGGCAATGGCATCAACGATATTGGCGATCTGTCTGTCGATGCCGATGAGCCGCTTCTCAGCTTCCTTATTCCGTTGGCGGTTCATCGCATTCAGCCGCTTTTGCTCGGCGTGATATTCGGCAAGGAAGCCTGCGATGGCATCTGGCGCCAGCAATCGCCGCTGGACGCCAGCAAGCACACGTTTTTCGAGGTCGCCAACACGGATCGTCCTGCTGTTGGTGCAGGTACCTTTCTCACGATGCGCAGCACAGGCCAGTTGGTCTTGATTCTTCACGGTATAGGAGGCGCCACAGCGGCCGCACCGTACGAGCCCTGAGAACATATGTTTCGGACGTCGGCGATGATGGAGTTTCGCACCTCCATACAGCTTCTTGCGAGCTTGGGCTGCTTCCCATAGCGCATCATCCACGATCCGCAGATGCGAGACCTCCATGATCTGCCACGTTTCGGGCGGGTTCGGCCGCGAGATGCGCTTGCCGGTTTCTGGATCTTTCACCATCTTGATACGGTTGAAAACGAGCAACCCGATATAGATTTCGTTGTAAAGGAAGCCGCTTCTTCGCTTGAGGTTGCCGTTGATCGTCGAGGCGCCCCAAGCGCCACCAAAGGGCGATGGGATACCTTCTTTATTGAGGTCAGCAGCTATCGCACGTGCTGATCGACCAACCGCGAACTCCTGAAAGATTCTGCGTACGACCTGGGCTTGATGCTCATCGATCTCGCGCAGACCGCGGATCGGTTCGCCGCTTTCATCGAGCTTTTTGACCACGCGATAGCCATAGGAAAGGCCACCAGCCGCATAGCCATTCAATATTCGTCCGCTTTGTCCGCGCCTGATCTTAACCGCAAGGTCACGCAGGAAGAGCGCGTTCATCGTTCCCTTGAGGCCCACATGAAGTTCATCGACTGCACCCTCGGAGAGGGTGACGAGGTTGACGCCGGCGAAGCGCAGCCGTTTGAAGAGACCAGCCACATCTTCCTGGTCGCGTGAGAGGCGATCAAGCGCCTCGGCAAGAACGATCTCGAACTGCCCGCTTTGAGCATCACTCAGGAGCCGCTGAATGTCTGGTCGACGGACGATGCTTGCACCAGAGATGGCAGCATCGGCATAGGTCCCAACAACAGTCCATCTCTCTTTAAATGAGTGTTCTCGGCAAAGTCGCAGTTGGTCTTCGATTGAGGCTTCGCGTTGGTTGTCGGACGAATAGCGGGCATAGAGTGCAACACGGGTCATGGCGGCGGCTCCTCTCTCCTGTTCCCAGGGGGGTTGCTATCCGGCTCCCTGCCCTCTCCCTCTCGGCGGCCCGGCCGATTGTCGTTGGCCGCCAGCCCCGACTCGAATGCCTCCCGCGCCAGTTGCCGGCCGATCAAACGGGCGATATCCAGCACGACCCGATCCAGCCTCGCCGCCATGTTTTCTGGGCGCCCCTCGGGGTTGGCGACGTCGCCGTTGTCGTTCGCCGGAACTAAAGCCTGTGGGCCGATCCTGGTTTCCTCAGCCATAGCGGTCGCTCTCCCAATGGTGGATCGACCGTCTATCGGAGGCCGCCGGGCGGCTAGGGAAAGCACGAAGTTCACGAAGTAGGGCCACAGCGTGCAATGACTTGCGTCGTGCGGTTTCGTCTCAATCATTAGGTCGGGCTGCAGGCGACAAGTGGGAACGTCCTGATGCTCACATCCAGGCCCACCATCACTTCAGAGGGCGTGTCGGAAGTCGGCCACATCGCTACCCTGCTCCGCCTCGCCTTCCTCTTTGAGCGCCGCGACGAGCTTGACTGCGGACTCCCAATGCTTGGCGACATCGCTCCGCGTCCTTTCCCGGCTCCGGCAACCAACCGGCAAATCCCCTCCGATCGCCTTTAAGTCACGCAGTACGGAAGCTATGTGCGGCCACGGGAAGTCGGTTGGGTCACCAATATCTCGATCAGCCCCAGCGATCATTTCCAACTTGGCGATGACGCCGATGAGCGACGTAGCCGCGACTTCGGGGATCGAATCTTGAAGCTTAAGAGCTTCGGTCATCGCAAAGACCTCGGCTTCGCAAGCTATGAGATGCTCAGAGTCTAGACCCGTAGTAGGCACTGATAGTTGCCACGGCATCGGCTCGGCCGCAGTCAATACCTGAATTCCGGTATTGGCGATCATTCGCGCCTCCATCCGCTGCTGAATTCGACACAACAGCAATGAGGCATGTCGAGCTCGTTGCCATTCGCTCCATAGTCTCAAAGCGGAATCTGTGCCTTGGGGCCCCGGCCTCTCGAGCTCATCGCGTTGGCCGCCGATGACGAAAGGCAAAGTCGTGGTATTGTCGGAATCAACCATGATCCGAGCTCCAATCAGCTTGGGTTGTGGTCAGGCCGAGCGACGTGTTCGTGCACGTTGTTCGGCCGCAAAGCGCAAACCACAATTTACGTACATACCGTACATTACGGACATAAGCATTGTCAAACACGCCCGATGCTATTGATAACAAAACTGAGCGCTTCGAGCTGCGGCTTACGAGTGACTTGCTTGCCCGCGTTGACGAATGGCGCCGAAATCAGCCCGATCTACCCACCAGATCGGAGGCCTTCCGACGACTTGTCGAGGCTGGTCTAGGCTCTAAGACAGTCGGTAAGCCAGAACCAGGCGGCACATGACTCAAGAAGAATTGCCAGAGCGCTCCGGCCTGGTCGCCCGCTATATAAGTGCCCTTGAACGCGCTGATGTTTCAGCAAGTGTGCTTGGGCACATCGCCGACGCGTTAGGAATGGAGCCGGAAGCACTCATTCGCAAAGCGAACGGCAGTCATTCAGAATAGGTCCGCGCGTAGCCGCTCGCGAGCGCGCCGTAAAAAGCGCCGTAGCGAGCGAGCGGCGGGTTTGCGCAGCATCTCGGACATTCGCGCAATATCAGCGATTTCTCGAAAGCAGCCAGCAGCTTGGGCAGTGGCGGCCTACAACGGGTAAATTGCAGGCGTTCTTCCGATGGATCAACCTCTGGCGGTCACCCGACGCAGCGCGGATCACCGTTTCGACGCGTCTGCTGTTCGCGTTGGACGCGGTCATTCGTGCAGCGCCAGATCAAAAGCAACTATGCAGGACAAGGCGAGTTCGTGGCGCCATGGGCAAACGGCCGCTTACACCATCAAGTAAAAGGCTGGTGTCACGATGCCTATAGCAATGTTTCGTACACACTATGTGCTTGGTGGGATTGCGGGAGTTCCCGTGCGTCGAAGGCTCTTGTCCAGCTCGCTTTTCATCCAACTCTGTCGGTACTCCAGAAGGCGCTTATACGGAGGGGCCTCCCGGTCCACTAACACCGCAAACTCCCTTTCGACATCCTCGACCCAGGGGTGTTCCGCCGCTAGTGACTTCTCGTGAACATCGTTCGAGTAACGATCCAGGAATGCGGCCATCACGGTCTCCCGTGGCGCCGACCCATCGACGAGTAGTTCGGCGAACTCCTTGGGATTGCAGAGTTGGAGGAACGGAACGCCCTGCAGGTTGCCTTCTTTCTCTCCGTAGTTGTTCAGGCGGAGAGCTGCGCGCTGATCGACTCGTAAATCCGCCAGGAAGGCTGGGAGCATGTCAGCCAATTTCGCGTCCCGAACTCTCCCGACACCGCCACGGACCAGGTCCCTGAGCGCTTGGAATTCAGGGGTGTCATTCTCCGGATAGACGAGACCGGCATGCGAGCCAGAGCTGAAACCGAACAATTCTGTCAAAGGTTGAAGCCGCCGGTCGGCAACCACCTCATCGACATACTGTCTGAAGTACGCGTCTGGATCGGCCCCGTTGATCAGGTCGTCACCAAATTTACGAAGTCGTAGAACCTCGCCGATCGCATGGAGTAGTTCTCCGGGATGGAGGATCGAGCGATTGGCTAGTTGCCCTGCCAAAAGGTCTCGAAACTGAACGTACTGTGCCCTCGTCAAAGACGTCCAGTCCCATAGGGCTCTCCAAGGGGCTAGACTTTGCGGTGGGGCAACTGCTGGGTGCGACTGAACCCGATTAATAAGTTCTTCGATTGCGATTGTTCCTGCTTTGAGCAGCGCTGCCATATGCTCGTACGGGATGATCGGATCTTTCCAAGACACCATGGGGTAGGACGCCAGTAGGCGAACTCCAGTCCCGCTCGGACCCTTGCCAAGCAGGCTCGACCAGCGTTCTGAACGCAGGGCGCGGATGCCTTCGACCGACATCCCCTTGGTGCCGCCACGAAACTCCATCTCAACCGCGATGAGATAAACCAGGATCGCGTCTACTGCCTTGGGGTGTTCCCTCAGCGTCGCTTCGAGCATGCCGACTAAGTGGTCGAAGTCCTCAATGGCCTGGCGGAGACTTCGGAGATTCTGCATTTTGGACGCTCGGAACACTCCCAAAACTGTTTCCGTGGATCGCTCCACGCACGCCTTCGCGATCGGCGACGTCATCCGCGCAGTGAATAACGGCAAGACCTCTTCGGCGTCCGAACCAACCCTGATCGTCTTGCTGACGAATTTCTCCTTCTGCCGTTCGTAGTCCGATCGCGCGGGCTCAGCCTCCTCGAGCGTCTTATCGGTGTTGCGCACCGGCGACGTTATTTCCTCCTCGTTCACAACAACGATGACTTTTACACCGTCCTTTGCGAACGAGTACACGATTGCCAACGCTTCAAGCACGGGCATCGATGAACGTTCGAGGTCGTCGAACACTAGCACTCGTTCGCGCGGATCGAGCATGGCGCGACGGATTTTCGCCGCGTCTTCCGGCGTGCCTACCGTATTTTTCGAAAAATAGGCGCTGGCACGCAGCGCAATCTCCGTGGCGATCCGGCCGGACTTGCCATGTTCGGATGCAAAGAACTGCTCGTAGATTTGATTGACATTGCTCACTCCGGCCAGCGACGCGTACCAGTAGCGGCCGCTCGCACTCAAGGGATCCCAGTTGAGCACCGAAGCGTTGCGCCGATCCAGGAACGATTTCAAGAAATACGTCTTGCCCGAGCCCCACGGACCGTCGATCATGACAGCATAATCGGTCCCATCCGCTGCAAGGTATCTGCTGAGGTACTCTTCCGCCTCTCGGTGGCTCGCTCTAGATACAGTCTCGTCCATCAACTCGTTCCTTGATCTGCGTGCAAGAGGACCGACACTGCGTTCGTGGTATCAACTTTTATTATGCCCAAGACTTTCTAGCGCCGTGCAGCCGAACATTTCGGGCTGTTAGCGAATTCTGCCGTACCGGTGCGGATCAGCGGAGCTTCCGGGCGGGACATTCTCTCCGTTCCAATATAGCTCACGCCTTGTCGCCTCAAGCCGGACACAGACGGAAACTTTCTCCAAGGGTGTCATGTTCGCCAAGGCGGCCATCATTCACTTTACGGCATCGGTCAAAGGGTTCGAAGCCAACGTTCGGCCCGCGATGTCCGAACGTTCTGGTTGGGGCTCGGCTGCAGAACAGCTACTATCGACATTGCGCCTGCCAAGATCAGACGGTCCGGTCTCGGCCGCGATCGGTATGGCTCAGCCCGCCGGAGATCGAACAAACAGGCCGCGAAATTGCGCCCTGAGTTTTTGGGCTGGCCCTCAACCTGATAGCGGTCGTTCGGCTACCGTCGGGCTTATTCAAGTAGGTCTTTCAAGCGACGATATTCAGGCATGTCCTTAATGCGCGGATCGAGCTCGGCGAGCGCATCGAGCGCCCCCGCCAGTTCGTAGGGCATACGTGCGCGGTCATCGGGCGTGATCGCATTGAGCAATCGCATCGCCACCTGCGGGTGGTTGCGGGCGATATTCTCCTTGTCCTTGCGGTCCCTCGAAATGCGATAGGTCAGCATGTCGGCGTTTGGCACCGGGCGGATCAGCGGAAGGATCGTCTTCACGGCATCCGGGAAGTGGTCACCTGCCTGTTCGGCAATCTGGATGAAGCCGCGCGTGGTCTCGTCGCTGCGATAGCGCAGAGCGCGGGGCCAGCTATTCTCGATGAACGGCTTGATGAACTCGACCCATTGACCATGCTCCTGAAGGCTGTTGCCCAGCGTCCAGAGGATCCGGCCGCGCAGATCGTCGTCGATCGCGGTGAGCGCGTCGCGAATTTCTTCGAAGCTGAACAGCGGCGCGAAATCGGGCACCGGCCGCGACAACCAGACCAGCAGCGAGCCAAAATAGTCGCGCTCCTGTTCGTCGAGCGTCCAGTCGGCTTCGCCCTTCAGAATCTTGAGCATCGGCGCCTTGAGCTGCTGCCAGAAGGGCGCGGGCATGGCGTTTCGATTGAAGGCGAGGCCATGCCAAGCCGCTTCGGCGAGCGGATGATCGAGTTGGAACATTGGCAGCAGGAACGCCTCCGCCCAGTCATGGAAGCAATAGTCGATCCAGCCCATATGCTGGGTGAGGACGGCGACGGCATGGCCACCGCCATGGCCGGGCGCGGCGGCTAGCGCTTCGAACCGGCTGGCGAGATTGCGGTTCAACGATTTGTGGCGCTTAGCCTTTTGGGGCGTCAGTTTCCACAGCGCCTGAGTGAGCGTCCCGATCGGGCTGTTGATCGCCTTGCTGATCGACACTTCCGACTGCTGCTGCTCGACACCGCCGATCGTGGTCGCGCCGATGCCACTGTCGGTCGCGTCGGGCGCGCCCGACAGGAAGGGGTGGAGGAACCCGTCGAAGATCGCGAGCGCGTTGGTACGGCCATTTGCGTATAGCGCGGGAAGATGCTTTTCGAGCCAGTTCGGTGCTTCGTATCGCAGCGTGATCGCTTGCGCCGGGCTGAGCCGTATGAACGAATGCGCGAGCAGGCATCGCAGTTTKGGTGTCGTGTCTTTAGGCCATTTGTTGAACAGGTCGCCCCACAGTTGCGCCGGGAACGCGCCCTTGCGGTAAGCGGACCGGAGCGCGGCCAGCGCCTTGTAGGGATGTTCTTCGACCAGGCCCCGGAAAGGATGATAGCTCGCAAGTTCCCGGATCGGACGCTTTGTCCGCGCCAGCGCAGTGTCCACCACCTGATCCAGCGGCAGAAGGTCGAGATCGCCGGGGTCGCTGACCTCCCGGACCCAGCCGCCACGGCCGTCATGGCTGTCGTCGGCATCTTCCGCCCAGCTGTCGCTCCATTTGGGATGAATCAGCTTGAGCTTGGCGAGAGCGTGCTGACCAGCGGCAGTCAACTGACACTGTTGCAGCTCGAGCCAGCGCAGATTGGTGGCGGCGTAGGCGGCGCGGCGCTCGCGATATTGTTGGCGCCTCTCGTCACGATAGGTAGGCGGTCCAGCTTCCAACAACCGCTCGACCGTCCGCTTCTGCCGGTGGGACCATTCGCCCCATCTCGCCTTGATCAGGTGGAGCAGTTCGCGCTGATTATAGGCATTCCACATCGTTTCGCACGGGAGCGACACGATGATCGCCAGCGCCTCAGCCGCGGTGGCGATCTTCGGATCAGCCGCTGCCCAGAGCCGGAACTTGGCGAAGATGCGCGTCTCGGTGGTTGACCAGGCGAGGAATTCACGGCGCGCAAGGTCCGGATCGTGCGCGAACAAAGCGAGGTATATTGTCCTGAACCACAGGACGTTGTGCGACTTCTTGCCGGAGAATCCGTCATTATCCGCCTCGGGCAGCAGTGTCGGTGGATGCCAGAAGAGGTCGCCGATCTCGTCGAGCAGCGCTGAAATGCGCTCAAGCGATCCCCGGACGATCTGCGCGACCTGCGCCAACGATTCGGGCGGGCACTTCACATCATGATTGTGCCGGTCGAGCGATGCCACCTTGAGTTCGACGACGTCGCGAAGGCGCAATTTGTCCCAATCCTCGAGGGGCGGGCGCGGCGGCGACATGAAAGGCCGGGAGATTTCGACAAAGGGGGTGACGCAGCGCTCGAAGAACCGCGCCACCGCCGGTGTCCAGCCGGATCTCTTGAGCATGCCTTCGAACGCGAACCAGCTGTCGCCGCCCTCTTCCTCGGGCAGCATGTCGAGCGCCTCGAGATAGAGGTTCCACAGAGTCTGCGAGGTCGGCGGCATGTCCTTGCCGTACCGGCTGCGCACCCGGTTCGAGACGAACCAGAGCAGGTGCGGATTGGGACGATAATAGGCTGACGCCCACCACAAGGCGGCCGGTTCGTGGCTTTGCGCGCCGAACCAACGCGCTAGGTGATGGAGTCGGTCGGGCAGGGGATAATTCCACAAGGTGCCGCCGCCCTGCAGCGTCATGCGCTCCGGCTGGACGCCATCCCCTTTCTGCCAGGCAAGCGGGTTGCGCGCGTTTTCGGGAACCGTCCGGCGCTCATTGGGCGAAGGCCGCAAGGGATCGTCGTCCAGTCCGTAGAAATCCTGCGGATCGATCTCCTTGGCGTCGCGGTTACGCGATTCCTGACCGGGGGCGAGATACCGGACGTTCGGATCGAACACCGACAGCCATTCCGCACCGGGCGCTGGATCGGCATCGGCAAATGCCTTCGCGCCTTTCGTCGTACTCACCAGCTGGACTACCTGACCGCGCTGGAACGGCTCGAGCTCGGCCGGTGACTGGCGCGCGAGCGACAGAACCTCATCGGCCCAGCGATCCGGTGAGCGCGCCGCCTTTGCCCAGGCCGTGATGGTCCGCCACAATCCCGAGTGCGTTTTGTCGGGCGTATAGCAGATCGGCGTGACGCCGCGATCCTGCCAGATTTCCTCCGCGTCGTCGGTCGACCGGTCGGTAAAGACGTAGATTGGTGACTGGTAGATGACGCCCGTGCGGACGTTGAGGCCTTCGAGCAGGTAGCGCACCGGCGGATCGTCCGCGCTGTAGCCGAGCAATACGATCGTGTACTTTTCACGCAGCGCCTTCACGAAGCGTGTTGCCCATCCTTCGGCGAGATAGGCTCGGCCGAAGTCGCTGCTGCCGATGACGTAGCTCGGAATTTCTTCAGGCTGCCGCGGATCGGCCAGGCGGCCGTGGAGATAGACCACGCCGCGGATCGGTTGATTGATTTCGATGTCGGGCAGACCCGGTGGAACGATTGGCCGAACATCCCGTCCGGCTTGTTCGAAGAGCCTATCGAAATTGGTGGTGACGACCTGGGGGTTGCCGCTCGCCCCGCGCGACAGCGCGAGGATATCGCGATGATGTTTGAGCGTACGAGGCTTACCGACACCGAGTGCGGCATAGATCTGGCTGTCGATTTCCTCGCGCCCGAACTCGCGCACGAGCACGTTGAATACGCGATCGAAGCTTTCCTTGTCGGCCAGCGCCTTGCGTGCCTTGGTCGCGTCGAGCGTATCGATGATGCGGTTGGTCAGCGCCCAAAAGCTGTCGAGCCCGGCTGGCATCGAAACCCCGGCGCCGCAGAAGAAGATCACATTGCCCTGTGCTTGTTCCTCAAGCAGGTGGGCAGGCAGTGATGGACCATTTTCGACAAAGCGCATTTTTCCAACATGACCAAAACAGGTCGTAACACAAGATTTTAGGGTGAGATTGAACAAGATTGACCAACAATTCTTAGTCACGCAAAATCGCTGCCGGGGCACCATTGCGATCCGTCGGTCCTGTCATTTGATTGGCGTCGCGAGGGCCGTCATTCTTAGAGCGTCCGAGACGAATCCTCCTTCCTCAGAGGTCTAGGCCAACCAGTCAAATGTCCGACCAATCCGATCTCGAAGCTCTCTACAAGAGATGCGAACGCAGCTTCTCAAAGATGACTGACGACGAGGCGCTCAAGCATATCGGGCAGTTGATCGATGACTCGTACGACGCATCGTTTGAGCGTGGCGCAAAGCGGGCGTTGTACTTCACGAGCCAGCGTGACGGTGGTGCGCAACTTCCACAATATCCGCGGACAATCGCAATCGCCAATTGTGAGTCACATTGCCAATTGCTGAGCTAACGCAATTGTTTAGCGTCGGAGCGCACATTGCAGCAAAAACTCATAATGTGCGGAGGACGCAAAAAAACCTAATAAACTCAATCAACCGAAAGCAGCACAAGGTGCGGCCTTTTATCTTGCCGTCTAAATCGGTCGTATTTGTCGATACTTTCTGCCCATCGTCGTTCCTTTCTCTTTGCGCGATAATATACGAATCTATGCTCTGCGCTACGATCCCGCGTTCTGGCGTCGGGTTCCGATGCGCCGTGCACTCTTCCGCGCTCTGCGACGGGTTAGTTTCGCTGCTTATTTGCAGCGCCCGAACCGTCGCGGCGCACTTTTGCATCAGACTGACGGAGTAGCGTCACAGGCAATCGAGCGCGGTCCGGCCGTCTGTCGATCGGCGCGGCCGCAGGCGGGATAACGTGCGTTCCGTCGTTCCTGGTCTGCATCGGTCCTCATCCGCCGGAGCGGATCTCCTTGTTCAGATGGCGTTCGTCAGCGTGCCGGCGCCATGCGTTTCAAATGCCGCCGCACCGCTCATCGATGCACTCCCAGCAGCTTGCGGTACTTCACATGGGCGCGCCGCGCGGCGTCGCCCTCACCCGCGGCCGGATCGCCGACGTGCCGTCACTCTACATAATGGTATGGACCGGCCGCGCTCCGTTGGCGCGACGGCAAGGCTGCAGAAGCGCAATCGCGAAAGGAGCACACCATGACTGACATCGCTATGTTTGACGACGGTGTCGTCACGATCGGTATGGGTCTTGGCAAGAACAGCTTTCATCTGATCAGAATGAATGCGCGTGGCAAAGTGATCATGCGCGAGAAACTGCCGCGTGGACGACTGGATCGGTACATGGCCAACCTCAAGCCGTGCCTCGGGGGCGTCGAAGCCTGTGCCAGACCACACCACATTGGCCGCCGACTGGCGGTCTTGGGCCATGACGTTCGGCTGATGCCGGGACAGTTCGTCAAGCCCTTCCGGAATAGGCAAAAGAACGACTCCCGCGAAGCCGAGGCCATTGCCGAGGCGGTGCAGCGACCCACGATGCGTTTTGTGCCGATCAAGAGCGCCGAACAGCTCGATCTTCAAGCCCTGCACGGGGTTCGCAGCAGGCTCGTCGACCACGGCAGCCCAGTCATCAACCAACTTCGCGGCTTCCTTCTCGAGTGCGGGTTATCATACCGCAAGGGCCTGCAGGAGTGCGCCAGATGCTGCCATCTGTGATGGCTCAGCGCACCGACGTGCTTTCGCCGCGCATGGTCCGTCTTGTCGAGGAATTGGCGCAGGACTGGCGCCGGCTGGACGATCGGGTCGACGCAGTGACCCGCGAAATCCAGACGCTCGCGCCCCAGGACGAGAGCTGCCAACGGGTGATGGGGTTCCGAAGATCGGTCCTTTGGCCGCGAGCGCAATGGTCGCCACGATCGGCAATGGCGCAGCCTTCTCGAAGGGCCGCGACTTTGGGGCCTGGCTCCGCTTGGTGCCAAAACAGCTCTCCACTGGCGACAGAACGGCACTCGATGGGCTGAGCAAGCGTGGCAAAAAATATGCGAAACGATCTTCATCGTTGGAGGGCGCGCCATGCTGGCGAATCCCCGAAATTGGGCCAAGCTTGGCCTTGAAGGATGGTTGAGCGCTGCAGCCAGGCGGCTCCATGACAACGTCCTGGCTGCGGCACTGGCCAACAAACTCGCACGCATTGCGTGGAGCGTGCTCTGCCACGGTCGTTCGTTTGCACGAGAATCCGAGCCGCCCACCAAACTCGTGTAAGGCATAAGATGTTCTGAGTGTCGTTGATCCTCCTGCCACGGTCTGCGAGGTGACTTGAAGCGGATGGCACAGCGGCGTCGCCGGCGCACTTGAGACCTGGATGCGCGCATGGCCGACAGAGGCCTGCCACATAAAAAGATCAGGTATGTGCGGATTTCCATAATGGCCCGCAGCATAGACTCCCATGCGAGGCCGGATATATCGGCGAGGACCGAAATAGGCCACCTCGTCTCGAAATCCCTTGCACCGCGCAGCCGGTCCATAGATGCGGTGCATGATCGGCGCCAACTTGCGCGCCACGGCGACGACGGCGTGCTTGTGACCTCGTTTAGTCGCCAGCCGCATGCCGCAGGCCCGCAGCCCGCAACGCTAATTACATCGCCAGCGTTAACCGTTCTTCCATTTGGATATTGACGCTTACTCTTCATTGGCGTTAAGAATATGTTAATATATAAGCGCCTTCTAAAAAATGGTCCTGGCCGGCAGGCCGAGAGAGGGCGTCATGGGGACTAAAGGGAACGCAGCGCGGCTACCAGATTCGTCGCCGCTACATGTTGTGGTCAAGACTTACTCTCGGACGGCCATGTTGATGTCTGGCTGATCGCGGCACTGTGGCCTTGCTGCGACTGGGTACGCCAAAATTCGCATGTTGATCGTACTGTTTCAGGTGGAGAGTGACTAATCTGTCGATGCGGCAGTGTGAACAGATGTGGAGGGCATCTGTCTCGTGTACGAGTAGAGGGGTGGGGTTAAATGGCTTCTTGTCAAAGCACGGACGCCAACGGAACTAAGACATCATTTCCAAATACAACGCCGACCGGAGGCGATGTATGCAGTTTTGCCGAAAATGCGGCCATCCTCATTTCTACGCCACTGACCGTTATTGCTCTCGATGTGTTGAGCAACGATTTAGCCGCAATCGCACTTTGCTCCATCGACAATGAGTTTTCCCCCTCAACCGATAGGAACTCCGCGTCTGCCAATTGCGAAGATCCAATCGACATCCGGTATCCGGCGGACTCGCGATCGTGGGCGCTTGGCGTCTGTACAAATGTCATTGGTCCGAATGCGAACTCATCTGATCCTGGTGCTCTAGCCCAGGATCAAGCCGTTTGTTGGCGAAGGCGAACTTGCCCGCATAGGTTTGCAATTTTTGAGCGACAATCTGGTAAGCGGCGCGACGGCGCCGGCAATTCCCATGACTGACAACAACAACAACAAGGGCGATAGGGGCGGGGCATGGCAACCACCATTGGCACAAGCACCAACGACAATCTGGTCGGCGGCAGCGGCGACGACGTGCTGTCAGGGGGGGCTGGAGACGATCGCCTGAACGGCGGTTCAGGCGCCGATACGCTCGATGGTGGCAGCGGATTCGATACGGTTCTGGGCGGATCGGGAGCGGACACGCTTATCTATCGAGCGTGGGAAAACCAGTACAAGATTGGAACCCAGATTTACGGCACAGGTACAATCGCCGGACAAACAGCCTTTTCCGGTTACGACGTCTACGACGGCGGTAACGGCAATGCTGCGAAAGGCACCGCCGAAATTGATACGCTCGTTATCTACCTGAGCAATGCTCAACTGGCCGACTCGTCATTCATGACGGCGTTTAACGCTGAAATTACCCAGTTTCGCACCTTCATCGCAGCAAATTCGAACGCGAATACTGGCCAGGCAGGTCAAGCAGAATTCACATTCACCACGATCAACCTCAAGGTCTCAGCGATTGAGCAGGTGCGCTACGGAGTCGACCCAACCGCCCCGGTCGGTGTCGACGATGCCACTGGAGTCCGAGAGGCTGGCGTTGGCCCTGGGAATATACCGTTTTCGGGCGTCTCCACGGCGGCAGGCAATGTGCTGGCCAACGACACGGATTCCGACGACGGCCAGGCGTCGCTGGTCGTGTCGGCGGTGCGGACAGGTACGGAATCCGGATCAGGAAGTGTTGGCACGGTCGGATCTGCGTTGGTGGGCACCTATGGCTCACTGACCTTGAATGCCAATGGCACCTATACCTATAACCTCAACAACAGCGATGTGGACACCAATGCGCTCGCGAACGGGGTCACAGTCACTGAGGTGTTTACATACACCGTTCGCGACCCGCACGGACTTACGGACACTGCGCAGCTGACGATCACCATCACCGGCACCAACGACGCTCCGATTGCGGTCGCCGACACTAATGCTGGTGACGCGGTCACCGAGTCCGGCGTCAACCCCGGCAACATCGCCTTCGCCGGCGATCCCTCGGCCACCGGCAACGTGCTCACCAACGACACCGACGTCGACACCGGCGACRSCAAGACGGTTTCGGCCGTCAACGGCGTGGCCGGCAATGTCGGCTTGGCAGTGGTTGGAACCTACGGCTCGGTCATCATCGGGTCGAACGGCAGCTACACCTACACGCTCAACAATGCCGACACCGACASCAACGCGCTCGCCCAGGGCGCCACGGCGACGGATCAGTTCACCTACACGGTCAAGGAGA